>NZ_CP152003.1:0-613514 GCF_038595065.1 Sutcliffiella sp. FSL R7-0096
ATGAAAAACATTTCTGACCTATGGGTCAAGGCATTAAATCAGATAGAGAAAAAAATAAGCAAGCCAAGCTTTGAAACATGGCTGAAAAGTACAAAGGCCCATTCACTTCAAGGGGATAATTTGGTCATTACCGCGCCTAATGAATTTGCCAGGGACTGGCTTGAGTCTAGATATTCTGGTCTTATTGGAGAAACCATTTCGGATATCACAGGGGAAGAGCTTTCCATCAAATTCATTATTCCTCAAAACCAAGCGGATGAAGAGATAGAAATCAAAACTCCGCCTGCAAAAGTGAAAAAAGACGATGATTCTATAGAAATTCCGCAAAATATGTTGAATCCTAAATACACATTTGACACGTTTGTCATCGGATCTGGGAACAGGTTTGCCCATGCGGCATCCCTGGCCGTGGCAGAAGCTCCAGCAAAAGCCTATAACCCGCTTTTCATATATGGGGGCGTTGGACTGGGAAAAACCCACTTAATGCATGCGATCGGGCATTATGTCATCGAGCATAACCCAGCGGCAAAGGTGGTCTATTTATCATCCGAAAAATTTACCAATGAATTCATTAATTCCATTCGTGACAATAAAGCTGTCGATTTCCGCAATAAATATCGAAATGTCGATGTGCTGCTTATTGATGATATTCAGTTCCTTGCTGGAAAAGAACAGACACAAGAAGAATTTTTCCATACGTTCAACACCTTACATGAAGAAAGCAAGCAAATTGTCATCTCCAGTGACCGTCCGCCTAAAGAGATTCCAACATTGGAAGATCGTCTTAGATCCCGCTTTGAATGGGGACTGATAACGGACATTACGCCACCGGACCTTGAAACGCGTATCGCCATTTTACGAAAGAAAGCGAAAGCGGAAGGTTTGGATATTCCTAATGAAGTGATGCTTTATATCGCCAATCAAATCGATTCCAATATCCGTGAATTGGAGGGGGCACTTATTCGGGTTGTCGCCTATTCCTCCTTGATCAATAAAGATATTAATGCCGATTTGGCAGCCGAAGCGTTAAAAGATATCATTCCAAGCTCCAAGCCGAGAGTCGTGACCATTCATGACATCCAGCGCACCGTCGGAGAAGAATATAATGTGAAACTAGAAGACTTCAAGGCGAAAAAGCGAACGAAATCTGTCGCTTTCCCTCGTCAAATTGCCATGTACTTATCAAGGGAGCTCACTGATTTCTCCTTACCGAAAATCGGCGAGGAGTTTGGCGGACGTGACCATACAACCGTCATTCATGCCCATGAAAAAATATCTAATCTAGTAAAAACAGATACATCCCTGCAAAAACAAGTTCAAGCAATAGCAGATTCCCTAAAAAGTTAATAGATAACCTTAGCTGATGATTGGAGTGATAGCAAAGACTCCGAATGGAAGTAGAGCTAGGTGCAAACTCCTGTGCGTAATGAGGAAGTTCCAGCAACTTTCCACGGAAAGAGAAGCCTATCGCGGAAATCAACAGCAGTGTTTAGAAGATCATCAGTGGAAACTGTGCATAAGTGGGCCAGAGTTAAACACAGTTTATACACATGTGGATATCTACTCCTTGTTATAGAAAAAGGACTTATCCACATAATCACAGCCCCTACTATTACTTCTACTGTTTTTTATTAATAAAAATATATAAATAGACCTGCCCTATAAGGAGGATTACGATGAAATTTATTATCCAACGCGACAAGCTGGTTCAAAGCGTTCAAGATGTACTAAAAGCCGTCTCTTCCCGGACAACGATTCCGATTCTTACTGGAATAAAAATTGTCGCTACAGAAGAAGGAGTGACCCTTACTGGTAGTGACTCTGATATTTCTATTGAATCTTTCATTCCTTGTGAAGAAGAAGGATCTGAAAATGTAGAAGTGCAAACGGCAGGTAGTGTCGTGCTGCAAGCTCGCTTTTTTAGTGAAATCATTAAAAAGCTGCCTATGGATACAGTGGAGATGGAGGTACAAAGCCAATATGTCACGACCATCCGATCCGGTAACTCTGAGTTTAACTTGAATGGCCAGGATGCTGCTGAATATCCTCATCTGCCACAAGTAGAAGAGCAGAACGTATTTAAGGTACCGACAGATCTTTTGAAAAATATTATTCGACAAACAGTGTTCGCGGTGTCCACCTCAGAAACACGCCCTATCTTGACAGGTGTAAACTGGAAGCTTGAAAACCATGAATTGACCTGTATTGCAACAGACAGTCATCGTCTGGCCTTACGTAAAGCAAAAGTAGAAGCGGAGAACGACATTTCCTGCAATGTGGTCATTCCTGGTAAAAGCTTGAATGAATTAAATAAAATCCTCGATGATAACAATGAGCTGTTGGACATTGTCGTAACGGAGAACCAGGTACTGTTCAAGGCGAAAAACATTCTTTTCTTTTCTCGTCTGCTTGATGGAAACTATCCGGATACTTCCAGATTGATTCCTGCTGAAAGTAAAACAGACATCACGGTAACGACGAAAGAATTCCTACAGGCCATCGATCGTGCGAGCCTTTTGGCAAGAGAGGGAAGAAACAACGTCGTAAAACTTGCTACACTTGAAGCGGATACTTTGGAGGTTTCCTCAAACTCCCCGGAAGTCGGGAAAGTGGTGGAGCAAGTTCAAAGCAACTCCATTAGTGGTGAGGAACTAAAGATCTCTTTTAGTGCCAAATACATGATGGATGCGTTAAAAGCGCTCGAAGGAAACGAGATCTTGATCAACTTTACCGGGGCGATGAGACCATTTGTCATCAAAACGTTGCATGATGACTCCATGCTTCAACTTATCCTTCCTGTCAGAACCTATTAAGAACGTGATGAAGAAAGCTACTAGCGACCATTCCTAGTGGCTTTCTTTTCTATATGGAGAAGTTCTAGTACAATAGGAAATAGACAATAAGGGAATGTTAAAAGAAAAGACAGGCAACATCACATAACCCTTAAAAAGAAAGTGAGCGCGAATCGATGAAAGAAATCCAGATTTCAACAGAATTTATTACACTTGGGCAATTCCTTAAGCTTGCAGATGTCATTCAGTCGGGTGGGATGGCAAAGTGGTTCCTTCAGGAGTATGAAGTGAAGGTGAATGGTGAGCTTGAAGATAGAAGAGGAAGAAAACTAGTCGTGCAGGATGTAGTAGAAATAGACGGTCATGGAAGCTATGTTGTTGTTTCCTGATGAGTTGGTGAAGCGGATTGTATATTGAAGAATTGAGCTTAAGACACTATCGGAATTATGAAAGCCTGCATGCTGTATTCGAAAACGGTGTGAATGTCATTTTGGGAGAAAATGCGCAAGGAAAGACAAATGTCATGGAATCCATCTATGTTCTGGCGATGGCTAAATCACACCGAACGTCCAATGATAAAGATCTTATCAGATGGGACGAAGAGTATGCTAAAATAGAGGGTAGGATACATAAACGAAATGGGCCATTGCCCTTGCAGCTCGTTATCAGTAAAAAAGGGAAGAAAGCAAAGATCAACCATATCGAGCAAACCAAATTAAGCCAGTATATCGGTAATATGAATATCGTCATGTTTGCACCTGAGGATCTGACACTTGTGAAGGGCAGTCCTCAGGTAAGGCGTCGTTTCATCGATATGGAACTGGGTCAGGTATCTCCGAGGTATATGCATGACCTCTCGAGGTATCAAAAGGTATTGCAGCAGCGGAACCACTATTTAAAGCAATTGCAGACGAGAAAGCAAAAAGACGAGACCATGCTATTGGTCCTGACAGAGCAACTCATTGAACTTGCCGCAAGCATCACGGAAAAGCGGCAGGAGTTTGTCCAATTGTTACAAAGCTGGGCTCAGCCCATCCATAAAAGCATCAGTAGAGGATTGGAAGAATTAACCATTATCTACAAACCATCTATTGATTATGTATCAGAAACAACAAACTTGTCGAAAATGATAGAAGCATATAACGAAAAGTTTGATAAAATAAAAGTTAGAGAAATTGAAAGAGGCGTGACACTTTTCGGACCGCATCGAGATGACCTTCTCTTTCAAGTGAACGGAAAAGACGTCCAAACATTCGGATCGCAAGGACAGCAGCGCACAACCGCACTTTCGCTGAAGCTTGCCGAAATAGATCTTATTCACTCGGTAGTGGGGGAGTATCCCATTCTCCTTTTAGATGACGTGCTTTCGGAACTTGATGACTATAGGCAGTCCCACCTTTTGAATACGATACAAGGAAAGGTCCAGACTTTCGTGACGACGACAAATGTTGATGGAATAGATCATCAGACCTTGAAACAGGCGGCTACGTATGAAGTGGTTTCCGGTACGATCAAGAAACGAAATTGAGGTGAATGGGTATGTATCTGCACATTGGAGAAGAAGTGATGGTGCGAGCTTCGCAAATAATTGCCATATTAGATCGCAGGTTGTTGCAGTCGGATTGGAAAAGCTCTCTTCCGGATGTGGCAAGCAAATCCATCAAAAATATTAGTAAGCATGATATCAAATCAATTGTGATTACCGAAGAGAATATTTACCTCTCTCCCTTAGCCTCGACAACCTTAAAAAAGAGAATGGACACCTCCTTTGAGGAGATGCTCTATTAGAAATAGCAGTTATATTAACTGGTGAATGGAGCACAGGGCGAAGAATCCAGCAGGAGATAGCACTTTTGGGAGACCCGCAGGGCGTAGCCCGAGAAAAAAGCGCAGCCCTGTGTGGAAATCCCCAGCGGCGCACCACAATCTTTTCTAAAGGGGGAACGCACCCCGTTAACCATAAACGAAGTCTATTGTGTAGAAATAAAAAGTGAAGGTGATAGATATGACGATGGACCAAAAAGAACTGCAAGAAAATAGCTATGATGAGAGTAATATACAGGTACTCGAGGGGCTAGAGGCCGTTCGTAAAAGACCTGGTATGTATATCGGTTCCACCAGTGCCAAAGGATTGCACCACTTGGTGTGGGAGATTGTCGATAACAGTATCGATGAAGCGTTGGCAGGATATTGCTCCGAGATCAATGTCATTGTAGAAAAAGATAACAGTATTACGGTAAAAGATAATGGCCGTGGAATCCCGGTCGGAATTCATGAGAAAATGGGACGACCTGCAGTGGAAGTCATCATGACCGTCCTTCATGCCGGAGGGAAATTCGGCGGTGGCGGCTATAAAGTATCCGGTGGTCTTCACGGGGTTGGTGCGTCTGTAGTAAATGCCCTTTCTTCCGATCTTGAGATCTATGTTCATCGTGATGGAAACATCCACTATCAAAAATATAACAAAGGGGTACCGAATGAGGACCTGAAAGTAATTGGTGAAACCGACATTACAGGGACCATCATTCATTTTGTTCCCGATGAAGAGATTTTTACAGAAACAAAGGAATATGACTACGATACATTAGCACACCGTTTACGTGAGCTTGCGTTCTTGAATAAAGGAATCCGGATCACCATCGAGGATAAGCGTGAAGAAGGATCCAAGAAAAATGAATACCACTATGAAGGCGGTATCGCATCTTATGTGGAGCATTTGAACCGTACGAAAGAAGTCATTCATGAGGAAGTCGTTTTTGTAGAGGGAGAAAAGGACGGCATCTCCATCGAAGTGGCACTTCAGTATAATGATAGCTACACAAGCAATCTGTACTCATTTGCCAATAACATCAGCACCTATGAAGGCGGAACACATGAATCAGGTTTTAAAACGGCATTGACAAGAGTAATCAATGATTATGCACGTAAAAATAATATATTCAAAGATGCAGATGGAAACCTGACGGGGGAAGATGTGCGAGAAGGCTTGACCGCGATCGTATCCATCAAGCACCCGGACCCACAGTTTGAGGGACAAACAAAAACAAAATTAGGAAACAGTGAGGCAAGAACGGTAACCGACTCTGTTTTCACCGAGAAGTTTGAAGGCTTCCTTCTGGAAAATCCTTCTGCGGCAAGGAAAATCGTCGAAAAAGGATTAATGGCATCCAGAGCCCGTATGGCTGCAAAAAAAGCGAGAGAGCTGACAAGAAGAAAAAGCGCGCTCGAAATCTCCAGCCTGCCTGGGAAATTGGCCGACTGCTCCTCAAAAGATCCGGCTATCAGCGAAATATATGTGGTTGAGGGAGATTCGGCGGGTGGATCCGCTAAACAGGGCCGTGACCGCCACTTCCAAGCAATCCTGCCTTTACGTGGAAAAATCATTAACGTAGAGAAGGCAAGACTGGATAAAATTTTATCCAACAACGAGGTACGTGCCATCATCACGGCACTTGGAACCGGAATTGGCGAGGACTTCGATATCTCCCGTGCCCGGTATCATAAAATCGTGATCATGACCGATGCCGACGTCGACGGGGCCCATATCCGTACCCTGTTGCTGACGTTCTTCTATCGCTATATGCGTCAAATCATTGAACATGGTTTCATCTACATTGCACAACCGCCGTTGTACAAGATCCAACAGGGCAAAAAGATTGAGTATGCTTATAATGAGCGTCAGCTAGAAGAGATTCTTGCAACCATGTCCGACCAACCAAAAGCTGGCATCCAGCGTTACAAGGGTCTTGGAGAGATGAATCCTGAACAGCTGTGGGAAACAACGATGGATCCTGTATCAAGAACGCTTCTGCAAGTAAGTTTGCAGGATGCGATTGAAGCGGATGAAACATTCGAAATATTGATGGGCGATAAAGTAGAACCAAGAAGGAACTTTATCCAAGATAATGCACGTTACGTGAAGAACTTGGATATCTAATTCTAAGCAACCAAACAAGAAAGCGGGGTAGTGTCATGCTATCCTGTCTTTTACATAGAGAAGAGCGAAAGCGAATGTAGTCTAGAACTCACATTTCGCAAGGAGGTTCGTAATTATGTCTGAGAGGTCCTCAGTTAAAGAAATAAATATCAGTCAGGAAATGAGAACATCTTTCCTGGACTATGCCATGAGTGTTATCGTATCCCGTGCCCTGCCGGATGTACGTGACGGATTAAAGCCTGTACACCGACGTATTCTGTATGCGATGAACGATTTGGGAATGACAGCTGATAAAGCTTATAAAAAATCCGCCCGTATCGTCGGGGAAGTAATCGGGAAGTACCATCCACATGGTGACTCTGCCGTTTATGACACAATGGTCCGTATGGCGCAGGATTTCAACTTCCGTTACATGCTGATCGATGGACACGGTAACTTCGGTTCAGTCGATGGGGACGCTGCAGCAGCAATGCGTTACACCGAGGCAAGAATGTCAAAGATCTCGATGGAAATCCTTCGGGACATCAACAAAGATACCATTGACTATCAAGATAACTACGATGGTTCTGAAAGAGAACCAATCGTGTTACCAGCACGTTTTCCAAACCTGCTTGTAAACGGTGCTTCTGGTATCGCAGTAGGGATGGCAACGAATATCCCACCACATCAACTTGGTGAAATAATCGACGGAGTACTTGCTGTAAGTAAGGACCCTGACATTACCATACCGGAGTTGATGGAAATCATCCCTGGCCCGGATTTCCCGACAGCTGGACAAATATTAGGCAGAAGCGGAATCAGAAGAGCATATGAAACTGGTCGCGGTTCCATCACGGTTCGTGCAAAAGTGGAGATCGAAACGAAGCCGAACGGCAGAGAAGTCATCCTTGTTCATGAACTACCTTACCAAGTAAATAAAGCAAAGCTGATTGAAAAAATTGCAGACCTTGTGCGTGATAAGAAGATAGAAGGCATTTCCGATTTACGTGATGAATCCGACCGTAACGGAATGCGAATCGTCATGGAAGTCAAAAAAGACGCGAATGCCAATGTGCTTCTTAATAATTTATATAAACAGACTTCCCTTCAAACAAGCTTTGGTATCAACCTGCTTGCATTAGTAAATGGTGAACCGAAAGTATTGAACTTGAAACAATGTCTGTATTACTACCTAGAACATCAAAAAGTGGTAATCAAGCGCCGTACAGCATTTGAACTGCGAAAAGCGGAAGCAAGAGCACACATCTTAGAAGGTCTGCGTATTGCCCTAGATCACTTGGATGCTGTTATCACCTTGGTCCGTAGTTCCCAAACAGCTGATATAGCCCGTGAAGGCTTAATGACCGAATTCTCTCTATCTGAAAAACAAGCACAGGCGATTCTAGATATGCGACTTCAACGTCTAACAGGCTTAGAACGCGAAAAGATAGAAGAAGAATACCAAGGGCTCATGCAGCTTATTGCTGAACTGAAAGCGATCCTTGCAGATGAAGAAAAGGTACTTGAAATTATTCGTGAGGAATTAACAGAAGTAAAAGAACGATTCAATGACACTCGTCGTACCGAAATTATGGTTGGCGGTTTTGAAAACATTGAGGACGAGGATTTGATTCCACGTCAAAATGTCGTGATTACCCTTACACATAATGGCTATATTAAGCGTCTGCCTCTTTCCACTTACCGTAGCCAACGAAGAGGCGGCCGTGGAATTCAAGGGATGGGAACCAATGAGAACGACTTTGTCGAACACTTGTTGACAACGTCCACACACGATACGCTTTTATTCTTTACAAACAAAGGAAAAGTATACCGTGCAAAAGGTTATGAAATTCCAGAGTTCAGCCGTACAGCCAAAGGAATTCCGATCATCAATCTGTTAGAAGTGGAGAAAGGGGAATGGGTCAATGCCATTATCCCGGTAGAAGATTTTGTGGATGACTGGTACTTGTTCTTTACAACCAAGCATGGTATCTCCAAGCGTTCTCCGTTATCCCAGTTCGCCAACATCCGTAAAGGTGGGCTGATTGCATTAGGACTTCGTGATAATGATGAATTGATATCGGTTAAATTAACGGACGGAACGAAAGAGATGATTATCGGAACGAAGAAAGGGATGCTCATCCGTTTCCATGAAACAGATGTACGTTCCATGGGAAGAACGGCAACCGGCGTAAAAGGTATATCCATTTCCGACAGCGATGAAGTAGTGGGAATGGAGCTGTTGGATGAAGGCCTCGATGTATTGGTCGTAACCAAGAACGGATATGGTAAACGTACCCCAGCAGAAGAGTACCGAATCCAAAGCCGTGGAGGAAAAGGAATCAAGACGTGCAACATTACCGAGCGTAATGGGGAGCTTGTTTCAGTGAAGACTGTAACAACCGAAGAGGACTTGATGCTTATCACGGCGAGCGGCGTTCTGATTCGTATGTCAGTGGACGGGATCTCTCAAATGGGCCGAAACACCCAAGGGGTAAAGCTGATTCGTCTTGCAGATAATGAATTTGTCACGACTGTGGCAAGAGTAGACAAAGAAGACGAACCAGAAGATGGTTCGGAAGATACAGAAATCGAAGAAGGAAATTCCACCGAAGAGGTCGAAGAATAAAAGATGCATAGTAAATGATCAACTCTAACAGAGGAGCACTTTCATGTGTTCCTCTTTGTTTATAAGGAGAGAGACGTTCATGTTAGTAAAAACCGAGCAGTTGGTGGAAGGATGTATCTTAGCAAAGGAGGTAAAAGCACTCACCTCCAAGCCCATCATGACCAAAAGAACCGTCCTGACAAACGAACATATCGAAATACTGGAATCTTTTCTTGTGGAAAAAGTAGAAGTGGAAACTTTTCTTTCAAATGGACAGCCATTCAATCCTCAACTTTTAGCAATGATAGAAAAAAAGCCAAAAGAAGACTCCTTCCTGCAATTGTACTTTAAAGCGACCCAAGCCTATAAAAGAATGTATGAGGGTTGGGAATCCGGGACCCCCATCGATTACAGCGCTGTACGTAAGACAATCATTCCTTTGATAGAGAAGTCCCTACAACACCAAGAAGAAGTGTTCACCGTTTATCATTATACAAATGAAGAAGAATACATCTACCACCATTCCGTGGCAGTGGCACTCATCGCAGCGGCTATAGCAAACGCCCTTGGGAATAAAAAGAAAGACATCATCCAGGTTGGAATAGCTGGATTCTTGATGGATTGCGGCATGTCGCGCATTGATCAAAAAATCTTGAAAAACGTGGCTGTACTTAAAAGAGAAGAGTTTTCCCAAATCAAAGAACATCCCATCTTGAGTTACCAAATGGTTAGCAAACAACCGGTCATCCAAGATGAAATAAAACTTGCGGTCCTTCAACATCACGAGCGCTATGATAAAACCGGATATCCTTTCGGGCTTGCAGAAGACAAGATCCATCCTTATACAAAGATACTTGCTGTAGCTGACGTCTTTCATGCCATGACATCACCAAGAAAATATCGAAGCAAGCAATCACCCTTTAAAGTGTTGGAACAGCTCAAGCATGAAACCTTTGGAAAATATGATCTATCTATCGTCCAAGCCCTTATAACAAATGTTTGTAGTTTCAGCATAGGAGACAAAATCAGACTCTCCAATGAAAAGATCGCTGAAATTGTTTTTCTTGATCCAAGTAATCCCCCAAGGCCAATGGTAAGGGAACTTGACTCGGATCGCTTCATTACATTGACCCAGGAATTAGATATCTATATAGAAGAAGTCGTGAAATAGGCTGATAAGGAGGGGCGTTATATACCCCTCCTTTTCCTTTACGGTTGAGAGTCCGATCAAGCCCTAAAGTCGATAATAGTTCAGTGAAAAAAGAAATTAAAAATATATTAAAAAAGTAATTGCATCCCTATCGCCACCGTGCTATAATCAATCAAGTCAGCAACGACAGCAGCTTACATCCTACATGATCTTGAAAAAAGAAAATAAAAAGATGTTGACTTACATGCTGATAAATGATATATTAGTGAAGTCGCTTTCGACAAGTGACACTAACTAAAGAGTTCTTTGAAAACTAAACAAAACAACAGCGTCATAACGTTAATCCTACGGGATTAACAAAATGATTTAAGTAACACAAGCTAGCAAATTTTGAGCAAAAGCTCAGACTCTTTATTGGAGAGTTTGATCCTGGCTCAGGACGAACGCTGGCGGCGTGCCTAATACATGCAAGTCGAGCGGACCTTTCAAAAGCTTGCTTTTGAAAGGTCAGCGGCGGACGGGTGAGTAACACGTGGGCAACCTGCCTGTAAGACTGGGATAACTTCGGGAAACCGGAGCTAATACCGGATAATATAAGGAACCTCCTGGTTCTTTATTGAAAGATGGTTTCGGCTATCACTTACAGATGGGCCCGCGGCGCATTAGCTAGTTGGTGAGGTAACGGCTCACCAAGGCGACGATGCGTAGCCGACCTGAGAGGGTGATCGGCCACACTGGGACTGAGACACGGCCCAGACTCCTACGGGAGGCAGCAGTAGGGAATCTTCCACAATGGACGAAAGTCTGATGGAGCAACGCCGCGTGAGCGATGAAGGCCTTCGGGTCGTAAAGCTCTGTTGTTAGGGAAGAACAAGTGCGAGAGTAACTGCTCGCACCTTGACGGTACCTAACCAGAAAGCCACGGCTAACTACGTGCCAGCAGCCGCGGTAATACGTAGGTGGCAAGCGTTGTCCGGAATTATTGGGCGTAAAGCGCGCGCAGGTGGTCCTTTAAGTCTGATGTGAAAGCCCACGGCTCAACCGTGGAGGGTCATTGGAAACTGGGGGACTTGAGTGCAGAAGAGGAAAGTGGAATTCCAAGTGTAGCGGTGAAATGCGTAGAGATTTGGAGGAACACCAGTGGCGAAGGCGACTTTCTGGTCTGTAACTGACACTGAGGCGCGAAAGCGTGGGGAGCAAACAGGATTAGATACCCTGGTAGTCCACGCCGTAAACGATGAGTGCTAAGTGTTAGAGGGTTTCCGCCCTTTAGTGCTGCAGCTAACGCATTAAGCACTCCGCCTGGGGAGTACGGTCGCAAGACTGAAACTCAAAGGAATTGACGGGGGCCCGCACAAGCGGTGGAGCATGTGGTTTAATTCGAAGCAACGCGAAGAACCTTACCAGGTCTTGACATCCTCTGACACTCCTAGAGATAGGACGTTCCCCTTCGGGGGACAGAGTGACAGGTGGTGCATGGTTGTCGTCAGCTCGTGTCGTGAGATGTTGGGTTAAGTCCCGCAACGAGCGCAACCCTTGATCTTAGTTGCCAGCATTCAGTTGGGCACTCTAAGGTGACTGCCGGTGACAAACCGGAGGAAGGTGGGGATGACGTCAAATCATCATGCCCCTTATGACCTGGGCTACACACGTGCTACAATGGACGGTACAAAGGGCAGCAAAACCGCGAGGTCGAGCCAATCCCATAAAACCGTTCTCAGTTCGGATTGCAGGCTGCAACTCGCCTGCATGAAGCCGGAATCGCTAGTAATCGCGGATCAGCATGCCGCGGTGAATACGTTCCCGGGCCTTGTACACACCGCCCGTCACACCACGAGAGTTTGTAACACCCGAAGTCGGTGGGGTAACCTTTTGGAGCCAGCCGCCTAAGGTGGGACAGATGATTGGGGTGAAGTCGTAACAAGGTAGCCGTATCGGAAGGTGCGGCTGGATCACCTCCTTTCTAAGGAATGTACGCTTGTTGTTTTGTTTAGTTTTGAGAGATCTCTCTCATAGATAGTCGGGGCCTATAGCTCAGCTGGTTAGAGCGCACGCCTGATAAGCGTGAGGTCGGTGGTTCGAGTCCACTTAGGCCCACCATTTTTTAATTATAGAACTTTTATGGGGCCTTAGCTCAGCTGGGAGAGCGCCTGCTTTGCACGCAGGAGGTCAGCGGTTCGATCCCGCTAGGCTCCACCAAGATTTTTTCACTCTGTGAAAATAATCAACCATACAGATAAATCATCCGATTTATCCCTAGACAATTCTTACGAATAGTCATAGTTGTTCCTTGAAAACTAGATAATGTAACTAATATCAAGATATTCACAAAATATCGTTCATCTTAGTAATTTTCTTATAGATATCATCGCTGATATCGACACATGACCAATTTTGGTCGACGGTTAAGTTATTAAGGGCGCACGGTGGATGCCTTGGCACTAGGAGCCGATGAAGGACGGGACTAACACCGATATGCTTCGGGGAGCTGTAAGTAAGCTTTGATCCGGAGATTTCCGAATGGGGAAACCCACTGCTCGTAATGGAGCAGTATCTTTACCTGAATACATAGGGTAATGAAGGCAGACCCGGGGAACTGAAACATCTTAGTACCCGGAGGAAGAGAAAGCAAACGCGATTTCCTGAGTAGCGGCGAGCGAAACGGAATTAGCCCAAACCAAGAGGCTTGCCTCTTGGGGTTGTAGGACACTCAACATGGAGTTACAAAGGAACGGGGTAAATGAAGCGATCTGGAAAGGTCCGTCATAGAAGGTAAAAACCCTGTAGTTGAAACTTCGTTCCCTCCTGAGTGGATCCTGAGTACGGCGGGACACGAGAAATCCCGTCGGAAGCAGGGAGGACCATCTCCCAAGGCTAAATACTCCCTAGTGACCGATAGTGAACCAGTACCGTGAGGGAAAGGTGAAAAGCACCCCGGAAGGGGAGTGAAATAGATCCTGAAACCGTGTGCCTACAAGTAGTTAGAGCCCGTTAATGGGTGATAGCGTGCCTTTTGTAGAATGAACCGGCGAGTTACGATCCCGTGCAAGGTTAAGTCGAAGAGACGGAGCCGTAGCGAAAGCGAGTCTGAATAGGGCGAATGAGTACGTGGTCGTAGACCCGAAACCAGGTGATCTACCCATGTCCAGGGTGAAGTTCAGGTAACACTGAATGGAGGCCCGAACCGACTCACGTTGAAAAGTGAGCGGATGAGGTGTGGGTAGGGGTGAAATGCCAATCGAACCTGGAGATAGCTGGTTCTCTCCGAAATAGCTTTAGGGCTAGCCTCATGTGTTAGAGTCTTGGAGGTAGAGCACTGATTGGACTAGGGGTCCTCATCGGATTACCGAATTCAGTCAAACTCCGAATGCCAAAGACTTATCCATGGGAGTCAGACTGCGAGTGATAAGATCCGTAGTCAAGAGGGAAACAGCCCAGACCGCCAGCTAAGGTCCCCAAGTATACGTTAAGTGGAAAAGGATGTGGAGTTGCTTAGACAACCAGGATGTTGGCTTAGAAGCAGCCACCATTTAAAGAGTGCGTAATAGCTCACTGGTCGAGTGACTCTGCGCCGAAAATGTACCGGGGCTAAACGTATCACCGAAGCTGCGGACTGTTCTTACGAACAGTGGTAGGAGAGCGTTCTAAGGGCGTTGAAGCTAGACCGTAAGGACTGGTGGAGCGCTTAGAAGTGAGAATGCCGGTATGAGTAGCGAAAGAAGGGTGAGAATCCCTTCCACCGAATGCCTAAGGTTTCCTGAGGAAGGCTCGTCCGCTCAGGGTTAGTCGGGACCTAAGCCGAGGCCGAAAGGCGTAGGCGATGGATAACAGGTTGATATTCCTGTACCACCTCCACTCCGTTTGAGCAATGGGGGGACGCAGAAGGATAGGGTAAGCGCGCTGTTGGATATGCGCGTCTAAGCAGTAAGGCTGAGAAGTAGGCAAATCCGCTTCTCGATAAGGCTGAGCTGTGATAGCGAGGGAAATATAGTACCGAAGTTCCTGATTTCACACTGCCAAGAAAAGCCTCTAGCGAGGAGTATGGTGCCCGTACCGCAAACCGACACAGGTAGGCGAGGAGAGAATCCTAAGGTGAGCGAGAGAACTCTGGTTAAGGAACTCGGCAAAATGACCCCGTAACTTCGGGAGAAGGGGTGCTCTGTTAGGGTGTTAAAGCCCGAGAGAGCCGCAGTGAATAGGCCCAGGCGACTGTTTAGCAAAAACACAGGTCTCTGCGAAGCCGTAAGGCGAAGTATAGGGGCTGACGCCTGCCCGGTGCTGGAAGGTTAAGGGGAGAGGTTAGCGCAAGCGAAGCTTTGAACCGAAGCCCCAGTAAACGGCGGCCGTAACTATAACGGTCCTAAGGTAGCGAAATTCCTTGTCGGGTAAGTTCCGACCCGCACGAAAGGCGTAACGATCTGGGCACTGTCTCAACCAGAGACTCGGTGAAATTATAGTACCTGTGAAGATGCAGGTTACCCGCGACAGGACGGAAAGACCCCGTGGAGCTTTACTGTAGCCTGATATTGAATTTTGGTACAGCTTGTACAGGATAGGTAGGAGCCTGAGAAGCCGGAGCGCTAGCTTCGGTGGAGGCGTCGGTGGGATACTACCCTGGCTGTATTGAAATTCTAACCCGCAGCCCTTATCGGGCTGGGAGACAGTGTCAGGTGGGCAGTTTGACTGGGGCGGTCGCCTCCTAAAGAGTAACGGAGGCGCCCAAAGGTTCCCTCAGAATGGTTGGAAATCATTCGCAGAGTGTAAAGGCACAAGGGAGCTTGACTGCGAGACCTACAAGTCGAGCAGGGACGAAAGTCGGGCTTAGTGATCCGGTGGTTCCGCATGGAAGGGCCATCGCTCAACGGATAAAAGCTACCCCGGGGATAACAGGCTTATCTCCCCCAAGAGTCCACATCGACGGGGAGGTTTGGCACCTCGATGTCGGCTCATCGCATCCTGGGGCTGTAGTCGGTCCCAAGGGTTGGGCTGTTCGCCCATTAAAGCGGTACGCGAGCTGGGTTCAGAACGTCGTGAGACAGTTCGGTCCCTATCCGTCGTGGGCGCAGGAAATTTGAGAGGAGCTGTCCTTAGTACGAGAGGACCGGGATGGACGCACCGCTGGTGTACCAGTTGTCTTGCCAAAGGCATAGCTGGGTAGCTACGTGCGGACGGGATAAGTGCTGAAAGCATCTAAGCATGAAGCCCCCCTCAAGATGAGATTTCCTTTTACTTCGGTAAGTAAGATCCCTGAAAGATGATCAGGTAGATAGGTTCGAGGTGGAAGCATGGCGACATGTGGAGCTGACGAATACTAATCGATCGAGGACTTAACCCAACAATGATGAAATAAGTGAACGATATGAATTCTTGATATGGACACATTATCTAGTTTTGAAGGATCAACCTTCAACTGAATATGTCTGGTAATGATGGCGAAGAGGCCACACCCGTTCCCATACCGAACACGGAAGTTAAGCTCTTCAGCGCCGATGGTAGTTGGGGGATCTCCCCCTGTGAGAGTAGGACGTTGCCAGGCAAATTTAAGGGAAACCAGTGCTTATTAAATTAGGCGCTGGTTTTTTTGTGTTTTTTGGGGGATGAGGAGGAGCGAGAGGGAGAGAGTATAGGTGATTTTGAGGTAGTGGTTTTTATCAGTTGGTGTCGAATGGAGTTTAAATGATGTGACTTGGTTGATAACACGGAAAAGTTGACTGATAAAATCAAAGCTGTTGGATCGAAAGCAAAGATTTACAGTGATTAATCACTTCATCAGAGCTATAAAGACAATCTGGAGGTGAATTTTCCATTGAGATTGTCATAATCAAGGCTATAAAGACAATCTGGAGGCAAATTTTCTGTTGAGATTGTCATCATCAGGGCTATGAAGACCATTTGGAGCTGATTTATCAATCGAAAAGGTCCTCATTTGAAGACCTATCTCCATAGTTTCTCACACCACGAACGTCCTCACCTCCTCCCATGAGAGGAACAAGCAGACCCCCTATGCCTCCCTATCGATACCGAGCGTATTCAACAAATACCCATGCAAATAATACGGTATTTTCAGGAACGCAACATCAAGGAACTGGTTGATGAGGGAAATGTCGCTGCTGTTGAATGTATGAAGCAATTCTCCCCACCATTCTGTTTCATACCGGCAGATCATGCTAAGGTTATATAAAAGCAGATAATGCGACAGTATTTCAGGGGAAAAGGTTAGCTGTTCCTTTTTCCTAGGAATGTACAGGGCGTTCTTTTGATAGTTGTATAATAAAGGGGAGTAATTAACATTCGCAACATGATTCTCCAACCTTTTAAATTGAAGGTATTTGTCTGTCACGGAATCTAACTCATAGGACGTTTGTTTAAGAAAATACTGTACGAAGCGGTCTTTGGTCATTTTATAATCATCGAGAATGGATAGCGGTATCCGAATACATTCATCATTCACCTTTCCTACTGGAAGGAATGGGGTTTTGTTTTTGGTTATTTTAATGGTTGTTTCTAGTTCGGGGATGGAGAAAAGTAAATCCTTCATGGAATACTTTGTACCTTCTGTTTGTTTCACATGGAACATTTTGTCGCTAAAGTGCGAAAAGAGTCCATTTTTCTGAACTTTTACTTCATCTTGTATGAATTCGTAGCTTTGTTTTTTCCGCTTTCTTGTAGAGACTCCGTGAGCTAGTACAGAAGTGGATTCTGGATAGGAAGGATCGACCGTTAACAAGCAGGCTTTGATCAGCTGGACCATGCCATAAAACATAAGAACAGGTTTAATGGACGTGGGAGTAGTATTCGCTTGCTGAAGATATGTCAGTCCATGCTCCACATAGTAGATAAAGCTATATGAATTATGGTAGCTCTTTTGTTCATACTGTTCTATTTGCTGCTTTTGATAACTCGCCTTTAATAATTTCTGCGCGGTTTCCACAGATTGAAATGGGAAAAATAAGTGTGAGAAGGAAGCTGTCAATTAGTCCACATCCTTGTTTAACTAGATATAGTTAGAATAATTAGAAAAAATAAACTTATGTTACTGTCCTTGACAGTATTTTGTCCAGTTGATACTCTACTATAAATATTATCGCGAATAAGAAGGGGGAAAATTTTGTCATGTGGGAAAGTAAATTTGCTAAAGAAGGCTTAACATTTGATGATGTTCTTTTAGTACCAGCTAAATCCGAGGTTTTGCCGAGGGATGTGGATTTGAAAGTGAACCTGACGGAAACACTTCAGCTGAATATTCCAATCATCAGCGCTGGGATGGATACGGTGACCGAAGCGGAAATGGCAATTGCCATGGCACGACAAGGCGGATTGGGAATCATCCATAAAAATATGTCCATTGAGCAGCAAGCAGAGCAAGTGGACAAGGTAAAGCGCTCGGAAAGAGGAGTAATCACGGACCCGTTCTTCTTAACGCCTGAACATCAAGTATTTGATGCAGAGCACCTTATGGGGAAATACAGAATATCTGGTGTACCGATCGTGAACAACAACGAAGAACAAAAGCTAGTTGGGATTTTGACTAATCGTGATTTACGTTTCATCCAGGACTTCTCTATTCCAATTTCCGATGTCATGACAAAAGAAAATCTTGTTACTGGTTCGGTTGGTACCACATTGCAAGAAGCAGAGAGCATTCTACAAAAGTACAAAATTGAAAAACTCCCTCTTGTAGATGAAGCTGGCATCTTAAAAGGTCTTATCACCATTAAGGATATAGAAAAAGTTATTGAGTTCCCACACTCAGCGAAGGATAACCAGGGACGTTTACTGGTTGGCGCAGCTGTAGGAGTGACAGGAGATACGATGCTCCGAGTGGAGAAACTGGTTCAAAAGAATGTGGATGCCATTGTAGTGGATACAGCACATGGCCATTCCCAAGGAGTACTTGATACGGTGAGAAAGATCAGGGACAAGTACCCTGACTTGAACATCATAGCAGGAAACGTTGCAACGGCAGAAGCGACTCGTGATTTAGTCGAGGCTGGTGCAAATGTCATAAAGGTAGGAATCGGGCCTGGCTCCATCTGTACCACCCGTGTAGTGGCAGGTGTTGGTGTTCCTCAGATCACCGCGGTATATGATTGCGCAACAGAAGCTAGAAAATTGGGTGTATCCATCATCGCGGACGGGGGAATCAAGTATTCCGGAGATATCGTGAAGGCACTGGCAGCAGGCGGGCACGCTGTAATGCTTGGAAGTATGCTTGGCGGAACGTCTGAAAGCCCTGGAGATACAGAGATCTTCCAAGGCCGCCGCTTTAAAGTATACCGGGGCATGGGGTCTGTCGGAGCGATGGAAAAAGGAAGCAAGGACCGTTACTTCCAGGAAGACAATAAAAAGTTCGTACCAGAAGGCATTGAAGGGCGTATTCCTTATAAAGGCCCTGTTGCAGACACTATTTACCAAATGGTGGGCGGTCTGCGGTCCGGCATGGGGTATTGCGGGACTAAAGACTTACAGGAATTAAGGGAACATGCACAATTTGTGAAAATGACTGGTGCAGGCTTACGTGAGAGCCATCCACATGATGTGCAAATCACCAAAGAATCTCCCAATTATTCCGTATAATAACATTGCATAGGTGTTAAGACTTATATTAGGACAGGGAAAGAAGTAGTCTTTCTCTGTCTATTTTTTTGGGACATAGTGTGATAAAATAACGACTATGTGAAAAATTATGTGGAGGGTACTTAATTGTGACAAAGAAAAACTTTCAACGTGTTATTGCTAGTTTACTAACCATTGCGATGCTGACAACCATTTTCTCGATACAAGATGTAAAAGCGGAGGGGAATAACCCCCACTTGGATATAAATGCAGAAGCTGCATTACTTCTTGAACAAAGCACCGGAAAGATTATTTATCAAAAGAACATTGATTCCATTCTTGGAATCGCAAGTATGACTAAAATGATGAGTGAGTACTTAATTTTAGAAGCGATCAGTGAAGGGAAGCTTTCACTAGATGATCAATACAATGTGAATGAATATGTTTGGACGATCTCCCATGATCGCAGTCTTTCCAATGTTCCTCTTCGAAGAGACGGTACATACAATGTACAGGAACTTTATGAGGCAATGGCCATCTACTCTGCCAATGGTGCAACTATCGCCCTTGCGGAAATGGTAGCCGGTACGGAAACGGAATTTGTGAAAATGATGAACGAAAAGGCCGAGGAATTAGGCCTAGAAGATTATAAATTTGTTAACTCAACTGGATTGAACAATGCAGATCTTTACGGTATGCATCCAGATGGAACAAATGCAGATGAAGAAAATGTCATGTCTGCCCGTGCAACAGCGAAGCTTGCTTACCACTTATTGAATGACTTCCCTGAGATCTTAGAAACGGCCAGCATTCCTAAAAAGAAGTTCAGAGAAGGTACAGACGATGAAATCGATATGTCTAACTGGAACTGGATGCTTCCAGGACTTATTTCTGAGTATGAAGGAGTCGACGGATTAAAAACTGGTTTCACAGATTTTGCAGGCTATAACTTTACTGGAACTATCGAGAAGGATGGCATGAGATTTATTTCCGTGGTAATGGATGCTAAAAATGCTAATGGCCAGCCTCAAGATACTGCTCGTTTTGCAGAAACTAGAAAACTATTTGATTACGGTTTTGCCAACTACTCTGTTAAAGAAATTTACCCTTCTAACTATCAGATTGATGAAAACTCCAATCTGAAAGTAGTGAAAGGGAAAGAAAAGCAAGTAGAAGTGGAAACCAGTGACGCTTTGAAGGTACTAGTGAAGCGTGGAGAAGAAGAAAGCTTTGAACCACTGTATGTATATGATGAAAAAGTGGTATTAGAAGATGCTATTACAGCTCCTTTTGAAGAAGGTACTAAAGTCGGTCACATGACTGTGAATTATACTGGTGAAGAAGAAGACTTAGGTTACCTTTTTGAACAACAAGGTTCGAAAGTGGATCTTGTAACCAAAGAGGGCGTTGAGAAAGCGAACTGGTTCGTGCTTTCCATGCGTGCGATTGGCGGATTCTTTGCAGATCTATGGTCTACAGTTGTTGGAGCGGTAAAAGGTCTATTTTAATTAGATAATCGTAATAGGAAGTGCTTGGAAATCCTCTTTTTTAAAGGGGGGCTTCCGGGCATTTTGTCTATATAAAGTTTGGTGTATTCTGCTTTAGTAAGGAAATACTATGTATGATATAGAGAAGAAGCCAGAAAAACCGAATCTTTCTAAATAGTGGCAAGCAGAACTTTCGATTTTTTATTAGGATTTTTCTAAAATTTAAGGTAAAATAAAGAACGTGTTAGTAAATTATATGGACTTGTTCCATTTTATGAAAAAATCATTTTATACATATAGGGGGACTTATCGATGACACATCAAACAGGTACAGATCGTGTAAAACGTGGAATGGCGGAAATGCAAAAAGGCGGCGTTATCATGGACGTTGTTAACGCTGAGCAGGCAAGAATTGCAGAAGAAGCTGGTGCAGTCGCTGTAATGGCATTGGAGCGTGTTCCTGCTGATATCCGTGCAGCTGGTGGGGTTGCCCGCATGGCAGATCCAACAATTGTGGAAGAGGTTATGAAGGCTGTATCCATTCCGGTAATGGCAAAAGCTCGTATCGGCCATATCGTGGAAGCTCGCGTATTGGAAGCAATGGGTGTGGATTACATCGATGAGAGTGAAGTATTGACTCCGGCTGATGAAGAATACCACTTGGACAAGCGCCAATACAAAGTACCATTTGTATGTGGTTGTCGTGACCTAGGGGAAGCTGCACGCCGTATCGGTGAAGGTGCTTCCATGCTTCGTACTAAAGGTGAGCCTGGAACAGGGAACATCGTAGAAGCGGTTCGTCACATCCGTAAAGTGAACGCACAGGTTCGCAAGGTGGTAGGAATGAACGAAGATGAATTGATGACAGAAGCTAAGCTTTTAGGAGCACCTTTTGAACTGCTTCTTGAAATCAAGCGTACTGGCAAGCTTCCGGTAGTGAACTTCGCAGCAGGCGGGATTGCGACTCCAGCCGATGCAGCGTTAATGATGCAATTAGGTTCTGATGGAGTATTTGTTGGCTCTGGTATCTTCAAATCAGAAAACCCAGCCAAATTTGCTCGTGCGATCGTAGAAGCGACTACTCATTATGAAGATTATGAATTGATTGCTAGCCTGTCCAAAGGATTGGGAACTGCAATGAAAGGTATCGAAATTTCTACACTATTACCTGAAAATCGCATGCAAGAGCGTGGCTGGTAAGTAAAGGAGTTTTAACGTATGGTGAAAGTTGGAGTCTTGGGACTTCAAGGTGCGGTTCGGGAACATGTCAGGTCCATCGAAGCATCTGGAGCAGAAGCAGTAGTGGTAAAAAGAGCGGAACAGCTTAATGAAGTAGACGGCCTGATCATTCCGGGCGGCGAAAGCACGACCATGCGCCGACTGATTGATAAGTATTCTTTCATGGAGCCCCTCCGTGAGTTCGGCTCTAGTGGGAAACCTGTGTTTGGTACTTGTGCCGGACTTATCCTGATTGCGGATGAAATTGTCGGCTACGAAGAGCCACACTTGGCATTCATGGATGCGAAGGTAGAGCGTAACTCGTTTGGCCGTCAGGTGGACAGCTTTGAAGCGGAGCTTTCCATTGCAGGCATAGCAGAGGATTTTGTCGGAGTATTTATCCGCGCCCCGCATATTGTCGAAGTGGGGGAAGACGTGGAAGTGCTGTGCAAGCATAATGGTCGCATTGTTGCTGCTCGTCAGGGGCAGTTCCTAGGTTGCTCGTTCCATCCAGAATTAACGGATGACCACCGAATTACACAGTATTTTGTGAATATGGTGAAAGAGTCCAAATAAATTTGGGTATAAAACTATTGCAAGTATGAGAAACTTGTAGTAGATTATCTAATAAGAAAATATTGTTAAAGCGTTGATAGGAAAAAGTAACAGGTTGCACATACTCTAAGAGAGTCGGTGGCTGGTGAGAACCGATGTATGGCACTTGTGAATCCATCCTTGAGCACTTGGCCGAATTGCCATTAACGGCATAGTAAGTCAAATCGGTAAGATTATTACCGTTATCGAATGAAGTGGGAGAAGGCGTTTTGTCTTTTTCAACAAGGGTGGCAACACGGGAATATAACTCTCGTCCCTATTAGGGGACGGGGGTTTTTTGTGTTCTCAAAATTCCTGCGTAACTCCCAGTTGATTTCCGTTCCAGGTATTCGCTTATCTATCCAGAGGGCGTGTGCTTGAGCCTCCTCACAACGTTTCAGGGGTCTCAACCTACCGCTACCCCCCGCTGGAATTTTATACCTTGCACTACAATCATCAGGGGGATGCCCCCTACCCTTATTAGATATTTAGAGAGTGGAAAAAGGAGGAATAAAGCATGTTGGATTTAAAGTTATTGCGTGCGAATTTTGAAGAGATAAAGGGTAAGCTTCAACACAGAGGGGAAGATCTTTCTGATTTGGACCGCTTTGAAGAGCTGGATGCGAAAAGAAGGGACCTTCTTGTTCAAACAGAGCAATTGAAAAGCAAACGTAACGAAGTTTCTCAGCAAATTGCTGCCATGAAACGCGAAAAGCAAGATGCTGATCATTTAATCAAGGAAATGCGAGAAGTGGGAGATAAGGTAAAGGAACTGGATGAGGAGCTAAGAGGAGTGGAAGAAGCGCTTGAGTTGTTGCTTTTATCTATCCCAAACATCCCTCATGAGAGTGTTCCTGTAGGGGAAACTGAGGATGACAATGTAGAGATCCGTAAATGGGGAGAAGTACCGAATTTCGGGTTTGAGGCGAAAGCGCATTGGGATATTGCCGATGAGCTTGGTATCCTTGACTTCGAACGTGCAGGGAAAGTAACAGGCAGTCGCTTTGTTTTCTACCGCGGTTTGGGTGCAAGACTTGAGAGAGCCTTATTCAACTATATGTTAGATTTGCATGTGGATGAACATGGTTATACAGAAGTGTTACCACCATACTTGGTAAACCGTGCGAGCATGACGGGGACAGGTCAGTTGCCTAAGTTTGAAGAGGATGCTTTCTTGATTGAGAAGGAAGATTACTTCTTGGTTCCAACAGCAGAGGTTCCAATCACAAATATGCACCGTGACGAGATATTAAGTGGCGATCAATTGCCAATCAATTATGCGGCATTCAGTGCTTGCTTCCGTTCTGAGGCTGGATCTGCAGGGCGTGACACTCGCGGTTTGATTCGCCAGCATCAGTTCAATAAAGTGGAACTTGTGAAGTTTGTAAAACCGGAAGAATCTTATGAAGAGCTGGAGAAGTTGACTGGTAATGCGGAAAAAGTATTGCAACTGCTTGGACTTCCATACCGAGTGTTGAGCATGTGTACAGCAGACTTAGGTTTTACAGCAGCGAAGAAATATGACATCGAAGTATGGATCCCGAGTCAGGAAACATACCGTGAGATTTCTTCTTGCAGTAATTTCGAGAGCTTCCAAGCGCGCCGTGCAGGCATCCGTTTCCGTCGCGATCCGAAAGCAAAGCCAGAGCATGTGCATACGCTGAATGGATCTGGACTTGCCGTGGGACGTACGGTGGCGGCCATTATGGAAAACTACCAACAAGAAGACGGTTCTGTCATCATTCCGGAAGTATTGCGACCATATATGGGTGGGAAAGAATTTTTGACCAAATAGTGAACAATGAAAGGATAGGGTGAAAAAACCCTATCCTTCTCTTATATCGTGTTGACATCCATTTTAAAAATATGATATATTACTTTTTGTCGATACGGAGGAATACCCAAGTCCGGCTGAAGGGATCGGTCTTGAAAACCGACAGGGGTGTCAAAGCCCGCGGGGGTTCGAATCCCTCTTCCTCCGCCATTGATTTTTAAAAAGTTTTTCCTATAGCGCATAAATATGGAGATGTTCGTTACATTATGGAGAAGTAACGACTTTTTTATTGTCAGGATGAAGCGACGTCATCTTACGACAATGAATAAGCCGCCCAATTGGGCGGCTTATTTTTTTTACTGTTGACTTTAAAGCAGTTGATTTCCGTTACAGGTGCTTCGCTTTCCTGCGGGCGACCTTGAGCCTCGTCAGGCTACGCTCTACGGAGTCTCAAGATTGTCGCTATCCCCCGCTGGAGTCTACGCACCTTCCACTTCAATCAACTAGATTATTATTTTTTGCATAAGTTAATTGGGATAGAAAAAGACCAGGCATCTATGCCGGGCCTTTCATCCATACATATTATTTTTTCAGCAATTGAGATTGCTTCATGTGGTGAGAGATTTTTTCGATGATTGGTTCGATGGAATCGGAATTACTCAGCACATCGTATTCATTGATGTTTAATCGCAAGACAGGGCATGCGTGAAAATTATTGATCCATCTTTCATAACGCTCGTGCATTTCTTCCCAGTAGGAGACCGGTGTCTGCTGTTCCATCGGGCGTCCGCGTTCTTGGATGCGTCCTAGGATATCGTCCAAACTTCCTTCCAGATAAATTAATAAATCTGGATGTGGGAAGTAAGGTGTCATCACCATTGCTTCAAACAAGCTGGTATAGGTGTCATAGTCGACTTGTGTCATCGTCCCTTTTTCATAATGCATATTGGCGAAAATACCAGTGTCTTCGTAGATCGATCTGTCTTGAATGAAGCCTCCACCATATTCGAAGATTTTCTTCTGGTCCTTGAAACGTTCAGCAAGGAAGTAGATTTGTAAATGGAAGCTCCATCTTTCAAAATCAGCGTAAAATTTATCTAAGTAAGGATTGGTGTCCACTTTTTCAAAGGATGTGCGAAAACCAAGGGCATTCGCCAAGGCGTTCGTCATGGTAGATTTTCCGACTCCCACTGTACCGGCAATGGTGATCACTGCATTGGATGGGATGCCGTATTTTTGACGTAAATTCATTACACGTTAACTCCTTTTTGCAAGGTATCCTTCAGTTGTTGAAAGATACGTTGTAGGTCTTCTTCTCGTTGTACAAAATCAACATCGTCTCCGTTGAAGCGCAGGATAGGCAAAGAGGGATATTGTTTTTCGAGGCGGTCCATTTCTTCATCATAATCGAGACTAAGTTGTTGCAGATAGAGTGGATCAATTTTCTTTTCAATATCGCGACCGCGCATTTCAATTCTATTCAATAGCGTATCCAGACTAGCGTTCAAATAAATGATGACATTCGGCTTTGGCATATCATTTGTCAGAATGTCGTAAATTTGCAAGTACTTATCATACTGCTTGTCCTTTAATGTGCGTTTTGCGAAAATGAGATTCTTAAGGATATGGTAATCCGCCACAACGGGTGTATGCTTCTTCAAATGATGCTGCTCGATATCTTCAAGCTGTTTAAATCTATTACAAAGGAAAAACATTTCCGTTTGGAAGCTCCACTCGTCAATGTTCTCGTAGAACTTTCCGAGGAAAGGATTTTCGTCTACTATTTCTTTTAATAAATGATATTGGAACTCTTCTGCGATCTTTTTCGCAAGCGAGGTTTTTCCAACTCCGATAGGTCCTTCTACTGTTATAAATGGTGTTGCGTGCACCAGGATGCCCCCCCTTTACAAGCGTAAGCAAAATCTATATTTTGACAGACAATTATCATTCTATCATAGATGTGGGGGATATGGAGGAAGAATTTTTGAGAAGATTTCCCCCTCATAAAAAGGCTATTTTCGTAAACTTTGTTTATTTTGAGTATTTTTAAATCAACCGTTATATTCCTTACTGTCGTGCTCTTTTCCTTGTTGTCCTAAAAATACTACAAGATATTTGAGTATGTAAGCGGCAAAAAGTCCAATTACCGACTTTTTACTAGTAAATAGCCACAATCTTTGAGGAAGAGCCGATAAAAAGAAAAAAGACTGAGGTTACTCAGCCTTCAATAAGAGTAATAGAAGCGTTCTGTTGGATTTTTTACCACATTGAAATTATCGGTGATGAGCAGCCAATTCTGTGGAAACGGAAGGCCGAGCTTCCAATAGCTGATACCTCTGAGATTCAGTTCCTTGATCAGGTCGAATTTTGCCTGAATGGACCTGGCATCCTCAAACCAGACTTCATGTTCTTTTCCATCTTTAAAATAGTTGAAGTGCGGGGCCTGGGCCTCTTCATCGTATTCGATCGCGACGTTATTTTCTGCTGCAAGTTCTATGGCTGCTTGCGGACTGATCGCTTTGGCAAATTCCCCGCCAGGCGTGAACGGAAGCGTCCAATCGTATCCATAAAGGTTCTGCCCCATCATGATCTTCTCGCTTGGCATTTCGGTGATGGCATATTCCAATACTTCTCGGACTGGTCCGATAGGCGAAACGGCCATTGGTGGTCCTCCGCTATAGCCCCATTCATATGTCATGATGACAACAAAGTCGACGATTTCGCCATGTGCCTTATAATCATGAGCCTCATACCATTTCCCTGGCTGGTCGGCCCTCGTTTTTGGGGCAAGGGCGGTGGAAATGAGCCAGCCTTCTTGTTTAAAGCGATCCCTGGCTTTGCGAAGGAAGGTATTATAGTCTTCCCTATCAGCAGGCCGTAAAAATTCAAAATCGAAATGGATATCTTTGAAGTTATATTTTTTGGCTGTGGCAACAATATTATCTAGAAACTTATTTTGCACATTCATATCCGTCAAAATAATCCTGCCGAGTTCGTCACTGAATGCATCGTCTTCCAGGTTGGTGAGTACCATCATCAGGATGACATTATCTTGTGCGGCGATCTGTGGGAGGTTGTTGAGTGGCGGTTCCTTCAAGGATCCATCCCGCAGGACCTGGAAGCTAAAAGGTGCAAGGTACGTCAAGTATGGGGCTGCGTTTCTTGAACTCTGTTGTAATTCTTCTGATACCGTGTCCCCGCGTGGCTCGACATACGCAATAATTTCCGCTTCCCTTTTCGGTTGGGGAGGGATATATAGCCTTAAACCCACACGTAAGGGTGTGGCAGGATTTAATTGGTTTACCTCTATTAATACTTCTGGGGTCGTGTTAAATCTTCTTGCGATGGAAAAAATACTGTCTCCCGGTTGAACAAAATAAAAGCGGCCCACGATAGGGATGACCAACGCCTGGCCCACCACCAATCGATCAGGGTTGGGAAGGTCATTCGCTTGAATGATGTCACTAGGGGTGGTGGCGTAGGCCTGTGCGATCCCTGTTAAAGTTTGTCCTTGCCTTACGACATGAGTTTGCATGGTTCGTCCCTCCTATTCATTCTCCTTTATCAATGTATGAAGGAAGTGGAGGGTTCATTCTACAAACTCATGAGTTGGACAGTAACTTTTCTGTTGAACGGACTTCAGCTTTAAGGACATTTTTCATCATCTTTAAAGCATACTCATTGTCCTGTTCATCTGCAGATGCAATGGCATCATGAGGGATGCAGAGTCCCAACTCACGCATATATGCATCATTTGCCGTGAATAATACACAAATGTTGCCGGCGATCCCGGTTAGAATGAGATTTTTGACCTTCAGCTGGGAGAGCAGCGTATGTAGGGCTGTTCCATAAAAAGCGGAATGCTTGGGCTTGATCAGGAAAAAATCCTGATCTGTCGGTCTTAGGGCTTCAATGATCGGTGCACTGAGAGGGTTGCGGCATTTTTCCATGATCTTATCGTAATCTGCCTGCCATAGGTTATAATGGTCATTGATATAGATGACTGGGCGTTGCTCTTTTATCATCATGTCTTTGAGCTTCACGATATTTGGGTAGATCGTCGCTGTTTTCTCTGCTAAGGCATTTCCGTGCTTAAATTGAAAATCATTGATAATATCTATTATAAGTAAAGCGGAATGCTCCATCATGTTTTATCACCTCATAAGGGTTAGTCTATGGATATGAGGCCGAGAATATAAACAGGGTTGATAAGGAAAGGAAATTATATATGCAGGATGAATATTTCATGAAGCTCGCAATCGCTGAGGCAAAGAAGGCCGAAGCATTAAAGGAAGTTCCCATTGGGGCTGTGCTTGTACTGGACGGGCAAGTAGTTGCGAGTGGCTATAACTTAAGGGAAACAACACAGCGATCCATTACGCATGCAGAAATACTGGTTATCGATCAGGCTTGTGAATCCTTGAAAACTTGGCGTTTGGAGGATGCCACGTTGTATGTGACATTGGAACCTTGCCCAATGTGCGCCGGAGCCATCATCCAGTCAAGAGTGAAGAAAGTGGTGTACGGTGCAAAAGATCCAAAAGCGGGCTGCGCAGGGACACTGATGAACCTCTTACAGGATGAAAGGTTCAATCACCAGACGGACGTTGTGAGCGGCGTGCTTGCAGAGGAATGCGGGGAGCTCTTGTCCACGTTTTTCAGAAGGCTCCGCCAGGAAAAGAAAGAAAAGAAACAGCAGTCCAATAATGCCACCTAAATATTTACAGGTGTATAGACTTGCATTTTAAACCATTACCCTTTATACTAAATTATGCGTCGAGTTAATGACGCAACCAACTTATGGTTTTAATTTTGTCGTGCTAAGCGGGGAGGTAGCGGTGCCCTGTACTCGCAATCCGCTCTAGCGAGGCTGAATCCCTTCTCGAGGTTAGTAGGCTGTAGGGTCTGCCTCAAGTAAGTGGTGTTGACACCTGGGTCCTGCGCAATGGGAACCCGTGAACCATGTCAGGTCCGGAAGGAAGCAGCATTAAGCGGACTCTCTCATGTGCCGCAGGGTTGCCTGGGTCGAGCTAACTGCTTGAGTAACGCTTATGGTGACTAATCGACGGAAGGTGCACGGCAGTTTAATAATAGCTATCAAACCCACTCTAGTTTCTAGGGTGGGTTTTTTCATGGATATTTTTTGACCAAAAGGGGGGACGCCGGCCTCTTGATGTGGGGTGAAATTGTAGTATTTTTAGTGGGAAATGGCATATTTTGAGTGTGGAAAAAGGTTTGGACAACTTTCTTCTTCCTTCGGACAAGAACCCGAAATCTTTGGACATTTGCAATAGTAAGCGTCAGATCATCCTACCTCCAGCCAACTGCAACTAGAGCATCTACATCTAACCAATGCCCCCACGTCCACACGCAACTCGAAAACCCAAAAATAAATATCAATTAACAAGAATCCCACAGACATGGAACAAACATTTTATTTTACCCAAGCCATACGGTATAATGGAAGAGGATAAAAAAGAAGGAGGGCATATTGGTGGCATATCAAGCTTTATACCGTGTTTTTAGACCGCAACTATTCGAAGACGTTGTGGGACAGGAACATATAACCAAAACCTTACAAAACGCCCTGCTTCAACAAAAGTTTTCTCACGCCTACTTGTTCTCCGGTCCAAGAGGAACAGGAAAAACAAGTGCGGCCAAAATACTTGCAAAAGCGGTGAACTGTGAACATGCACCGGTAGCAGAGCCATGCAATGAATGCCCTTCCTGTAAAGGCATTACAGATGGTTCGATTTCCGATGTTATAGAAATTGATGCGGCCTCCAACAATGGAGTGGACGAAATCCGTGATATTCGTGACAAGGTCAAATATGCTCCAAGTTCCGTGAAATATAAAGTTTATATTATAGATGAAGTACATATGCTGTCGATCGGGGCCTTCAACGCTTTATTAAAGACACTAGAAGAACCTCCGAAACATGTCATCTTTATTTTGGCGACAACAGAGCCCCATAAAATACCTTTAACGATCATCTCGCGTTGTCAGCGTTTTGATTTTAAAAGGATTACAGGGGAGTCGATCGTCGGAAGGCTATCTACTGTCTTACAGGCCCAAGCAATAGAGGCGGAGCCGCAAGCGCTTGCTGTAATAGCTCGAGCGGCAGAGGGTGGGATGCGTGATGCCCTCAGCCTGATGGACCAGGCAATCTCTTTCAGTGACGGGACATTAACCGTCCAAGATGCACTGGCCATCACAGGTTCTGTTTCCCAAACCTTCATGACAGACATCGTCCATGGCTTGTATCATAAAAATGTTGCAGAGGCGTTGGACTCCTTACATAAGGTATTCCAATTAGGGAAGGATCCCGCCAGGTTTCTAGAAGACCTTATCTTCTATTACCGTGACATGCTTTTATATAAAACGGCACCAAACCTCGAACAGATATTGGACAGAGTACAGGTGGATGAAGCGTTTCAGCGATTTGCCGAGGAAATCCCTACTGAAACGATCTATGAAACGATTGATATCCTGAATAAAAGCCAACAGGAAATGAAGTGGACAAATCATCCCCGTATTTATCTCGAAGTGGCGATAGTCAAGCTTTGCCAGCTTGAAGCCTCCACGCAGGAAGCAGCCAATCAAGATCAGGTGAATCTGCTGCAAAAGAAAATCACCATGCTGGAAAGCAAAGTGAAAGAGCTTGCGGCAGGGAATGTAGGCGGAGCGGCACAACCTACTGCTCCAAGCAAGTCCCCTGCAAGAAGTGGTGGAGGAGCAAGAAACGGCTTTAAGCCTGCAACCGGCCGAATTCAGGAAGTGCTGAAGCAGGCAACAAGAGGAGATCTGGACAGCATCAAAGGCAGCTGGGCCCAATTACTGGAAGCATTACGCAAGCAGAACAAAGTATCTCATGCGGCTTTGTTGACTGATAGCGAACCTGTAGCTGCAGCAAGCAGTGCTTTTGTGTTAAAGTTTAAATATGAAATACATTGCAAAATGGCATCCGATGAACCGGTCAAGCAGAACCTGGAGCAAATCATCCTTGAGCTTACCGGCAAGTCTTATGATATGCTGGCCGTTCCGGAAGAAGAATGGCTGAAAATACGAGAAGGATTCATTCGTGGACAAAAAAGTGATGAAGAGGGCGACGAGGCAAAAGACGACCCCTTTATTGAAGAAGCGAAAAAACTCGTCGGTCCAGATCTTGTAGAAATCAAAGAATGATAAAACATTATGACAATATTAGGAGGAATTTATTATGATGCGTGGCGGCGGAATGGGTAACATGCAAAAAATGATGAAACAGATGCAAAAAATGCAAAAAGATATGGCGAAAGCTCAAGAGGAGCTGGCTGAAAAGACAATGGAAGGTACTGCTGGCGGCGGTATGGTAACAGTTGTCGTTAATGGTCAGAAGGAGATCATCGAAGTAAATATCAAAGAAGAAGTGGTAGACCCTGAAGATATCGAAATGCTACAAGACTTGGTTCTAGCAGCAACAAACGATGCCCTTAAGAAAATGGAAGAGTTAACAAATGACACCATGGGTCAATTCACTAAAGGGTTAAACATGCCAGGACTTTTCTAGGAGGACCTTTATGCACTATCCTGAGCCTATATCAAAGCTGATCGACAGCTTTATGAAATTGCCAGGTATCGGCCCGAAAACGGCCGCTCGTCTGGCTTTTTTCGTACTTAATATGAAAGAAGACACTGTACTTGATTTTGCAAAAGCCTTGGTTAATGCAAAACGGAATCTCTCATACTGTTCCGTGTGTGGACATATCACAGACAAGGACCCGTGCTATATCTGTGAGGATAATAGGCGGGACAGAACCATCATATGTGTGGTGCAGGAAACCAAGGATGTTATCGCAATGGAGAAAATGAGGGACTATAACGGTCTTTATCATGTCCTGCATGGGGCAATCTCCCCTATGGATGGCATCGGTCCGGAAGATATCAAGATCCCGGAACTTATCAAACGATTGCAGGATGATGAGGTGCAAGAATTGATCCTTGCAACCAACCCCAACATAGAAGGCGAAGCTACTGCCATGTATATCTCAAGGCTTTTAAAGCCATCTGGGATAAAAATGACCCGTATTGCTCATGGACTTCCTGTTGGCGGAGATCTAGAATATGCAGATGAAGTGACATTATCTAAAGCCCTTGAGGGAAGACGGGAAATCTAAGATTTTCGTTTCTTATTGAAAGCTTGGTTAAGCCCGGTGCGGAAATCAACAGCGGTGTTTAGTCTTAAGCAAGCCAAGGATAGAAGCAATGACTTAATTGGTAAAGGGGTTAACACAACCTATGTTCTTTCGAAAAAAAGACCGCTTAAAAAAACAGTTCGACGCCAAACTAATGGATACCACTGAAGAATGTAAACACCGTTGGACAAAACACAAGAGTCTAGTGGATAAAAGTCTGGATCCTTCAGAAGAGGTGATCTGCCAACTAAAATTGGCAGAAGCAAAATATCTCTTCCTATTAAGGGAAGTCCGTACACGTATGGTGAAGAAGTAGCTGAAGGCAACATCTCAGCTGCTTTTTTTATTAGATCTTTTCATAAATAGAGATCCATAGAGACTATTATCCACATAGCAAGTTCTTAACTGTAAGCCTCTCACATATAGTTTAGTACAAGCTGGCAAGAGGGGGAAACATAATGGAACCGTTATTGGTAATAGGATTGATAGGCGGGCTGATCTTACTTGTTCTGTTGGTGGGAACACCGATAAAGCCATTGCGCTTTGCCGGACAGGCGCTTATAAAAGTAATGATTGGGGCGCTTTTTTTATTCTTCTTAAACGCCTTTGGAAACTCCATGGGGATACACGTACCAATCAACCCTGCCACTGCTACCGTTTCTGGACTATTAGGAATACCTGGTGTCATCTCTTTGGTAATCATTCAAATGTATATATTATGAGATGATATTAAGCACCAATTAGCCCTCCTGAAAATAAAGGAGGCTTTTTTATTTTTATCATTGACTTCTCCTTTATATAAATGGTATATTATATTTCGTTGTCACAAACGACCGATTAAATAAATCAAAATTACTTTTAAAAAAGTTGTTGACTTGTTTCGGAAGTATGTGATAAGATAATAAAGTCGCTTCGAGAGAACGACGAAAAAGAGTTCTTTGAAAACTAAACAAAACAACAGCGTCATAACGTTAATCCTACGGGATTAACAAAATGATTTAAGTAACACAAGCTAGCAAATTTTGAGCAAAAGCTCAGACTCTTTATTGGAGAGTTTGATCCTGGCTCAGGACGAACGCTGGCGGCGTGCCTAATACATGCAAGTCGAGCGGACCTTTCAAAAGCTTGCTTTTGAAAGGTCAGCGGCGGACGGGTGAGTAACACGTGGGCAACCTGCCTGTAAGACTGGGATAACTTCGGGAAACCGGAGCTAATACCGGATAATATAAGGAACCTCCTGGTTCTTTATTGAAAGATGGTTTCGGCTATCACTTACAGATGGGCCCGCGGCGCATTAGCTAGTTGGTGAGGTAACGGCTCACCAAGGCGACGATGCGTAGCCGACCTGAGAGGGTGATCGGCCACACTGGGACTGAGACACGGCCCAGACTCCTACGGGAGGCAGCAGTAGGGAATCTTCCACAATGGACGAAAGTCTGATGGAGCAACGCCGCGTGAGCGATGAAGGCCTTCGGGTCGTAAAGCTCTGTTGTTAGGGAAGAACAAGTGCGAGAGTAACTGCTCGCACCTTGACGGTACCTAACCAGAAAGCCACGGCTAACTACGTGCCAGCAGCCGCGGTAATACGTAGGTGGCAAGCGTTGTCCGGAATTATTGGGCGTAAAGCGCGCGCAGGTGGTCCTTTAAGTCTGATGTGAAAGCCCACGGCTCAACCGTGGAGGGTCATTGGAAACTGGGGGACTTGAGTGCAGAAGAGGAAAGTGGAATTCCAAGTGTAGCGGTGAAATGCGTAGAGATTTGGAGGAACACCAGTGGCGAAGGCGACTTTCTGGTCTGTAACTGACACTGAGGCGCGAAAGCGTGGGGAGCAAACAGGATTAGATACCCTGGTAGTCCACGCCGTAAACGATGAGTGCTAAGTGTTAGAGGGTTTCCGCCCTTTAGTGCTGCAGCTAACGCATTAAGCACTCCGCCTGGGGAGTACGGTCGCAAGACTGAAACTCAAAGGAATTGACGGGGGCCCGCACAAGCGGTGGAGCATGTGGTTTAATTCGAAGCAACGCGAAGAACCTTACCAGGTCTTGACATCCTCTGACACTCCTAGAGATAGGACGTTCCCCTTCGGGGGACAGAGTGACAGGTGGTGCATGGTTGTCGTCAGCTCGTGTCGTGAGATGTTGGGTTAAGTCCCGCAACGAGCGCAACCCTTGATCTTAGTTGCCAGCATTCAGTTGGGCACTCTAAGGTGACTGCCGGTGACAAACCGGAGGAAGGTGGGGATGACGTCAAATCATCATGCCCCTTATGACCTGGGCTACACACGTGCTACAATGGACGGTACAAAGGGCAGCAAAACCGCGAGGTCGAGCCAATCCCATAAAACCGTTCTCAGTTCGGATTGCAGGCTGCAACTCGCCTGCATGAAGCCGGAATCGCTAGTAATCGCGGATCAGCATGCCGCGGTGAATACGTTCCCGGGCCTTGTACACACCGCCCGTCACACCACGAGAGTTTGTAACACCCGAAGTCGGTGGGGTAACCTTTTGGAGCCAGCCGCCTAAGGTGGGACAGATGATTGGGGTGAAGTCGTAACAAGGTAGCCGTATCGGAAGGTGCGGCTGGATCACCTCCTTTCTAAGGAATGTACGCTTGTTGTTTTGTTTAGTTTTGAGAGATCTCTCTCATAGATAGTCGGGGCCTATAGCTCAGCTGGTTAGAGCGCACGCCTGATAAGCGTGAGGTCGGTGGTTCGAGTCCACTTAGGCCCACCATTTTTTAATTATAGAACTTTTATGGGGCCTTAGCTCAGCTGGGAGAGCGCCTGCTTTGCACGCAGGAGGTCAGCGGTTCGATCCCGCTAGGCTCCACCAAGATTTTTTCACCCTGTGAAAATAATCAACCATACTGATAAATCATCCGATTTATCCCTAGACAATTCTTACGAATAGTCATAGTTGTTCCTTGAAAACTAGATAATGTAACTAATATCAAGATATTCACAAAATATCGTTCATCTTAGTAATTTTCTTTATAGATATCATCGCTGATATCGACACATGACCAATTTTGGTCGACGGTTAAGTTATTAAGGGCGCACGGTGGATGCCTTGGCACTAGGAGCCGATGAAGGACGGGACTAACACCGATATGCTTCGGGGAGCTGTAAGTAAGCTTTGATCCGGAGATTTCCGAATGGGGAAACCCACTGCTCGTAATGGAGCAGTATCTTTACCTGAATACATAGGGTAATGAAGGCAGACCCGGGGAACTGAAACATCTTAGTACCCGGAGGAAGAGAAAGCAAACGCGATTTCCTGAGTAGCGGCGAGCGAAACGGAATTAGCCCAAACCAAGAGGCTTGCCTCTTGGGGTTGTAGGACACTCAACATGGAGTTACAAAGGAACGGGGTAAATGAAGCGATCTGGAAAGGTCCGTCATAGAAGGTAAAAACCCTGTAGTTGAAACTTCGTTCCCTCCTGAGTGGATCCTGAGTACGGCGGGACACGAGAAATCCCGTCGGAAGCAGGGAGGACCATCTCCCAAGGCTAAATACTCCCTAGTGACCGATAGTGAACCAGTACCGTGAGGGAAAGGTGAAAAGCACCCCGGAAGGGGAGTGAAATAGATCCTGAAACCGTGTGCCTACAAGTAGTTAGAGCCCGTTAATGGGTGATAGCGTGCCTTTTGTAGAATGAACCGGCGAGTTACGATCCCGTGCAAGGTTAAGTCGAAGAGACGGAGCCGTAGCGAAAGCGAGTCTGAATAGGGCGAATGAGTACGTGGTCGTAGACCCGAAACCAGGTGATCTACCCATGTCCAGGGTGAAGTTCAGGTAACACTGAATGGAGGCCCGAACCGACTCACGTTGAAAAGTGAGCGGATGAGGTGTGGGTAGGGGTGAAATGCCAATCGAACCTGGAGATAGCTGGTTCTCTCCGAAATAGCTTTAGGGCTAGCCTCATGTGTTAGAGTCTTGGAGGTAGAGCACTGATTGGACTAGGGGTCCTCATCGGATTACCGAATTCAGTCAAACTCCGAATGCCAAAGACTTATCCATGGGAGTCAGACTGCGAGTGATAAGATCCGTAGTCAAGAGGGAAACAGCCCAGACCGCCAGCTAAGGTCCCCAAGTATACGTTAAGTGGAAAAGGATGTGGAGTTGCTTAGACAACCAGGATGTTGGCTTAGAAGCAGCCACCATTTAAAGAGTGCGTAATAGCTCACTGGTCGAGTGACTCTGCGCCGAAAATGTACCGGGGCTAAACGTATCACCGAAGCTGCGGACTGTTCTTACGAACAGTGGTAGGAGAGCGTTCTAAGGGCGTTGAAGCTAGACCGTAAGGACTGGTGGAGCGCTTAGAAGTGAGAATGCCGGTATGAGTAGCGAAAGAAGGGTGAGAATCCCTTCCACCGAATGCCTAAGGTTTCCTGAGGAAGGCTCGTCCGCTCAGGGTTAGTCGGGACCTAAGCCGAGGCCGAAAGGCGTAGGCGATGGATAACAGGTTGATATTCCTGTACCACCTCCACTCCGTTTGAGCAATGGGGGGACGCAGAAGGATAGGGTAAGCGCGCTGTTGGATATGCGCGTCTAAGCAGTAAGGCTGAGAAGTAGGCAAATCCGCTTCTCGATAAGGCTGAGCTGTGATAGCGAGGGAAATATAGTACCGAAGTTCCTGATTTCACACTGCCAAGAAAAGCCTCTAGCGAGGAGTATGGTGCCCGTACCGCAAACCGACACAGGTAGGCGAGGAGAGAATCCTAAGGTGAGCGAGAGAACTCTGGTTAAGGAACTCGGCAAAATGACCCCGTAACTTCGGGAGAAGGGGTGCTCTGTTAGGGTGTTAAAGCCCGAGAGAGCCGCAGTGAATAGGCCCAGGCGACTGTTTAGCAAAAACACAGGTCTCTGCGAAGCCGTAAGGCGAAGTATAGGGGCTGACGCCTGCCCGGTGCTGGAAGGTTAAGGGGAGAGGTTAGCGCAAGCGAAGCTTTGAACCGAAGCCCCAGTAAACGGCGGCCGTAACTATAACGGTCCTAAGGTAGCGAAATTCCTTGTCGGGTAAGTTCCGACCCGCACGAAAGGCGTAACGATCTGGGCACTGTCTCAACCAGAGACTCGGTGAAATTATAGTACCTGTGAAGATGCAGGTTACCCGCGACAGGACGGAAAGACCCCGTGGAGCTTTACTGTAGCCTGATATTGAATTTTGGTACAGCTTGTACAGGATAGGTAGGAGCCTGAGAAGCCGGAGCGCTAGCTTCGGTGGAGGCGTCGGTGGGATACTACCCTGGCTGTATTGAAATTCTAACCCGCAGCCCTTATCGGGCTGGGAGACAGTGTCAGGTGGGCAGTTTGACTGGGGCGGTCGCCTCCTAAAGAGTAACGGAGGCGCCCAAAGGTTCCCTCAGAATGGTTGGAAATCATTCGCAGAGTGTAAAGGCACAAGGGAGCTTGACTGCGAGACCTACAAGTCGAGCAGGGACGAAAGTCGGGCTTAGTGATCCGGTGGTTCCGCATGGAAGGGCCATCGCTCAACGGATAAAAGCTACCCCGGGGATAACAGGCTTATCTCCCCCAAGAGTCCACATCGACGGGGAGGTTTGGCACCTCGATGTCGGCTCATCGCATCCTGGGGCTGTAGTCGGTCCCAAGGGTTGGGCTGTTCGCCCATTAAAGCGGTACGCGAGCTGGGTTCAGAACGTCGTGAGACAGTTCGGTCCCTATCCGTCGTGGGCGCAGGAAATTTGAGAGGAGCTGTCCTTAGTACGAGAGGACCGGGATGGACGCACCGCTGGTGTACCAGTTGTCTTGCCAAAGGCATAGCTGGGTAGCTACGTGCGGACGGGATAAGTGCTGAAAGCATCTAAGCATGAAGCCCCCCTCAAGATGAGATTTCCTTTTACTTCGGTAAGTAAGATCCCTGAAAGATGATCAGGTAGATAGGTTCGAGGTGGAAGCATGGCGACATGTGGAGCTGACGAATACTAATCGATCGAGGACTTAACCCAACAATGATGAAATAAGTGAACGATATGAATTCTTGATATGGACACATTATCTAGTTTTGAAGGATCAACCTTCAACTGAATATGTCTGGTAATGATGGCGAAGAGGCCACACCCGTTCCCATACCGAACACGGAAGTTAAGCTCTTCAGCGCCGATGGTAGTTGGGGGATCTCCCCCTGTGAGAGTAGGACGTTGCCAGGCAAATTTTAGGGAAACCAGTGCTTATTAAATTAGGCGCTGGTTTTTTGTGTTTTTTGGAACTAGTGGTTTTTTGTCAGTTGATGTCGAATGGGGTTTAAATAAGGTGACTTGGTTTCTAACACGGAAAAGTTGATTGATAAAATCCAAGCTGGCTGGATTGAAAGCAGAGATTTAGAGTGATTAAGCACTTCATCAGGGCTATAAAGACAATCTGGAGGTGAATTTTCTGTTGAGATTGTCATCATCAGGGCTATAAAGACAATCTGGCGATGAATTTTCTGTAGAGATTGTCATCAACAGAGCTATAAAGACAATCTGGAGGTGAATTTTCTATTGAGATTGTCAATATCAGGGCTATAAAGACAATCTGGCGGCGAATTTTCCGTTGAGATTGTCAATATCAAGGCTATAAAGACAATCTGGAGGTGAATTTTCCGTCGAGATTGTCATTATCAAGGCTATAAAGACAATCTGGCGGTGAATTTTCCGTCGAGATTGTCATTATCAAGGCTATAAAGACAATCTGGAGGCAAATTTTCCATCGAGAATGTCATCATCAAGATTATGAAGACACTTTAAAAACGGTCTTTCCATTAAAAATTCCCCCTAGCCTCCAATAAGAATCGTTACCTAAAAAACCGCCCATCTTTTTTTATTTCAAGACAAACACAGACTAGTAGGCCTTACATACACTAAGTGTAGGAGATTGGTAGGCTGGCATTTTACTAAAGTAGTATACAATTGGTTAATCTGGTTAGAATAGTGGATGGAGGTGGAGAAAGAGATATGAAGTCAACCATTCATTCATCAATTGGGGAAACGTGTATTGTTTGTGAGGAGCAGAAAGAAAGAGGGATACATCTGTATACGGAGTTTATCTGTACGGAGTGCGAGGGTACGATGTTGCAGACAGAAGTAGAGAATCCAAAGTATAAGTTTTACCTCAAACAGCTCCGTAAGATTACCATTCCGAAAATATTTTCTTAAAACATAACATTGTTGAAAAGTCCTCTGAGGGCTTTTATTTTTTGGCTTTTTTCGTAAACAAAATTATTTTTACGTACTTATAAATCGACCGTTATATTGCTTATTGTCGTGCTCTTTTCCCAATAGTACTAGATTTACTACTGCTTTTTTTTAAGAGTGTAAGCATTAAAAAGTCCATTGCCGACTTTTCTCGTAAAAAGCCTAATTACCAACTTTTTACTAATGAATAGCAACAATCTTTGAGAAAAGAGCCTATTTATTTGTCCAGAAAGCACGGCAACTATAAGTCTAACGGTCTATCCGTTATAATGGTAGTAGATCAGCTTATAAGGATAAGCAGGAAAAGGTTAGTTAGAAGGTGGGCTAATGTTGGACCAAAAAAGGACACCGCTGTTTTCAGCGCTTAAAAGGCATTGGGAGACTTCTCCGTTATCCGGACATGTGCCTGGGCATAAATTCGGGGATGTTTTCCCTGCTGGAGCAAGGGGTTATTTTGAGGATATATTGAAGTTGGATGTAACGGAAATCTCAGGTTTGGATGATTTACATGACCCTGAAGGTATTATAGAAGAGTCACAAAGATTGGCTGCGGACCTATACGGGGCAGAGGAAACCTTTTTCCTTGTGAATGGGTCGACAGTCGGAAATCTTGCAATGATTATGAGCACATGTACGAGAGGCGGGAAGGTGCTTGTACAAAGAAATTGCCATAAATCCATACTGAATGGTGTGGAGCTGGCTGGTGCGGAGCCTATTTTTTTATCGTGTGAAGTGGATGAACGAATGGGAGTGGCTGTCTCCATCAAGCCCGCTCAGTTAAAGGAAGCTTTGGAAACGATTGATGGCATAGAAGCGGTTGTTTTAACGAATCCAAATTATTATGGTGTCGCCATGGAATTGGATGAGCTGGTTGCGATGATTCATGCGTACGATGTACCGGTGCTGGTGGATGAAGCACATGGTGCACACTTCGTTTTAGGGAGACCTTTTCCTAAAACGGCATTGGCCTCTGGTGCGGATATTGTGGTGCAATCTGCACATAAAACCTTGCCGGCCATGACGATGGCATCATTCATGCATGTGCAGGGGGATAGGGTAAAGAAAGATTCAATTGCCTATTACTTAAAGATGCTGCAGTCGAGCAGTCCTTCTTACCCGTTGATGGCATCTTTGGATCTAGCGAGGTTCTATCTTGCTTCCCTGAATGCACAATATGTGAAACGTGTATACGATGACATACAAGCTATCCATCGGGAGCTTAAGAAAATCGAAGGGGTGGAAGTGGTTGTTCCTAAAGGACGGAAGGTAGATCCGCTAAAGTTGACGCTTCGGTCTACCACCGGATTAAGTGGTTACGCCCTGCAGGAGCTTCTTGAAAAAGAAGGCCTCTATGTCGAGTTGGCAGACCCACAGAATGTATTAATTATTTTGCCGCTGGCGGTCCAAGATAGAAAACATGATATGATAGAGAGAATAGCACAAGCATTATTGGGCCAAACAGAGGATGAACTGGAAAAGGGACAGTTGGTCATCCCGCCGTTTCCTGCTGAATTAAGCAATCTGGCCATCCCTATTGGTGAGCAACATGCCTATAAAGTAGTTCAGTGCAGCTTGGAGGAGGCAGTCGGGGAGGTTGCGGCTAAACCGGTAATTCCATATCCGCCAGGTATCCCCTTGCTTTTTAAGGGGGAGAGGATTACACGTTCCACTCTGGAATGTATCAAGGTAATAGATAAGCTCGGTGCTAGATTTCAAGGAAGCGAATGGTTAAAAAGAAATTATATGTTCATATATAAGAAGGAAAAGGAGTAACAAGCTTGTGAAGGGATTATTTATTACATTTGAAGGGCCAGAGGGTGCCGGAAAAACGTCTGTCATCCAGAAATTAGCCAAAGAGCTGGAAGATCGGAGCTATCCAATCATTTTGACAAGGGAGCCTGGTGGCATTGCCATTGCAGAGCAGATCCGAAGTGTCATATTGGATTGTGATAATACAGAAATGGATGCGAGGACGGAGGCATTGCTTTACGCTGCGGCCCGACGCCAACATTTAGTGGAGAGGGTCATACCGGCCTTGCAGGATAATAAAATTGTTCTGTGCGACCGTTTTATTGACAGTTCTCTGGCCTACCAAGGATATGCACGAGGAATAGGGGTAGAGGATGTGCTCGGCATCAATGAATTCGCAACGGAAAAAATGATGCCATCTTTGACTGTATACTTTGATATTGAGCCCGAAGCAGGACTTGAGCGAATTGCAGCGAATAATAAACGTGAAATCAATCGCTTAGATCAGGAGAAGCTTGATTTCCATTACAAAGTAAAGGAAGGCTATGATCTGGTAAAGAATAAGTATCGTGACAGATACACTGTTGTCGATGCGTCCAGAGATTTTGAGGCGGTTTGCGAGCAGGTAAGAATAATTCTCGTTTCTTATTTTACAGAGCATGGGTTTTAAGGAATGGAAATATTTATTCCTAACGACGAAGTAATGAAGTAACACATATTTAATGGTAAAATAAAGGAGGCGCTATATATGAAGATGATTATGGCTGTTGTACAGGATAAAGATAGCAATAGATTAATGAATGCCTTGGTAGAAAACAATTTCCGTGCCACCAAACTTGCAAGTACCGGTGGATTCCTGAAATCGGGAAATACGACTTTTATGATCGGTACGGAAGATGTTCGTGTACAAAAGGCTTTGGATATTATAAAAGATAATTGCCAGCACCGTCAGCAGTTGGTCGCACCTGTATCTCCCATGGGCGGGAATGCGGATTCCTATGTTCCTTATCCAGTGGAGGTCGAGGTTGGTGGCGCAACCGTCTTTGTATTGCCGGTGGAGCATTTTCACCAATTTTAATAATTGAAAAGTAGCTCAGGGGCTACTTTTTTAGAAGCCTGTTTTCAAAAAAGTATGGGCCAAAGGAAAGGGACGTTCAGCATTGAAAATATCAACCGATCTCAGAACAAGTGTAGATAAAGGAAGAGTGGATTCAAGAGGCGGCAACACCTCTAACATTGCCTTTGGTGGGGTCATGCAAAAGCACTCCAATAAATTGCATTCCGAGCAACTTCAACGGTTAATGAAGGATATTGAAATGGTAGGGGACCGTTTGGGTAATTCACGTTCTTTTCAGGACTTGGCAAAATATAAGACGCTAGTAAAGCGTTTTATGGAAGAAGCGGTTGAATTTGGGATGGAGTTGAACCAGTCCCACCATTGGACACATGATGGACAGTCCAGACATCTTCATGTGGTGAAGCAGGTTGATGAAGCGCTGATCGATTTAACCGACAAGGTAATGAATCAAGAGGAACCAAGAATAAACATATTGAGCAGTATTGGTGAGATAAAAGGACTGCTCATCAATTTATATATGTAAGTTAGTGAGTGATGATGGTGATTAAAAGTTGGTCTGATCTACAAAGCCAGCCTACTGTTGCAAGGATTGTTACAAATAGTTTAGAGCGGAACAGGATTGCTCATGCTTATTTGTTGGACGGAATGAAGGGCACAGGAAAGAAAGAGGTCAGCTACCTTTTTGCAAAAAGTCTGTTATGCAAGGACCGAAAAGGGGTCAATCCTTGTCAGGCCTGTTCTAATTGTAAGCGGATAGATTCTCGCAACCACCCGGATGTACATGTACTTGAGCCGGATGGGAATTCTATAAAAAAGCAACAGATTCAATTTTTGCAAGAGGAATTCACTAAAACAGGCTTGGAGTCTAAGAGAAAGATATATATTATCGAGCATGCAGATAAAATGACCACAAATGCTGCCAACAGTCTGCTGAAGTTTCTTGAGGAACCGAACCAGGAAACGTTCGCATTCCTGCTGACAGAAAACGTCAATCAGATGCTGAACACCATCATTTCAAGGTGCCAACCCCTTTCGTTTCGGGCTTTAACGTCAGAAGGCCTAGTAGATAAGCTGATGGCAGAAGATATTCCGCTTCCATTGGCAAAGTCTGCTGCGTCCCTGACAAACAGTTTAGAGGAAGCAGTAGAATTATGTCGAGATGATTGGTTTGCGCTTGCTAGAAATTTAGTGATAAAATTGTATGAAGCGATATTTAATCGTCCTCAAGCATCATTGTTATTTATACAAGAAAAATGGATGCCCCATTTTTCCGATAGAAAACAACTCGAGATAGGTTTAGATTTAATGCTATTCATTTATAAAGATATGCTCTATGCTCAGTTATCCAAAGAGGAGCAGATGGTGTTTGTCGATGAAAAGGAATTTATCCAAAAGTTGGCTCTCCAGACGACTCAACAACGAGTGACCGAGCATTTATCCTATATATTACAAAGCAAGTCTCGGTTAGCATCGAATGTGAATCCGCACCTTCTCATGGAACAATTAGCGTTAAACTTGCAGGAGGGATATTAGTTTGTATGAAGTAGTGGGAGTTCGTTTTAAAAAAGCAGGGAAAATATACTATTTTGACCCAAATGGGCTTGATATAAAGGATAATGAGTTTGTCATTGTCGAAACGGTAAGAGGCGTGGAGTTTGGAAAAGCTGTCATCGGTCAAAAGAAAGTCGACGAAAATGATGTCGTACTCCCGTTGAAAAAAGTGCTCCGTATTGCTGATCAAAAAGATCGTCTTATTGTGGATGAAAATAAAAAGGCGGCAAAAGAAGCGTTTGATGTTTGTTTTACAAAAGTGAACGACCATGGTTTGGATATGAAGCTGGTGGATGTGGAGTATACATTCGATCGGAATAAAATCATTTTCTACTTCACCGCAGATGGGCGAGTGGACTTCAGGGAGCTTGTAAAGGACCTTGCTTCCATTTTTCGCACCAGGATCGAACTCAGACAAATCGGTGTCCGCGATGAAGCAAAACTTTTAGGCGGTATCGGCCCATGTGGGCGCATGTTGTGCTGCTCCACATTCCTGGGTGATTTTGAACCGGTATCCATCAAGATGGCAAAGGATCAAAACCTGTCACTGAACCCTTCCAAGATCTCCGGGTTATGTGGCCGTTTGATGTGTTGCCTGAAGTATGAAAATGATGAATACGAGTCCGCTAAAGAGCAATTACCGGATCTTGATGAAGTAATCAAAACACCGAACGGAGTAGGACGTGTGGTCGGATTGAACCTCCTGGAACGCGTGCTGCAAGTGGAGTTATCCGGAAAAGACCGAGTGGTGGAGTATTCTCTAGATGAATTACTCCAAGAAGGAGCCGTTTCGCAAGCCACAGATTAAGAGGTGGAAAACTTGGACAAGAAGGAAATATTTGATTCTGTCAGCAATATGGAAGAACAGATTGGACATTTATATAAACAGCTTGGCGATTTAAAGGAGCACCTAGCCCTTATTATCGAAGAGAACAACAGTGTGCTGGTGGAAAATAGCCATCTCCGTAAGCGTCTCGAACAGATGACGAAAGTAGAGGAGCAAGCTTCCACCAAACAGAAGCACAAGAAAAAACAGCAGGAGCAAAACAAGCAAATCGATGTGGGGGAGGGCTATGATAACTTAGCCAGGCTGTACCAGGAAGGATTTCATATTTGCAACCTGAATTTCGGCAGCCCGCGAAAAGAAGGGGACTGTATGTTTTGCTTGTCTTTCCTAAATAAAAAGTAAGAAGTCGCTTTTCCGTTAATCGGATGGCGGCTTTTTGTTTTGGGCCATCGTAATGCGGTTGACTTCCATTCCAGGCGCTTCGCTTTCCGCGGGCGGTCCGGGAGTCTCCTCACAACTGCGGAGTCTCCCATGTCCCTTCCTCCTGCAGGACAAGGAAGGATTTCGGCAGCACATTTCATCGCACGAAGAAAATGGGCTAGCATTTTCGAAGAGTCTGCGCGCCTTCCATTCCAGTCAACTAAAGCTCTCATTCTGCGAAGTAAATTACTCCCTTCTTATGTTTTTCGCAGGGATTACGTTATAATAGGAAAAGATTATGGTACGAAAGGGTTTTGTCAGATGGTAGATCTTATAGGTGATGAGCGGCTCGATTATTTATTGGCGGAGAATTTACGGATCATACAGAGCCCATCCGTCTTTTCTTTCTCCTTAGATGCCGTTCTTTTGGCACAGTTTGCGTATGTTCCAATTCAAAAGGGCAATATTATCGATTTATGTACAGGCAATGGGATTATCCCTTTATTATTAAGCAAAAGGACAAAAGGTTCCATAACGGGTGTGGAGATCCAAGAACGCCTTGCTAACATGGCGAAAAGAAGCATTGACTATAATGGGTTGACAGATCGTTTGAGTATTATGAACATGGATCTAAAGGACCTGCCCGCCCTGATCGGAAACAAGAAGTACGATGTGGTGACATGCAATCCCCCTTATTTTCCGTTGACAGAGAACGAAGAGAAAATAAATAGTAATAGGCACTACGCGATAGCAAGGCATGAGATAGAATGTACATTAGAAGATGTAGTCCGTGTTAGCAGCCATGCTGCTAAGCAGGGTGGAAAGGTGGCATTTGTTCATCGTCCAGGCCGCCTACTCGATATCATCACGTTAATGAGAAAATATCGCCTAGAGCCGAAGCGCTTGCAATTCGTCCATTCCAAACTCGGCAAGCCGGCCAATACCCTACTGATCGAAGGCATAAAGGACGGAAACCCAGACCTAAAGATCCTTCCACCACTGCTTGTATACGATGAGAACGGCGAATACACCCCAGAAGTAAGGAAAATGCTCTTTGGAGAAGAGTAAACAGAAGTAAACGAAATAACATAAGTAGCCTAAAATAAATGAGGGATCCAACATGGAATTATGGCAACAAAACAGTTTTTCAGAATCATATACACAAGGAAGGCTATATCTGATCCCAACACCTATAGGTAATTTGGAGGATATCACCTACAGATCACTTAGAATGTTGAAGGAAGTAGATTACATAGCAGCAGAGGATACAAGGCAAACAAAAAAACTATGTAATTATTTTGATATAGCAACACCGCTTATCAGTTATCATGAACATAACAAAGAACAGAGTGGAAGAAAAATAATTGACCTCTTAAAAGATGGGAAGGACATCGGCCTTGTTAGCGATGCGGGAATGCCATCCATATCAGACCCTGGTTATGAAATAGTAGTGGAAGCACTTGAGGAAAAGCTTTATGTGATACCACTGCCAGGAGCAAATGCTGCCCTAACGGCTTTGATCGCTTCCGGTCTGGTCTCACAGCCGTTTTATTTCTACGGCTTTCTTGATCGACAGAAAAAAGAAAAGAAAAAAGAGCTAGAGCGGCTTAAAAAGCTTACGGATACATTTATCCTTTACGAATCTCCCCACCGATTGAAGGATACACTCAGTTTAATGGTTGAGATTCTTGGGAACCGGTCGATTGTCGTTAGCCGGGAGCTCACAAAAAAATTCGAAGAGTTCACAAGGGGAAATATCTCTGACGTGCTGGCTCTCTATGAAGAGCAAGGGATCAAAGGGGAATGTTGCATTATAATAGAAGGAAGTAGTGAAGAAGCCAAAGAAGATGAAGAAGCCTGGTGGAAAGACCTTTCCCTTTTAGAGCATGTGCAACAAGTAATGGACACAGAAGGCTGCTCCTCCAAAGAAGCCATCAAACAAGTATCGAAAGAACGAAATATACCCAAGCGAGATGTGTACCAAGCATTTCACGTTGAATAATAATTTAGTTTTTGCAAGTCTCTCTGAAGATAGAAACCAGTGCTTATTAGACTAAGCGCTGGTTTTTTGTGTGAAGTGAGTGTACAGAGGGTGGGGATGCAGATGAAGACAATCTGGCAGTGAGATTTCAGATGAAAGTGTCTTCATCTCGTGGAAGTAAAAATTATCCCACACAGCTTTCTTTATAATGAGTTTAAGCTAAATTAACAAAAAAAAGAGGGTGCCGCAGCGCCCTCTTTTGTGTGTCATATAATTATTTTGTTTGCAAGTTGTTTTGGATTTCTTGGATGATTTTTTCTGCACCTTCACGGCTTAAGATGATTTTTCCATCAGCAAGTGTAAGGTTGTTGTCAGAAACTTCACCAGTTACTTGGCAAGTCATGTTTGGCTTGTATTTTTTCAAGATGATCTTTTCGTCATCTACGTAGATTTCTAAAGCATCTTTCTCAGCGATTCCTAAAGTTCTGCGAAGCTCGATAGGAATAACCACGCGGCCTAACTCGTCAACTTTACGTACAATACCAGTAGATTTCATAAGAAAAATACCCCTCTCTCAAATTAAAATTATTTAATATTAATAATCTATCATTTTCGTCATTATTCGACAAATCTAACGTGATTTAATCATAACAATATTTACAAAATCCGTCAACATTATGTTTGAAAATATTTGTATTTCTTTTAAAAAATGTATTCCAAAAGCGGAAAAATCGCTCTGTAATAAGGGTTCACTGGAATAAGGGCTTGGTTAACACTTACAATAAATTACTAATTTTCAATAGAATACAAGTATTATTATAATCATTATTCGACAAAATTCAACTGTTGTTTCGACAAATTTTTCGACAAATGTCGATTTGAAGGATGATGGATTAAAAGTGGAATGGAATTGGGAGGGGACGAGAAAAAGTTTTTGTTCAATCCTTAACAATACCGGCCCAAACCATGTATAATAGGTATAAAAAATAGGTTATGATGTTGATATATATAATTTTAGAAGTAAACGCTGATCGCTCTCGTCCATCGGGCGGGAGTTTTCTACTTTTATATGTTTCGATTATAGGGAGGTAATTTTTGATGGTAGCCGATAAAAAAACTTTTTACATTACAACACCTATCTATTATCCGAGTGGTAATTTACATATTGGCCATGCATATACGACAGTGGCAGGGGATGCGATGGCCCGTTACAAACGATTAAAAGGGTATGACGTGATGTACTTGACAGGTACAGACGAGCATGGCCAGAAAATCCAGCGTAAAGCGGAAGAAAAAGGTGTCACTCCTCAAAGCTACGTAGATGATATTGTTTCGGGAATCAAAGACTTATGGGAGAAGCTTGACATTTCCTATGATGATTTCATTCGCACAACGGAAAATCGCCATAAAGAAGTGGTGGAAAAGATATTTAAGCAATTGCTTGATCAAGGGGACATCTATCTTGATGAATACGAAGGCTGGTATTCTGTACCGGATGAAACCTACTATCGTGAGCACCAACTGGTCGACCCGATTAAGGAGAACGGCAAGGTAGTAGGTGGAAAGAGTCCAGACAGTGGACATCCGGTGGAATTGGTAAGGGAGCAATCCTACTTTTTCCGCATGGGCAAGTATGTGGACCGTCTGCTTCAGTATTATGAGGAAAACCCTGAGTTCATCCAGCCGGAATCCCGCAAAAACGAAATGGTCAACAATTTCATCAAGCCTGGTCTTGAAGATCTTGCTGTATCCAGAACTTCCTTCGATTGGGGTGTCAAGGTACCTGGAGATCCTAGGCATGTTATTTATGTTTGGATTGATGCGTTGTCCAACTACATCACAGCACTTGGATATGGGACAGATAATGACGAGAAATACATGAAATACTGGCCAGCGGATGTTCATTTGGTAGGGAAAGAGATTGTCCGTTTCCACACTATTTATTGGCCGATCATGCTGATGGCGTTGGATCTGCCATTACCGAAGAAAGTCTTTGCACATGGTTGGTTGCTCATGAAGGACGGCAAGATGTCCAAATCAAAAGGAAATGTAGTGGATCCTGTTACCCTTATTGATCGTTATGGTCTTGATGCACTGAGATATTACCTGTTAAGGGAAGTTCCATTTGGAGCGGATGGCGTCTTTACCCCGGAAGGGTTTGTGGAAAGAGTGAACTTTGACTTGGCCAACGACCTTGGGAACCTGTTGAACAGAACGGTCGCCATGATTGATAAATATTTCGGTGGAGAGGTTCCTGTTTATAATGGGAAGGTGACAGAGTTTGATCAGACGCTAAGTGAGCTTGCGGTAAATACGGTTCAACAGTATGAGAATGCGATGGAGAACATGGAGTTTTCCGTAGCGCTATCCTCTATCTGGCAACTTGTAAGCAGAACGAATAAATATATAGATGAAACACAACCATGGGTGCTGGCGAAAAGTGAAGATACCAATGAACAATTGGCTTCTGTTATGGCCCATCTGGCAGAATCATTGCGTTTCATCGGAATCCTCTTGAAGCCGTTCCTGACAAGAACACCTGGAAAGATATTCGCACAACTTGGTGTGGATGACTCACTTGCAACATGGGAAAGCTTATCAAGCTTCGGGCAGATCCCTGCTAGTACGAAAACGGTGAAAGCAGACCCTATTTTCCCTCGTCTTGATGTAAAAGAAGAGGTGGAGCATATCAAACAAGTGATGCAACCAACTGCTCCTGCTGAAAAAGCGGAAGAAAAAGTGGTCGAAGAGGCGCCGCCAACATCCGAAGAAATTACATTTGATGATTTTATGAAAATAGATTTACGTGTTGCAGAAGTGACGCATTGTGAGCCAGTGAAAAAAGCAGATAAGCTTTTAAAACTTCAGTTAAATCTTGGCTATGAAAAGAGACAGGTGGTTTCCGGAATTGCCAAGTTCTACAAGCCGGAAGAGCTGGTAGGAAAGCGTGTCATTTGCGTGACGAACTTGAAGCCTGTTAAACTTCGTGGAGAGCTTTCAGAAGGTATGATCCTTGCAGGAGAAAAGGATGGAGTGCTGTCCTTGGCCTCGGTTGATGCGTCCTTGCCGTTAGGGGCAAAAGTAAAGTAATTAGTTTTTCGATAAAATATTTTTTATAAAGGAAGAGGTGTTTCACGTGTAACAACGGGTTGCACCTCTTTGTTTCTTTATCGATATATTATTGGTTAATATTATTTTGAGAAAATCATTGATGGAGCATAAAAAATATAGTAGGAGTGTTACATATGTTATTTGATACACATGTCCATTTGAATGCGGATCAGTATGAGGAAGATCTGCAGGAAGTAATTGATAGAGCTCGTCAGGATAAAGTAGACAACATGGTAGTGGTAGGATTTGATCGTAAAACGATAAACCGGGCAATGGAACTTGTGGAGAAGTATGATTTCCTTTATGCGGCTGTGGGTTGGCATCCTGTTGATGCGATAGACATGACAGATGAGGATTTGGCTTGGATCGAAGACCTTGCTTCTCATGAGAAGGTCGTGGCAATCGGGGAGATGGGCCTTGATTATCATTGGGATAAATCACCGAAAGATGTGCAAAAGGAAGTATTCCGAAAGCAAATCCGTCTGGCAAAAAAAGTAAAGCTGCCAATTGTCATTCATAACAGGGATGCGACGGCTGATGTGGTGGAAATCCTGAAGGAAGAAGAGGCGAAGGAAGTAGGAGGCATCATGCATTGCTTCACTGGAAGCTTGGAAGTGGCAAAGGAATGTATGGAGATGAATTTCTACATATCATTTGGAGGACCGGTCACCTTCAAAAATGCAAAAAAGCCGAAAGAAGTAGTCAAAGAAATTCCAATGGATAAACTTCTGATTGAAACGGATTGCCCTTATTTGACACCTCACCCATACCGAGGAAAAAGAAACGAACCGGCATATGTTCGTCTGGTTGCAGAACAGGTAGCGGAACTAAAAAAAGTAACGATAGAGGAAGTAGCAGAAAAAACAACAGCAAATGCTAAGAAATTATTCGGCATAAACTGACAAAGAAACATGTCAAAAATCGCTGATACTTGTCCAAATTCGAGTGAAAACAAATAAGTTCTACCCATCTTCTTCTCTTCATAGGATAATCTTGTCGATAGTTTTCACTTCCCTTTTGTGAGAATTTTCCGCATAATAGACATTACGGTCGAGCCGATGGAAAGGGTTGACAAGTTACATAACTGTCTATATAATCCATTCGAGGAGAAGGAGGCGTTTTTTTACATGTTAGATAGCATGAAAAAACTGTTTTCTGGTTCGTTGAGTAAGACGAAACTGGCGATGGTTATTACTAGTTTCATAGTCTTTTCAACTATACTTGGCTTTGGTGTCTTCCATGGCACGAAGGCTGCTGTAACAGTGAATGTGGACGGTGAGGAAGTCACGGTGCGCACACACGCAAAAACTGTAGCGGATATTCTGAAAGAGCTGGACATTACAGTCCATCCCGAGGATCGACTGGAACCTTCAAAGGATACCGTGGTCAGTGACGCCATGCAGATTGTCTGGGATCCGGCGAAAGAAGTGAAACTTGTCATTGATGATAAGGAGCGCTCCATCTTTACGACAGCAGAGACAGTACAAGAATTCTTAGCAGAAGAAGATATAGATATACAAGAGCACGATAAGGTAAGTCACAGTTTTAATACCCCAATCAAGGATGATTTAGTCATTGCCATCGATAAGGCATTTGAAGTTACCTTGAATGTAGGGGGGGAAAAGCAACAAGTATGGTCTACTTCGACTACGGTCGCTGACTTTTTAGAACAGCACGATATCACAGTAAATGATCTTGACCGAGTGGAGCCTAGTCTAGAAGAATTGGTAGCAAAAGATTCTGTAGTAAATATTACTAGAGTTGAAAAAGTCACCGATGTAGTGGAAGAGCCTATTGAATTTGGAGTTGTAACAAAAAATGATGATTCCCTCGATAAGGGGAAGGAGCAAGTGGTCCAGCAAGGTGAAGAAGGGACTGTTGCGAATCATTATGAAGTCATTTTAGAAAATGGCAAAGAAGTGTCCCGTGAATTGGTGAAAACAGAGACGGTGAAAGAATCCTTGGATCGCATCGTTGCTGTCGGAACAAAAGCTCCGCCACCACCACAACCAAAACCTCAACAGGTTGTATCACGTAGCACGGAATCAAGCTCTAATGAGTTTTATGTTTCTTCAACGGCATACACAGCATACTGTAACGGATGCAGTGGTGTCACAAGCACGGGAATTAATTTGCGATCTAACCCGGGAGCAAAAGTGATTGCAGTAGATCCTAGTGTCATTCCTTTAGGTACAAAAGTGTATGTGGAAGGCTATGGTTATGCTGTTGCTGGAGATACCGGTGGTGCTATCAAGGGGCACAAGATCGACGTATTCTTCTCGGATAAAGATGCTGCTTATCGTTGGGGAAGGAAAAAAGTGAAAATCAAAATTTTGGACTAATTTGATGGATGACTCAGCAGGGGTTTTTTTAAGCCTCTGCTTTTTTCTGTTAGGCTCTTTTCTCAAAGATTGTTGCTATTCACCAGTAAAAAGTCGGCAATCGGACTTTTTTCTGCTTACATACTCTAAAATATGCATGTAGTACATTTAGTCTCTACAAATACGAAATGGCGACAAAGTTAACGAAAATAGCCTTCTGTTAAAATAAATATTAGTCAAGAAAGACAAAATAAAGTAGAATACATACTATTGTTTGTAATTCCATTTCATTTCAATAATTAGACGTTTATCATAGACGAAAAGTTTCACCCTTTTGGAGGAAAAAATGAAAATAAAAGAAATTATCGTGGTGGAAGGAAAAGATGATACAGTAGCTATAAAAAGGGCTGTGGATGCGGATACCATTGAAACAGGCGGTTCTGCCATCAACGAGGAGATTTTAAGCCGAATCAAGCATGCGCAGGATACAAGAGGGGTCATCGTATTCACAGATCCTGATTATCCAGGTGAAAAGATCCGCCATACGATCAGACAAGCCATTCCAGGCTGTAAGCATGCCTTCCTGCCAAAAGATAAAGCGCGCGGTAAAAATGGAAAAGGAATCGGCGTAGAGCATGCCACAGTGAAGGACATTCAAGAAGCGCTTGAAGGACTGCATCAGGAATATGAGCAGGAAACAGAAGAAATCCCGTTTGAAGCGCTTGTTTACTATGGATTGGTTGCAGGACCTGCGGCGAAAAGTAGAAGAGAGCGACTCGGCACGGAGCTTAATATAGGTTATACAAATGGAAAACAGTTGCAGAAGCGCCTGCAGATGTTCCATATTTCTTTGGATAGATTGAAACAAGCGATAACGAAAATAGATCAGGAGGAGCAATAAATGCATAAAGATATTGCCACACCGAAAAGAACGAAGGAAATACTGGATAAGTACGGCTTCTCTTTTAAAAAGAGCTTAGGGCAGAACTTTCTCATAGACACCAACATCCTGCGCAATATCGTGGAATATGGGGAGGTATCGGAAAAGACCGCGGCGATTGAAATAGGGCCGGGGATCGGTGCGTTGACCGAGCAGATTGCCAAAAGGGCCGGTAAAGTTTTTGCTTTTGAAATAGATCAAAGGCTCCTGCCGATTCTAGAAGACACCCTATCTCCCTATGACAACGTTACTGTCATCCACAAAGATATCCTGAAGGCGGATGTAACCGAGCTGATCGGGGAAGAGTTGAAGGCATATGAGGATGTAAGAGTGGTTGCCAATCTTCCATATTACGTTACTACCCCAATTATCATGAAGCTGTTGCAGGAAGGTTTGCCGCTTACAAGCATTACCGTCATGCTTCAAAAAGAAGTGGCAGAGCGGATGGCAGCGAAGCCTGGATCCAAGGAATACGGGTCCCTGTCCATTGCCGTACAGTATTATACGAAAGCGGAAACGGTGATGATCGTCCCGAAAACGGTCTTTGTCCCACAACCGAATGTTGACTCTGCTGTCATTCGTTTAATTGTACGCGACGAGCCGCCTGTAAGCGTAAAGGATGAGGAATTCTTCTTTGAAGTGGTCCGCGCAAGCTTTGGACAAAGAAGAAAGACGATCCTGAACAATCTTACCAGCCATCTGCCGGACGGCAAGGCGAAAAAACAGGCTATAGAAGCGGCGCTTGCCAATAGCTCCATCGATCCAAAAAGACGTGGAGAGACTCTTTCCATTGAGGAGTTCGGTGCATTGAGTGATGAACTATATACGGTGTTTAAAGCGGAAACGGCCTGATAGTGGGCCGTTTTTTTGTTGTTCGGGACTTAATGGGGCGGATTTGTCTGTTTTTGGTGTCCTGCGTTTTCTTTACTATCGTTGAAGATGATGAAGACCTTTCCGGTGGAGTAATTTTCACCAAAGGGTCTTGATATTGGTGATGAAGACACTTTTGATGGGGAAATCACCTCTATAATGTCTTCATTAACAAGATGAGGCACTTTCAATAGAAAAATCACCCTTAAACTGTCTTTGGACACTGGCCGATGAGGAAAATGCCTGTGTTTTGGCTGTGAAAAAGTGGTTCGGACATTTCGTTTCTTTGATTGGACAATTGAAGCTGTCATTTCTAGAGGTTCGGACAAAGTACCGGGGAGTTCGGCCAACTTTTACTAGGTGCTTGGACAATGTAATTTTTGGTTCGGACAACAATCCCAAAACTTTGGACAACAATTGAAAAACTTCGGACAAGAATGCAAAAACTTTGGACAAGAATCCAAAACTTCGGACATTTGAGAGAAACGCCTTCAATAATGATCCAAAACACCATTAGTAACCAGCACCACCAGCAACCAACAATGCTTTCACTCTTTCTAATTTCAAGTGTGCTACAACCTGTTGCACACCAAGAAAATTGCTCACACACGTTTAGCAAACTGCATACTCTAGGTTAGATAGACCGTTGGGGTAAATGCCTTCTCCAAGTTGGAGGGAAAATATGATGCTGAAAATTGGAGACATTGTTGCGCGGAAATCTTATAATTATGATCTACTTTTTCGCGTGATGGATATACATGAGAATGAATTAAAACAGCGAGTTGTTTTATTATATGGGGAAGATGTCAGGCTGATGGCCGATGCCCCTTACGATGACCTGAAAGTGGTAGATGGAAAAGAGCAGATGACCAGAAAGCAAAGGGCGGAGTCCAAGGTGAACAGGTCTCTGCAGCTCTTGCAACAGGACTACCAACTCATTAGGGAAAAAAATGAATACGAGGCAACGGGTGGCTATAGTACAGAGCAGGACTATTTTCAAGTGCCAGGAAAGGTCTTGCATTTGGATGGCGATCCCTTGTATTTAAAAAAGTGCCTGGAACTCTACGAGAGAATTGGCGTGCCTGTCAATGGGGTGCATGCGAACGAGAAGGAAATGCCCCTTAAAATCACCGAACTGATGGAAAGATATCGACCTGATATTCTTGTTGTCACAGGGCATGATGCATACTCAAAGAGCAAGGGGAAAGCCTCTGATATCAAAGCATATCGGCACTCTTGGCATTTTGTGCAAACGGTGAAAGAAGCGAGGAGGATCCAGCCGAACCTGGATCAGCTGGTCATCTTTGCAGGAGCATGCCAGTCCCATTTTGAATCGTTGATACAGGCAGGAGCCAATTTTGCAAGCTCCCCCTCCCGAGTGAATATTCATGCATTGGACCCTGTATATATTGTTGGCCGTATTTGCTTTACCCCTTTTATGGAGCGAGTAAATGTCTGGGATCTATTGCGGAATACGTTAACAGGCGATAAAGGATTGGGTGGAATAGAAACAAGGGGTGTCCTGCGAACGGGAATGCCATTCAGGCCGTACAAGGAAGATGAGGAAGATGAAAACTCTTAACGATGAATAGTTAAGGGTTTTTTGTCGTATTTCCACCCCTGCATGCACCTCTCAAATCCCTTGATATATAAGGATATGTAGCTGTTTTGAAATTTTATACATAGTATTACCGATTATTGTACAAAGTAAATGTAGACATATGAAGATAATTGTTGAATGAAATATATTGACAGGTTGCTTTTGTGGTTGTTATAATTTTAAGTTTTATTTGATTTTTGGTTAAAATTATGTTACACTAGTTATAGTATAGTGAGGTGGAGTAAAATGGGAAAAACGTTAGTAGATATCAAAAGAACGTTAGATTCTAATTTAGGTAAAAAGTTAACTCTTCGTGCTAACGGTGGTCGCAGAAAGACAATCGAACGTATTGGGATATTAGCAGAAACTTATCCATCAGTATTTGTAATAGAACTAGATCAAGACGAAAATGCTTTTGAACGTGTATCCTACAGCTATGCAGATGTCCTCACAGAGACGGTACAACTTACATTTTTCGAAGAAGGAAATATGGCCATAAGTGGGCAGTAGACAATATGTTTGCTGCTTTTTATTTTGCCTAAAATCCTAAAATACCCTAGCTGGTGATTGGAGCAATAGGCGAAGACTCCAGCGGGGGGATAGCGACAATCTTGAGACCCCGCAGGGCGTAGCCTGAGGAGGCTCAAGGTCGCCCCGCGGAAAGCGAAGCCGTTTGCGGAGATCAACAGCGACGCTTAAAGTAACTCATATAGAAATACATATATATCCGCTTATAAAAACACAAAAGCCTCCCAATACTAATGATGTCGCAACTATTGATCATTAAAGGGGGCTTTTATCATGAGCAGACGACGAAGCATGATGTCTCATCAGTTAAAAGAAGAACTCGCAAAAGAGCTAGGCTTTTATGATGTGGTTCAAAATGAAGGCTGGGGCGGAATAAAAGCGAAGGATGCCGGCAATATGGTCAAACGTGCAATAGAAATGGCGGAGCGACAACTTGTACAAAACCAGCAGAAATAATTGCGAATGCAAAACCGAAGTGGGTCCCACTTCGGTTTTTTGGCAAATGCTTGAATAAATAGAAGCCAGAAACATAATATTTCCCATACATGGAGATATTTCTAACCTGGAATATGGTACAATACATAGATAATTGGAGACGAATAAAGTAGGTGAAGAAAGTGAGACTGTTAGAAAAAGCACCAGCGAAAATCAACCTGTCGCTAGATGTGCTACATAAGCGTCCAGACGGATTCCATGAAGTGAAAATGATCATGACCACCATCGACCTGGCAGATAGAATCGAACTATCAGAGCGTAAGGATGGTCAAATCAGCATCATTTCCCACAATCGCTATGTGCCGGACGATAACCGAAATTTGGCTTATCAGGCTGCCTCTCTTTTAAAAGATAGGTTTAACGTGCAACAAGGCGTATCCATTGCCATTACAAAGGTGATACCGGTTGCGGCGGGATTGGCTGGCGGAAGCAGTGACGCTGCAGCGACACTCCGAGGTTTAAACAAGCTGTGGAAACTGGGCCTGACACTCGATGAGCTTGCAGAGATTGGAGCGGAGATTGGTTCGGATGTTTCTTTCTGTGTCTATGGTGGTACCGCCCTTGCCACGGGAAGGGGGGAGATTGTCAAGCATATCCCTGCACCTCCACATAGCTGGATTGTGCTTGCCAAACCAACCATCGGAGTTTCAACGGCGGAAGTGTATAACAACTTGAACCTCGATAAAGTGACACATCCGGATGTGGATGGGATGCTTGAGGCGATCTATGAGAATGATTATGAAAAAATGATCGGACTTGTAGGCAATGTTTTAGAAAGTGTCACACTTAAGCTCTATCCTGAGGTGGCGCATATTAAGGATCAGATGAAGAAATTCGGTGCAGATGCAGTATTGATGAGTGGAAGCGGACCGACTGTCTTCGGCATTGTCCAATATGACTCCAGGATGCATCGTATTTACAATGGACTAAGAGGCTTTTGTGACCAGGTATTTGCCGTCCGAATTCTTGGTGAGCGGAACAGCCTTGATTAAATCCGTATATTAATGTTATATTTACATTAGAATATTCGGATTTTAGGAGGAAAAAGCATGAAATTACGTCGAAGTGGTCGTCTTGTGGACATGACACATTACTTGCTGCAACATCCACAAGGGTTAGTTCCGCTTTCCTTCTTTGCCGACCGTTATGGGTCAGCGAAGTCTTCCATCAGTGAGGATTTGGGAATCATTAAACAAACGTTCGAACAGCAGGGGATAGGCACGCTCGTTACCGTACCTGGTGCTGCTGGTGGTGTAAGATATATTCCATATGTAAGCCATGAGGAAGCGGAAACATATCTGGAGGAACTATGTGAGATGATCGCAAAACCGGAAAGGTTACTGCCTGGGGGCTACCTTTATATGACAGATATATTGGGGAACCCGAAAGTGTTAAACAAAGTAGGAAAGATGTTCGCAACGGCATTTAGTCATAAAAAAGTGGATATTGTCATGACGATGGCCACGAAAGGCATTCCTCTTGCTCATGCAGTGGCAAGCTTCTTAAATGTACCGGTTGTCATCGTCAGACGTGACAGCAGGGTAACGGAGGGTTCCACGGTTAGCATCAATTATGTGTCAGGTTCATCGAAGCGGATCCAAACCATGGTTCTGGCGAAACGAAGCTTGGAAACTGGCTCTAATGTACTGATTATCGATGACTTCATGAAGGCCGGTGGAACGGTCAGTGGAATGGTGAATTTGCTTGCTGAATTTCAAGCGAACGTAGCTGGAATCGGGATTTTAGTAGAGTCAGAAAACATCGAAGAACGCCTTGTCGATGACTATGTATCCTTGGTTAAGCTGGAGAAGGTAAGTGAAAGAGACCGACAGATTGAAGTGCAACAAGGGAATTACCTTGAACATGTGAAGGAAAATATTACATTTAAATAAAGGGTGTGTTAGAAATGAAAGTTGTTCATACAGACGCTGCTCCAAAAGCAATAGGTCCTTACTCCCAGGGGATAATCGTCAACAATCTGTTCTATAGTTCCGGTCAGATACCGTTAATGCCAAACGGTGAATTGCTTGAAGGGGATGTAAAAGCACAAACACCAGGTGTTTCAAAACCTGCAAGCGGTATTGGAAGAGGCAGGAGCTTCTTTGGAAACGGTAGTGAAAGCGACCGTTTTCATTAAAGATATGAATCAATTCGGGGAAATCAACGAAGTGTATGGGGAGTACTTTCACACACACAAACCTGCAAGATCTTGTGTAGAAGTGGCACGTTTACCGAAGGATGTCTTAGTAGAAATCGAAGTAATCGCCTTAGTTAAATAAAAACTGTTCTTTTTCCACCATTTTGCCCAAAATTTTCAAAAAAATTTTGAAAATAAGAAGGAGTTCTAGAAAATTTAGAGAATTTATAATACTAAGTTTTTTTATTGGGACAAAAGGTGGTGAACAGAATGGAAGTAACTGACGTAAGATTACGCCGCGTAAATACCGATGGTCGCATGAGAGCTATCGCATCCATCACATTGGATCATGAATTCGTTGTTCATGACATCCGTGTAATCGATGGAAACAATGGCTTGTTCGTTGCGATGCCAAGTAAACGTACGCCAGATGGGGAATTCCGTGATATTGCGCATCCGATCAATTCCGGAACGCGTGGAAAGATCCAGGAAGCGGTTCTAGCAGAGTACCACCGCTTAGGCGAATTAGAAGTAGAATACGAAGAAGCAGGTGCTTCTTAATCGATAGAAGGTGAAACAGGCTGTGTTAATATGCGGCCTGTTTTTCTTTTTGGGGGAGGCTTGGAGGTGGGGAATTCCCTTTGAGTATGTAAAAGTCACAATAACCATTGGAATTGTCACAATGACCATAAAATTAGTCACAATAACCCCAGGAAAACTCACAATCACCATAAAAATAGTTACAATCACCCCATAGAATGCACCATCGCCCCTGGTAGAAGTCTCAAAAACCCAACAAAGCCAACGAACTTACCGGATTTCTTAAAAAGACACGCCTATACCGCCTCCTTTTTTGTCAAAAAAATGTACTTTCGCGTACTTCCTTGAAATGGACACCGTTTTAGGATATATTCGTAATGGATAATTAGGTGAAAATGGAGGCCGTTATGATAAATCGATATGCCGTAATATTAGCAGCTGGTCAAGGTACACGGATGAAATCAAAATTATATAAAGTGTTACATCCTGTTTGTGGCAAGCCGATGGTACAACATGTTGTCGACCATGTTTCTGCACTGAACTTCGAGAAGATCGTGACAGTGGTTGGACATGGAGCGGAAACGGTAAAGAGTCATCTTGGAGAAAAGAGTGAATATGCCCTCCAGGCAGAGCAACTCGGAACGGCACATGCTGTCATGCAAGCCGCCCCGGTGTTACAGGATAAAAAAGGCGTAACCTTAGTTATTTGTGGAGATACTCCACTTATCACACCGGAAACGATGCAAGAACTGCTTGACTTGCATGAAAACACGGGAGCGAAGGCTACGATTTTGACAGCTTATGCAGAAGACCCTACTGGTTATGGACGCATTATCCGTAATGGTGAAGGACATGTCGGAAAGATCGTGGAGCACAAAGATGCGAGTGAAGAAGAGCGCAAGGTGACAGAAATCAATACTGGCACATACTGCTTTGATAACGAAGCTCTTTTTACAGCGCTCAACAATGTATCTAATGATAATGTACAAGGTGAGTACTACCTGCCGGATGTCATTGAGATCTTGAAAGAGCAAGGAGATATCGTTTCTGCCTACCAGACTTTGGACTTTGATGAAACACTTGGAGTCAATGACAGAGTAGCGCTATCGCAGGCTGAAAAAACCATGAAGAAAAGAATCAATAAAAAACATATGATCAATGGAGTAAGCATCATTGATCCAGACAATACGTATATCTCTGCAGATGCGGAGATTGGTAGAGATACTGTCATCAACCCTGGTACTGTCATCTTAGGTGCTGCGAAAATTGGGGAAGATTGTATCATCGGTCCAAACTCTGAAATTAAAGACTGCGAAGTCGGGGACCGTACAACCATTCGCCAATCAGTTGCACATGACAGCGCAATTGGTAACGATGTAAATATCGGACCATTTGCTCATGTCAGACCAGATTCCAACATTGGGAATGAAGTAAAGCTTGGAAACTTTGTGGAAGTGAAGAAAGCGACCTTCGGAAATGGAAGCAAGGCTTCTCATCTTAGCTATATTGGAGATGCGGAAGTTGGAGCGGATGTGAACCTTGGTTGCGGTTCCATTACCGTCAACTATGATGGGAAAAAGAAATATTTAACGAAGATTGAAGATGGTGTTTTTGTGGGCTGCAACTCTAACTTGGTGGCACCTGTGACAATCGGCAAAAATGCCTATGTTGCAGCAGGGTCTACCATAACGGAAGATGTACCTGGAGAAGCGCTGTCAATTGCTCGCGCTCGCCAAGTGAACAAAGAAAACTATGTAGGAAAGCTTCACGATAAATAAGCGCTTATACAGCACTATTAAAGGGTTTTGATGATATAGAGTGTTATCAGAATCTTATCAAAGTCACCAAATAAAGCCATTAAATAAACCTAGCGGAGGGTTCAAGTTATCATGCCAAAGTATGCCGATTCTAATTTAAAGATTTTTACGTTGAATTCCAATACAGCCTTAGCAGAAGAAATTGCACAACATGTGGGTGTTCCAATCGGAAAATGCTCGGTAGCTCGTTTCAGTGATGGAGAAGTACAGATCAATATCGAAGAAAGTATCCGTGGTTGTGATGTGTATGTCATTCAATCTACAAGCGCACCAGTAAATGAACATATCATGGAGACACTTATCATGATAGATGCACTTAAGCGTGCTTCTGCCAAAACGATCAACATTGTGATGCCATACTACGGTTACGGCAGACAGGACCGTAAAGCACGAGCGCGTGAGCCGATCACTGCAAAATTAGTGGCAAACCTTCTAGAGACTGCTGGAGCAGACCGCGTCATAACGCTAGATCTGCATGCACCTCAGATCCAAGGTTTCTTTGATATCTTAATTGATCACTTAATGGGTGTTCCAATCTTAGCGGAGTACTTTGACAGCAAAGAACTAGAGGACCTTGTTATCGTTTCACCTGACCACGGTGGGGTAACGAGAGCAAGAAAACTGGCAGATCGCCTGAAGGCACCAATCGCCATCATTGACAAACGCAGACCTCGTCCGAATGTTGCGGAAGTCATGAACATTGTTGGTCATATCGAAGGAAGAACTGCAATCTTGATTGATGATATGATTGATACTGCTGGAACTATTACACTGGCGGCAAATGCCCTGATTGAAAATGGAGCTAAAGAAGTGTATGCATGCTGTACACATCCAGTATTATCTGGTCCGGCAATTGAACGTATCCAGAACTCTAAGATTAAAGAATTGGTAGTCACGAACACTATTTCTTTACCGGAAGAGAAGAAAATCGGGAAAATTACACAACTATCCGTTGCAGAGCTTATTGCAGAAGCGATTATTCGTGTGCATGAAGAGAAATCCGTCAGTACTTTATTTGATTAATCGTTAGATTCATGTTTAACCTTCCGTAAATTGGGGAAATTGAATGAGAGACAAGTATTTTATTTTCCCAGGAAGGTGATAAGAATGTCAGTATTACATGCAAATGAACGTACAGAATTCAAAGGATCTTCAATAACCAAAATCCGTGAGGAAGGATTAATTCCAGCGGTTGTTTACGGGAATGATACAGAAAATAAATCTATTGCTGTCGATAGTAAGGAATTTATTAAAACGATTCGTGAAACAGGACGAAACGGCATCATTTCGCTTGAAATTGGCTCGGATAAGCGCAAAGTAATGCTTTACGATTATCAAATCAATCCGCTGAAAAGCATGGAATTCGTCCACTTGGATTTCCATGTTGTTGATTTTAAATCAGAGATTGATGTGGATGTTACGGTTCACGTTACAGGCGATGCAAAAGGAGTGAAGGATGGAGGAGTCTTGCAACAAGTTCTCCATGAAGTATCCATCAAAGTACTTCCAAACAACATACCGGAATCCATTGATGTGGATGTAACGGAACTAGACGTGAATGAAAATATCACAATCGGTGACTTAAATACATCAGGTAAATACAGCTTCAATCATGAAGATGATGAAGTGGTTGCTTCCATCTTACCTCCACGACAAGAAGAGGAAATCGATTCTGGCGAAGAGCAAGAGCCAGGCGAGCCTGAACTTGTAGAAGGTAGAGAAAACAATGAAAGCACAGAGGAGGCGTAACCTTTATGGTTACGTCTTTTCTCTTGCATAAGAGAATTGGTGTTAGCCAGCATGGAGCTGATGCGGTTTTCCCCTGTTGATTGGAAAGTGCAAGGTATGAGACTCTGGCAGTAGGTTGAGACCCCGCAAGGCGTAGCCCGAGGAGGCTCAATGTCGCCCTCTGGATAAGCGAAGCCGTTTGCGGAAATCAACAGCGGTGTTAACAAGATTATTAAAATTCATTACTTTTTCAATGGTCTCGAAGCGTTGTGAGGAGGCTCAAGCACCGCCTCGTGGAAAGCGAATGCCTGAAACGGAAAGCACCCAATCGTTTTCTGCCAAGGTAGGTAGATTTGGCTTCCATCCCCTTTTCCATTTCCTTTTCGCTCTGTGTTCAAGTAAAATGGTAGATAGCGAATAGGTTTGTGGGAGGTATCCATGAAAAATTTTTTGCGATCCTTATTTAGTAAACAGGAAGAGGCTTCAGGAGGAAAAATAATGAAAGTTTTTGTGGGGCTGGGAAATCCAGGCCGTCAATACGAAGAAACAAGGCATAACATCGGATTTATGGTAATAGATGAATTAGCGGACAAATGGAATATTCCATTGACGCAATCCAAGTTCAAAGGAATATTTGGACAAGGCGTAATAAATGGAGAAAAGGTATTATTGGTGAAGCCTCTTACATACATGAATCTGTCAGGGGAGTGTGTTCGCCCGTTATTGGACTTCTATAAGCTGGATGTAGAGGATCTGGTGGTAATCTATGATGACCTTGATCTGCCTGCTGGAAAGCTGCGCTTGCGCCAAAAAGGCAGTGCAGGGGGGCATAATGGAATCAAGTCCTTAATCCAACACTTGCAAACACAAAATTTCAACCGAATCAGGATGGGCATCGACCGTCCAAAGAATGGGCCATCCATTTCTGATTATGTTTTAGGGAAATTCCATTCAGAGGAACGCCCTGCGATAGATGATAGTATAAAGAAAGCGGCCGAAGCGTGTGAAGAAAACCTGTCCAAGGATTTTCTTCAGGTAATGAATACATTCAATCAATAATAGAATGTATAGGTAACCTTCCCGTAGTTTGTTCGATGAAATCCGACCTTGTATAACTATGTTTCCCTCTGTTTATACTAATGGTAAAAGAGGCCATTTTTTCTAGTTAGGAAAGTGCCTTTAGAAAGTGGAGGGAAGATGATGGCTATCCATTATCATTGCAGGCATTGCGGCTATAAAGTCGGGACCATCGATTCCAAATCGGTGTTCACGGAAGAACTTGGTTTTCATCAGCTATCAGATACGGAACGACATGAAATGATAACATATCAACAAAATGGTGATGTACATGTTAAAACGATTTGTGAGGATTGCCAGGAGGCGCTTGATCGCAACCCTGACTGGCATGATCAAGAACGGTTCATACAATAGATTAGCTTTGGTGGGAAACCAAAGCCTTTTTGCGTCTAAGGAACGAAAAAATAAATATAGTGAAGCGATCGAGAGAGGAGGGTGCTGACATGAAAGGATTCATTCCATATTTTACTGAAAATGACGATTTCCAATCGGTTCTTGTCGGTTTGCAGGAAGGCTTACAGGAACAGTTGGTTTCTGGAATATCCAATTCCGCACGATCCATGTTGATCGCGGCGTTGTATGAAGAAAGAAAAGCGCCGATTTTGCTTATTACTCATAACTTGTACCATGCTCAAAAGGTTTATGATGACCTAGCTGGTTTTTTGCCAGATAATGAACTGTATCTGTACCCGGTAAATGATGTATTGGCTGCCGAAATCGGCATTGCAAGTCCGGAACTAAAGGCGCAGCGGGTTGAAGCACTTAATCACTGGGCCTCTAAAAAGAGTGGCATCGTTATCGCACCTATTGCGGGCTTGAAGCGTATCCTGCCTTCAAAGGAAAAATGGCAGCAAACAATGTTGACCATTGAAGTGGAAAAGACCATGGAGCTCGATAACCTGGCAGAACGTCTGGTGAGATTTGGTTACCAGCGTGTTGGGATGGTGGCAACCCCGGGAGATTTCAGCATCAGGGGGGGAATTATTGATATTTACCCCATTACCGAGGAATATGCGGTACGGATTGAGCTTTTTGATGATGAGGTGGAGTCCATCCGCTATTTCACAGTGGAAGATCAACGCTCTCAAAAGAGTATGGATCAAGTAACGATCGGACCTGCCACTGAAATGCTCCTTACTGATCAGGAGCTTATCAATGGACGGGAAACCTTGGAAAGTGAATTGGCTAAAACCATTAAAAAAGTAAAAAACGAAAAAGTGAAACAGCTGTTAACAGAAAACATTTCGTATGAGATCGAACAGGTTCGCAATGGCCAAGTGTTTTCAGAGCTGTATAAATATCTTTCTTTCTTTTATAGTAGTCCAGCTAGTTTACTAGATTATCTTCCTGAAGGCGGCTTGGTCATCATGGATGAGATCAGCCGTATTCATGAAACGGCCGAAAGTCTGGATAAAGAGGAAGCGGAATGGCTTGTGGAGCTTTTGGCAGAAGGGAAAGCAGTACATGATCTCACGTTCTCGCATTCCTTTGCCCAGATTGTACATAGCAAGCAACAACCGTTCCTCTATTTATCGCTGTTCTTAAGAGCGGTACCACATACCCACCCGGAGAATCTAATCAGTATGTCCTCCAAGAGCATGCAGCACTTTCATGGACAAATGCATCTCTTGAAATCGGAAATTGAGCGCTGGAGAAAGTCGAATTATGCCATCGTGGTGCTTGCGTCCAACCAAGAGCGGATGGAGAAGCTGGAGACCGTTTTTGCAGATTATGAAATGGATATCCGGAAGCTATCGAAAGGGTCCGCTTTTGCCCATGGCGAAGTTCAGCTTGTAGAAGGTGATTTGCACTCCGGGTTTGAATTGCCGATGCAAAAGCTTGCTGTCATTACCGAGGAAGAGCTTTTCAAAAAGAAGGCGAAAAAACCGAAGAACAGGCAAAAGCTCTCAAATGCGGAGCGGATTAAAAACTATACAGAATTGAATGTTGGCGATTATGTCGTCCATATCAACCACGGAATCGGAAAATATTTGGGAATCGAAACTCTCGATATCAATGGTCTTCATAAAGATTATATTCATATAAAATATCAAGGCTCCGACAAGCTCTATGTACCTGTTGAGCAGATAGATCAGGTGCAGAAATATGTGGGGTCCGAAGGAAAAGAACCGAAAGTCTATAAATTGGGCGGAACGGATTGGAAAAAGGTCAAAAATAAGGTGGAATCCTCTGTTCAGGACATTGCCGATGACCTTATCAAGTTGTATGCCGAAAGGGAAGCAAGCGTTGGGCATGCTTTTTCACCGGACGGAGAGATGCAACGGGAGTTCGAAGCGACCTTCCCTTATCAGGAGACAGAAGATCAGCTCCGCTCCATCCACGAAATCAAGCTCGACATGGAAAGAACCCGCCCTATGGACCGCCTGCTATGCGGGGATGTGGGCTATGGGAAAACAGAGGTAGCCATCAGGGCCGCTTTCAAGGCAATATCAGATGGCAAGCAGGTGGCCATCCTGGTGCCAACAACCATCCTGGCACAGCAACACTATGAAACCATCCGGGAGAGATTTCAGGACTATCCGATCAATATCGGCCTGATGAGCCGCTTTCGTTCTAGAAAACAACAAACGGAAACGATGAAGGGGCTTGGGAATGGAACCGTCGATATCGTCATAGGTACCCACCGATTATTATCAAAGGATATTAAATATAAAGAACTTGGATTACTGATCATTGATGAGGAACAGCGTTTTGGTGTTACACATAAGGAAAAAATCAAACAGCTGAAAGCCAATATCGATGTCCTTACATTGACGGCAACCCCGATCCCGCGGACGCTTCACATGTCCATGCTGGGTGTGCGAGATCTTTCCGTCATTGAAACACCGCCTGAAAACCGCTTCCCAGTCCAAACCTATGTGATGGAGTATAACGGCAATCTGGTGAAGGAAGCCATTGAAAGGGAACTTGCACGCGGAGGTCAGGTTTATTTCTTATATAACAGGGTGGAGGATATCGAGCGAAAAGCGGATGAAATATCCATGCTCGTCCCGGATGCCCGTGTGACATATGCCCATGGAAAAATGACGGAAAATGAGTTGGAATCTGTTATGATTCAGTTTCTTGAAGGAGAAGCGGAAGTGCTGGTCAGTACAACCATCATCGAGACAGGTGTGGACATACCAAATGTAAATACCCTGATCGTATTTGATGCCGACCGGATGGGATTGTCCCAGCTTTATCAGTTAAGAGGTCGTGTAGGTAGATCCAATCGTGTGGCATATGCCTACTTTACCTATCGAAAAGATAAAGTGCTGACGGAAGTGGCCGAGAAGCGTTTGCAATCCATCAAAGAATTCACAGAGCTTGGATCTGGATTCAAAATCGCCATGCGTGACCTGTCCATCCGTGGAGCGGGTAATTTGCTTGGCGCCCAACAGCACGGCTTTATCGATTCGGTCGGGTTTGATATGTACTCCCAGATGCTTAAAGAGGCGATCGAGCAGCGCCAAGGGCCAAAAGATATGAAAAAGGTGCACGAAATCTCCATAGACGTGGAGCTTGATGCCTATATTCCGGAATCTTACATTCCGGACAGTAAGCAAAAGATCGACATGTATAAGCGTTTCAGGGGACTTGAAGAACCGCAAGATCTCACAGAGCTTCAGGATGAAATGAAGGACCGTTTCGGAAACTACCCGAAAGAAGTCGATTATTTATTCCAAGTCTCCGAAATGAGGGTATACGGCCTTAAGGAGAAGGTGGATTCCATCAAGCAAACAAAGCAGGAACTTGTCATCCTCCTTTCAGAGGAAGCAAGTGAAATAGTAGATGGACAGAAGCTGTTCTTGCTCGGAAATGAGTTTGGCAGAATGGTCAGCCTTGGAATGGAAGGAAAGAAGCTGAAAATCGTCATTCAGACGAAGCGCGCATCTACAGAAGAGTGGATTCAAGTTGCCATATCCATGATAAAAGGACTAGAAAAAGTGAAAAAAGAAAGCGTGAATGCTTCCTGAAAGGTTTGAGTTTGTGAAGAAACGTCTATATAAATACTGGGGGAATTTACTATCAGAAAAAAACTTTTCCAACATGTATATAACTCCCTAGGTGTAGGATACTAACTTCAACGAATGGTGAATTCTTCAAAAGCAGGACATCTTGATCAATTCCACCAATTTAACTCATCTCTTTTTATCATCGGATGAAGGAGGCAACCTAAGAAATGAAAGCAACTGGTATTGTTCGTCGTATTGATGACCTCGGTCGCGTTGTAATTCCTAAAGAAATAAGAAGAACCCTGCGTATTCGCGAGGGTGACCCGCTTGAGATTTTCGTCGATCGGGATGGAGAGGTTATCTTGAAGAAGTACTCTCCAATTAGTGAGCTTAGCGACTTCGCTAAGGAATATGCGGAAGCTCTCTATGATAGCCTTGGACACCCTGTATTAATCTGTGACCGCGATACGTTTATTGCTGTTGCTGGCAGCTCCAAGAAGGAATATCTAAACAAGAGCATCAGCGAGGTAGTGGAGAAATCCATGGAAGACCGCTCCTCCGTATTAAAAACGGAAGAGCAGCAAATGGCTATTGTCGATGGACACACAGAAACACTTGCATCCTATACCATTGGACCCATCGTAGCGAACGGAGATCCAATCGGTGCAGTCGTTATCATGTCCAAAGATAAATCGCTTGGCGAAGTGGAACAGAAAGCTGTGGAAACAGCAGCCGGTTTCCTTGCAAGACAGATGGAGCAATAATATCTAGTGGGAGCAGCAGACATGCGTGTCTGTTGCTTCTTTTTGTGTAAGGGAGAAGGTGAGTTATACATAACGCTCCATGTGGTTGGTGTTAGCGTAGGCAACAACCTTTGAGAAAAGAGCCTTTCTTTTTTAAATATGCTATAATTATACAATTGTACGAATACCTTTAAGGCGGGCTTTTTTATGAACGAATTATCACCACACTCCTATCAAAAGGTCTGGAAAGGTGCTATGATCCTGACGATTGCAGGTATCCTCACCAAAATCCTCAGTGCGGCATATCGGGTTCCTTTCCAAAATATCGTAGGAGATGTCGGTTTTTATATTTATCAGCAGGTATATCCTTTCTTCGGAGTGGCTATTATTTTATCTACATATGGATTTCCAGTCGTGATTTCCAAAGTCATTGCAGAACATCCGGAAGATACCAGAGAGCAGGCGGCAAGAAAAATCCGATGGGTCTCCTTCTTTTTTCTTGCGTTGCTCGGATCGATCTTTTTCCTTCTGCTTTATTTTGGTGCCCCGCTCGTAGCTTCCTTTATGGGAGATATCGAGCTTGCGATATTGATTAAAATTGTTGCATTCTCCTTTTTGCTGTTGCCATTGGTCTCCGTGTGGAGGGGGAGCTTTCAGGGGCTTGGAGAGATGACCCCCACGGCCGTTTCCCAGGTAAGCGAACAGTTGATCAGAGTGGCAACGATTCTCTTGCTTTCTTACCTGCTTGTCAACGCAGGCTTTTCACTTTATGAAGTTGGCGCAGGGGCCATATTTGGTTCGGTTGCAGGAGGGTTTGCTGCAGTATTAGTCCTGTTGGCCTTTTATCAAAAAAGGAAAAGAAGCCAAAAACATTCAGTTGCACCTTCAAACCTGCTGCCTTCTTCGAAATCTATTATAAAGGTCCTTCTGCTACAAGGCTTCACCATTTGTATCAGCTCTTTATTGCTGATTCTCTTTCAAATGGTGGACGCGTTTACCATCTATGCCTGGTTATTAGAGGCAGGGGTTGATGCGCAAAGCGCCAAAGAGCTGAAAGGTGTTTACGACAGAGGACAACCCCTTATCCAGCTTGGAACAGTGGTGGCAACGGCATTCTCGCTATCCCTTGTTCCCTATATCATTCTTTCCAAAGGGAAGGAAGAGGAAGTGAAAGAGAAAATAAGCCTTTCCATCCGTGTCAGCATCGGAGTGGGTGCAGGGGCAGCTGTAGGTCTTGCCTGGCTGGTTAAACCTGTGAATATCATGCTTTTCTCCAATGAAAATGGCTACCAAGTTCTATTGGTGCTAGGTTTGTCGATTCTCTTCTGCAGTATTGCCCTGACAGGTGCAGCTATCTTGCAGGGGCTTGGCAACCCATATCTTCCTGCCCTTTTCGTGGGAGTGGGTATAGGAATGAAGTATTTGCTGAATGTCATCTTGATTCCCCCCTATTCGACAATGGGAGCGGCAGTCAGTACAATAATCGCATTTGCCTTTGTTGCCATCATGATGGTCCTGTCGTTGAAAAAGAAAACAGGAACCTCCATTTTTGAGAGAATGCCAACCATTCCTTTGCTAGTGAGCATCGCCATGATGTCGGCTGCATTGGCGGTTTATCTTTTACTAACAGACTCATTTATTGGTGACAGCCGAACAATGGCCACCGCCCAGAGCATCCTTGGAGTGGCAATCGGCGGAACCGTCTACCTATTGATCTTGATAAAAAATCACTTCTTCACAAAAGAAGAACTAATGCTCCTTCCCTTAGGCAAAAAGTTGGTGAAGATAGTAAAGCTCTAATATTTACAACAGTCTCCCTGTTAACTGTATCGCAAGGTGTGAGGCTCCGGCGGCAGGTAGCGGTATCTTGAGACCCCTTAGGCATTGTGATGAGGCTCAAGCATCGCCCTTTGGAAAAGCGAACACCTGGAACGGAAGTTAACAACAGAGTCAAAAAAAACAAAAAGTTGGTGTCATATATGAATGTAATAAAGGTGCTAGGCCTTGGTGCCGGTGACCTCGAACAACTTCCCATGGGAGTATATAAGCAATTAATGAAGGCTGAGCACCTTTTCCTCCGCACAAAAGAACACCCCGTAATCGCGGAGCTCGAAAAGGAAGGGCTCACCTACCAGTCATTTGATGCCATTTATGAGCAGGAGGGCACCTTTGGCATGGTATATGAAAGAATAGCAGAAGAGCTGACTGCGCTTAGCGAACAACAAGAAGTCGTATACGCCGTTCCCGGGCATCCGCTCGTGGCGGAAAAAACGGTGCAGATCCTACTGGATAAAGAAAAAGAAGGCATCATCAAGCTCGACATCAAAGGAGGCCAAAGCTTCCTGGATCCGATGTTCACGGCCATCGGGCTTGATCCAATCGATGGCTTCCAGTTTCACGATGCTACAGCGCTTGTGAAGGAGGCAATCCAACCAAAACAAGCGATGATATTCTGTCAGGTGTATGATGCATTCATCGCATCAGAAGTGAAGCTAACCTTGATGGAGATGTTGCCTGATGACTACCCAGTAACAATTGTAACGGCAGCTGGGTCCTCGATGGAGCAGATTACAGAGGTGCCTTTGTATGAATTGGACAGGGTGGCAGAAATCAATAATCTGACGAGCGTATATGTTCCTGCTGTGACAGAGGAGGAATTGCTTTATAAACAATTCTCTTCATTTAGAAAAACGATAGCCACATTGAGAGGGCCAGGGGGCTGTCCATGGGATCAGAAACAAACCCACGAATCTTTGAAGAAGTATTTGATAGAAGAAGCATATGAATTGCTCGATGCCATTGATGAGGATGACACGGATGGAATCATCGAAGAGCTTGGAGATGTTCTTTTGCAGGTGATGCTTCATGCGCAGATCGGCGAGGATGACGGGTATTTCAGCATAGAGGATGTAATTGAAGGGATCAATGAGAAGATGATTCGCAGGCATCCACATGTCTTTGCTGATACTTCAGTGGAAGATGCAGAAGATGTCATCACCAATTGGGAAGCGATCAAGGCCGAGGAAAAAGGAGAAAGGGCGGAGCAGTCCATTCTCGACTCGGTTGCCAAAGGACTTCCTAATCTCACAAAAGCATATCAATACCAGAAAAAAGCCGGCAAGGTTGGATTTGACTGGGACGACGTGGAGCCTATGTGGGAAAAGGTGAATGAAGAAATACACGAGTTGCAGGAAGAGCTTGCTCAAGATGCAACTTCAGAGCGTGTGGCGGCGGAATATGGGGATGTACTTTTTGCACTCGTCAACATTGCTAGATACTATAAAATCGACCCGGAAGAAGCAGTGGCCCTGACCAACCGGAAATTTTACCGCAGGTTTACTTTTATTGAAAAGAAGGTAAAGGAATTAGGGCACTCCTTCGAGAATCTATCATTAGAACAATTAGATGCTATCTGGGAAGAAGCAAAAAAGAACGGGTTATAATTCGGATTCTCAGATATCCTAGCTGATGATTGAAGAACATGGCGGAGACTCCTCGAAAATGTTACACATTTTCTTCGTGTGATGTATCACTGCCGTAGCTTTCCTAGTCCTATGGGAGGCTCCGAAAAGCCGGGTTCGGAAATCAACAGCGAAGTTAAACAGAGTCAAAATATAGGGGGAGAAAGACCATGCGTTTAGATAAATTCTTAAAAGTATCGAGAATCATTAAGCGACGTACACTTGCAAAAGAAGTGGCCGAACAAGGCCGTATCTATATCAACGATGTACAAGCAAAGGCCAGCAGCAATGTAAAGGCGGGAGATGAGCTGAAAATTCATTTTGGCCAGAAGATCGTGACCGCCTCCGTCGATAACATCCAGGAAAATGCAAAAAAAGAAGAAGCGGCGATGATGTATACGATCGTGAAAGAAGAAAGAGTGGAACAAACCGAAGAGTAGACGGCAGGCTTGTTCTAAAAATATATCCCTCTCATATACATGTACTATCTTCAAGTAATGGATAGGTGAGGGATGAATATGAATCAATATTATGATCCGAATCAAGGAAATAAGCAAACTGTCCAAGAGCAAGACATCGTGATGAGAAGTCGCAGAATGTTGGATATCACAGGTGTAAAGCAAGTGGAAAGTTTTGATAACGAGGAATTTCTGCTGGAGACCGTCATGGGATTCCTCTCTGTGAGGGGACAAAATCTCCAGATGAAAAACCTTGATGTGGAACAAGGTGTCGTTTCAATCAAAGGAAAGATCATGGAGATTATCTATCTCGACGATCAACAGGGGGAGAAAGCTAAAGGGTTCTTTAGTAAGTTGTTCAAATGACCTTAAGCACCCAGCTTTATACAATGCTTGCCATGATCGGTGTGGGGGCATGGTTAGGAGTGGCCATCGATACGTATGGACGTTTTCTGAAGCGGGAAAAAAGAGCCAAATGGATTGTCTTCATCCACGACATCCTTTTTTGGCTCTTGCAAGGCCTTATCGCCTTCTATGTCCTGCTCATGGTTAATGAAGGAGAACTTCGCTTCTATATCCTCATCGCACTTGTTTGTGGTTTTGCAGCCTACCAGAGCCTTTTCCGCTATTTCTACCTGAATTTACTTGAGACCATCATTCAACTTGTCATCAATCTATACCGTTTCCTGGAAAAGGTTATAAGGATACTAGTGGTTAAGCCAATACAATTATTAGTACAAGCCCTTATTATTATTTTGCTAGGCATCTGGAAGTTCGTCATTTCCACAATCCGCTTCCTGCTCCTTGTGATTTGGCGTATTATTAAGATATGTGCATTACCCTTTAAATGGATTGGCATGCTATTATGGAAGCTGGTCCCTAAGGTTGTGAAAAAATATTTACACATACTTTTCAAAAAACTTGAAGGATTTTTCACACTAGTAAAGAATAGGAAACATAGTATAATGAATAGAGTAAAGAACTTTTGGAAAAAGCGCTAGGAGAGGAATGATAAGATGAGCGCGGCAAAAAATGAAAAGGTGGCAAAAATCCACTCCGACTATTCCAAGCAAAAACAGGACCAGCAGTTAAAACAACAGAAAAGACGCCGTGGACTTTATCGCCGATTATCATTATTCTTTTGTTTAGCATTAGTCTTTGGAATACTAATGGGGAAAACACTCTTAGACCAACGTGCTATCCTCCAGGAAAAAGAGGATAGAAAAGAAGTCGTCGAACAAGAGCTGGCAAAATTGGAAAAAGAACAGCAGCGTTTAGAAGAGGAAATTGTAAAACTGAACGATGATGATTATATTGCGAAGATCGCACGTAGGGATTATTTCATGTCAGAAGAGGATGAAATCATCTTCAATATACCAGACGATTCGTCCTCAGATTAGTCGTCATATTGACACCTCAATTTTGCTCTAGGTATAATGGTAGGTAAAGTGATTTATTTTTTATGATTTTAAGGAGGAGCATTTTTTTTATGTCAATCGAAGTAGGCAGCAAGTTACAGGGAAAGGTAACAGGAATAACTAATTTTGGTGCGTTTGTTGAGTTGCCAGGAGGAGCTACTGGTCTTGTTCACATCAGCGAAGTTGCGGACAACTATGTGAAGGATATCAACGACCATCTTAAAGTTGGTGACGAAGTACAGGTAAAAGTGATTAACGTGGAGAAGGATGGCAAAATTGGCCTATCCATCAAAAAGGCAAGCGACACATACCGTGAGCCACAACCGCGTTCTGCTCAACCGTCACAACGTCCAAACAACCAACAACGCTCAAATCAACGCCCACCACGAGGAAAAAGAGAAGAATTCCGTCCAAAGGAAAACTTCGAACAGAAGATGGCAAGATTCTTGAAAGATAGTGAAGATCGTTTATCTTCCCTGAAGCGCAACACGGAATCAAAACGTGGAGGTCGTGGAGCAAGTAGAAAATAACTTGCTGCTGAAAATCCCATATATAAAACGTTACGTTTGAAACACGCCATTTTTTACAGGGCGTGTTTTTTTAACTTTTGGGTTGGGTAAACACCGCTGTTGATTTCCGCAAATGGCTTCGCTTTCCTAGGGGCGCTGCTGGAGCCTCCTCGGCAAGCCTGCGGGGTCTCCACCTAGCGCTAACTCCCTCAGGAGTCTTTGCCTTTTGCTCCAATCAACAGCTAAAAACTATTTAATACATGCGGGATTCTTTGCACCTTACACTACAATATAGAAAGAAATACACGAAATCATTTTTAATAAGTTCAAAAACACAAAAAAGCTGCCACAGTTTCAGGTATTCCCTGAAGCTGTGACAGCTTTTATATTATGACCCATACGGGATTCGAACCCGTGTTACCGCCGTGAAAGGGCGGTGTCTTAACCGCTTGACCAATGGGCCTTATAAAGTTGGTAGCGGCGGAGGGGATCGAACCCCCGACCTCACGGGTATGAACCGTACGCTCTAGCCAGCTGAGCTACACCGCCATAAGTTATAAGTGTTTCATAAGATTCACAGGCACCAGTGTTATTGGTCCGTGTCCCTTCCTCTGCAAGTAAAGCCAGGAAGTGAATCCGTCGGGACAACTCGAAGTTTAATCGTAGAAGTGTCGCTCGTTGCTACACCGCCATAAGTTATAAGTGTTTCATAAGATTCACAGGCACCAGTTTTACTGGTCTGTGTACTCCCTGTGCGAGTCATCTCTCACAAGACACAAGAGTTATCATACTAACTTATCATACATATGTCAATACGTTTTAAAAATGTAAGAATAATTAGAACATTTTCCTCGCAATTACCTAGTGAATTTACAAAAACTGATGAGAGGGATTAGCAAATGTGATGATTTCATGACAGCTTTTCCCTCTTTTCCTTGTAATAAGTCGAACTTTTCTTTGATTCAGATGGGTTCGTTTGACAAATCTTTTCCTTTTCGGCTTGTATAATGACCCCAATAGATAAAATATGGGAGTGGATATCATGCAGGGACTAGAAAGGGAAATGGGGGAGCCGGTTTCCAATGTTCAGTTGGGAAAACTCAGAACAACGATCATGAAGTCGATGCATTCGACGAAGACAAAGCTGATGACGATACTTTTTCACCAAGGTTTTCTTTTGGTCTTTATCGGTTTTTTGCTTGGACGAGCCTTGATCCTGAATGAGTTAACACCATTTGCGCTACCGTTTTTCGCAGCAGTATATTTTATGAAAAAGAATCGGGCCGGTCTTACACTGTTGGCCTTGATGATCGGATCGGCCACCATTTCCGCTTTAACGGCAGCATACGTATTGGGTGGGATGATACTTTTTGTTCTTCTTTTCAAATGGGTAAAGGTATTGAAAATCGAGCCACTTAAATCCATCCCGTTTCTGGTATTCGCATCCGCTTTTCTTTCGAAGACGACGATGATTTATTTTACGACAGGCATTGTCACCTATGATTGGCTGATGATCGGTGTGGAGGCGGGGCTTGGGTTCATCCTGACGCTTATCTTTTTCCAAAGCCTTCCGCTAATTACCATGAGAAAGAAGAGGCAGGCTTTTAAAACCGAAGAAATCATCTGTCTCATTATCCTGCTTGCTTCGGTACTGACCGGAACGATTGGTTGGACGGCTTATGACCTGTCCGTTGAACATATATTATCGCGGTATCTTGTATTGATTTTCGCCTTTGTGGCGGGGGCGACCATCGGCTCCACCGTTGGAGTGGTGACAGGCCTTATTTTAAGCTTGGCGACGGTCTCCAATCTATATCAGATGAGCCTGCTTGCTTTTGCGGGTCTGTTGGGAGGTCTTCTGCGGGAAGGAAACAAGCTCGGCGTATCGGTGGGACTGCTACTTGGCACATTACTTATCGGCATTTATGGGGAGGGGATGACGCTGCTTGTTCCTACCATCATGGAATCCATGGTAGCTGTTGCTATCTTTTTACTGACACCCCAGAAAGCGATCTCCAACTTGGCGAAGTTCATTCCCGGAACAGCCGAATATACAGCGGAGCAGCAGCAATATATGCGGAAGGTACGTGATGTTACAGCAAATAGAGTGGAACAATTTTCACACGTTTTCCAAGCGCTTTCTAATAGTTTTTCAAAATTCCAGTTTGAACATTCCAACTCGGAGAAGGAAGTCGATCTTTTCTTGAGCAATGTAACAGAGAAGACGTGTCAAAATTGCTTTAAGAAGGAACAGTGCTGGACACAAAATTTCCAGAAAACCTATGATTATATGACTCATTTAATGGAGGATACAGAGGAAGGTACCATCAGTTTGAACGTCAAACTACAAAAGGAGTGGGATCGTCATTGTGTCAAATCCGAAAAAGTGAAGACAGTGATCAAAAACGAGCTAGCCCAGTTCCACGCGAGTGAAAAGCTGAAAAAACAATTAATGGAGAGTAGGAGGTTGGTAGCCGATCAACTGATGGGAGTATCACAGGTAATGGAGGATTTTGCAAGGGAAATTCAGCGAGAGAGGGAGAATCATTATGTTCAGGAAGACCAGATCCTGGACGCCCTCCAAGCATTCGGAATTGAAATAGAACAAGTGGAAATATACAGCGTCGAGCAGGGGAATGTGGATATTGAAATGACGGTTCCTTACTGCGAAGGCCGTGGTGAGTGCGAGAAACTCATTGCCCCGATGCTTTCAGATATATTGCATGAGAATATTATCGTGAAAAAAGAGGAATGCAACGCAGATAATAATGGTTACTGCCATGTATCTTTCGGTTCTGCAAAAGCGTTTGTAGTCGACACAGGCGTTGCGCATGCCGCAAAAGGAGGAGGACTGATATCAGGGGATAGTTATTCCACCATAGAGTTGGGTCATGGGAAATATGCCATTGCCATAAGTGACGGGATGGGAAATGGTGAGCGTGCACACTATGAAAGCAAAGAAACATTAAAGCTGCTTCAAGAGATTCTGCAATCCGGTATTAAGGAGAAGGTGGCAATCAAGTCGGTCAATTCGGTCCTATCATTAAGGACGACCGATGAGATTTTTACGACGCTGGATCTTGCAATGATCGATCTCCAAGACGCCTCCGCGAAATTTTTGAAGGTCGGTTCGACTCCAAGCTTTGTGAAAAGAGGGGATAAAGTTATCAAAATCGAAGCCAGCAACCTACCAATGGGAATCATTCAAGAGTTCGATGTGGACGTCGTCAGTTCCCAGCTGAAGGCTGGAGACCTGCTGATCATGATGAGCGATGGGATTTTTGAAGGTCCTAAGCATGTAGAAAACTATGATTTATGGATGAAACGGAAGGTATCCGAAATCAGGACGGACGATCCGCAAGAGATGGCGGATATCATTATGGAGGAGGTTATCCGGACAAGATCAGGGCAGATCCAAGACGATATGACGGTTGTGGTAGCGAAGATAGAGAGGAACATTCCAAAATGGGCAGCCATTCCTGCCTATCACTATTTATCCAAAAACCAAGGGATGAAGGAGGCGCTTTAATTGTTGAAAATTTTATCTGAAATGGTAACGGGTCTTGTGAAAGAAATGGGTGTCCGTCGTGTGATCGAGGCGAACGAAACGGAATGCAACCAAGCGGGTGTGCTTGAAGCGAGTACGGTGTTCAAGGTGGAGAGGCAAGTTATGAAACTGGAAGGTAATGGGAAGGTCATGATGGGGAGAAAGGCCATGGAATTACGGGAAGCCGGGAACATGGTGAAGAGAATGTTCGCCAAGCTGGCAAAAGAAGTTAACGTGTTACTGGGTAATAAAGAAATGAGTGTAAATGGAAAAGAAAAGATTCTATCACCGATGCCAAATCAAGCAGTGGGAGTGATAGAACGAATGAGGCGACAATTAACACCGCCAATCAATCTACTCTCAGATTTCAAATTTGCTCTATCTCTTTCTAGTAAGAAGGAAGTGGTTGGGGTGAATACATCTTAGAAGTTAAAATGTACGGAAAAAGGTATAAAATAAGGCCGTCTCGTCCATGATGGCTAATGTAATTATACGCATTAGGAGGGGACGAAACGTGTATAAAGGAAAGTTGAAACAGATTCTATTAATAACGGATGGATGCTCAAATTCAGGGGACGACCCAATTGCCATGGCAGCCCTGGCAAAGGAGCAAGGGATATCAGTAAATGTAATCGGTGTGATGGATGAGGATACGATAGATGAAAGAGGGATGCAAGAGATAGAGGGTATCGCGATGTCTGGTGGTGGAGTCAGTCAGATTGTGTATGCCAAGAATTTATCTCAGACAGTCCAGATGGTGACCAGAAAAGCGATGACCCAAACGTTACAGGGGGTTATTAATAAGGAGCTTCAACAAATCTTGGGATCTGACACTTCCATGGAGGACCTTCCACCGGAAAAACGGGGGGAAGTGATGGAAGTGGTCGATGAACTGGGTGAAACGGTTTCCCTGCAGGTGCTGATTCTAGTCGATACCAGTGCAAGCATGAAGTCCAAGCTTCCAACCGTCAAGGAAGCACTTTTGGATTTGGCACTGAGCTTGAATGCAAGAATCGGTGATAACCAGTTTTCAGCCTTTGTTTTCCCGGGAAAACGACAAGAAGTGGAGAGAATCCTGGATTGGACACCCAAATTGGAATCGCTGTCCAGCATTTTTCCAAAACTATCGACAGGTGGAATCACTCCGACCGGTCCTGCTATTCAAGAAGCCATTCCTTATTTTAAAGAAACGCGTAACCTAAGGAGCATGATTTCCGATGATGAACAATACTATGAAGAATCCGGTAGGTAATCTGCCTCAAGGGAAGACCATTATCGGAAAATGGCATAAAGAAAGCTACACCATTGTCAGAACGCTCGGTTACGGCGCGACGGGGTATGTATATCTAACTAGGAGTTCCAAGGGCTTAGCTGCATTGAAAATAAGTGAAAACAGCATGTCCATTACTTCTGAGGTTAATGTCCTGCGTCATTTTTCTAAGGTCCGAGGGTTCTCCCTGGGGCCTTCTTTGTTGGATGTCGATGATTGGGAGTGGTTAAAGGGAAAACAATCTTTTTCATTTTATGTCATGGAATATTTAGAAGGAGAGCCCCTTCTCTCTTTTGTGCAAAAGAGAGGAATGGAGTGGGCCGGAATCCTGACCCTTCAATTACTGACAGATCTTGAAACCCTCCATAATGAAGGATGGGTGTTCGGGGACTTGAAACCGGATAATTTGATTGTAACGGCAAGTCCTCCAAAGGTCCGCCTTCTGGATGTAGGAGGGACAACCATCAAGGGCCGGGCCATTAAAGAGTTCACGGAATTCTTTGATAGGGGGTATTGGGGTCTTGGTTCGAGAAAGGCAGAGGCTCCTTATGACCTGTTCGCCGTGGCGATGATCATGATCCAGATTTGTTACCCAAAACAATTCCAAAAGAGCGGGGAGGGGGGACTTAAACAGCTCGAAGGTCATATTGAAAAGAATAGCTGGTTGAAAAGATATAAGAGTGTCTTGATGCGAGCCTTATCAGGTGAATATCAATCAGCAAAAGAGATGAAAGACGGGATGCTGGCTGTGATGAGCCAACGGACCTCAATGGCTTCACAGCCTGCGGCGAAGCAGCCGGGAAGTCAACGGGCAAAAGCCACCTCTTCCGTTAGGACAAGACGAACGGCACATGCAGGTGGTGGGACAGCGGTGAAGGCCGCTCCTCGTAAAACGTCAAGCGGTGGGTGGATGGAGACCGCGGTACTTTTATCTGTCATCCTTGTTGCCTATTTCTTCTACTTATATGGCCAGATAATGTAGGTATGAGCGTTTTATGGCTGTGTTTGAGGGTATAAAGCAGTATGGATGTTTTTGGATGAGCATCTATTTTTGCAGGAGAAGATGTCAAATGGTAGGATAAAATAGAAATTATACGCGTAGATTAAAGGAATGGGTACACTGTATGTGGGAAACTGTCTCGACTTTCATAGATAAATATGACTTGCTGCCAAACCATTCCACTGTGGTGGTTGGCGTCAGTGGTGGAGCAGATTCCATGGGTTTGCTTCATTATTTGGATTCTATCAAGGATGCTAAAAGCCTAAAGCTAGTAGTAGCGCACGTGGATCATATGTTCCGGGGCAAGGAATCGGAAGGAGATATGAGGTTTGTCCAAAAGCAATGCGAAGTGAGGAATTTGACATTTGAAGCCGAACAGATCGATGTGGCAGCCTATCAAATGGAAAAGAAGCTCAGTCCTCAAGTCGCAGCAAGGGAATGCCGGTATGAATTTTATGAAAGAGTGATGGATAAACACAATGCAAGGGTGTTGGCACTAGGTCACCATGCAGATGATCAAGTGGAAACCATTTTGATGAGGCTTGGAAGAGGCTCATCCATGGCGGGATATGCCGGGATCCTACCTAAACGGGCAGTTGGAAATGGCGTAATAATCCGTCCGTTTCTATCTATTACGAAGGAGGATATCTTGGAATTCCTGAAGCTCCACGACGTGCCATTCAGGCATGACCCAAGCAATGACAAAGACGCCTACCGAAGAAACAGGTTGCGTCATCATGTTCTGCCTCTACTGAAAGAGGAATTCCCGGGTCTTCATGAGAAGTTCCAGGCCTTCAGTGAGCAGGTACAGGAAAATGAACAATACATAGAGGCATTAATAGAAAAGGAATGGAATAACGTTATTAGAACCAAAGCGAAAGATAGAGTGGTATTAAGTAGAAAACCTTTGCTTTTCATGGCTAAACCTTTACAAAGGAGAGGGATTCAACTAATATTAAACTATCTCTATAATAATGAAATTCCTCCATCTCTTTCCTCTATACATATTGATAATTTATTATCCTTATTGGAAAGTGAACACCCTTCTGGAAGGCTACATTTTCCACACGGCTTACAGGTTATCAGATCCTATAATGAATGCATATTGACATTTGATAAGGATGAACATGATAGCCCCTACAAGTGTATGCTTGAAGTCCCGGGCAATGTGACGCTGCCAACCGATGATATCATCACAAGCGAGATTCAGACACACCATAAACAAACAGATGTCAAAAAGAATCAAGCAGTCATTGATTTATCCAAGGTCGCACTTCCGCTTCATGCGAGAACCCGTTTGGAGGGAGATCGAATGAAACTGAAGGGGACGAACGGCACCAAGAAAATCAAGAGCATCTTCATTGAAGGCAAAATACCTATACAACAACGAAACACTTGGCCCTTGATTGTCGATGCCAATAATCAGATTTTATGGATGCCTATGCTTAAACGTTCCGCTTTTGAAGCAACAGAGGAAACGGTGGGTCCTGTTTTAGTATTAACTTGCAAGACGAGTCAAAAAGTTTGGGAGGCAACAAAGAAATGAACAAAGATATCGAAAAAGTACTCTTTAGCGAAGAAGAGCTTCAAGCAAAAGTAAGAAAACTAGGTGCACAATTAACAGAGGACTACAGCGACCGTTTTCCTTTGGCTATCGGAGTGCTAAAAGGCGCGATGCCATTCATGGGAGACCTGATCAAGCGAATGGATACATATTTGGAAATGGATTTCATGGACGTATCAAGCTACGGAAACTCCACTGTTTCCTCCGGTGAAGTGAAAATCCTGAAAGACCTGGATACTTCCGTGGAAGGAAGAGACATCCTGATCATCGAGGATATCATCGACAGCGGCTTGACACTAAGCTACCTAGTGGAACTATTCCGCTACCGCAAAGCGAAGTCCATCAAGATTGTTACACTACTTGACAAGCCAAGTGGAAGAAAAGCTGATATCACAGCTGACTATGTTGGATTCATCGTACCAGATGAATTCGTTGTAGGATATGGCTTAGATTACGCTGAAAAATATCGTAACCTTCCGTATATCGGAGTATTAAAACCTGAAATTTATACTAACGTAGAAGAATAAACTATCCCAATACAGATTCCTTGAATTGGATTAATTTACTATGTTACTATTGGTTTAGTTTGGCTATCGTGGGAGGAGGTAAGGGATGAACAGAATATTTCGTAATACCATCTTTTATTTATTAATATTTTTAGTGGTCATTGGTGTTGTGAGCTTTTTCAATAGCCCTAACACGAGCGAAAAACCGATCACCTATAATACATTCATCCAGCATCTTGAAGAGAATAAGGTGAAGGAATTCACCATTCAACCAACGCGTTCTGTCTATGAGGCGCGTGGTACATTGGAAGGTGCTGCAGAAGGAGAGACCTTTGTAACGGTTTTCCCTAATAGTGCCAGTGCACTCGACCGTGTGGAGAGCATCGCGGAAGAGCAGAATATTCAATTGACTGTTGAAAAGGCGGAAGAAACGAGCGGTTGGGTAACCTTCTTTACTTCCATCATTCCTTTTGTCATCATCTTTATTTTATTCTTCTTCTTACTTAATCAAGCGCAGGGCGGCGGAAGCCGTGTGATGAACTTTGGTAAAAGTAAGGCGAAGCTGTACAGTGAAGAGAAGAAAAAAGTTAAATTCAAAGACGTTGCCGGTGCAGATGAGGAAAAGCAAGAGCTTGTCGAGGTCGTGGAATTCTTGAAGGATCCACGTAAATTCTCCGAGCTTGGTGCGCGTATTCCTAAAGGGGTACTCCTTGTGGGACCTCCAGGTACAGGTAAAACGTTACTTGCAAGAGCTGTTGCTGGGGAAGCGGGCGTTCCGTTCTTCTCAATCAGTGGTTCCGATTTTGTGGAAATGTTCGTCGGGGTCGGTGCATCCCGTGTGCGTGACCTTTTTGAAAATGCGAAGAAAAATGCTCCATGTATCATTTTCATCGATGAAATTGATGCAGTTGGACGTCAGCGTGGAGCGGGTCTAGGCGGAGGTCACGATGAGCGTGAGCAAACCTTGAACCAATTGCTAGTGGAGATGGACGGATTCGGAGCGAACGAAGGTATCATCATCGTTGCTGCGACGAACAGACCGGACATTCTGGACCCGGCACTATTGAGACCTGGGCGTTTTGACCGTCAGATTACCGTAGATCGTCCTGACTTGAAGGGCCGTGAAGCGGTACTGAAAGTTCATGCAAGAAACAAGCCTTTAGATGAAAATATCAATATGAAGACGATTGCGATGCGTACACCGGGATTCTCGGGTGCAGATCTTGAAAACTTGTTGAACGAAGCAGCACTTGTAGCTGCCAGACAAGATAAAAAGAACATCGATATGTTGGATGTTGATGAAGCAATCGACAGGGTCATTGCAGGACCTGCCAAAAAGAGCAGGGTCATCTCCCAGAAAGAACGTAATATCGTGGCGTATCATGAAGCGGGGCATACCATCATTGGTGTGGTACTAGACGAAGCCGATATGGTACATAAAGTGACAATCGTTCCTCGTGGGCAAGCTGGCGGTTATGCGGTCATGCTTCCGAAAGAAGATCGTTACTTCATGACAAAACCAGAACTCCTGGACAAAATCACCGGTCTTTTAGGTGGTCGTGTAGCGGAAGAAATCACATTTGGGGAAGCAAGTACTGGTGCCCATAATGACTTCCAGCGCGCAACAGGAATAGCTCGTAAAATGGTAACCGAATACGGAATGAGCGAAAAGCTTGGACCGCTTCAATTCGGTCAAGCTTCAGGGGGGCAAGTCTTCCTTGGACGTGATATCCAAAATGAGCAAAACTACAGTGATGCAATTGCACACGAAATCGATATGGAGATTCAACGCTTCATTAAAGAGTGCTATGAGAGAGCCAAGCAGATCCTTACGGAAAACCGGGATAAGCTGGAGCTTGTAGCTCAAACTCTATTAGAGGTTGAAACACTTGATGCAGATCAGATTAAAAGCCTGTATGAAAAAGGGAAGCTTCCAGAACTCCCTGTTAACGAAGATGTGAAAGTGAACATCAACTCTAAAAAAGATGCGGACAAAACGGAATCGACAGACGAGAAAAAACCTGAATAAGTAAAAGGTGCCTGGAGTAACATTCAGGCATCTTTTTTATGTGATTTTGGGGTATGTGTTTCAAACTTGCATCAATAGAATAATTAATGTTCTAATAGTTTCGAGCTGTTGATTGGAGCAAAAGGCGAAGACTCCTGAGGGAGATAGCGCTAGGTGGAGACCCCGCAGGCTTGCCGAGGAGGCTCCAGCAGCGCCCCTAGGAAAGCAAAGCCATTTGCGGAGATCAACAGCGGTCGTTAACGTAATCAGTAGAATCTTGTCGAATCATGATTTCCCAAGGAATAATTATTTCTATTGGGTTTGTTAGGTTACCATATAGTATAATGAAACTAATTTTAAAGCATGGTGGGGGATATAGATGTTATTTGTGTTGGATGTTGGTAACACCAATACCGTAATTGGTGTATATGAAGGAGAAGAACTGAAGCATCACTGGCGTGTAGAAACCAGTCGAAATAAGACAGAAGACGAATTCGGAATGATTTTCAAATCGCTCCTTGAACATGTAAACTTGAGCTTCAAAGACTTTGAAGGGATCATCATCTCTTCCGTCGTACCGCCAATCATGTTCTCCCTTGAGAGAATGTGCCAAAAATACTTTCATTTGAAACCGCTGATTGTCGGACCTGGAATTAAAACAGGTCTAAACATAAAGTATGAAAACCCGAGAGAAGTGGGAGCAGACAGAATCGTCAATGCTGTTGCGGGTATCCATTTATACGGAAGTCCACTGGTAATTGTGGATTTCGGTACTGCCACAACTTATTGTTATATCAATGAACACAAGCAATACATGGGGGGAGCAATTGCTCCTGGGATCAGCATTTCCACAGAAGCACTTTATTCCAGGGCATCAAAGCTTCCAAGAATCGAAATTGCGCGTCCTGACGATGTTATCGGCAAAAATACCGTGAGTGCGATGCAGGCAGGAATCCTTTTTGGGTATGTTGGGCAGGTTGAGGGCATCGTAAATCGTATGAAGAAGCAAAGTGATGTGACTCCGAAAGTAATCGCAACAGGAGGGCTCGCTGCACTTATTGGAAACGAGTCAGATGTCATTGATATTGTCGATCCTTTCTTGACGTTAAAAGGGTTGCATTTGATTTACATGAAAAATTCTAAAGAAGATTGAACTGTGAAAGGGGCAAACTAACATGTCAGACTATCTCGTAAAAGCGTTGGCTTTTGAAGGACAAGTTCGTGCATATGGAATCAGAACAACAGATACTGTGGGAGAGGCGCAAAAGCGCCATCAGACATGGCCAACCGCCTCCGCTGCATTGGGCCGCGCCATGACCGCTTCTGTCATGCTTGGCGCCATGCTGAAAGGCGAAAATAAACTGACCGTCAAAATAGATGGTGGTGGACCGATCGGAGCGATCCTTGTCGATAGCAATGCCAAAGGACAGGTGCGAGGGTATGTAACCAATCCACAAACACACTTTGATTTGAACCAGCACGGAAAACTTGATGTAGCACGTGCGGTTGGAACAAATGGAACCCTTTCCGTCGTAAAGGACCTTGGGTTAAGGGAGCACTTCTCCGGTCAGACGGAACTAATTTCAGGTGAGCTTGGAGAGGATTTCACTTACTACCTCGTGTCGTCCGAACAGGTTCCATCTGCAGTGGGAGTAGGCGTCCTTGTTAATCCTGACAACACCATCCTTGCTGCGGGCGGTTTCATTATCCAGCTTTTACCCGGCACTTCAGAAGAAACCATTACAGTAATTGAAGAAAAAATAAATAATATGACTCCTGTTTCCAAGTTGATTGAAAAAGGATTGACCCCAGAGGAACTTTTAACAGAAATCCTCGGAGAAGGTAATGTTAAATTCCTGGAAACCATGCCGATTGAGTTCAAGTGTACATGCTCCAAGGAACGCTTTGAGCAAGCTATCATTTCCTTGGGAGAAAAGGATATTACGGAAATCATCGAGGAAGACGGTCAAGCGGAGACGCACTGTCATTTCTGTAATGCAAAATACCTTTTCAGCAAAGAGGAACTTGAAGCGATGAGGGAGCAAGTAAAAGGCTAGGGGGCACATATGAACCAAAAGCGGAGATTAAAGCAGAAGTGGGTATGGAATATCATTTTTGGTCTTGTGATTATAAATTGCCTCACATTAGCTGTGGTGGTTAAACAAACCTTCTCCCTAAAAGAAGCGGCAGACGCAAGCGCATTTGTGAATGGGCAGGCTAATATTGTCGCAACGGTTGGGGATACCGTCATTTCAAGAAAAGATATGCTACAAGAGCTTGAAGGAATGTACGGGCAGGAAATGCTTACGAAAATGGTCAATAAAGAAGTGGTCAAACAGATTGCGGAGAAATACAAGGTTTCCGTTTCCGAGCAGTCCGTGGATCGTGAATGGAAAATGATTAAAACGATGTATAGCAGGTCTCCTTTGCATGCCAATTCTTCCGAGGAGCTGGTCAAGGAACAAATCCGATCCAGCTTATTGCTAGAAGAGTTACTTGTAAAGGATGTGGCAATTCCCGAATCGGAGCTTGAAAGCTTTTACCAAGAGAACAAGCAGCTCTATACAATTGAGGATGCCTTTCATCTTTCCCACATTCTTTTGGAAACCAAGGAAGAGGCGGACACAGTAGTAAAGGAACTGGAAGATGGATCGAATTTCACCTCTCTTGCGATGGAAGTGTCGACGGATGAATTGACGGCAAATCAAGGGGGAGACTTAGGTTTTCTTACACATGAGACTCAAGTCTATCCGCCTGCCTATCTGACAGAGGCTGCGAAGCTGAAGGAAGAATCGTGGAGTGAACCCATTTCATTGGACGGAAAGTATGCGGTCATCTATCTTCATGAAAAAATGGATGGAGTTACTTATTCTTTTGAAGAGGTAAAAGATCAAATTCGTAGACAATTGGCACTGGAACAAATGGACGGTTCGGTGGATGCCTCCATTTTCTGGGATGAGGTCGGGGTGGAATGGAACCTTCCCACTGCGCAATAGGTCGAACCAAATAAATTGACAATTCAGATTTAATGGTGTTAAATGGGATTAATCCGACAAAAACACTAAGTTTTAAAGGCAGGGGGAAAAATAATGGTACGAGTAGCAAATTCTATTGATGAATTAGTAGGGAAGACTCCCGTCGTAAAGCTGAATCGAATTGTAGAAGAAGACATGGCTGATGTGTATCTGAAGCTTGAATTCATGAACCCGGGAAGCAGTGTGAAAGATCGTATTGCACTGGCGATGATTGATGCTGCGATGGAAGAAGGGAAATTGAAAGAAGGCGACACGATTATCGAACCAACAAGTGGGAACACCGGTATTGGCCTCGCGATGATCGCTGCAGCAAAAGGATTGAAAGCTATTCTGGTTATGCCTGAAACCATGAGTCTGGAAAGAAGAAACCTTCTTCGAGCTTATGGAGCGGAGCTGGTACTGACACCTGGTCCTGAAGGAATGGGTGGGGCAATCCGTAAAGCGGAAGAGCTTGCAAAAGAGAAAAGCCTGTTCATGCCACAGCAGTTTAATAATCCTGCAAACCCTGACATTCATAAAAGAACGACAGGGAAAGAGATTGTAGAACAGTTTGGTGATGGGCTGGATGCTTTTGTATCTGGTATCGGAACTGGCGGTACGATTACAGGTGCAGGAGAGATCTTAAGAGAGAACTTTCCTGACATTAAAATTGTAGCGGTGGAACCAGCCGACTCCCCGGTACTTTCCGGTGGGAAGCCAGGGCCGCATAAGATACAAGGAATTGGTGCCGGCTTTGTTCCATCGATCTTGGACACAAAAATCTACGATCAGGTCATTACAGTGAAAAATGAAGAGGCGTTTGAGTATGCGCGACTTGCGGCGAAGCAGGAAGGGATACTTGGTGGTATCTCATCAGGAGCTGCCATTTCGGCGGCTTTGCAAGTAGCGAAGGAGCTTGGAAAAGGCAAAAAAGTCCTTGCTGTCATTCCAAGTAACGGGGAACGCTATTTGAGCACGCCATTATATCAATTTGAAGAATAGGTTATCTTAAAGGGAAACAGTCCATCGAGCTGTTTCCCTTTTCTTATGATGGCTATCTGGAATACACCGCTGGTGATTTCCGTACTGGGTTTGGCTTTCCGCGGGGCGACCTTGAGCCTCCTTCATTGCCTGTCCATCTATCCCAAAAAATCAATCATCTTTTTATCGTGCATCCCTACATAAATTTCATGTAATATAAGGGTAGTATGCAATTTAGGAGCGTGACAGCAAGAATGCAAAAGGTACCTGTGGGTCTTAAGATAAAGTTGGACGAAAATAAATGGTTTGCCAGATATAAAACACTTGCCAAGGACAAGCCGTATCATGTTCTGTTGGAAAGCGGCCGCGGCGGGAGATACCATATCATCGGACTGGATCCTGTGGCGACGGTCCAAGGAAAAGGACAAGAGCTGCAAATAGATTATCTGGATGGAAAAAAGGAAAAGAGAAGCGGGAATCCTCTACTGCTATTACAAGAAGTCATTTCTGAACGGTCCATCAGGAAATTGCAGGATTTTCCTGATTTTACTGGGGGAGCAATTGGCTATTTGACATATGACTGCGTACGTTATATCGAGCGGCTTCCGGAAAGCGCTGATGATGACCTTGGATTGCCCGATTTGTATTTCTTGTTATTTGACGATGTATTCGTATATGACAAAGAAGAGAAGGTACTCTTTTTAATCACTCATTCGCCTGAAGGGGAGGAAGAGTCGGCTAAGAATCGTCTGGAGCAATATCGCGAGCAATGGGAAGGCCAAAACGAAGAAACTATCTATCCATACACTTCAGGAAAACAACCGGTGTCAGAAAGAGAGGTTTCTTTCACAGAAGAAGACTTTATGAAAGCTGTTAAGAAAGTGCAGTCCTATATCGCCCAGGGAGATGTATTCCAAGTGAACCTCTCTGTCAGACAGGCGGAGTCCCTAGAGACTCATCCGATGGAAATTTATACGGCGCTCAGGGAAATCAACCCTTCTCCATATATGGGGTACCTACAATTTCCGGACTTCCAGCTTGTCAGCGGATCTCCAGAGCTTTTAGTCAAGAAAAAAGACGATATCGTCAGTACGCGGCCAATAGCGGGGACAAGGTCCCGGGGGATGACAGACGAAGAGGACCGTCAACTTGCGCAAGAGTTGATCGACAATGAAAAAGAGAGAGCGGAACATGTGATGCTCGTTGATCTTGAGAGGAATGATCTGGGCCGGGTCTGTAAGTACGGCACGGTGGAAGTGAATGAGTTCATGGCCATCGAAAAGTATTCCCATGTGATGCATATCGTCTCGAATGTCCAAGGGGTCCTGGCTGAGAACAAAAGTATTTCCGATATTATTGAAGCGACCTTCCCAGGCGGCACGATCACCGGAGCTCCAAAGGTAAGGACGATGGAAATCATTGAAGAGCTTGAGCCGGTTAGACGTTCTGTATATACTGGTTCCATAGGGTGGATCGGCTATGATGGGGAAATGGAACTGAGCATCTCCATCAGGACGATGATTGCCAAAGAAGGTATGGCCTATGTGCAGGCTGGTGCCGGAGTGGTCATTGATTCGGTGCCGAGGCGGGAATACAAGGAATCCCTGAAAAAGGCCGCGGCCCTATGGAAAGCAAAAGAGCTGAGTGAAGAAGAGCAAAAAAATCGAGCAGAGGTGAGAGCATGATATTAATGATTGATAACTATGATTCTTTTACGTACAACTTGGTTCAATATTTAGGGGAGCTTGGAGAGGAACTTGTGGTAATGCGAAATGATGAAATTACCATTGAGGAAATAGAAGCACTAAATCCTGAATTTTTAATGATATCTCCTGGTCCTTGTTCTCCGAATGAGGCAGGAATCAGCTTAGAAGTGATCAGGCATTTTGCCGGGAAGAAACCGATCTTTGGTGTATGCCTCGGCCACCAGTCCATTGCCCAGGTGTTCGGAGGCGATGTGGTGCAGGCGGAAAGGCTGATGCACGGGAAAACATCTGAGATGCACCATGATGAGAATACGATTTTTAAAACCTTGGCAAACCCTTTTGTGGCAACAAGGTATCATTCCTTGATTGTAAAAAAAGAAACCTTGCCGGATTGCTTTGAAATTACGGCTTGGACAGATCAGGATGAAATTATGGCTATCCGCCATAAGGAGCTCCCAATCGAAGGGGTGCAATTCCACCCGGAATCCATTATGACTTCGGTAGGAAAAGAGTTGCTGCGGAACTTTATTGACACCTACTCAATGAAAAAGGTGTAGCGTGATTGTCTATAAGGATGGAAGCTGGCAGCCGTTAGAGAAAACGAACGTCTCGGTCATGGACCACGGTTTTCTCTATGGGGTGGGGCTGTTTGAAACCTTCCGTACGTATAATGGTGTGCCATTTTTATTTCATGATCACCTGAGCCGTTTGAGAAAGGGGCTCGAATCCGTCTATATCGATTGGCGGGAATCAAATGAGCATTTAGAGGAACTGGTGACGGAAGCTCTAAAGAAAAACGAGGTGACGGAAGGCGTAATCCGTCTGAATGTCACAGCCGGCATCAGCAACTGGGGCCTTCCGATCGATACCTACGATGCCCCGTCCCTGCTTTTATTTACGAGGCCCGTTCCGCAAATGGTAGCAGAAAGCAAGGATGCGGTGTTTTTGGAACGGAGGCGTAACACCCCGGAAGGTGACACGCGGTTGAAGTCGCATCACTACTTAAATAATCTTTTAGGTAAAAGGGAGCTCGGAGCGAGAACGGATCTAGAAGGGATATTCCTGACTAGGGAGGGGTATGTGGCAGAGGGGCTTGTCTCTAACATCTTCTGGATAAAAGGCGACACCCTCTATACCCCAAGCATCTCGACGGGCATTTTGAACGGGGTAACAAGGAATTTCATTCTGCACCTAAGCACACTTATAGGATTAGATGTGAAAGAAGGCGCGTTTACCCCGGAAGAGCTTCTTCAAGGGGACGAGGTCTTTATCACGAACTCCACCCAGGAAATATTACGGGTGGGCCGGATGGATGCAAAAGTATTTCCTAAGCGGGAATCTTCTTGGCTTTCCTGTCTGAAGATTTTATATAAAAAAAGTACAGAACTGCAACTCTTGTCCTATCAACAAGTAAAGAAGGTTGAAGTGAATAATGGGAAATACGAACTTATATCAGACTAAACTGACATGTGGACCATATGAATTGCCACTTGGGCAAAAAACCCTGATCATGGGGATCTTGAATGCCACGCCAGATTCTTTTTCGGATGGTGGAAAGTACAACGAGGTGGAAAGGGCTGTTATGCGTGCCAAGGAATTGGTGGAGATGGGGGCTGACATCCTTGATATCGGCGGGGAATCGACAAGGCCCGGATCAGAGAAGGTGAGCCTTGAGATGGAGCTTTCACGTGTCATCCCTGTCATTCAAGCTATCTCAAAAGAGGTGAAGGTGCCAATCTCCATCGACACCTATAAGGCAGAAGTGGCGAAGCAGGCAATAGAAGCCGGTGCCCACATCATCAATGATGTGTGGGGGGCAAAGGCGGACCCCGACATGCCCGCTGTTGCAGCAAAGCTTCAAGTACCGATCATCCTCATGCAGAACAGAAAAGAGCGGGACTATCAGCAATTAATCCCGGATATGATCAGTGACCTGTTTGAGAGTATCACCTTGGTCAAGTATGCCGGCGTGAAGGACGAGAACATCATCCTTGATCCCGGGATAGGGTTTGCCAAAACGTTTGAAGATAACCTGAAAGTGATGCGGCAACTCGAGCACTTCCATACACTTGGGTACCCGCTACTCTTGGGCACCTCGAGGAAAAGGTTCATCGGTCATGTCTTAGATCTTCCGGCCGAAGAGAGAATGGAAGGGACAGGCGCCACAGTATGCCTTGGCATACAAAAAGGCTGCCAAATTGTCCGTGTGCACGATGTGAAAGAGATTGCACGTATGGCAAAGATGATGGATGCCATGCTTACAGAGGGAGGGCTTACCTATCGATAAAATATATGTGAACCAGATGAAATTTTACGGCTACCATGGGGTGTTTCCAGAAGAAACAAAACTTGGACAACGTTTTATGATCGACTTGACGGTAGAATTGGATCTTTCCAAGGCAGGTAAATCTGATGACCTTTCACAATCCGTCAACTACGCGGATCTTTATAACACGTGTAAAAAAGTAGTCGAGGGTGAAACCCATAAGCTGGTGGAAACTGTGGCTGAAAGGGTGGCAGAGGAAATCCTTGCTTCCTTTGGACTGATAGAACGTTGTACGGTCAAAGCGATCAAGCCAGACCCGCCGATTCCAGGACACTACGATTCGGTTGCGGTGGAGATTACAAGGGGCCGCACGTAATGAATACAGCATATATTGCACTGGGTTCCAATCAAGGGGACCGGTACGGATACCTCTGTAAAGCTGTGGAGGAGATCGGTCGTCACGAACAGATTACAGTCGAGAAAGAATCTTCTATCTATGAAACAGATCCTGTCGGGTACACCGATCAGGATAGGTTTTTAAATATGGTAATTAAAGTAAAAACGCAGTTGACTCCCGTTGATCTCTTAAAGGTGTTACAGGGTTTTGAGCACTTTTTTGGCCGGAAGAGAGTGCTTCGCTGGGGGCCGCGAACTTTAGACCTTGACATTTTATTGTTTAACCAAGAAAATATTGAAACAGAAGAGCTTATTGTCCCTCATCCGAGAATGTGGGAAAGGGCTTTTGTTTTTATTCCTTTAATGGAGATCGCGGAAAGTGAGCTGCCCGTAGAGATAAATAGAAAAGAACTTCTTGCAAGACAAGATAGAGAAGGGGTACATGTATGGAAGCCGAAAAGTGGGGGAGACGTATCCGAGCTTACCGAAAGCTGAAAGGATATACTCAAGAATCGTTTGCAAAAAATCTTCATATATCGGTCTCTGTGTTAGGAGAGGTTGAACGGGGAAACCGCGTTCCTTCAGAGGACCTGGTTCAGTCGATTGCACAGGAACTGAACATTACGGTGGAGGAACTAATCCCGCCGGAATTAAAAAGAGAGGAGGTCAATAACTGATGTTGAAAATTGGTGATATCACCATGAAAAACCAAGTGGTCTTAGCACCGATGGCTGGGGTGTGTAATGCCGCATTCCGGCTGACAGTCAAGGAATTCGGTGCGGGTCTTGTGTGCGCCGAGATGGTAAGCGACAAGGCTATCCTTTATAAAAATGCCAAAACGATGGGCATGCTCTATATCGACGAGCGTGAAAAGCCACTAAGCCTGCAAATCTTTGGCGGCGAAAAAGATACCCTTGTAGAAGCGGCGAAGTTTGTGGACAAAAACACGACTGCAGACATCATCGATATTAATATGGGATGCCCGGTGCCGAAGATCGTCAAGTGTGACGCAGGCGCAAGATGGCTGCTAGATCCCAATAAAATCTATGAGATGGTATCAGCGGTGGTGGATGCAGTCGATAAGCCGGTTACCGTAAAAATGCGTACCGGCTGGGATGATGAGCATATCTATGCAATCGAGAATGCCCGTGCCGTTGAGCGTGCCGGCGGTCAAGCGGTAGCGGTCCACGGTAGAACGAGAGTTCAAATGTATGAAGGACATGCAGATTGGGACATCATTAAGCAGGTAAAAGAGTCAGTGAACATCCCTGTCATCGGAAATGGTGACGTTCAAACTCCTCAGGATGCTAAAAGAATGCTAGAGGAAACGGGAGTCGACGGTGTCATGATCGGTCGCGCGGCCCTCGGAAATCCATGGATGATCTACCGCACTGTACAATACCTAGAGACAGGTAAGTTGGTCGGTGAACCTTCTGTTCGTGAAAAAATGGATGTATGTAAGCTGCATCTCGATCGTCTAATCGACCTTAAAGGAGAAAATGTAGCAGTGCGTGAAATGCGTAAACATGCAGCATGGTACCTTAAAGGCATCCGCGGGAACGCAAAGACCCGCAATTCCGTCAATGAATGTAACACCCGTCTCGATCTAGTAAGCCTGATCGACAACCTTGTGGAAGAGTCGGAACAAAAAGAAGCCATGAGTTCACAGGCGATCTAAAGTTTAGCAAGGCAATTGTACCCCTCTGAACATATAGGAACTGCCAGTAAGTTGTTACTGGCAGTTTTAGCTTTATTTATAGTTGGAAAGTCTATATGATAGATAAAAGAAAAGGCTACATAATTAAGTAGATAAATTTCTAGTTGGAGTTGAATAGAATGAGTCAAGAAGAATTGAACTTGAATGACCAGTTGTTGGTTAGGAGAGAAAAACTGCAAAAACACCGTGACAAAGGCCTAGATCCGTTCGGAGCCCGCTTTGAGCGCACTAATGATTCCAAAGAATTGATCAATCAGTACGGGGAAATCGAAAAGGAACAATTGGACGAGCAGGAAATTTCCGTGACACTCGCTGGCCGTATCATGACAAAACGCGGCAAAGGGAAAGCTGGCTTTGCGCACATCCAGGACCTGACAGGTCAAATCCAATTATATGTCCGTAAAGATGCTGTGGGAGAAGAGGCATACGAAATCTTCAACTCAGCAGATATCGGGGATATTGTCGGAGTAACAGGGTTTGTTTTCAAAACCAAAGTGGGAGAACTTTCTATTAAAGCGACTTCCTTTGAACTGTTAACAAAAGCCCTTCGTCCTCTTCCCGAAAAGTACCATGGCCTTAAAGATGTAGAACAACGCTATCGCCAACGCTATCTGGACCTGATCACAAATCCAGAAAGCAGGGAAACATTCATTGCGCGATCTAAGATCATCCAAGCAATGCGCCGCTACCTAGACGACCATGGCTACTTGGAAGTGGAAACACCAATGATGCATTCCATCGCAGGAGGGGCATCTGCCCGCCCGTTCATCACACATCACAATACTCTGGACATGACATTGTACATGCGTATTGCGATTGAGCTTCACTTGAAACGTCTGATCGTCGGCGGATTGGAAAAAGTCTATGAAATCGGACGTGTTTTCCGTAACGAAGGCGTATCCACTAGACATAACCCTGAGTTCACCATGATTGAACTATATGAAGCCTACGCTGACTATAAGGACATTATGAGCCTTACAGAAAACCTCGTAGCGCATATTGCTAAGGAAGTATTGGGCAGCACAAAAGTTCAATATGCAGACAGTGAAATTGATCTGACTCCAGAGTGGAAGCGACTGCACATGGTAGATGCGGTTAAAGAAGCTACGGGTGTAGACTTCTGGCAGCAGATGACAGATGAAGAAGCACGTGCCCTTGCAAAAGAACACGGAATCCAGATCACAGAGCATATGCAATTCGGCCATATCCTAAACGAATTCTTCGAACAGAAGGTGGAAGAGACGTTAATTCAGCCTACGTTCATTTATGGACATCCGGTAGAGATCTCTCCGCTTGCCAAGAAAAACGTAGAAGATCCACGCTTCACGGATCGTTTTGAATTATTCATCGTAGGTCGTGAGCATGCTAATGCATTTACGGAGCTTAATGACCCAATCGATCAAAAAGAGCGCTTCGAAGCGCAACTTAAAGAAAAAGAGCAAGGTAATGACGAAGCACATGAAATGGATCACGACTTCATCGAGGCATTAGAGTACGGTATGCCGCCAACAGGCGGACTTGGTATCGGTATCGACCGCCTTGTTATGTTGCTGACAAATTCTCCTTCTATTAGAGACGTGCTGTTATTCCCACAAATGAGACACCGTTAATTCTATAAAGTAGCGCCGCCCCTCTATCAAAGAAGGACGGCGTTTTTCGTTAGGGTTTTAATATTTGCTTTGAGGTATGGTAGTTGGTAAATCCAAATGAAAACCAGCACTGAATAATAAGACTATTACAACATTATCATTTTAAGAAAATAATCGAAAAAACCTATTGCCTTTGTATTCTAGCGATGGTATATTAATATTCGTTGTCACAAACGACATCACTTCTTCAAAAAAAGAAATGAAAAAAGTTGTTGACACAAAACGATAGATTTGGTAAGATAATAAAGTCGCCTTGAGAGAGACGACAGAGTAAATGATCTTTGAAAACTAAACAAAACAACAGCGTCATAACGTTAATCCTACGGGATTAACAAAATGATTTAAGTAACACAAGCTAGCAAATTTTGAGCAAAAGCTCAGACTCTTTATTGGAGAGTTTGATCCTGGCTCAGGACGAACGCTGGCGGCGTGCCTAATACATGCAAGTCGAGCGGACCTTTCAAAAGCTTGCTTTTGAAAGGTCAGCGGCGGACGGGTGAGTAACACGTGGGCAACCTGCCTGTAAGACTGGGATAACTTCGGGAAACCGGAGCTAATACCGGATAATATAAGGAACCTCCTGGTTCTTTATTGAAAGATGGTTTCGGCTATCACTTACAGATGGGCCCGCGGCGCATTAGCTAGTTGGTGAGGTAACGGCTCACCAAGGCGACGATGCGTAGCCGACCTGAGAGGGTGATCGGCCACACTGGGACTGAGACACGGCCCAGACTCCTACGGGAGGCAGCAGTAGGGAATCTTCCACAATGGACGAAAGTCTGATGGAGCAACGCCGCGTGAGCGATGAAGGCCTTCGGGTCGTAAAGCTCTGTTGTTAGGGAAGAACAAGTGCGAGAGTAACTGCTCGCACCTTGACGGTACCTAACCAGAAAGCCACGGCTAACTACGTGCCAGCAGCCGCGGTAATACGTAGGTGGCAAGCGTTGTCCGGAATTATTGGGCGTAAAGCGCGCGCAGGTGGTCCTTTAAGTCTGATGTGAAAGCCCACGGCTCAACCGTGGAGGGTCATTGGAAACTGGGGGACTTGAGTGCAGAAGAGGAAAGTGGAATTCCAAGTGTAGCGGTGAAATGCGTAGAGATTTGGAGGAACACCAGTGGCGAAGGCGACTTTCTGGTCTGTAACTGACACTGAGGCGCGAAAGCGTGGGGAGCAAACAGGATTAGATACCCTGGTAGTCCACGCCGTAAACGATGAGTGCTAAGTGTTAGAGGGTTTCCGCCCTTTAGTGCTGCAGCTAACGCATTAAGCACTCCGCCTGGGGAGTACGGTCGCAAGACTGAAACTCAAAGGAATTGACGGGGGCCCGCACAAGCGGTGGAGCATGTGGTTTAATTCGAAGCAACGCGAAGAACCTTACCAGGTCTTGACATCCTCTGACACTCCTAGAGATAGGACGTTCCCCTTCGGGGGACAGAGTGACAGGTGGTGCATGGTTGTCGTCAGCTCGTGTCGTGAGATGTTGGGTTAAGTCCCGCAACGAGCGCAACCCTTGATCTTAGTTGCCAGCATTCAGTTGGGCACTCTAAGGTGACTGCCGGTGACAAACCGGAGGAAGGTGGGGATGACGTCAAATCATCATGCCCCTTATGACCTGGGCTACACACGTGCTACAATGGACGGTACAAAGGGCAGCAAAACCGCGAGGTCGAGCCAATCCCATAAAACCGTTCTCAGTTCGGATTGCAGGCTGCAACTCGCCTGCATGAAGCCGGAATCGCTAGTAATCGCGGATCAGCATGCCGCGGTGAATACGTTCCCGGGCCTTGTACACACCGCCCGTCACACCACGAGAGTTTGTAACACCCGAAGTCGGTGGGGTAACCTTTTGGAGCCAGCCGCCTAAGGTGGGACAGATGATTGGGGTGAAGTCGTAACAAGGTAGCCGTATCGGAAGGTGCGGCTGGATCACCTCCTTTCTAAGGAATGTACGCTTGTTGTTTTGTTTAGTTTTGAGAGAGCATTCTCTCTAAATAGGCAATTCTTACGAATTGTCATAGTTGTTCCTTGAAAACTAGATAATGTAACTAATATCAAGATATTCACAAAATATCGTTCATCTTAGTAATTTTCTTTATAGATATCATCGCTGATATCGACACATGACCAATTTTGGTCGACGGTTAAGTTATTAAGGGCGCACGGTGGATGCCTTGGCACTAGGAGCCGATGAAGGACGGGACTAACACCGATATGCTTCGGGGAGCTGTAAGTAAGCTTTGATCCGGAGATTTCCGAATGGGGAAACCCACTGCTCGTAATGGAGCAGTATCTTTACCTGAATACATAGGGTAATGAAGGCAGACCCGGGGAACTGAAACATCTTAGTACCCGGAGGAAGAGAAAGCAAACGCGATTTCCTGAGTAGCGGCGAGCGAAACGGAATTAGCCCAAACCAAGAGGCTTGCCTCTTGGGGTTGTAGGACACTCAACATGGAGTTACAAAGGAACGGGGTAAATGAAGCGATCTGGAAAGGTCCGTCATAGAAGGTAAAAACCCTGTAGTTGAAACTTCGTTCCCTCCTGAGTGGATCCTGAGTACGGCGGGACACGAGAAATCCCGTCGGAAGCAGGGAGGACCATCTCCCAAGGCTAAATACTCCCTAGTGACCGATAGTGAACCAGTACCGTGAGGGAAAGGTGAAAAGCACCCCGGAAGGGGAGTGAAATAGATCCTGAAACCGTGTGCCTACAAGTAGTTAGAGCCCGTTAATGGGTGATAGCGTGCCTTTTGTAGAATGAACCGGCGAGTTACGATCCCGTGCAAGGTTAAGTCGAAGAGACGGAGCCGTAGCGAAAGCGAGTCTGAATAGGGCGAATGAGTACGTGGTCGTAGACCCGAAACCAGGTGATCTACCCATGTCCAGGGTGAAGTTCAGGTAACACTGAATGGAGGCCCGAACCGACTCACGTTGAAAAGTGAGCGGATGAGGTGTGGGTAGGGGTGAAATGCCAATCGAACCTGGAGATAGCTGGTTCTCTCCGAAATAGCTTTAGGGCTAGCCTCATGTGTTAGAGTCTTGGAGGTAGAGCACTGATTGGACTAGGGGTCCTCATCGGATTACCGAATTCAGTCAAACTCCGAATGCCAAAGACTTATCCATGGGAGTCAGACTGCGAGTGATAAGATCCGTAGTCAAGAGGGAAACAGCCCAGACCGCCAGCTAAGGTCCCCAAGTATACGTTAAGTGGAAAAGGATGTGGAGTTGCTTAGACAACCAGGATGTTGGCTTAGAAGCAGCCACCATTTAAAGAGTGCGTAATAGCTCACTGGTCGAGTGACTCTGCGCCGAAAATGTACCGGGGCTAAACGTATCACCGAAGCTGCGGACTGTTCTTACGAACAGTGGTAGGAGAGCGTTCTAAGGGCGTTGAAGCTAGACCGTAAGGACTGGTGGAGCGCTTAGAAGTGAGAATGCCGGTATGAGTAGCGAAAGAAGGGTGAGAATCCCTTCCACCGAATGCCTAAGGTTTCCTGAGGAAGGCTCGTCCGCTCAGGGTTAGTCGGGACCTAAGCCGAGGCCGAAAGGCGTAGGCGATGGATAACAGGTTGATATTCCTGTACCACCTCCACTCCGTTTGAGCAATGGGGGGACGCAGAAGGATAGGGTAAGCGCGCTGTTGGATATGCGCGTCTAAGCAGCAAGGCTGAGAAGTAGGCAAATCCGCTTCTCATTAAGGCTGAGCTGTGATAGCGAGGGAAATATAGTACCGAAGTTCCTGATTTCACACTGCCAAGAAAAGCCTCTAGCGAGGAGTATGGTGCCCGTACCGCAAACCGACACAGGTAGGCGAGGAGAGAATCCTAAGGTGAGCGAGAGAACTCTGGTTAAGGAACTCGGCAAAATGACCCCGTAACTTCGGGAGAAGGGGTGCTCTGTTAGGGTGTTAAAGCCCGAGAGAGCCGCAGTGAATAGGCCCAGGCGACTGTTTAGCAAAAACACAGGTCTCTGCGAAGCCGTAAGGCGAAGTATAGGGGCTGACGCCTGCCCGGTGCTGGAAGGTTAAGGGGAGAGGTTAGCGCAAGCGAAGCTTTGAACCGAAGCCCCAGTAAACGGCGGCCGTAACTATAACGGTCCTAAGGTAGCGAAATTCCTTGTCGGGTAAGTTCCGACCCGCACGAAAGGCGTAACGATCTGGGCACTGTCTCAACCAGAGACTCGGTGAAATTATAGTACCTGTGAAGATGCAGGTTACCCGCGACAGGACGGAAAGACCCCGTGGAGCTTTACTGTAGCCTGATATTGAATTTTGGTACAGCTTGTACAGGATAGGTAGGAGCCTGAGAAGCCGGAGCGCTAGCTTCGGTGGAGGCGTCGGTGGGATACTACCCTGGCTGTATTGAAATTCTAACCCGCAGCCCTTATCGGGCTGGGAGACAGTGTCAGGTGGGCAGTTTGACTGGGGCGGTCGCCTCCTAAAGAGTAACGGAGGCGCCCAAAGGTTCCCTCAGAATGGTTGGAAATCATTCGCAGAGTGTAAAGGCACAAGGGAGCTTGACTGCGAGACCTACAAGTCGAGCAGGGACGAAAGTCGGGCTTAGTGATCCGGTGGTTCCGCATGGAAGGGCCATCGCTCAACGGATAAAAGCTACCCCGGGGATAACAGGCTTATCTCCCCCAAGAGTCCACATCGACGGGGAGGTTTGGCACCTCGATGTCGGCTCATCGCATCCTGGGGCTGTAGTCGGTCCCAAGGGTTGGGCTGTTCGCCCATTAAAGCGGTACGCGAGCTGGGTTCAGAACGTCGTGAGACAGTTCGGTCCCTATCCGTCGTGGGCGCAGGAAATTTGAGAGGAGCTGTCCTTAGTACGAGAGGACCGGGATGGACGCACCGCTGGTGTACCAGTTGTCTTGCCAAAGGCATAGCTGGGTAGCTACGTGCGGACGGGATAAGTGCTGAAAGCATCTAAGCATGAAGCCCCCCTCAAGATGAGATTTCCTTTTACTTCGGTAAGTAAGATCCCTGAAAGATGATCAGGTAGATAGGTTCGAGGTGGAAGCATGGCGACATGTGGAGCTGACGAATACTAATCGATCGAGGACTTAACCCAACAATTGAAATAAGTGAACGATATGAATTCTTGATACGAACACATTATCTAGTTTTGAAGGTTCAACCTTCAACTGAATATGTCTGGTAATGATGGCGAAGAGGCCACACCCGTTCCCATACCGAACACGGAAGTTAAGCTCTTCAGCGCCGATGGTAGTTGGGGGATCTCCCCCTGTGAGAGTAGGACGTTGCCAGGCAGATATATGGAGGATTAGCTCAGCTGGGAGAGCACCTGCCTTACAAGCAGGGGGTCGGCGGTTCGATCCCGTCATCCTCCACCATATTTTTTCACACTAGTGAAAATAATTAGATTTTTTCACGTTAGTGAAAATAATCATCCCTAATATGCCGGTGTAGCTCAGTTGGTAGAGCAACTGACTTGTAATCAGTAGGTCGTGGGTTCGACTCCTATCGCCGGCACCATTTTCCTTAACATAGACATAACGAAGTTATGGTCAACTGAATTGCATAAAACCACTTTTATTGCGTGCCATTAGCTCAGTCGGTAGAGCATCTGACTTTTAATCAGAGGGTCGAAGGTTCGAGTCCTTCATGGCACACCATTTATCTTGCGGGTGTGGCGGAATTGGCAGACGCGCTAGACTTAGGATCTAGTGTCTTTGACGTGGGGGTTCGAGTCCCTTCACCCGCATTGTAATTTTATATTAGCGGAAGTAGTTCAGTGGTAGAACACCACCTTGCCAAGGTGGGGGTCGCGGGTTCGAATCCCGTCTTCCGCTCCAACAGATTTGCCGGGGTGGCGGAACTGGCAGACGCACAGGACTTAAAATCCTGCGGTAGGTGACTACCGTACCGGTTCGATTCCGGTCCTCGGCACCAGATTTTTTTACAGCAGTAAAATGACTTTCATTTATAAGCGCCCGTAGCTCAATTGGATAGAGCGTTTGACTACGGATCAAAAGGTTAGGGGTTCGAGTCCTCTCGGGCGCGCCATTATCGGGGAGTAGCTCAGCTTGGTAGAGCACTTGGTTTGGGACCAAGGGGTCGCAGGTTCAAATCCTGTCTTCCCGACCAGCAGGAAACTTTATACAATGGGGCCTTAGCTCAGCTGGGAGAGCGCCTGCTTTGCACGCAGGAGGTCAGCGGTTCGATCCCGCTAGGCTCCACCAACAGAACTTTCGAGTAAATGATCTTTGAAAACTAAACAAAACAACAGCGTCATAACGTTAATCCTACGGGATTAACAAAATGATTTAAGTAACACAAGCTAGCAAATTTTGAGCAAAAGCTCAGACTCTTTATTGGAGAGTTTGATCCTGGCTCAGGACGAACGCTGGCGGCGTGCCTAATACATGCAAGTCGAGCGGACCTTTTAAAAGCTTGCTTTTGAAAGGTCAGCGGCGGACGGGTGAGTAACACGTGGGCAACCTGCCTGTAAGACTGGGATAACTTCGGGAAACCGGAGCTAATACCGGATAATATAAGGAACCTCCTGGTTCTTTATTGAAAGATGGTTTCGGCTATCACTTACAGATGGGCCCGCGGCGCATTAGCTAGTTGGTGAGGTAACGGCTCACCAAGGCGACGATGCGTAGCCGACCTGAGAGGGTGATCGGCCACACTGGGACTGAGACACGGCCCAGACTCCTACGGGAGGCAGCAGTAGGGAATCTTCCACAATGGACGAAAGTCTGATGGAGCAACGCCGCGTGAGCGATGAAGGCCTTCGGGTCGTAAAGCTCTGTTGTTAGGGAAGAACAAGTGCGAGAGTAACTGCTCGCACCTTGACGGTACCTAACCAGAAAGCCACGGCTAACTACGTGCCAGCAGCCGCGGTAATACGTAGGTGGCAAGCGTTGTCCGGAATTATTGGGCGTAAAGCGCGCGCAGGTGGTCCTTTAAGTCTGATGTGAAAGCCCACGGCTCAACCGTGGAGGGTCATTGGAAACTGGGGGACTTGAGTGCAGAAGAGGAAAGTGGAATTCCAAGTGTAGCGGTGAAATGCGTAGAGATTTGGAGGAACACCAGTGGCGAAGGCGACTTTCTGGTCTGTAACTGACACTGAGGCGCGAAAGCGTGGGGAGCAAACAGGATTAGATACCCTGGTAGTCCACGCCGTAAACGATGAGTGCTAAGTGTTAGAGGGTTTCCGCCCTTTAGTGCTGCAGCTAACGCATTAAGCACTCCGCCTGGGGAGTACGGTCGCAAGACTGAAACTCAAAGGAATTGACGGGGGCCCGCACAAGCGGTGGAGCATGTGGTTTAATTCGAAGCAACGCGAAGAACCTTACCAGGTCTTGACATCCTCTGACACTCCTAGAGATAGGACGTTCCCCTTCGGGGGACAGAGTGACAGGTGGTGCATGGTTGTCGTCAGCTCGTGTCGTGAGATGTTGGGTTAAGTCCCGCAACGAGCGCAACCCTTGATCTTAGTTGCCAGCATTCAGTTGGGCACTCTAAGGTGACTGCCGGTGACAAACCGGAGGAAGGTGGGGATGACGTCAAATCATCATGCCCCTTATGACCTGGGCTACACACGTGCTACAATGGACGGTACAAAGGGCAGCAAAACCGCGAGGTCGAGCCAATCCCATAAAACCGTTCTCAGTTCGGATTGCAGGCTGCAACTCGCCTGCATGAAGCCGGAATCGCTAGTAATCGCGGATCAGCATGCCGCGGTGAATACGTTCCCGGGCCTTGTACACACCGCCCGTCACACCACGAGAGTTTGTAACACCCGAAGTCGGTGGGGTAACCTTTTGGAGCCAGCCGCCTAAGGTGGGACAGATGATTGGGGTGAAGTCGTAACAAGGTAGCCGTATCGGAAGGTGCGGCTGGATCACCTCCTTTCTAAGGAATGTACGCTTGTTGTTTTGTTTAGTTTTGAGAGAGCATTCTCTCTAAATAGGCAATTCTTACGAATTGTCATAGTTGTTCCTTGAAAACTAGATAATGTAACTAATATCAAGATATTCACAAAATATCGTTCATCTTAGTAATTTTCTTTATAGATATCATCGCTGATATCGACACATGACCAATTTTGGTCGACGGTTAAGTTATTAAGGGCGCACGGTGGATGCCTTGGCACTAGGAGCCGATGAAGGACGGGACTAACACCGATATGCTTCGGGGAGCTGTAAGTAAGCTTTGATCCGGAGATTTCCGAATGGGGAAACCCACTGCTCGTAATGGAGCAGTATCTTTACCTGAATACATAGGGTAATGAAGGCAGACCCGGGGAACTGAAACATCTTAGTACCCGGAGGAAGAGAAAGCAAACGCGATTTCCTGAGTAGCGGCGAGCGAAACGGAATTAGCCCAAACCAAGAGGCTTGCCTCTTGGGGTTGTAGGACACTCAACATGGAGTTACAAAGGAACGGGGTAAATGAAGCGATCTGGAAAGGTCCGTCATAGAAGGTAAAAACCCTGTAGTTGAAACTTCGTTCCCTCCTGAGTGGATCCTGAGTACGGCGGGACACGAGAAATCCCGTCGGAAGCAGGGAGGACCATCTCCCAAGGCTAAATACTCCCTAGTGACCGATAGTGAACCAGTACCGTGAGGGAAAGGTGAAAAGCACCCCGGAAGGGGAGTGAAATAGATCCTGAAACCGTGTGCCTACAAGTAGTTAGAGCCCGTTAATGGGTGATAGCGTGCCTTTTGTAGAATGAACCGGCGAGTTACGATCCCGTGCAAGGTTAAGTCGAAGAGACGGAGCCGTAGCGAAAGCGAGTCTGAATAGGGCGAATGAGTACGTGGTCGTAGACCCGAAACCAGGTGATCTACCCATGTCCAGGGTGAAGTTCAGGTAACACTGAATGGAGGCCCGAACCGACTCACGTTGAAAAGTGAGCGGATGAGGTGTGGGTAGGGGTGAAATGCCAATCGAACCTGGAGATAGCTGGTTCTCTCCGAAATAGCTTTAGGGCTAGCCTCATGTGTTAGAGTCTTGGAGGTAGAGCACTGATTGGACTAGGGGTCCTCATCGGATTACCGAATTCAGTCAAACTCCGAATGCCAAAGACTTATCCATGGGAGTCAGACTGCGAGTGATAAGATCCGTAGTCAAGAGGGAAACAGCCCAGACCGCCAGCTAAGGTCCCCAAGTATACGTTAAGTGGAAAAGGATGTGGAGTTGCTTAGACAACCAGGATGTTGGCTTAGAAGCAGCCACCATTTAAAGAGTGCGTAATAGCTCACTGGTCGAGTGACTCTGCGCCGAAAATGTACCGGGGCTAAACGTATCACCGAAGCTGCGGACTGTTCTTACGAACAGTGGTAGGAGAGCGTTCTAAGGGCGTTGAAGCTAGACCGTAAGGACTGGTGGAGCGCTTAGAAGTGAGAATGCCGGTATGAGTAGCGAAAGAAGGGTGAGAATCCCTTCCACCGAATGCCTAAGGTTTCCTGAGGAAGGCTCGTCCGCTCAGGGTTAGTCGGGACCTAAGCCGAGGCCGAAAGGCGTAGGCGATGGATAACAGGTTGATATTCCTGTACCACCTCCACTCCGTTTGAGCAATGGGGGGACGCAGAAGGATAGGGTAAGCGCGCTGTTGGATATGCGCGTCTAAGCAGCAAGGCTGAGAAGTAGGCAAATCCGCTTCTCATTAAGGCTGAGCTGTGATAGCGAGGGAAATATAGTACCGAAGTTCCTGATTTCACACTGCCAAGAAAAGCCTCTAGCGAGGAGTATGGTGCCCGTACCGCAAACCGACACAGGTAGGCGAGGAGAGAATCCTAAGGTGAGCGAGAGAACTCTGGTTAAGGAACTCGGCAAAATGACCCCGTAACTTCGGGAGAAGGGGTGCTCTGTTAGGGTGTTAAAGCCCGAGAGAGCCGCAGTGAATAGGCCCAGGCGACTGTTTAGCAAAAACACAGGTCTCTGCGAAGCCGTAAGGCGAAGTATAGGGGCTGACGCCTGCCCGGTGCTGGAAGGTTAAGGGGAGAGGTTAGCGCAAGCGAAGCTTTGAACCGAAGCCCCAGTAAACGGCGGCCGTAACTATAACGGTCCTAAGGTAGCGAAATTCCTTGTCGGGTAAGTTCCGACCCGCACGAAAGGCGTAACGATCTGGGCACTGTCTCAACCAGAGACTCGGTGAAATTATAGTACCTGTGAAGATGCAGGTTACCCGCGACAGGACGGAAAGACCCCGTGGAGCTTTACTGTAGCCTGATATTGAATTTTGGTACAGCTTGTACAGGATAGGTAGGAGCCTGAGAAGCCGGAGCGCTAGCTTCGGTGGAGGCGTCGGTGGGATACTACCCTGGCTGTATTGAAATTCTAACCCGCAGCCCTTATCGGGCTGGGAGACAGTGTCAGGTGGGCAGTTTGACTGGGGCGGTCGCCTCCTAAAGAGTAACGGAGGCGCCCAAAGGTTCCCTCAGAATGGTTGGAAATCATTCGCAGAGTGTAAAGGCACAAGGGAGCTTGACTGCGAGACCTACAAGTCGAGCAGGGACGAAAGTCGGGCTTAGTGATCCGGTGGTTCCGCATGGAAGGGCCATCGCTCAACGGATAAAAGCTACCCCGGGGATAACAGGCTTATCTCCCCCAAGAGTCCACATCGACGGGGAGGTTTGGCACCTCGATGTCGGCTCATCGCATCCTGGGGCTGTAGTCGGTCCCAAGGGTTGGGCTGTTCGCCCATTAAAGCGGTACGCGAGCTGGGTTCAGAACGTCGTGAGACAGTTCGGTCCCTATCCGTCGTGGGCGCAGGAAATTTGAGAGGAGCTGTCCTTAGTACGAGAGGACCGGGATGGACGCACCGCTGGTGTACCAGTTGTCTTGCCAAAGGCATAGCTGGGTAGCTACGTGCGGACGGGATAAGTGCTGAAAGCATCTAAGCATGAAGCCCCCCTCAAGATGAGATTTCCTTTTACTTCGGTAAGTAAGATCCCTGAAAGATGATCAGGTAGATAGGTTCGAGGTGGAAGCATGGCGACATGTGGAGCTGACGAATACTAATCGATCGAGGACTTAACCCAACAATTGAAATAAGTGAACGATATGAATTCTTGATACGAACACATTATCTAGTTTTGAAGGTTCAACCTTCAACTGAATATGTCTGGTAATGATGGCGAAGAGGCCACACCCGTTCCCATACCGAACACGGAAGTTAAGCTCTTCAGCGCCGATGGTAGTTGGGGGATCTCCCCCTGTGAGAGTAGGACGTTGCCAGGCAAATTTAAGGGAAACCAGTGCTTATTAAATTAGGCGCTGGTTTTTTTGTGTTTTTTGGGGGATGAGGAGGAGCGAGAGGGAGAGAGTATAGGTGATTTTGGACTAGTGGTTTTTTATCAGTTGGTGTCGAATGGGGTTTAAATAAGGTGACTTGGTTTCTAACACGGAAAAGTTGATTGATAAAATCCAAGCTGGCTGGATTGAAAGCAAAGATTTAGAGTGATTAAGCACTTTATCAGAGTTATAAGGACAATCTGGCGTGGAATTTTCTGTAGAGATTGTCATTATCAGAGCTATAAAGACAATCTGGCGATGAATTTTCTGTAGAGATTGTCATCATCAGAGCTATAAAGACAATCTGGCGGCAAATTTTCTGTAGAGATTGTCATCAACAGAGCTATAAAGACAATCTGGCGGCAAACTTTCTGTAGAGATTGTCATCATCAAAGATATAAGGACAATCTGGCGGCAAACTTTCTGTTGAGATTGTCATCATCAAAGATATAAGGACAATCTGGCGTGAAATTTTCTGTAGAGATTGTCATTATCAGAGCTATAAAGACAATCTGGCGGCAAACTTTCTGTTGAGATTGTCATCATTAGAGCTATAAAGACAATCTGGCGGTGAATTTTCCATTGAGATTGTCATCATCAGAGCTATAAAGACAATCTGGCGGTGAATTTTCTGTAGAGATTGTCATTATCAGGGCTAGAAAGACAATCTGGCGGCAAATTTTCCGTCGAGAATGTCATCATCAGCATCAAGAAGACACTCTTCCTAAGATTTCCCCCATTGAAAAGGTATCCATCGCTTTAACTGATTACCTATCTCTCTCCAGCCAGCTACCATACCCAATTCTTTTGAACAATTTTGACCAATTGACGTTTAGAGACATTACAAAAGTGGAATTCTGTTTGAGAGGGAGAGTTTTGCAAGATGCTCTGGTACTTCTCCCGCTACTGCTTCTTCTACATTTAATTTCTACATAAATAGAAGATCAACCTACTATGAATCGTAAAGGATGACAGTTTTTAGCGAAAGGTTATCTATTGAAATTTTTTTCAAGGTCTTATATATTTTACATATAGTCAAAGATAGTCAAGGTCAGATAGGAGGATAGCATGAGAAACATATCTGATGTCATTGAACAATACTTGAAACAAGTATTGGAACGGAGCAGGGAGAATTCTGCGGAGATAAAAAGAAGTGAGATTGCTGATAAGTTTGAATGTGTGCCTTCTCAGATCAATTATGTGATAAATACGAGATTTACGATCGAGCGAGGATATTTGGTGGAAAGCAAGCGTGGGGGCGGTGGTTATATCCGGATTATCAAGATTAAGCCGCATGATCATTTGCAACTAATCGACCAGATCATGGAGTTAATAGATGTGAGGGTTTCACAGGCAAGTGCGGAGGATGTTATCTATCGCCTGGTGGAAGAGAAGGTTATTTCCGCCCGGGAAGCGAAGATAATGGTAAGTGTGATGGATCGATCCGTTTTGTATTTAGGGTTGCCTGAAAGAGATGAATTGCGGGCGAGGATGTTGACAGCAATGCTGACCACTCTGAAGTATCGGTAGGGGGGATATAAATGGTATGTCAGGAATGTAATGAGCGCCCAGCCGCTCTTCATTTTACGAAAATCATTAATGGGGAAAAATCCGAAATCCACATATGTGAGCAGTGTGCACAGGAAAAGGGAAGCATGTCGATGTTTACTGGTGGCTCTGGTTTTTCCATAAATAATTTAATTGCCGGGCTGTTGAATACGGAACAGGCGATTCCTAATCCAAAACAGGAGGAGCTCGAGCCTAAGAAAGTGCTGCAGTGTGAGCGTTGTAAGATGACATTTACACAGTTTACGAAGATTGGCCGGTTTGGCTGTTCCGAATGTTATCATACGTTTTCCGATAAGATGCAGCCTATATTAAAAAGATTGCACAGTGGAAATACCGTGCACGCCGGTAAGATTCCGAAAAGAATCGGTGGCAGCATGCATGTGCGAAAAGAGATTGATTCCCTGAAAGAGGAATTACAGGAGCTTATCAGACAGGAAGAATTTGAAAGCGCGGCGAATACTAGAGATAGAATCAGAGAGTTGGAAAGGCAACTGAGTGAAAAAAGAGAGGGGGAGCAGTAGATGTCTCTTGAACACTTTTTGAATAATGCAGTCAGTTCTTGGATGAATCAGGAGGGCCCCGACTCAGATATCGTCTTGAGCAGCCGGGTAAGGCTGGCGAGGAATCTGGAGAATATGCAGTTCCCAACAGTGGCGAGCAATGAGGAAGCGCAAAAGATTGTCGATGTAATGAAACAGCATTTTGGAGAAAAAGCGTTTCAGGATCTTGGGGATCTGGAGTTCCTTCTTATGGAGGAATTAAATGCGCTAGAGAAGCGGGTGCTGGTAGAAAAGCACCTGATCAGTCCACAACTGGCGGAGGATTCGGCATTTGGTGCATGTTTGTTATCACCTAATGAAGAAGTGAGCATTATGATAAATGAGGAGGACCATATAAGGATTCAATGTTTGTTTCCCGGACTGCAGCTGAATGAAGCATTGCAGGTGGCCAATTCATTGGATGATTGGATAGAAGAGAAGATCGATTATGCGTTTGATGAAAAACGAGGATACTTAACCAGCTGCCCGACAAATGTGGGTACGGGGCTACGGGCTTCGGTCATGATGCACCTTCCAGCATTGGTGCTGACCCAGCAGATGAACAGGATTGTCCCGGCGATTAATCAATTGGGATTGGTTGTTAGAGGAATTTACGGGGAAGGCAGCGAAGCTTTAGGGAACATCTTTCAGATTTCCAACCAGATGACACTAGGAAAGTCGGAAGAGGATATTGTCCAAGACCTTATGAGTGTCGTGCAACAACTAATTACGCAGGAGCGATCTGCCCGGGAAGCATTAGTTAAAACTTCGAACATACAATTAGAAGATAGGGTTTTTCGCTCATACGGGTTGCTGGCGCATAGCCGGGTCATGGAAACGAAAGAGGCGGCAAAATGTTTGTCAAATGTCCGGCTCGGTATCGATTTAGGGTATATCACCGACATTTCCAGATCAATTTTGAATGAATTAATGATATTGACCCAACCAGGGTTCCTGCAGCAGTATGCTGGGGGACCATTAAAGCCAAATGAAAGAGATGTTCGCAGGGCGAGCTTAATTCGGGAAAGAATGCGATTAAAGAGATAAATTATTCGGGAGGCGATTAGATATGATGTTTGGTCGATTTACGGAAAGAGCACAAAAAGTATTAGCATTAGCACAAGAAGAGGCATTGCGCCTAAGCCATAATAATATTGGGACGGAGCATATCCTGCTTGGATTGGTAAGGGAAGGGGAGGGCATTGCCGCAAAAGCGCTGATCGCCCTTGGTTTAGGACCTGAGAAGATCCAGAAGGAAGTGGAGAACCTGATTGGCAGAGGGCAGGACAGTGGACAGTCCATTCCTCACTACACTCCAAGAGCGAAGAAAGTGATTGAGCTTTCCATGGACGAAGCACGTAAACTGGGACACTCCTATGTGGGAACGGAGCATGTCTTGCTTGGTCTTATCCGCGAGGGGGAAGGCGTGGCGGCACGTGTTCTGAACAACTTGGGTGTAAGCTTGAACAAAGCGCGTCAACAAGTGTTACAGCTGCTTGGAAGCAATGAATCTTCAGGAGGGCATCAAGGAGGAGCGTCTGCCAATGTAAATACGCCTACGCTTGATAGTCTTGCAAGGGATCTTACAGCAGTTGCTCGCGAAGGAAGCTTGGATCCTGTTATCGGACGAAGCAAGGAAATCCAACGTGTCATTGAAGTACTGAGCCGTAGAACGAAAAATAACCCAGTGCTGATCGGGGAGCCTGGGGTCGGTAAAACCGCTATCGCGGAAGGACTTGCACAGCAAATTGTGAACAATGAAGTACCGGAAATCCTCCGTGACAAGCGGGTTATGACCTTGGATATGGGGACGGTGGTAGCAGGGACCAAATACCGCGGTGAGTTTGAGGACCGTTTAAAGAAAGTAATGGATGAGATTCGCCAAGCGGGCAACATCATCCTGTTCATTGACGAGCTGCACACGTTGATCGGTGCGGGTGGGGCAGAAGGTGCGATCGATGCATCCAATATCCTGAAACCATCCTTGGCTCGTGGGGAGTTACAATGTATCGGTGCGACAACATTGGATGAGTACCGAAAATATATTGAAAAAGACGCAGCACTAGAACGCCGTTTCCAGCCAATCCAGGTGGATGAGCCGACAACGGCGGAATCCATTCAGATTCTGACGGGTCTTCGTGACCGTTATGAAGCTCATCATCGCGTATCCATTACCGATGAGGCGATCGAGCAGGCGGTTAAGCTTTCCGACCGCTACATCAGTGACCGCTTCCTTCCGGATAAAGCAATCGACTTAATTGATGAAGCCGGATCAAAAGTACGACTTCGTTCTTTTACGACACCTCCGAACTTAAAAGAGTTAGAGGTAAAGCTTGAGTCTGTCCGCAACGAAAAGGATGCGGCTGTACAAAGCCAAGAGTTTGAAAAGGCAGCATCATTAAGAGATACAGAGCAGCGTCTTCGTGAACAATTAGAAGAAACGAAGAAAACATGGAAAGAAAAGCAGGGACAAGAGAATTCCGAGGTGACAGTGGAGGATATTGCGATGGTCGTGTCCAGCTGGACTGGGATTCCGGTATCGAAGCTTGCGCAAACGGAAACCGATAAACTGTTGAACATGGAATCTCTATTGCATTCCCGTGTCATCGGCCAGGATGAGGCGGTTAAGGCGGTATCCAAAGCCGTTCGCCGTGCACGTGCAGGGTTGAAAGATCCAAAACGCCCAATCGGTTCCTTCATATTCCTTGGGCCGACAGGGGTCGGGAAAACCGAACTTGCTAGAGCCTTGGCAGAATCCATCTTTGGTGACGAGGATGCGATGATCCGTATCGATATGTCCGAATACATGGAGAAGCATTCGACTTCCCGTCTTGTAGGTTCCCCTCCAGGATATGTAGGCTATGATGAAGGTGGCCAATTGACGGAGAAGGTACGCCGTAAGCCGTACTCTGTCATCCTATTGGATGAAATTGAAAAAGCACATCCTGATGTGTTCAATATACTATTGCAAGTGTTAGAGGATGGCCGTCTGACAGATTCGAAGGGTCGTACAGTCGACTTCCGGAACACGCTTGTCATCATGACATCCAACGTAGGGGCGGATGCCTTGAAGCGTAACAAGTATGTAGGCTTTAACGTACAAGATGAGAACCAGAACTATAAAGACATGAAAGGGAAAGTGATGGATGAGCTGAAAAAAGCGTTCCGTCCGGAGTTCCTGAATCGTGTCGATGAAATGATCGTCTTCCACTCCTTGGAGAAAACACACTTGAAAGAGATCGTTACATTGCTATCTGAGCAGCTGACGAAGCGTCTGAAAGAACAGGATATTGATCTGGAGCTGACAGATGCAGCAAAAGAAAAGATTTCCGAAGAAGGGTACGATCCAGAGTACGGGGCAAGACCGTTGCGTCGTGCCATCCAGAAGCATGTGGAGGATAAACTTTCCGAAGAGCTGCTAAGAGGCAATATTGAGAAAGGTAAGAAAATCTCCTTGGATGTAGTAGACGGGGAATTTGTGGTTCGTGGTGTGGAAAAAGTGAAATAAGCATGATAGTCGATGGTTGAGAATAGAAGCGGAGGGCAGCTCTTTAATTGGAGCTTTCCTCCTTTCTTGTATTATCCAATGGTTTAAATTAGCGTAAATAATGTGAAATAAGGTATCATAAAAGAAGGAAAACAATGGTATTTTTATTATGCTCTTTTCATAAAGATTATTGTTAACATAGAGAGGATTTTTGGATGGCAAAGCGTAAGACAAAGTTTATGTGTAAGGAATGCGGGTATGAGTCTCCTAAGTGGATGGGGAAATGCCCGGGATGCCATGCATGGAATACGATGGTCGAGGAGCTTGAGGAGTCCAGGACTCCAAGGCGCGGAGGCTTTACGACATCTTCCTCCACACTGGCAAGGAAAGCGGAATCCATTACTAAAGTGGAAAATATAAAGCAGTCAAGGATCTACACCGATATGGAGGAGTGCAACAGGGTGCTTGGAGGCGGATTGGTCCAAGGTTCGCTTGTTCTTATCGGAGGAGACCCGGGGATCGGGAAATCGACTTTATTGCTGCAGGTGTGCTCTCAGTTGGCTATGAAGAAACACCGTGTCCTATACATATCCGGGGAAGAGTCTGTTCAACAGACGAAGCTGCGTGCAGATCGCTTAGGCGTGCAGGCAGAAGAGCTGTTTGTATTATCCGAAACGGATTTCGAACTGGTGGCAAAAGCGGTAGATGACATTCAGCCTACCCTGCTGGTTGTCGATTCCATCCAGACCGTTTATCATCCGGCAGTCACTTCAGCGCCGGGAAGCGTGTCCCAGGTCAGGGAGTGTACCGCGGAGTTGATGCGTATTGCGAAAACGAAGAACATCGCTGTTTTCATCGTAGGACACGTGACCAAGGAAGGATCCATCGCCGGCCCACGATTACTGGAGCACATGGTGGATACTGTGCTATATTTTGAAGGAGAACGGCACCATACATATCGCATATTGCGGTCTGTAAAAAATAGATTCGGTTCCACCAACGAAATAGGTATTTTTGAAATGAAGGAAGAAGGACTGACAGAAGTGAAGAACCCTTCTGAAATCTTTCTTGAAGAACGTTCCAAAGGAGCTGCAGGCTCTACTGTAGTGGCATCCATGGAAGGGACGCGCCCGGTATTGGTGGAAATTCAGGCACTCATTTCACCGACAGGTTACGGTAATCCGCGTAGGATGGCAACAGGAATTGACCATAACAGGGTCTCCCTCATCATGGCCGTGCTCGAAAAGAGGGTGGGCCTCTTGTTACAGAATCAGGACGCTTACCTGAAAGTTGCCGGCGGGGTTAAACTCGACGAACCGGCTATCGATTTAGCAGTAGCCGTGAGCATAGCTTCCAGCTTCCGAAACCAAACGTCTGAACCGACGGATGTGGTGATCGGCGAAGTAGGATTGACAGGTGAGATCAGACGGGTTTCCCGAATTGAACAGCGCGTGCAAGAAGCAGCAAAACTTGGGTTCAAACGGGTGATCATCCCAGCGAAAAACCTTGGGGGATGGACCGTTCCGAAAGAGGTCAATGTCATCGGTGTTAACACCATCGAGCAGGCTCTTCAATATACTCTAGGGGGATAGAGATGGAAGAACAACGGCAGAAAGAAAAAATCATGGCAGATACGTTACAGTTTATTGCACCAGGGACACCCATCAGGGAGGGAATCAACAACATTCTCCGCTCCCAGACGGGTGGACTGGTTGTAGTGGGTTTCAATGATAAAGTGAAAGAAATGGTGGACGGAGGCTTTTCCATCAACTGTCCCTTCAGTCCTGCCTATGTATATGAATTGGCAAAAATGGACGGTGCCATTATACTCAACGAAAAAGGCACGAAAATACTATATGCCAACGCCCAATTGACACCTAACTCCACCATCATTTCCACTGAAACCGGTATGAGGCACCGTACAGCGGAACGTGTGGCCAAGCAGACCGGCTGTCTTGTCATCGCCATCTCCCAGCGGCGTAATGTCATCACCTTGTACAAAGGGGATTTCCGCTATGCGTTAAGGGATATCGGAGTTATTTTCACCAAAGCCAATCAGGCGATCCAGACACTTGAAAAATATAAATCCGTGCTGGACCAGGGGATCACCAACCTTGGAGCATTGGAATTTGAGGAACAAGTATCCTTATCGGAACTATTACAGGTTATCCACCGTATTGAAATGGTACTTCGTATCAAAAATGAGATTCTAAGCTATATCAATGAGCTAGGCACGGAAGGGAGACTCATTCGCCTTCAAATGACGGAACTTCTTGCTCATATTGAAGAAGAGGCAATCCTTCTTATCAAGGATTATTGCGTGGATAAAGACATGGATGCATTCATGATCTTAAGAAGATTGCAGGAATTGGCCAATACGGACTTATTGGATGATGCCGTCATTTTAAAAATGTTAGGATATTCTGGTTTTATGAATCCGGATGAAATCGTCCTTCCAAGAGGGTACAGAGTCCTGCATAAGATTCCTAGACTTCCCCCGCTCGTCATAGAAAACCTTGTCTGCCGTTTTCAAAACCTGAAGCATATCATCGTCGCGACAGTGGAAGAACTAGATGATGTAGATGGCATCGGCGAAGTCCGGGCAAGAAAGATAAAAGAGGGGCTGAAGCGGATACAGGATCAGCTTCTTATCGACCGTCAAATGTAGGACGGAGAGCTTTGAAAATCTTGAATGTGACAAAATCCTAACAAATGTAAATTAAAAGCTTTTTCGACGTTTTATTTAATGGAAACTGTTTATAATGAATAAAAGGAGGTGAGGCAATGTTAAGGCGTATGGTTCAAGTATTCTTTCTAATTCTTGGTGGGACATTGGGAATATTCTTTATCCCCGAGCTGTTTTCCCTCTTAAATGTAGGAGATATTCCTTTTCTTACGAAGCCTTATACTGTTGCGATCTTAGGAGCAATTATATTTTTCATCCTTACTTTTTGGTTAGTGGATTATGTGGTCGGATTCATTAAGTGGATAGAGGAATCATTGGTGAAAGCGCCGGTAACAGATGTGTTATTCGGTAGCCTGGGACTTATTTTCGGGTTGATTGTCGCCTATTTAGCGGTCATCCCCCTTGAGAGAATTCCATTTGTCAGTGCCATCTTCCCTATTTTCATTACCATTCTATTAGGGTATCTCGGATTCCAGGTAGGCTTTAAGAAACGGGATGAGCTAGTGAACTTGTTCTCGATCTCATCTAAATTCGGCAAGAAGAAGGCGGTGGAGGAAGACGATTTAGACCTTTCTTCTAAAAAGCTGAAAATCTTGGATACGAGTGTGATCATTGATGGAAGAGTGGCGGATATCTGCCAGACGGGCTTTTTGGAAGGGACGATTGTCATTCCGAGATTTGTCCTGGAAGAGCTGCAGCATATAGCCGATTCATCTGACGTGCTGAAACGAAATCGTGGCCGACGCGGCTTGGATATTTTGAACAGAATCCAAAAGGAATTAGCCATAAAAGTAGAAATCTATGAAGGCAATTTTGAAGATATACAGGAAGTGGACAGTAAACTTGTTAAATTGGCAAAATTGACTTCCGGTGTGGTCGTGACCAATGACTTCAATTTGAATAAAGTCTGCGAGCTTCAAAGTGTCGAAGTCTTGAATATCAACGATCTCGCCAATGCGGTCAAGCCGGTCGTCCTTCCGGGTGAAGAACTGACCGTCCAAGTCATCAAGGACGGAAAAGAGCATAACCAAGGCGTTGCATACCTAGATGACGGGACGATGATCGTCGTGGAAGAAGGCCGTGATTACATCGGCAAGCACATACAAGTCCTTGTTACAAGTGTCTTGCAGACCTCTGCGGGACGAATGATTTTTGCCAAGCCCAAACAACTGGAACGGGCGGCCTTATAAGTAGTGGATGAATGGATGCTACCCTAGCTGATGGTGGGAGCGAAGCCTGGCGCGGAAACCATCAGCGGTACTCAATCAGTCCAACATAAGAAACCTCTACCCTCTTAAGCCTTGCTTGGAGGGTTGAAGTTATTTCAGAATATTTTTTAATGGACTCTGAAAAATCAACACCTACGGGAGAGAAAAAATGAACTATCAAGTAATCGTACTGGCGGCAGGTCAGGGGAAACGAATGAAGGCGGGAAAGAATAAGCAATTTATCGAACTTGAGGGGAAACCCGTCATCATTCACACCCTCTCCGCCTTTGAAGAAGACCCTTACTGTGATCAAATCAAACTAGTCATCAATGACAAAGAAAAAGATATTTTCCAAGAGCTTTTCACCCTTTATCCGATAAAGAAAATAAAAGAAATCATACCCGGTGGGGAAGAACGGCAGGATAGCGTGTATAATGGGCTTAACTCGATTCAATCAGCAGAGATTGTGCTTGTCCATGACGGGGCAAGGCCCTTCATTTCCCAAAAAGTCATCCACAATCTGGTGAAGAAAGCATCTAAAGAGGGAGCCGCAATTGTCGGAGTCCCTGTGAAAGATACCATCAAGCGGGTAAGCAGTGGGGGAGTTGTGGAAGAGACGGTCGAACGGTCCAGTTTATGGTCCATCCAGACTCCGCAAGCTTTCCGTTATCCTATTTTGAAGGAAGCGCATGAAAAGGCAAAGATGGAAAACTACTTGGGGACCGATGAGGCGAGCCTTGTGGAGAGGATACATATACCGGTACATATAGTAGAAGGCGAATATGAAAATTTCAAGCTGACAACCCCGGAGGATTTAATCCTCGCCAAAGCTTTTTTACAAAAATAGTTCATCTGTAGTGGGGGTGCAAGGTGTGGGACTCCGGCGGGAGGTAGCGGTAGGTTGAGACTCCGAGCGTTGTGAGGAGCTCAAGCACTGCCCACTGGATAAGCGAACACCTGCAGGAGTGAGATCAATCTCAAATGAGAAAAATACATATAAATGGAGAGGTGTACCATGTTTCGAATTGGACAAGGTTTTGATGTACATCAGTTTGCAGAAGACAGACCGTTGATTATCGGGGGAATCACCATCCCTTATGAAAAAGGACTTCTTGGACATTCTGATGCAGACGTACTATTACATACAATTTCCGACGCCTGCTTAGGCGCTATAGGAGAAGGGGATATCGGGAAACACTTCCCCGACACAGATCCCGCATTCAAAAATGCCGATTCCGCTGTTTTAATGGAACAGGTATGGGCAATAGTAAAAGAAAAAGGGTACAAACTCGGCAATGTGGACTGTACCATCATTGCGCAAAAACCAAAGATGGCTCCCCACATCGAACCGATGCGTAAAAGAATTGCCGAACTTTTAGAAGCAGATATTGATCAAGTCAATGTAAAAGCGACCACCACCGAAAAACTCGGTTTCACAGGGAGAGAAGAAGGCATCGCCGCCCAAGCAGCCGTCCTCTTGCTAAAGAAATAGTTTTGTAAGACGTGATATCTAGCTGTTGATTGGAGCAAAAGGCGAAGACTCCTTAGGGAGATAGCGCTAGGTGGAGACCCCGCAGGCGTAAGCCGAGGAGGCTCCAGCAGCGCCCCTAGGAAAGCGAAGCCATTTGCGGAAATCAACAGCGGCGTTATAACAAAGCCATAGAAAGAAATAGATACGAATCCAGTATTTTTATGTTAAAATAATGCTTAGTTTTAAAAACCGTCCGGGCCCGAAAGCCGACGGAAAATGGAGGTAACAAACATGACAGTCCGTGTACGATATGCCCCAAGTCCAACAGGGCACTTACATATAGGAAATGCCAGAACCGCACTATTCAACTACCTGTTTGCACGCAGCCAAAACGGGAAATTCATCATCCGTATTGAAGATACAGACAAAAAACGCAACATTGCAGGTGGAGAAGAGAGCCAGCTGAAATATTTGAAGTGGCTCGGTATGGACTGGGATGAAAGCGTGGATGTAGGTGGCGAGTATGGTCCATACCGTCAATCAGAACGCAATGACATCTACACCAAATTCTATAATGAGCTTTTAGAAAAAGACCTTGCCTATAAATGCTATTGCACGGAAGAGGAGCTTGAAGCGGAGCGCGAAGGACAAATCGCCCGTGGAGAGAACCCTAGTTACTCTGGCAAGCATAGCAACTTAACTGAAGAAGAGCGACATGCCTTTGAAGCGGAAGGAAGAGAGCCGAGCATCCGCTTTCGCGTGCCAAAGGGGAAGGAAATCAAGTTCCATGACATGGTAAAAGGGGACGTCTCCTTTGAATCAGATGGCATTGGGGACTTTGTTATTGTAAAGAAGGATGGAACACCGACATATAACTTTGCCGTAGCGGTGGATGATCATTTGATGAAGATCTCCCACGTGCTACGCGGGGATGACCATATTTCCAACACGCCAAAACAGATTATGATCTTTGAAGCGTTGGGCTGGGAAGTTCCGACATTCGGCCACATGACATTGATTGTAAATGAGAGCCGCAAGAAGTTAAGTAAACGTGATGAATCCATCATTCAGTTTATTGAGCAATATGAAGAGCTTGGCTACTTACCGGAAGCATTATTCAACTTCATTGCCTTGCTTGGCTGGTCTCCTGTCGGGGAAGAGGAGGTCTTCTCTAAGGACCAATTCATCGAGATTTTTGATACGGCACGTTTATCCAAATCACCTGCCGTATTTGATACAAACAAATTGACGTGGATGAATAACCAATACATTAAAACGATGGATCTTGATCGACTTGTAGATCTGTCCATGCCACACCTCGTTAAAGCGGGTCGCCTTGAAAGTTCTATGACAGATGACCAGAAGGCCTGGACAAAAGAGCTTATCGGGCTTTACCAAGAGCAGATGAGTTTTGGAGCGGAGATAGTAGAACTGACAGAAATGTTCTTCCAAACCCACATCGAATACGACGAAGAAGCAAAAGCTGTCCTAGCTGAAGAACAAGTACCTGAAGTAATGACTGCATTCCATAAAGAATTGGAAGCGATGGAGGACTTCTCGGTAGACAACATCAAAGCTGCTACGAAAGCCGTCCAAAAAGCGACCGGGCATAAAGGGAAAAAGCTGTTCATGCCGATCCGTGTGGCAACAACAGGCCAAACACATGGTCGCGACCTGCCACAAACCATCCACCTTTTAGGAAAAGATACGGTTTTAGCAAGATTATCAAAGCTAATCGGTTAACATTTTCATTAAAACGTAATATGATAGAACTAACCTTTTTATAATGATAAAAATGATCGTTTGAAAAATAACTGGGACTGCTTGGTTTTCATGCAGTCTGAGCATGAATGTAGAAGAGGAGAGTAAGGAACGTCCATCCTTCCCAGAGAAGATCGCCACCGGCTGCAAGCGATCTAAGTGATGACTTTTCTGAAATGCACCTCTGAGTCTGTTGCTAAAAGGCACCAATGCCGAGTAAGTACCAGCGGCAACCTCCCGTTACGAGGCTTAAGTAGGGATGATGTGATCTTTTCAAAAAGCCAGTCACCATCCAAACAGAGTGGAACCGCGCCAAAAGCGTCTCTGTGTCAATGACACCGAGGCGTTTTTATTTTTGAGAAACATTCCAGGTGGCAATGAGTAATGGTGGCCTAAATAGTATCACGTACCCCCCCTGTTGACTGAAGAGCAGGGAGTGAGACTCCGGCGGGAGGTAGCGGTAGACTTGAGACGCTCAAGCACCGCCCACTGGATAAGCGAACTCCCGGAACGAAAAAAACAGGGAATTAACCAGTTAAGTAAAATAAACGGAAATAAATTAACAAACGCAAAACGAAAGGAGGATCACTACATGTTTCGTACATTGAAGGAAGACATTGAAGTCGTATTCGAACAAGATCCGGCTGCAAGAAATCATTTAGAAGTGATCCTGACATACTCAGGTCTCCATGCCGTATGGGCCCACAGATTGGCTCACGCCTTTTTTAAGCGTAAAATGTTCTTCATCGCCAGGGTCATCTCCCAGATAAGCCGATTCTTCACAGGGATCGAAATCCATCCGGGAGCAAAAATAGGCCGAAGATTTTTCATTGACCACGGAATGGGTGTTGTCATAGGTGAAACCTGTGAAATTGGGAATAATGTTACTGTCTTCCAAGGAGTAACGCTCGGGGGTACCGGGAAAGAAAAAGGTAAACGGCACCCAACCATTCAAGACCACGCCCTGATTGCAACAGGAGCAAAGGTGTTGGGTTCCATCACGATAGGGGAGAACTCCAAGGTCGGAGCGGGATCTGTTGTACTGAAGGATGTACCAGCCAACTCCACGGTTGTGGGCATTCCGGGCAAAATTGTGATCCAGGATGGGGTAAAAGTAAAAAGGGACTTGAACCATCATGAAATGCCAGACCCGACCGGAGACAGATTTGTGGAATTGGAGAAACAAATCGCACAACTGCAAAATGAACTGATATTTTTAAAAGAGAGGAAGAAAATAGATGACCATTCATCTTTATAATACACTGACACGTCAAAAGGAAAAATTTGTCCCGCTTGAAGAGGGGAAGGTCAAGATGTATGTTTGCGGACCGACCGTCTATAACTATATCCATATCGGGAATGCAAGACCGCCGATTGTATTTGATACGGTAAGAAGATACCTCGAGTACCGCGGCTATGAAGTCAACTATGTATCCAATTTTACAGATGTGGATGACAAGCTGATCAAGGCTGCCAATGAGCTGGGCGAAGATGTACCGACGATTGCGGACCGATTCATCGCTGCTTACCATGAGGATGTCTCTGCGCTTGGTTGCAAAAAGGCAACCGTACATCCAAGGGTCACAGAAAATATGGATATCATCATTGAATTCATTGAAGCGCTAATTGAAAAAGGCTTTGCCTATGAGTCTGGTGGAGACGTGTACTACAGAACCCGCGAGTTCGAAGAGTACGGCAAGCTCTCCCATCAACCGATCGAAGACCTGCAGCTTGGAACACGCATTGAAGTAGGCGAAAAGAAACAAGACGCACTGGACTTTGTACTGTGGAAAGCGGCAAAAGAAGGGGAAATCCACTGGGACAGTCCGTGGGGGAAAGGCAGACCAGGCTGGCATATCGAGTGCTCGGCAATGGCACGTAAATACCTTGGCGACACCATTGATATCCACGCAGGTGGACAGGACCTCTCCTTCCCACATCATGAAAATGAAATTGCTCAATCGGAAGCATTAACAGGCAAGACGTTTGCTAAGTATTGGTTGCATAATGGGTATATTAATATTGATAACGAAAAAATGTCTAAGTCACTGGGGAACTTTGTGTTGGTACATGACATCATTCAAAAGCATGACCCGCAACTGCTTCGTTTCTTCATGCTATCGGTTCATTACCGTCATCCGATCAACTATAATGAAGAGCTGCTTCAAAGCACCAAGAATGGCCTGGATCGTTTACGTACAGCCTACATTAACCTGAAACACCGTTTGGATAATACAGCAGATCTTGCAACAGATGCTACAGAATGGCTACAAAAAGTAGAAGAGTTTAAAAACGAATTCATCAAAGTGATGGACGATGATTTTAATACAGCCAATGCCATTTCTATTTTATTTGACATGGCTAAACAAGCCAACCTTTACTTAAATGGAAAAAACACCTCCGAAAAAGTGTTACAAGCATTCATCACCCAATTTGAAGAGCTGTTCTCAGTAATCGGAGTGTCCCTAACAGTAGAAGAGGAGCTTTTGGATGAGGAAATCGAAAGCCTGATCCAGCAGCGCATCGATGCCAGAAAAAACCGTGACTTTGCAAGAGCCGACCAGATTCGTGATGAGCTGAAAGCAAAAAACATCATTCTCGAAGATACCGCACAAGGCACAAGATGGAAAAGAGGCTAAACCAGTAATGAGCAACAGCAATGTGGATGCAAAGCAATTAAATAGTTTGGCGCTCGCTTATATGGGGGATGCGGTGTATGAAGGGTATATTCGCCACCATCTTTTGAAATCCGGCAAAATACGCCCAAATCAGTTGCATCGTGCAGCAACGAACTATGTGTCTGCGAAATCGCAGGCACATCTGCTTCATCAGCTGATGGAGCGGGAATTTTTCAGCGAAGAGGAACAAGGTGTCATCAGGCGGGGCCGCAATGCCAAATCCGGCTCCGTACCGAAGAATACGGATGTTCAAACATACCGCTATTCCACCGCATTTGAAGCACTGATTGGCTATTTATACTTACATGAAGACATAGAACGAATGGAAGAAATCGTGTTTACCTGCATAGAACTGGTAGACAGCAAGAGAGGTGAATAGAGATGACAAAAGAATTCATTATGGGACGTAATCCAGTGCTTGAGGCACTTAAATCAAATCGTGAAATCAACAAACTCTGGATAGCAGAAGGTGGTCAAAAAGGCTCTATCCAACAAGTGATCGCCATGGCAAAAGAGGCAAACGTTCTGGTGCAGTTTGTCCCTCGTAAAAAAATTGATCAGATGGTGGAAGGGAACCACCAGGGGGTCGTCGCTTCTGTAGCGGCATATGACTATGCGGAACTAGATGACCTTTACCGATCAGCGGAAGAGAGAAAGGAGGATCCTTTCTTCTTGATTCTGGACGAAATAGAAGATCCGCATAATCTTGGTTCCATCATGCGTACAGCGGATGCTGTGGGTGCTCACGGAATCATCATTCCGAAGCGGAGAGCAGTGGGACTGACAGCAACTGTCGCCAAATCATCCACCGGGGCGATCGAGCACATTCCAGTCGTACGAGTGACCAACCTTGCAAGAACGGTGGACGAGCTGAAGGAAAGAGGACTCTGGATATTCGGCACTGATGCAAAAGGAACGGTGGATTACACGAAAATGGATGGCTCCCTGCCACTTGGCCTGATAATCGGCAGTGAAGGCAAAGGGATGGCAAGGCTGTTAAAGGAAAAATGTGACTTCCTTGTATCGTTGCCGATGGTGGGGAAAGTGACGTCTTTGAACGCTTCTGTTGCTGCCAGTCTATTAATGTATGAGGTTTTCCGCAAAAGAATGCCGGCAGGAGAGTAAAGGAAGATGGATATTCTACTGGTGGATGGATATAACATTATCGGAGCGTGGCCGGAGCTGAGAGTACTGAAAGACAAGGATCTCGCGATGGCCCGTGATATCCTTATTTCGAGAATGGCAGAATACCAGGCCTATACTGGCTATAAAGTGATAGTTGTTTTTGATGCCCACATGTCCCAGGGGATAGAAACTAAGTACAAAAACCATCGTGTTGAAGTCATTTATACTCGGGAAAATGAAACGGCAGATGAAAGAATCGAAAAACTGGCCATCAGTTTAAGTGATATCCGTACGCAAATTCATGTTGCAACGTCCGATTATACCGAGCAATGGGCAATTTTTGGACAAGGGGCTTTGCGGAAATCTGCTAGGGAACTCCTGAATGAATCAGATACAATCGAAGTGAAAATAAAAAAGAGGGTAACAAAATTTACCAACGAAAAACCTTCTAAACGCATTGAGTTAGACAATGAAATTTCAGCAATTTTCGAAAAATGGCGCCGAGGACAGCGATGAGTGGTTGACGGTCAATTTGTGCCTACTGTATAATATTTCTATCTACTGATTCAGCCGGAGGGATAGGTGTGATAGTGAGCGATCCAAGAAATGCCAACAGGACATTAGAGCTTATGGAAGACGAACAGATGGTAGAACTTGTGCATTTAGGTGACAGTGAAGCGCTGGATTATTTAATCAACAAGTATAAAAATTTCGTTCGCGCGAAGGCTAGATCCTATTTTCTCATAGGTGCAGATCGCGAAGATATTGTGCAAGAAGGTATGATTGGTCTTTACAAGGCAATTCGTGACTTCAAAGAGGACAAGCTGACTTCTTTCAAAGCATTTGCGGAATTGTGCATCACCAGACAAATCATCACTGCGATTAAAACGGCCACGAGACAAAAGCATATTCCATTGAATTCGTACGTATCGCTGGACAAGCCTATTTATGACGAGGAATCAGATCGCACATTAATGGATGTCATTTCCGGAGCAAAAGTGATGGATCCGGAAGAACTGATCATAAATCAAGAAGAATTTGATGATATAGAGGTGAAGATGGGCGAGCTGTTAAGCGACCTGGAAAGAAAGGTGCTTGCTCTCTATCTGGATGGACGTTCTTATCAGGAAATTTCAGAAGATTTAAACCGGCATGTGAAATCCATCGATAACGCCTTGCAAAGGGTGAAGCGCAAGCTCGAGCGATACCTGGAGCTTAGGGAAATCACATTGTAATCCACAAGTGGAAGCGCATAACAAAACACATGATTGAGCGTTCTACTTGACATTGACTAATTATTACACCTATGTTACATTTTTATGGACATCTTTGTTCAGTTCAGGTGGTGTAACACATGCAAAGTAAGGTGGCACTTGCTTGTGCAGCTTGTTCTTCCCGAAACTATTCAACAGTCAAAGGGAAAGCGCAAAGCGGCGAGCGTTTAGAGATAAAGAAGTTTTGCAAGGTTTGTAATGCTCACACCGTTCATCGGGAGACAAAATAGATCAGTATTTCTGGGGTTGGAGGTTACATGGATGGGACGTTTGACTAATTTTTTTCGTGATGTAGCTCGCGAAATGAAGAAAGTAAGCTGGCCAAAACGCAAGGAATTAACTCGTTACACAATCACAGTAGTAACAACTGTATTGTTTGTCACAGTATTCTTCTGGATTGTGGACATGGGTATTTCCGAATTGTTGCGTACTGTGATTAAATAAGTAATTCAAACTTATTCCTTTTACTCTTGAATAAGTAGTGTTATATCATGGTATAATGTAAATAATACTTTCTGACAAAAAGCCCGTTCAACGGGTTTTTTCATTTGGAAAAAAACAAGCATTCTTTACTAGTTTCAATGATTTTAAAACACTGTTGATATATTGGCCGCCCCTGTTGATTAAAGTGCAGGGTGTGAGACTCCTGAGGGAGATAGCGGTAGCTTGAGACCCCCGAGCGTAGCGAGGAGGCTCAAGCAGCGCCCAAAGGATAAGCGAACACCCGGAATGGAAACCAACAGGAGTTATGGGATTCTTAAGATTAAGGATTTTGGTTGTCATTCATATTCATCTATCAACGATATGTATAAGATTTGCTATCAGCAACAAAAAGTTACGAAAAGGGAGGGACGGACACAAGTCCTAAACAATGGAGAAAAACTGGTACGTCGTTCATACTTATTCCGGATACGAGAATAAAGTAAAAGCGAACTTAGAAAAACGAGTAGAATCAATGGGGATGCAAGATAAAATCTTCCGCGTTGTCGTTCCTGAAGAAGAAGAAACCGACATCAAAAACGGCAAAAAGAAAGTAACAAAGAAAAAGGTATTCCCTGGTTACGTGCTAGTCGAAATCGTCATGACAGACGATTCCTGGTATGTAGTACGTAACACACCTGGAGTCACAGGTTTCGTGGGATCAAGCGGATCCGGTTCCAAGCCAACGCCTCTATTGGATGACGAAATTGCATTCATCCTGAAGAGAATGGGCATGATGGAGAAGCAAGTCGAAGTAGACTTCGATCTGAAAGAATCCGTGAAAGTGACAGAAGGTCCTTTCGCAAACTTCACCGGACATATCGTCGAACTGGATAAAGACAAGCATAAAGTGAAAGTTTTAGTAAATATGTTTGGCCGTGAAACCCCTGTGGAGCTTGACTTTACACAGATTGAAAAATTATAATGTAAAAAAACTTGAAATAGTTTCGTAAAAATGATATTATTTCAAAGGTCAGTATGTCTCTGAAACAGAGACTATTAATAAAAAAATATTCTTTATTAAATATATAAAGAATGAGTTGAGTGGGAGGGAGAAATCCCAGATACCACATCACGGACTTAAGGAGGTGTGTCTCGTGGCTAAAAAAGTAATTAAAATGGTAAAGCTACAAATTCCGGCAGCGAAAGCTAACCCAGCACCACCAGTTGGACCAGCACTAGGTCAAGCAGGTGTTAACATCATGGGTTTCTGTAAAGAGTTCAACGCTCGTACAGCGGATCAAGCTGGATTGATTATCCCTGTTGAAATCACGGTTTTTGAAGACCGTTCATTTACATTTATTACGAAAACTCCACCTGCTGCAGTTTTACTTAAAAAAGCAGCTGGTATCGAGTCTGGTTCTGGTGAACCAAACCGTAATAAAGTTGCAACAGTTAAGCGTGATAAAGTACGCGAAATTGCGGAGACGAAAATGCCAGATCTAAACGCTGCAAGCGTAGAAGCTGCAATGCGCATGGTTGAAGGTACTGCTCGTAGCATGGGTATCACAATCGAAGACTGATCCCATTGCTTTTGATTTAACTGCTGTTCAGGGTTGCGGACTTTGGTTTATGGCCAATTCGCAACCTTTATTCGTGGGAGGTTATTCCGCTAAAACCACATAAGGAGGACATTTAAAATGGCTAAAAGAGGTAAAAAGTACATCGAAGCTGCGAAACTTGTAGACCGTACAACGGCTTACTCTGTTAACGAAGCTATCGAATTAGTTAAGAAAACAAACACTGCGAAGTTCGACGCTACTGTGGAAGTTGCATTCCGCCTTGGAGTTGACCCTCGTAAAAACGACCAACAGATCCGTGGAGCAGTAGTGCTTCCTCATGGAACTGGTAAAACTCAAAAAGTCCTAGTTTTCGCTAAAGGCGAAAAAGCGAAAGAAGCAGAAGCTGCTGGAGCTGACTATGTTGGGGATGCTGACATGATCGCGAAAATCAACCAAGGTTGGTTCGATTTCGACGTAATCGTTGCTACTCCAGACATGATGGGTGAAGTTGGTAAATTAGGACGCGTATTAGGACCTAAAGGCTTAATGCCAAACCCTAAAACTGGAACAGTTACATTTGATGTAACAAAAGCTGTTAACGAGATTAAAGCTGGTAAAGTTGAATACCGTCTTGATAAATCCGGTAACATCCATGTTCCAATCGGTAAGATCTCTTTCGAAGATGCGAAGCTTGCTGAAAACTTCACAACTATCTATGAGACTTTACTAAAAGCTAAACCGGCAGCTGCAAAAGGTACATTCATGAAGAACGTTGCTGTTACTTCTACAATGGGACCTGGAGTAAAAGTTGACGCTTCTACTTTCGTAGCTACCAAAAACTAACATATTGACATAAGATAACTACACGGTTATAATAATCGTTGTGTTTATAAAATGATATTGTTTGTACCGTAGACAGTAGGTGCCAATCGGCTTAATTTCCTACCGAGGTGTGAATTTTTACGATCAAAAGCCTTGTGCTTTTAACGATAAAACTTCTGCCTCCACCTGCGTGGGGGCATTCTTTATGTACACCGGTCGGTATAAGTGGTAACCAACTTTTTAGGAGGTGTAACGATGAGCAAAGCAGTTGAAGTAAAAAAACAAGCTGTTGGAGAAATCGCTGACAAGTTTAAAGCTTCTGTATCTACTATCGTAGTTGACTACCGTGGACTTAACGTTGCGGAAGTAACAGAACTTCGTAAACAACTTCGTGAAGCAGGTGTTGAGTTCAAGGTTTTCAAAAACTCTTTAACTCGCCGTGCGGCTGAAGCAGCAGACATCAACGGACTGAACGACGCATTAACAGGACCTAACGCTATCGCATTCTCTACTGAAGATGTAGTAGCTCCTGCTAAGATCCTTAATGACTTCGCGAAAAAGCACGAAGCATTAGAAATCAAAGCTGGTGTAATCGAAGGAAATGTTGCAACGGTTGAAGAAGTAAAAGCTCTTGCTGAACTTCCATCCCGTGAAGGTCTTCTTTCCATGTTGCTTAGCGTCCTTCAAGCTCCAATCCGCAACTTGGCTCTTGTTACGAAAGCAGTTGCAGAGCAAAAAGAAGAGCAAGGCGCTTAATTTCAATTTAGCAAGTTAAGTAAGAAAAACAATAAAACTTATAATATCTAAGGAGGAAATTAACAATGACACACGAACAAATCATTGAAGCGGTTAAAAATATGACTGTTTTAGAACTAAACGACCTAGTAAAAGCAATCGAAGAAGAATTTGGTGTAACTGCTGCTGCTCCTGTAGCTGTAGCTGGTGGCGGAGCTGCTGAAGCTGCTGCTGAGCAAACTGAATTTGATGTAATCCTAGCTAACGCTGGTGGACAAAAAATCAAGGTTATCAAAGTAGTACGTGAAATCACTGGCCTCGGTCTTAAAGAAGCTAAAGAAGTTGTAGACAACGCTCCTAAAGCTCTTAAAGAAGGTATTGCTAAAGAAGAAGCTGAAGAAATCAAAGCTAAACTTGAAGAAGTTGGAGCTTCTGTAGAAGTTAAGTAATTACAGGCTCTTAAAAAGGAAAGCTCGCTACGTGTTAGCGGGCTTTTTTTAAACGGTGCCACACTTGATGTAAGGATCGTTTGGTTACTGTCTTTTTCAAGGGTGCTAATATATGAAGTTGATTTGTTAAGGCTGTTTCAAAAGAATTTGTTGCTTTTTCGAATGTATCAACCAACGATATATTCCTTACTGCCTTGCTCTTTTCTGGCTGTATATTTAGAATGGGTAAGCGGTAAAAAAGTCCAATTGCAGACTTTTTACTAGGTAATAGCAACAATCTTTGAGAAAAGAGCCTTGTTGAAAAGCAAAAGATAGCTTTTCAGATAAGGAGACTAAATATGACGAATCATTATTATACAAACAAGCCATCTGTGGAAAGCAACCGTCAACAATGGAAATTTGATTTAAAAGGTAACAACTTTTCTTTCATAACGGATAGCGGTGTTTTTTCAAAAAAAGAAGTGGACTTTGGATCAAGAGTGCTGATAGAGGCTTTTGAAGAACCGGAAGTGGAAGGTCGCATTCTGGATGTTGGCTGTGGATATGGTCCGATTGGATTGTCTCTTGCAAAATTCTATCCGCATCGTCACGTGGACATGATTGATGTCAATGAAAGAGCTGTTGAGCTTGCCAAAGAAAACGGTTCTATTAACAAAGTGGAGAATATCACTGTTTTTACTAGTGATATCTATGAAAAAGTCACTACCACCGATTATGCAGCAATACTTTCCAATCCTCCGATACGCGCCGGGAAAAAAGTGGTGCATGAGATCCTGGAAAAAGCTTGGACGCACTTGGCTCCAAAGGGAGAACTGTGGGTTGTGATCCAAAAGAAGCAGGGAGCTCCTTCCGCAATGGAGAAATTGGAGTCTTTATTTGAGGAAGTGGAAGTTGTAACGAAGAAAAAAGGCTATTCCATTATCAAATCAAAAAAGGGTTGACTTGGTTTTTTTGTTATGGTAGCATTGTTTAATGCCAATATGTATTTTTCTGAGCACTAATAATTTTATGTATTTTTCATGTATAAAATTAGTATGCTTGGAAAAGATAGTAAAATCAATAGAGCGATTGAAATGTGGTTTTCTGTATTGAAACCATTTTTTATTTTTAACATGGATTCTTTTAGCAGTATCGTTTCCATGTTGAATGTTTTTTTATGTTTGGCTTTGAGTGGTTTATATTATTTGAACTACTATTTAATAACGCTTGATACGAGGGGTGAATCAGTTGACAGGTCAACTAGTTCAATACGGACGACACCGCCAACGCAGAAGTTATGCTCGCATTAGTGAAGTATTAGATTTACCAAATCTAATAGAGATTCAAACATCTTCTTATCAATGGTTCCTGGATGAGGGATTGAGAGAAATGTTTCATGACATTTCCCCAATTGAAGACTTCACAGGAAATCTATCTTTAGAATTCATCGATTATAGCTTAGGGGAACCTAAATATTCTGTTGAAGAATCAAAGGAAAGAGATGTTACATACTCAGCTCCTTTACGTGTGAAGGTTCGTCTCATTAACAAAGAAACTGGTGAAGTAAAAGACCAGGATGTATTTATGGGTGATTTCCCGTTGATGACGGATACTGGTACGTTCGTTATTAATGGTGCAGAACGTGTTATTGTATCTCAGTTAGTGCGTTCTCCAAGTGTGTATTACAGCGGAAAAGTAGATAAAAATGGTAAAAAAGGCTTTTCGGCTACTGTTATTCCAAACCGTGGTGCATGGTTAGAATACGAGACTGACGCTAAAGATGTTGTATATGTTCGTATAGATCGTACTCGTAAACTACCAGTAACGGTTCTTTTGCGTGCTCTTGGATTCGGTTCCGACCAGGAGATCATTGATCTTATAGGTGAAAACGAGTACTTGCGCAATACTTTAGATAAGGATAACACAGAAAGTACCGAAAAGGCATTACTAGAAATATATGAGCGTTTACGCCCTGGGGAGCCACCTACGGTTGAAAATGCGAAAAGTTTATTAGAGTCTAGATTTTTCGATCCTAAACGCTATGATTTAGCAAGTGTTGGAAGATACAAGATTAATAAAAAGCTTCATATCAAGAACAGACTTTTCAATCAACGTATCGCTGAAACACTTGTAGACCCTGAAACAGGGGAAATCATCGTAGAAAAAGGTACACTGTTAGACCGTAGAACGTTAGATCGCATTCTACCTAACATTGAAGATGGCATCGGCCTGACTTCCTTCCATCCGCATGGCGGGGTAGTAGAAGATGAAGTGCCAATGCAATCTATTAAGATATATGCACCAAATGATGCAGAAGGTGAAAAAGAAATCGTCGTTTTAGGCAACGGTTTTATTGAAGAAAAGGTGAAGCATATCGCTCCGGCGGACATCATTGCTTCTATCAGTTATTTCTTTGACCTTCTACATGGTGTAGGCGACACAGACGATATCGATCACCTTGGTAACCGCCGTTTACGTTCTGTTGGAGAACTTCTTCAAAACCAGTTCCGTATCGGTCTATCCAGAATGGAGCGTGTAGTGCGTGAAAGAATGTCCATCCAGGACACTAACACCATTACTCCGCAACAACTGATCAATATCAGACCTGTTATCGCATCCATTAAAGAGTTCTTCGGAAGCTCTCAATTATCTCAGTTCATGGATCAAACGAATCCACTTGCCGAATTGACACATAAACGTAGATTGTCCGCACTTGGACCTGGTGGTTTAACGCGTGAGCGTGCTGGCTTTGAAGTACGTGACGTTCACTACTCCCACTATGGCCGTATGTGTCCGATCGAGACTCCTGAGGGACCAAACATTGGACTGATCAACTCCCTTTCTTCTTTTGCGAAAGTAAATAAATTTGGTTTCATTGAAACTCCTTACAGAAGAGTAGACCCTGAAACGGGTAGAGTGACAGACCAAATCGATTACTTGACAGCAGATGAGGAAGATAATTATGTAGTAGCCCAAGCGAACGCACGCCTTGGTGAAGATGGTACTTTCCTTGATGAGAACGTTGTTTCCCGTTTCCGCGGAGAGAACACCGTTGTTATAAGTGAAAGAATCGACTACATGGACGTTTCTCCTAAGCAAGTTGTTTCAGCTGCGACAGCGTGTATTCCTTTCTTGGAAAACGATGACTCCAACCGTGCCCTGATGGGAGCGAACATGCAACGTCAAGCTGTACCGTTGATGCAACCGGAATCACCGATTGTGGGTACAGGGATGGAGCACGTTTCTGCAAAAGACTCCGGTGCTGCAGTAATCTGTAAACACCCAGGTGTTGTAGAGCGCGTTGAAGCCCGTGAAGTTTGGGTGCGCCGTATGGAAGAAGTCGATGGGCAACAGGTAAAAGGCAACCTTGATAAGTACAGAATGCTTAAATTCATTCGTTCCAACCAGGGAACTTGTTATAACCAGCGTCCGATCGTTTCCGTTGGAGACGTTGTAACAAAAGGAGAAATCCTTGCAGACGGTCCTTCCATGGAAAAAGGTGAATTGGCACTAGGCCGTAACGTAATGGTCGGCTTCATGACATGGGACGGATATAACTATGAGGATGCCATCATCATGAGTGAGCGTCTGGTAAAAGACGATGTGTACACTTCCATTCATATTGAAGAGTATGAATCAGAAGCTCGTGACACTAAGCTTGGACCGGAGGAAATCACACGTGATATCCCGAACGTAGGGGAAGAGGCACTTAAGAATCTTGACGATCGTGGAATCATCAGAGTCGGTGCGGAAGTAAAAGATGGAGATCTATTGGTAGGAAAAGTAACTCCTAAAGGGGTAACCGAACTTACAGCTGAAGAACGTCTTTTACACGCAATCTTTGGTGAAAAAGCGAGAGAAGTACGTGATACATCACTGAGAGTTCCACACGGTGGTGGCGGTATCGTACTTGATGTAAAAGTATTCAACCGTGAAGATGGAGACGAGTTGCCACCAGGTGTTAACCAATTAGTTCGTGCATATATCGTTCAGAAGCGTAAAATTTCTGAAGGGGACAAAATGGCCGGACGACATGGTAACAAAGGGGTTATCTCCCGTATCTTACCGGAAGAAGATATGCCATATCTTCCAGACGGTACGCCAATTGACATCATGTTAAACCCACTGGGGGTTCCATCCCGTATGAACATCGGGCAGGTATTGGAGCTTCACCTGGGTATGGCAGCAAGAACCTTGGGTATCCACGTTGCTTCCGCCGTATTTGATGGCGCGCGTGAAGAAGACGTTTGGAGCACTTTAGAAGAGGCTGGCATGGCAAGAGATGCAAAAACTGTACTGTATGACGGAAGAACAGGTGAACCTTTCGACAGCCGCGTATCTGTCGGGATCATGTACATGATCAAACTTGCGCACATGGTTGACGACAAGTTGCACGCACGTTCGACTGGACCATACTCACTCGTTACACAGCAACCACTTGGTGGTAAAGCGCAATTCGGTGGACAGCGTTTCGGTGAGATGGAAGTTTGGGCACTTGAGGCTTATGGTGCCGCATATACACTTCAAGAAATCCTTACAGTTAAATCCGATGACGTAGTAGGACGTGTGAAAACGTACGAGGCGATCGTTAAAGGTGAAAATGTTCCTGAACCTGGTGTACCTGAATCTTTCAAAGTATTAATCAAAGAGCTTCAAAGTTTAGGTATGGACGTTAAAATCCTTTCTGGCGATGAAAAAGAGATTGAAATGAGAGACTTGGAAGATGACGAAGAACAATCTTCCGAAGGTATTTCCCTTGATTCCGATCAAGTAGAAGAAGTAAAAGAAACTGTCGCTAAAGACTGATGGCCAACAGGACTTTAAAGATAAGCATTTGGGTAGAACCTGTAGATTATAAGGGAGGTAGGCCCCTTGCTAGATGTTAATAATTTTGAATATATGAAAATAGGCCTTGCTTCACCCGACAAGATCAGATCCTGGTCTTTCGGGGAAGTCAAGAAGCCTGAGACAATTAACTATCGTACATTAAAGCCAGAAAAAGATGGGTTATTCTGCGAAAGAATTTTCGGTCCTACAAAGGATTGGGAATGTCACTGTGGTAAATACAAGCGCGTCCGTTATAAAGGCGTCGTTTGTGACCGCTGTGGAGTGGAAGTGACAAGAGCGAAAGTTCGTCGTGAACGCATGGGTCACATCGAGCTAGCTGCTCCTGTATCTCACATCTGGTACTTCAAAGGCATCCCTAGCCGTATGGGTCTTGTTCTTGACATGTCCCCACGTGCATTAGAGGAAGTCATTTACTTTGCATCTTACGTGGTAACAGAAACAGGCGACACTCCTCTCGAGAAGAAGCAGCTGCTTTCTGAAAAGGAATTCCGTGCATACCGTGAAAAGTATGGCCAGACATTCCAAGCAGCCATGGGTGCAGAAGCAATCAAGAAACTTCTTTTTGACATCGATTTGGAAAAAGAAGTGGATACACTGAAAGAAGAGCTTAAAACTGCTCAAGGACAACGTCGTACAAGAGCGATTAAGCGTCTGGAAGTATTGGAATCCTTCAGGGGATCCGGCAATGAACCATCTTGGATGATCCTTGATGTACTACCTGTCATCCCTCCTGAATTACGTCCGATGGTGCAATTGGATGGTGGTCGTTTTGCGACTTCCGACTTGAATGACTTGTATCGTCGTGTAATCAACCGTAATAACCGTTTAAAACGTCTTCTTGACCTTGGTGCTCCAAGCATCATCGTACAGAACGAAAAACGTATGTTACAAGAAGCTGTTGATGCACTTATCGACAATGGTCGTCGTGGCCGTCCGGTAACAGGACCTGGTAACCGTCCATTGAAATCTCTTTCTCATATGCTGAAAGGGAAGCAAGGTCGTTTCCGTCAGAACTTACTAGGAAAACGTGTGGACTACTCTGGTCGTTCCGTTATCGTAGTTGGACCTAACTTGAAAATGTACCAATGTGGATTGCCTAAAGAAATGGCCCTTGAGCTATTCAAGCCTTTCGTCATGAAAGAACTTGTAGAACGCGGGCTTGCACATAACATCAAGAGTGCAAAGCGTAAGATCGAACGCGTACAACCAGAGGTTTGGGACGTATTGGAATCCGTTATCAAGGAACATCCAGTATTACTAAACCGCGCACCAACTCTACACAGACTAGGTATTCAAGCATTTGAACCTACACTTGTAGAAGGCCGTGCTATCCGCCTACATCCACTTGTATGTACAGCATACAACGCGGACTTTGACGGAGACCAAATGGCTGTTCACGTACCATTATCTGCTGAAGCACAAGCGGAGGCACGCATTTTGATGCTTGCTGCCCAAAACATCCTTAACCCTAAGGACGGAAAACCAGTAGTAACACCTTCCCAGGATATGGTACTTGGTAACTACTACTTAACTCTAGAGCGTGAAAAAGCTGTAGGTGAAGGAATGGTATTCAAAGATACGAACGAAGCCCTTATTGCTTATTCGAACGGATATGTGCATCTGCACACACGTGTGGCGGTCTATGCCGGATCTTTAAATAACGAAACATTCACCGAAGAGCAAAAACAAAAGCTTCTGATCACGACAGTAGGTAAGTTGATCTTCAACGAAATCCTGCCGCCGTCATTCCCTTACATTAACGAACCAACAAAGTTCAACTTAGAAGTGAACACTCCTGAGAAGTACTTTGTGGAAAAAGGTGCGAATGTAAAAGAGGCAATCCAATCACAAGAATTAATCGATCCATTTAAGAAGAAAATCCTTGGAAATATCATCGCTGAAGTGTTCAAACGCTTCAAGATCACGCAAACATCCGAAATGCTTGATCGCATGAAGAACCTTGGATTCCGTTACTCTACAAAAGCTGGTATTACAGTTGGTGTAGCTGATATCGTGGTTCTTAAAGAGAAAGATGAAATCTTGGTGGAAGCACAAACAAAAGTAGATACAGTCCTGAAACAATTCCGCCGTGGTCTTATTACAGAGGAAGAGCGCTATGATCGTGTTATTTCCATCTGGAGTGCTGCGAAGGATAAGATCCAAGGGTTGCTAATGGAGTCCTTGCCACGCCTGAACCACATCTTCATGATGAGTGATTCCGGTGCCCGTGGTAACGCATCTAACTTTACACAGTTAGCTGGTATGCGTGGTCTGATGGCCAATCCATCTGGACGTATCATTGAATTACCGATCAAATCCAGTTTCCGTGAAGGTCTTACGGTATTGGAATACTTCATCTCTACTCATGGTGCGCGTAAAGGTCTTGCCGATACAGCACTGAAAACTGCCGATTCCGGTTACTTGACTCGTCGTCTTGTAGACGTAGCACAGGATGTTATCGTCCGTGAGATAGATTGTGGAACAGACCGTGGTCTACACATTACTTCTCTGAAAGATGGCACAGAAGTAGTAGAGAAATTAGAAGAACGTTTAGTCGGCCGTTATGCAAGAAAAGCTGTGAAGCATCCTGAAACCGGGGAAGTTCTTGTGGCGGGTAACGATTTAATCACTGAAGACCTTGCTACAACCATTGTAGAAGCAGGCGTGGAAGATGTTTGGATCCGCTCTGTATTCACATGTGACACTCGTCATGGTGTATGTAAAAAATGTTACGGCCGCAACCTTGCGACTGGCTTAGAAGTAGAAGTGGGAGAAGCAGTTGGTATCATCGCTGCCCAATCCATCGGTGAGCCAGGAACTCAGTTGACGATGCGTACATTCCATACAGGTGGGGTTGCAGGAGACGATATCACTCAAGGTTTACCGCGTATTCAGGAAATCTTCGAAGCGCGTAATCCGAAAGGTCAAGCGGTCATCTCTGAAATTGATGGGGTCGTAACATCCATCAACGAAGGCCGTGATCGTCAGCAGGAAATCACTGTCCAAGGTGAAGTAGAAACGAGAAACTACACAGTGCCATACACTGGTCGCCTGAAAGTCGGCGTGAATTCAGAAGTATCCCGCGGTCAGGAACTAACAGAAGGTTCCATCGATCCGAAAGAGCTACTGAAAGTGAAAGATATGGTCTCTGTACAGGAGTACCTACTGCTTGAAGTTCAAAAAGTATACCGTATGCAAGGGGTAGAAATCGGCGACAAACACGTAGAGGTAATGGTTCGCCAAATGCTACGTAAAGTACGTGTCATCGATGCTGGTGATACAGATGTACTACCAGGAACACTACTTGATGTTCACCAATTCACCGATGCAAACGAACGTGTGCTTCTTGAAGGCAAAACACCTGCAACAGGACGTCCTGTATTGCTAGGTATTACAAAAGCGTCCCTTGAAACGGATTCCTTCTTGTCTGCAGCTTCCTTCCAGGAAACAACAAGAGTCTTGACAGACGCTGCAATCAAAGGAAAACGCGACGAGTTACTGGGACTTAAAGAGAATGTTATCATTGGTAAGCTAGTTCCAGCTGGTACAGGTATGAACCGTTACCGCAAATTCGATCTAACGAAAGAAGTGGGCCAGGAAGAACCTGTAACAGTAGAATAAAAGAAAGATTGTCGGGCAGCCCCCGACAATCTTTTCAATGTTATTCGAGAAAGTGTTGACATTCAAAAATAGAGATGGTAATATAGCAAAGGTGCTTATATAACCTGTTGCTTTGGAGGATATGTTAATGTCTTATGAAAAAGTGATGCAGGCAAACACCTTCATTGTTGGTACTAAACAAACAGTGAAGGCGCTGAAATCCGGAACAGTAAAAGAGGTTGTCATTGCAGAAGATGCCGATGTGATTGTCACACAGAAGGTTGTCCAAACTGCCAATGAGCACAACATACCAGTCTTAAAAGTAGATTCGATGAAAAAACTCGGAAAAGCTTGCGGGATTGAAGTCGGTGCCTCCGCTGTTGCGATCATTCATTAAAAACTGTTTTTGTGAGTGCAGATTCGCAAAGACTTTGTTTTTTACCTAAAAATGAACCACCTGGATATGTGGTCTTAAAACACTAGGAAGGAGGAAATATTAATGCCTACTATTAACCAGTTAGTCCGCAAAGGACGTACAAGTAAAGTTGTAAAGTCAAAATCTCCAGCTTTGAACAAAGGTTATAACAGTTTCAAGAAGGCTCAAACTGATGTGTCTTCACCTCAAAAACGTGGTGTATGTACTCGTGTTGGTACAATGACTCCGAAGAAACCGAACTCCGCATTACGTAAATATGCTCGTGTTCGTTTAACTAACCAAATTGAGGTAACTGCTTATATCCCAGGTATCGGTCACAACCTACAAGAGCACAGCGTAGTTTTAATTCGCGGCGGTCGTGTAAAGGATTTACCAGGGGTACGTTACCACATCGTTCGTGGAGCACTTGATACTGCGGGAGTTAACAACCGTATGCAAGGTCGTTCTAAATATGGTACTAAGAGACCAAAAGCACCTAAGAAGTAATAAACTTCAAACTGCTTAACATTAAGTTACCCGAAAGGAGGAAAATAATATGCCACGTAAAGGCCCTGTTGCAAAAAGAGACGTATTACCAGATCCGTTATACAACTCTAAATTAGTAACTCGTCTTGTAAATAAATTAATGATCGATGGTAAGAGAGGGAAATCTCAAGCTATCATCTATAACGCATTCAAACTAGTTGGTGAGCGTTCCGGACAAGAACCTATGGAAGTGTTCGAACAAGCTATGAAAAACATCATGCCTGTTCTTGAAGTAAGAGCACGTCGTGTAGGTGGAGCAAACTACCAAGTACCTGTAGAGGTGCGCCCAGATCGTCGTACAACTCTTGGACTTCGTTATTTAGTTAACTACTCTCGTCTTCGCGGTGAGAAAACGATGGAGGAACGCTTAGCTAACGAAATCCTTGATGCTGCTAACAACACTGGTGCTTCTGTTAAGAAGCGTGAAGATATGCACAAAATGGCAGAAGCAAACAAAGCGTTTGCTCACTACCGCTGGTAAGATCACATACTATCTGGAGCTGTTAAGACAAGTACTTAACAGCTTTAGGTATAAATTAAATCTAGTTACTTAGGAAGGAGAAATACACTATGGCAAGAGAGTTCTCCTTAGATAAAACACGTAATATCGGTATCATGGCTCACATCGATGCTGGTAAAACAACGACAACTGAGCGTGTTTTGTTCTACACAGGACGTATTCACAAAATCGGTGAAACTCATGAAGGTGCTTCTCAAATGGACTGGATGGAGCAGGAGCAAGAGCGTGGAATCACAATCACATCTGCTGCGACTACAGCTCAATGGAAAGGCCACCGCGTAAACATTATCGATACACCTGGTCACGTAGACTTCACTGTTGAAGTTGAACGTTCCCTACGTGTACTTGATGGAGCGGTAGCAGTTCTTGATGCACAATCTGGTGTTGAACCACAAACTGAAACAGTTTGGCGCCAAGCTACAACTTATGGTGTTCCACGTATCGTGTTCGTTAACAAAATGGACAAGATCGGTGCAGATTTCTTATATTCTGTAGGAACTATCCATGACCGCCTTCAAGCTAACGCTCATCCAATTCAACTTCCTATCGGAGCTGAAGATGAGTTTGAAGGTATCATCGACTTAGTAGAAATGGTTGCATACTTCTACGAAGACGACCTAGGTACTCGTTCTGAAGCGAAAGAAATTCCTGCTGAGTACAAAGACAAAGCTGACGAGTATCGTCAACGCTTAGTGGAAGCAGTAGCAGAATTAGATGAAGAATTAATGATGAAATACCTAGAAGGAGAAGAGCTTACTACTGAAGAGTTGAAAGCTACTATCCGTAAAGGTACTTGTGACGTTAACTTCTACCCAGTAATCTGTGGATCTGCATTCAAAAACAAAGGTGTTCAGTTAATGCTTGACGCTGTTATCGATTACCTTCCAGCGCCAACAGATGTACCTTCAATCAAAGGTACTATACCTGACACTGAAGAGGAAGTAACTCGTGAACCTGGAGACGACAACCCGTTTGCGGCTCTAGCGTTTAAAGTTATGACTGACCCTTATGTAGGTAAATTAACGTTCTTCCGTGTGTACTCTGGTACATTAAACTCCGGATCTTACGTTATCAACTCTACAAAAGGTAAGCGTGAGCGTGTAGGACGTATCCTACAAATGCACGCCAACAGCCGTGAAGAGATTCCTGTTGTATATTCCGGAGACATCGCTGCTGCAGTTGGTCTTAAAGACACAACTACTGGTGACACTCTATGTGACGACAAAGACCAAGTTATCTTGGAGTCCATGGACTTCCCAGAGCCGGTTATCCAATTATCTGTTGAGCCTAAATCCAAGGCTGACCAAGATAAAATGACAACTGCTCTTCAAAAATTGCAAGAAGAAGATCCTACTTTCCGTGCACATACAGATCAGGAAACTGGTCAAACAATCATCGCTGGTATGGGTGAACTTCACCTTGACATCCTGGTTGACCGTATGAGACGTGAATTCAAAGTAGAAGCTAACGTTGGTGCGCCTCAGGTTGCATACCGTGAAACGTTCCGTGGATCTGCTAAGGTTGAAGGTAAATTTGCTCGTCAATCTGGTGGACGTGGTCAATTCGGACACGTTTGGATCGAATTCGAACCAAACGAAGAAGGAAAAGGCTTCGAATTTGAAAACAAAATCGTAGGTGGAGTAGTACCTCGTGAGTACGTACCTGCTGTTCAAGCTGGTCTTGAAGACTCTATGAAAAACGGTGTACTAGCTGGTTACCAACTAATTGATGTGAAAGCTGCATTGGTTGATGGTTCTTACCATGACGTTGACTCCTCTGAGATGGCGTTTAAAGTAGCTGCATCTTTAGCTCTTAAAAATGCAGTATCCAAATGTAACCCTGTAATCCTTGAGCCTGTCATGAAAGTTGAAGTAGTGACACCTGAAGAGTACATGGGAGACATCATGGGTGGTATCACTTCCCGTCGTGGTCGTGTAGAAGGTATGGAAGCTCGCGGTAACGCTCAAGTTGTTCGTGCTATGGTTCCACTATCTGAAATGTTTGGTTATGCAACATCCCTACGTTCTAACACACAAGGACGCGGAGTGTTCACAATGCATTTCGATCACTATGAAGAAGTTCCAAAATCGATTTCTGAGGAAATCATCAAAAAAAATAAAGGTGAATAATTGATTTTCACCTAATCTTGTTTTATAAATAGTATGTAGGTTAATAAGTGGAAATCACTTGTTAATAACATATAAAATAAAAAATTAATGAAATTCTAAGGAGGATATAACAATGGGTAAAGAGAAATTCGATAGATCCAAGACTCATGCTAATATCGGTACAATCGGTCACGTTGACCACGGTAAAACTACTTTAACAGCTGCAATCACTACTGTTCTTGCTAAGAAGAGCGGTAAAGGTGCTGCAATGGCATACGACATGATCGATGCTGCTCCAGAAGAAAGAGAGCGTGGAATCACAATTTCTACAGCTCACGTTGAGTACGAAACTGAAACTCGTCACTATGCGCACGTTGACTGCCCAGGACATGCTGACTATGTTAAAAACATGATCACTGGTGCTGCTCAAATGGACGGCGGAATCCTAGTAGTATCTGCTGCTGACGGCCCAATGCCACAAACTCGTGAGCACATCCTTCTTTCTCGTCAAGTAGGTGTACCTTACCTTGTAGTATTCTTAAACAAATGCGACATGGTAGACGACGAAGAATTACTTGAATTAGTTGAAATGGAAGTTCGTGACCTTCTTTCTGAGTACGATTTCCCTGGAGACGATGTTCCTGTAATCAAAGGTTCTGCTCTTAAAGCTCTTGAAGGAGATGCTGAGTGGGAAGAAAGAATCGTTGAGCTTATGGCTGCAGTTGATGACTACATCCCAACTCCAACTCGTGACACTGAAAAGCCATTCATGATGCCAGTTGAGGACGTATTCTCTATCACTGGTCGTGGAACAGTTGCTACTGGACGTGTTGAGCGTGGACAAGTTAAAGTTGGTGACACTATCGAAATCATCGGTTTAACTGAAGAGCCTAAATCTACTACTGTAACTGGAGTAGAAATGTTCCGTAAGCTTCTTGACTATGCTGAAGCTGGAGACAACATCGGTGCACTTCTTCGTGGGGTTGCTCGTGACGACATCCAACGTGGACAAGTATTAGCTAAGCCTGGTACAATCACTCCACACACAAAGTTCAAAGCTGAAGTTTACGTACTATCTAAAGAAGAGGGTGGACGTCACACTCCATTCTTTACAAACTACCGTCCTCAGTTCTACTTCCGTACAACTGACGTAACTGGTATTTGTAACTTACCTGAAGGCGTAGAAATGGTTATGCCTGGCGACAACGTTGAGATGACTGTTGAACTTATCTCTCCAATCGCTATCGAAGAAGGAACTAAGTTCTCTATTCGTGAAGGTGGACGTACTGTAGGCGCTGGCGTAGTAGCGACTATCCAAGAGTAATTTTTGGATCTGAATAGATCTTTTACAAACCGGCATCCTGATTGAGGGGTGCCGGTTTTTGTGGTTTTTTGTTTTGGGATTACGGATCGGTTCGGCTAAAACTATGATAAATACCAGCATAGGCAACAAAAAATGAAAATTTTAAAGAAAAATGCCTCAGTTATTGTACTTGAAAAAAAAATGGTTCGGACAATTTATCACTGTCTTCGGACATCAAAGATGAGGTAAACGAGAGGTTCGGACAAAGTAAGGATCTGTTCGGACAACTTTTACCGACCTTTCGGACTTTTGGTTTTGGGGTTCGGACATTTCAGGCAAAACTTCGGACAAGAATCCAAAAACTTTGGACAAGTTCGCGAAAACTTCGGACAACTCTTTAAAAACTTCGGACATTTGACATGTCCATCCATCTCCAACAATTATCTGATATGCCCAGACCTTACCAACAGTGTATATGAAAATGAGATCATCCATCCCCAACATCTACAAAATGATTAGCCCGCTTCAGCAGCATCCGCCTCAGCAGCATCACTTAACCACCGCACTCCAACACGGACTCATCCACGCAAAATCCGTCTTTCTTCTATATAAATAAACACCAACCCTAACTGGAAAAAACTGAAATGAATAAATCTCCCGTCCACTGGTTGCAATAAACCACACTTCTCGTTATAATATGAAAAGTGCTCAGAGATTTATTTGAAATATAGTTGCATTGTCTATTAACTCCATGTATAATAGGTAATGTTGGTCTTTGACTGCGATGATGTGAAAGGTTGCTGGCACACCCGGCCGCTTTGCCATGGCGAGTGTGACAGGTTAATTTTCACGGAGAATGTCTATCAATAATATAGGCGAAAAAAGGAGGGAAAAATAATGGCAAAAGAAAAGATTCGCATTCGTTTAAAAGCTTATGATCACAGAATTCTAGATCAATCTTCTGAGAAGATCGTTGAAACTGCAAAACGTTCAGGTGCAACTGTTTCTGGTCCTATTCCGTTACCAACGGAAAGATCTGTATACACAATCTTACGTGCGGTACACAAATATAAAGATTCTCGTGAGCAATTCGAAATGCGCACTCATAAGCGCTTAATCGACATCATTAATCCAACACCACAAACGGTTGACAGCTTAATGCGTCTTGACCTACCATCTGGTGTAGATATCGAAATCAAGCTTTAATCAATAAATACTTAAAAAATCTAGGAGGTGTGACTGATGACCAAAGGAATCTTAGGAAGAAAAGTTGGTATGACTCAAGTTTTTGCTGAAAACGGCGATCTTATCCCTGTAACAGTAATTGAAGCTACACCAAACGTTGTACTTCAAGTTAAAACTGTTGAAACAGATGGATACGAAGCGATTCAGATTGGTTTTGCTGACAAACGCGATAAATTAGCGAACAAGCCTTTAAAAGGACACGTTGCTAAAGCGAACACAGCACCTAAGCGCTTCATTCGTGAAATCAGTGGAGCTAACTTAGAAGTTGGTCAAGAAGTCAAAGTTGATATTTTCGCAGAAGGCGATGTAGTAGATGTAACAGGAATTTCAAAGGGTAAAGGTTTCCAAGGCTCAATTAAACGCCATAACCAATCTCGTGGCCCGATGAGTCACGGTTCCCGTTATCACCGTCGTCCTGGTTCTATGGGACCTGTTGCTCCAAACCGTGTATTCAAAGGTAAACTATTACCTGGACGTATGGGTGGAGAGCGCATCACTATCCAGAACCTTGAGATCGTGAAAGTAGACGCAGAACGTAACCTATTACTTGTTAAAGGTAACGTACCTGGTCCAAAAAAATCTTTAATCACAATTAAAAGTGCTATAAAAGCAAACTAATTGTTTAGGAAAGGAGGAACTACAAATGCCTAAAGTAGCATTATACAACCAAGCTGGCGCAAACGTTGGTGAAGTTGAATTGGCAGATGCTGTATTCGGTATTGAGCCAAATAACAGCGTATTGTTTGATGCGATTGTTATGCAAAGAGCATCTCAACGTCAAGGTACTGCAAAAGTAAAAGGACGTTCTGAAGTAGCAGGTGGCGGACGCAAACCATGGCGTCAAAAGGGTACTGGTCGTGCTCGTCAAGGATCTATCCGCTCTCCACAATGGCGTGGTGGTGGTATCGTATTCGGTCCTACACCAAGAAGCTATAGCTACAAACTTCCTAAGAAGGTTCGTCGCTTAGCTATCAAATCTGCATTATCATCAAAGGTATTAGAAAACGAACTATTAGTATTAGAAGGATTAGCTTTTGATGCACCAAAAACAAAAGAAATGACTTCTGTATTAAAAGGTTTAGAAATCAATCGTAAAGCGTTGATCGTAACAGCTGACGCTGACGAAAACGTTGCTTTATCTGCTCGTAACATTCCTGGAGTAACAGTTGTTACAGTAACTGGTGTCAACGTATTAGACGTTGTAAACCACGATAAAGTAATCTTTACGAAAGACGCTGTTCAAAAATTAGAGGAGGTGCTTGCATAATGAGAGATCATCGTGATGTTCTTAAGCGCCCCGTGATTACTGAGCGTTCTACAGATTTAATGACAGAAAAGAAATATACGTTTGAAGTTGATGTTAGAGCTAATAAGACTGAAGTGAAAGATGCTGTTGAAGCGATCTTTGGCGTAGACGTTGAAAAAGTAAACATCATGAACTACAAAGGTAAATTCCGTCGTGTAGGTCGTCATAGCGGATTAACTAACCGTCGTAGAAAAGCTATTGTAACGTTAAAAGCTGATAGCAAAGAAATCGAATTCTTCGAGGTTTAATACAAAAATAAAAACATCATCGAAAAGGAGGGAACATGATGGCGATTAAAAAATACAAACCAACCTCTAATGGACGTCGTGGCATGACAGTTTCTGATTTTGCTGAGATCACTACAGACAAACCAGAAAAAAGCTTGCTTGCACCGTTACACAGAAAAGGTGGTCGTAATAACCAAGGTAAATTGACTGTACGTCACCAAGGTGGTGGACACAAACGTCAATACCGCGTCATCGACTTTAAGCGTGATAAAGATGGTATACCAGGACGCGTTGCTACAATCGAGTACGATCCTAACCGTTCCGCTAATATCGCGTTAATCAACTATGCAGATGGAGAAAAGCGTTACATCCTGGCTCCTAAGAACTTAGAAGTAGGAATGACTATAATGGCTGGCCCTGAAGCGGACATCAAGGTAGGAAATGCATTACCACTAATCAACATCCCTGTTGGTACTGTAGTTCACAACATCGAATTAAAACCAGGTAAAGGTGGACAATTAGTTCGCTCTGCAGGTACATCTGCACAAGTACTTGGTAAAGAAGGTAAATACGTACTTGTACGTTTAACTTCTGGTGAAACTCGTATGATTCTTTCTACTTGCCGCGCTACTGTAGGTCAAGTTGGGAACGAACAACACGAACTTATCAACATTGGTAAAGCAGGACGTTCTCGTTGGATGGGTATTCGCCCAACTGTACGTGGTTCTGTAATGAACCCTAACGATCACCCACACGGTGGTGGTGAAGGACGTTCACCAATCGGACGTAAATCACCAATGACTCCTTGGGGTAAACCAACTCTTGGATTCAAAACTCGTAAGAAGAAAAACAAGTCTGACAAATTTATCGTTCGTCGTCGTAAAAAATAACGGGGTTGTACTACGGTTCACAGGAGCCGTAGAGCAATCACGAAGGGAGGTTTCCACATGGGTCGCAGCTTGAAAAAAGGGCCTTTTGTAGATGATCATTTAATTGCTAAGATTGAAAAGTTAAATGAAACTGAGGGCAAACAAGTTGTTAAAACTTGGTCTCGTCGTTCTACTATTTTCCCACAATTTATCGGACATACAATCGCTGTATATGATGGCCGTAAACACGTACCAGTTTATGTGACAGAAGACATGGTAGGTCACAAGCTTGGAGAATTCGCTCCATCTCGTGCTTACAAAGGTCACGGAAATGATGATAAGAAAACAAAACGCTAAATAGAGAGGAGGCTTTTACATGCAAGCTAAAGCTGTTGCAAACACAGTTCGTATTGCTCCTCGTAAAGCTCGTCTAGTTATGGATTTAATTCGAGGCAAGCAAGTAGGCGAAGCAGTAGCTATTTTGAAGTTAACTCCAAAAGCTGCTTCACCAGTAATCGAAAAAGTTCTTAAGTCTGCTATTGCAAATGCAGAGCACAACTTTGAAATGGACGCAAACTCTTTAGTAGTATCTGAGGCATACGTTAACGAAGGTCCAACTTTGAAACGTTTCCGCCCTCGTGCTATGGGTCGTGCGAGCCAAATTAACAAACGTACTAGCCACATTACAATCGTGGTATCAGAAAAGAAGGAGGGATAACCAGTGGGTCAAAAGGTAAATCCGATCGGTCTTCGTGTAGGAGTCATTCGTGACTGGGAGTCCAAATGGTACGCAGGAAAAGATTACGCTAACCTGCTACATGAAGACATCAAAGTTCGCGAATACATCGCAAAACGTCTAAATGACGCATCTGTTTCTAAAGTAGAAATCGAACGTGCTGCAAACCGTTTGAACGTTACTGTTCACACTGCTAAGCCAGGTATGGTTATTGGTAAAGGTGGTACGGAAGTTGAAGCATTACGTAAAGCACTTAACCAACTAACTGGTAAACGTGTACACATCAACATCCTTGAAATTAAGAGAGCAGATTTGGATGCTAAATTGGTAGCTGAAAACATTGCTCGTCAATTAGAAAACCGTGTATCTTTCCGTCGTGCTCAAAAGCAATCACTTCAACGTGCAATGCGCGCTGGTGCGAAAGGTATTAAGACAATGGTTTCTGGTCGTCTAGGCGGTGCAGATATCGCTCGTTCTGAACATTATAGTGAGGGTACAGTTCCACTTCATACTCTTCGCGCTGATATTGACTATGGTACAGCAGAAGCTGATACAACTTACGGTAAATTAGGTGTGAAAGTATGGATCTACCGTGGAGAGGTCCTTCCTACAAAGAAGAAAAATGAGGAAGGAGGAAAATAATTATGTTATTACCAAAACGCGTAAAATATCGCCGCGAACATCGTGGGAAAATGCGTGGTAAAGCGAAAGGCGGTACAGAAGTACATTTCGGAGAGTTCGGATTACAATCTCTAGAAGCTTCTTGGATCACTAACCGTCAAATCGAAGCTGCGCGTCGTGCGATGACTCGTTATATGAAACGTGGCGGTAAAGTTTGGATTAAAATTTTCCCTTCAAAACCATACACTGCAAAACCTCTAGAGGTCCGAATGGGTTCCGGTAAAGGTGCTCCAGAAGGATGGGTAGCAGTTGTTAAACCTGGAAAGGTTATGTTTGAAATTTCAGGTGTATCTGAAGAAGTAGCTCGTGAAGCATTACGTTTAGCTATGCACAAGTTGCCAGTTAAATGTAAGTTCGTAAAACGTGAAGAAATTGGTGGTGAATCTAATGAAAGCTAATGAACTACGCGACTTAACCACTGCCGAGATTGAACAAAAAGTGAAATCTTTAAAAGAAGAGTTATTTAACCTACGCTTTCAATTAGCGACTGGTCAATTAGAAAACACTGCTCGTATTCGCGAAGTACGTAAGTCAATCGCTCGTATGAAAACAGTAGTTCGCGAGAGAGAGATCGCTTCTAACAAATAATCAAGAGGAGGTTCGCGAAAATGAGTGAACGTAACCAACGTAAAGTTTACACTGGTCGTGTTGTGTCTGATAAAATGGACAAAACAATCACAGTCCTTGTAGAAACTTATAAAACTCACGCACTCTACAGCAAACGTGTTAAGTACTCTAAAAAGTACAAAGCGCATGATGAGAATAGCACAGCAAAAACTGGCGACATCGTGAAAATCATGGAGACTCGTCCATTATCTTCAACAAAGCGTTTCCGTTTGCTAGAGGTAGTAGAGAAAGCTGTAATTATCTAATATATAAGTTCGGATATTTAATTCCGAAGGGAGGTACCATGCATGATTCAACAAGAATCTCGTTTGAAAGTTGCTGATAACTCAGGTGCTCGTGAAGTGCTTGCTATTAAAGTACTAGGTGGATCTGGTCGTCGCTACGCTAACATTGGTGATGTAATTGTTTGTACAGTGAAACAAGCAACACCAGGAGGCGTTGTTAAAAAAGGTGACGTAGTGAAAGCTGTAGTAGTACGTACAAAGCGCGGTGTTCGTCGTAATGACGGTTCATATATCCGTTTCGATGAGAACGCATGCGTAATCATCAAGGATGATAAGAGCCCTCGTGGAACTCGTATCTTCGGACCAGTTGCACGTGAACTACGTGATAACAACTACATGAAGATTGTATCTTTAGCTCCAGAAGTTCTGTAATAAATCGAAAAGATGTTTGTCAAGGAGGTGCGAAAGGATGCATGTCAAAAAAGGTGATAAAGTTGTAGTTATCTCTGGTAAGGATAAAGGTAAACAAGGAGTTATTCTTGAATCTTATCCTAAGAAAGACCGTGTTCTTGTAGAAGGAATCAACGTGATCAAAAAGCACGCTAAACCATCTCAAGAAAATCCTCAAGGTGGAATCATCAACCGTGAGGCACCTATTCATGTATCAAACGTTATGCCTTTAGATCCTAAGTCCGGTGAACCGACTCGTGTAGGATACAAGGTAGTAGACGGTAAAAAAGTACGTGTTGCTTCAAAATCAGGTGAACAATTAGATAAATAGAACGTTTAAGAAAGGAGGTACTTTTGATGAACCGCCTAAAAGAAAAGTATCAAAGCGAAATTATTCCTGCTCTAATGGGCAAGTTTAACTATAAATCTGTGATGCAAGCTCCAAAGCTTGAGAAAATCGTTATCAACATGGGTGTTGGTGATGCAGTATCAAACTCTAAAGCTCTAGATGCAGCTGTAGAAGAGTTGTCTTCTATCACTGGTCAAAAACCTGTTGTAACAAGAGCAAAAAAATCTATCGCTGGTTTCCGTCTTCGTGAAGGAATGCCTATCGGTGCGAAAGTTACATTACGCGGTGAGCGTATGTACGAATTCCTAGATAAGTTAGTATCTGTTTCCCTACCACGTGTTCGTGACTTCCGTGGAATCTCCAAGAAGTCTTTCGACGGTCGTGGGAACTACACTCTTGGAGTGAAAGAACAGCTTATCTTCCCTGAAATTGATTACGATAAAGTTAGCAAGGTTCGTGGTATGGATATCGTTATCGTTACTACTGCTAACACTGATGAAGAAGCTCGTGAGCTTTTAACATCATTCGGAATGCCATTCCAAAAATAATACCAGCGTGTGGTAGAGGGAGGCGAAAATGTGGCTAAAAAATCAATGATTGCGAAACAAAAGCGCACACCTAAATATAACGTGCAGGCTTACACTCGTTGCGAACGTTGTGGACGTCCCCACTCTGTAATCCGTAAGTTTAAGCTTTGCCGTATTTGTTTCCGTGAATTAGCTTATAAAGGCCAAATTCCTGGCGTTAAAAAAGCAAGTTGGTAAAACCCGATAATTGGGAAGGAGGTAAATTAAATGGTTATGACAGATCCTATTGCAGATATGCTTACTCGCATCCGCAATGCGAACATGGTACGTCACGAGAAGCTAGAACTTCCTGCTTCTAAAATCAAAAAAGAAGTTGCTGAAATCTTAAAGCGTGAAGGTTTCGTACGTGACGTTGAATTTATCGAAGACAACAAACAAGGTATCATTCGTATTTTCCTAAAATACGGTGCAAATAACGAGCGTGTTATTACTGGTCTTAAGCGTATCAGTAAGCCTGGTCTTCGTGTTTATGCAAAAGCAAATGAAGTACCTCGTGTATTAAACGGTTTAGGTATTGCGATCATCTCTACTTCTCAAGGTGTTATCACTGATAAAGAAGCTCGTCAAAAACAAGCTGGTGGAGAAGTATTAGCATACGTTTGGTAATAAATTTCTTTAAATGAACGGAGGTGTAACTATGTCACGTGTAGGTAAAAAACCTATTGAAATCCCAACTGGGGTTACAATTACAAACGACAACAACACAGTTACCGTAAAAGGTCCTAAAGGTGAATTAACTCGTACATTCAGCCAAGATATGGCTATTACAGTGGAAGAGAACGTATTAACAGTAGTACGTCCTTCTGATAGCAAAGAACACCGTACAATTCACGGAACAACTCGTGCACTTTTAAACAACATGGTTCAAGGTGTAACAAACGGTTTCGAAAGAGGATTGGAATTAATCGGGGTTGGTTACCGTGCTTCCAAGCAAGGTAATAAACTAGTTCTTAACGTTGGTTACTCTCATCCAGTTGAAATCACTCCTGAACAAGGGATTGAAGTGGAAGTACCAGCAAACACAAAGATCGTTATTAAAGGTATTGATAAAGAGCGCGTAGGTGCTTTAGCAGCTAACATTCGTGACGTTCGCCCACCAGAGCCTTACAAAGGTAAAGGTATTCGTTATGAAGGTGAACATGTACGTCGTAAAGAAGGTAAAACTGCTAAGTAATACGGCATAAGCAGATAGAAAGGAGTGACTGCACGATGATTACAAAACCTGATAAGAATTCTACTCGTAAGAAAAGACACACTCGTGTTCGTGCTAAGTTATCAGGCACTGCAACTCGTCCACGTTTAAATGTGTTCCGTTCCAACCAACACATTTACGCTCAAGTGATCGACGATACTAACGCTGTAACAATCGCAAGTGCTTCTACACTTGATAAAGATGTAACGGCAAACGGTAGTAACGTAGAGTCCGCGAAAGCAGTTGGAGAACTAGTTGCAAAGCGCGCAATTGAACAAGGAATCAAATCAGTAGTATTCGACCGCGGTGGATACTTATATCACGGCCGTGTGAAAGCATTAGCAGATGCTGCACGTGAGGCTGGTCTAGAATTTTAATCGACAAAGGAGGGACACTGATGCGTCGTATTGATCCAAACAAATTAGAACTTGAAGAACGCGTAGTTACGGTTAACCGCGTTGCGAAAGTAGTAAAAGGTGGACGTCGTTTCCGCTTTGCTGCTCTTGTAGTAGTAGGAGATAAAAACGGTAATGTTGGTTTTGGTACTGGTAAAGCTCAAGAGGTACCTGAAGCAATCCGTAAAGCAATTGAAGATGCGAAAAAGAACTTAGTTGCTGTACCTATCGTTGGTACAACAATTCCTCACCAAGTACTTGGAGAGTTCGGTTCTGGGGAAATCCTATTGAAGCCTGCTTCTGAAGGTACTGGGGTTATCGCTGGAGGACCAGTTCGTGCGGTACTTGAGTTAGCTGGTGTTCAAGACATCCTTTCTAAATCTTTAGGATCTAACACACCAATCAACATGATCCGTGCTACAATCAACGGATTAAAGCAATTGAAACGTGCAGAGGACGTTGCTAAATTGCGTGGTAAAACGGTAGAAGAACTGTTAGGATAAGGAGGGAAACAAAATGGCGAACAAATTAGCAATCACCCTCACTCGCAGTGTAATCGGTCGTCCACAAGATCAACGTGTGACTGTTCAAACTCTTGGTTTGAAAAAGATGCACCAAACAGTTGTCCATGAGGATAACGCAGCTATCCGTGGAATGATTAACAAGGTATCTCACCTTGTTACTGTGAAAGAGCAATAATAGAAACGGTTTTTTTAAATAAGGAGGTGCCACAATGAAACTTCATGAGTTAAAACCTAACGAAGGATCTCGTAAAGAACGCAATCGCCTAGGTCGCGGAACTGGTTCTGGTAACGGAAAAACTTCTGGTAAAGGTCATAAAGGTCAAAATGCACGCTCTGGCGGTGGCGTTCGTCCTGGATTTGAGGGTGGTCAAACACCTCTATTCCAACGCTTACCTAAGCGCGGATTCACGAACATCAATCGCAAAGAGTATGCAATCATCAACCTTGATGCACTAAACCGCTTTGACGAAGGAACTGAAGTTACTCCTGAATTACTTCTTGAAACAGGTTTAGTTAGCAAATTAAACGCTGGTCTTAAAGTGTTGGGTAACGGTTCTATCGAGAAAAAGCTTACAGTTCGTGCTCATAAATTCTCCTCAGCAGCTAAGGAAGCGATCGAAGCAGCTGGCGGTTCAGTTGAGGTGATTTAATGTTCCAGACATTCTCCAATTTTATGCGCGTGGGTGATATAAGAAAGAAAATAATCTTCACCCTATTAATGTTAGTAATATTCCGTATCGGAACGTTTATCCCAGTACCAGGGGTGAACGCTGACATTTTGAAATTCCAGGATGAACTTAGTGTATTTGGTATCCTGAATACTTTTGGTGGTGGAGCTCTTCAGAACTTCTCTATTCTTGCCATGGGTGTAATGCCATACATCACAGCGTCCATCATTGTACAACTCTTACAAATGGATGTTGTTCCGAAATTCACGGAGTGGTCAAAACAAGGAGAAGCTGGACGTCGCAAATTAGCTCAATTCACTAGGTATTTTACCATTGTTCTTGGTTTCATCCAGGCAATCGGTATGTCAATCGGATTCAACACAATGGCCAATGGTCAATTGATTTCGAATCCAACCATCACTACTTATCTGCTTATAGCAATAGTATTAACAGCAGGAACTGCATTCTTGATGTGGCTTGGTGAGCAAATTACGGCACATGGCGTAGGAAACGGAATCTCCATTCTAATCTTCGCTGGTATCGTATCTGCAATCCCGACAGGCGCAAACCAGATTTATGCTTCTTTGATCCAGGATGCTGGTGATCAGTTGTTCCTAAATCTTGTGATTGTCGCTCTGATCCTACTTGCTATCTTGGCAGTCATCGTAGGTGTTATCTTTATCCAGCAAGCGTTACGTAAGATTCCGATTCAGTATGCGAAGAAGATGGCGGGTCGCGCTCCTACTGGTGGAGGACACACTACACACTTACCATTGAAGGTTAATGCTGCGGGGGTAATTCCTGTTATCTTTGCCGTATCCTTTATCATTACACCACCGACAATCGCTTCATTCTTTAATGAGAATGCTGTGACAAGATGGATCATTAGTTCTTTTGACTATACGAATCCAATCGGTATGGTTGTATATGTGGCCCTTATCATTGCCTTCACTTATTTCTACACATTTGTTCAGTCAAATCCTGAACAGATGGCAGAAAACTTAAAGAAACAAGGCGGATATATCCCAGGAATTCGTCCTGGTGTAAATACACAGGAATACTTGACAAAGATCATCTACCGACTAACTTTTGTGGGTGCATTGTTCTTGGCAGCTATTTCTATCCTACCTATCATCTTTATGAGCTTTGCCGGCCTTCCTGCAGCAGTGCAGATTGGCGGGACTAGTCTACTGATCGTCGTAGGTGTTGCACTTGAGACGATGAAGCAACTAGAAAGCCAGTTAGTGAAGCGTCATTATAAAGGGTTTATCAAGTAATGAAGTAATTGGGATAACATTATCCCAATATACTTCACAAGATACTGAGGGGGCAAAAAGATGAATTTAGTTCTAATGGGACTTCCGGGTGCCGGTAAAGGTACTCAAGCAGAACGAATTGTCGAAAAGTACAATATCCCTCATATCTCTACTGGAGATATGTTTCGTGCTGCTATGAAGGAAGAAACTGAACTGGGCATGAAAGCTAAGTCTTTCATGGATCAAGGTCAGCTTGTTCCGGATGAAGTGACGATCGGTATCGTTCGTGAAAGATTAGAAAAAGAAGATTGCAAGGACGGCTTTCTATTAGATGGATTCCCAAGAACGGTTCCTCAAGCGGATGCTCTTGAGCAGATGCTAGAAGAACTAGGTCGCAAGATTGACTATGTCATCAACGTCAATGTCGACCAAAGCATTCTGATGGAGCGTTTAACAGGACGTCGTATTTGTAAAGATTGTGGATCCACTTACCACTTGGTATTCAACCCACCTACTAAAGATGGTGTTTGTGACAAGTGTGGCGGTGAGTTGTATCAACGTGCGGATGACAACGAAGAGACTGTAGGTAACCGACTTGAAGTAAATGTAAAACAATCTAAGCCATTACTGGATTTTTACGAGTCCAAGGGCTATCTTCGCAACATCGATGGCCAACAAGCGATTGACAAAGTATTCGCTGATATAGAAGAACTTCTTGGAGGTCAGGCGTAATGATTATCTGTAAAACTCCTCGTGAACTTGACATCATGAGAGAAGCAGGTAGGATTGTGGCCCTTACCCACCAAGAATTAAAAAAACATATTGTACCTGGTGTGACTACGAAGCAATTGGATGATATTGCTGAGAAATTCATCCGCAAACATGATGCAATTCCTTCGTTTAAGGGGTATAATGGTTTTCGCGGAAGCATCTGCGCTTCTGTCAATGAAGAACTTGTTCATGGTATTCCGGGCGATCGAGTATTGAAAGACGGAGATATCATTAGCATAGATATTGGTGCTAAATATAATGGTTACCACGGAGACTCCGCATGGACGTATGCTGTTGGTAACATATCCGATGAAACAAAGCGATTACTTGAAGTCACGGAACAATCATTGTATGAAGGCATCAAGGAAGTAAAACCGGGCGCTCGTCTCTCTGATGTATCCCATGCGATCCAAATGTATGCGGAAGGTCACGATTTTTCAATCGTAAGAGAGTATGTAGGGCATGGAATTGGTCAAGACTTACATGAAGACCCACAAATTCCTCATTATGGACCTCCTAACAAAGGTCCACGGTTAAAACCTGGTATGGTTCTTGCAATTGAACCGATGGTCAATGCAGGCACCCGCTACGTAAAAACGCTAGCAGATGACTGGACTGTTGTTACTGTTGACGGTAAAATGTGTGCTCATTTTGAACATACGGTCGCTATTACAGAAACAGGCTATGAGATCTTAACAAAAGCCTAAGAGGTGATATTGCTTGATCGAATCTAATTCGACTCTGCAAGTAGGCCAAATTGTTTCGATTACTCAAGGCAGAGATGCCGGACAGTATGCCGTAATTATTAAAATTCTTGATGAGCGTTTTGTCGTCCTAGCGGATGGAGACAAGCGGAAGTTTGACCGCCCAAAGAAAAAGAACATTCATCATCTTGAATTTTTTGATTACGTGTCTCCAGAAGTTCAGAACAGTATGAAGGAAACAGGCCGTGTGACAAATGGAAAGCTGCGTTTTGCACTGACCAAATTTGTTAATGAGCTTGTTACTGATTTGAAGAAGGGAGAACTTAATTAATGGCGAAAGACGATGTAATTGAAGTAGAAGGTACGGTCGTTGAGACTTTACCAAATGCTATGTTTAAAGTAGAATTGGAAAATGGTCATACTGTGTTGGCTCATGTATCTGGGAAAATACGTATGCACTTTATCCGAATCCTACCAGGAGATAAAGTAACGGTGGAGCTTTCTCCATACGATTTAACACGCGGTAGAATTACGTATCGTTTTAAATAAACCTATTTTAGCACTCCGTACTATCAGGGAGGTAATATAAGATGAAAGTGAGACCATCTGTTAAGCCAATCTGCGAAAAATGTAAAGTTATTCGTAGAAAAGGCAAAGTCATGGTTATTTGTGAAAACCCGAAACACAAACAAAAACAAGGATAACTTGAGGGAGGTGCGCATATATGGCACGTATTGCTGGTGTTGATGTTCCTCGCGACAAGCGCGTTGTAATTTCATTAACATACGTTTTCGGTATCGGTCGTTCCACAGCTGAGAAAGTATTGGCTGAAGCAGGTGTTTCTGAAGACACTCGCGTTCGCGACTTAACGGAAGAAGAATTAGGAAAAATTCGTGATGTTGTAGATAAAATTAAAGTTGAGGGTGACCTTCGTCGTGAAGTATCTCTTAACATTAAACGTCTAATCGAGATCGGTTGCTACCGTGGTCTTCGTCACCGTCGTGGTTTACCGGTTCGTGGTCAAAACACTAAAAACAACGCTCGTACACGTAAAGGACCTCGTCGTACTGTAGCGAACAAAAAGAAATAATTTTAAGTAAGTAAGGAGGTAAGTTAAATATGGCACGCAAAACTAATACACGTAAACGCCGTGTGAAAAAGAATATTGAACAAGGTATCGCGCATATCCGTTCTACATTCAATAACACGATCGTAACGATTACTGACGCTCACGGAAATGCAATTGGGTGGTCTAGTGCAGGTGCTCTTGGATTCAGAGGTTCTCGTAAATCCACTCCATTCGCGGCGCAAATGGCTGCTGAAACAGCTGCAAAAGCATGCATGGAGCACGGTTTGAAAACTCTTGAAGTTACAGTAAAAGGCCCTGGAGCTGGTCGTGAAGCAGCAATCCGTGCTTTACAAGCAGCTGGTCTTGAAGTAACTGCTATCAGAGACGTAACCCCAGTACCTCACAACGGTTGCCGTCCACCAAAACGTCGCCGTGTTTAATTTGTCTGTATAGATTTTGTATACATGTCAATAATGGCTGATGATACAGTTTAAATATACAGAGATAATTAAATGTTGTTGTTGTGCACAATCGGGACATACCTATGGGGAATTTCGGTTAGACATCTTATGTCTTTCCGGGGTTTCGACGTTTTGAAGGAGGGTTATGAATGTTAGAAATCGAAAAACCAAAAATCGAAACGGTTGAAATCAGCGATGACGCCAACTATGGTAAATTCGTCGTCGAGCCACTTGAGCGTGGATATGGAACAACTTTGGGTAACTCCTTACGTCGTATTCTTTTATCCTCACTTCCTGGTGCCGCTGTAACATCTATCCAAATAGATGGTGTACTGCATGAGTTCTCAACAATTGAAGGCGTCGTTGAAGATGTTACAACAGTTATTTTGAACGTTAAGAAGCTAGCATTAAAAATCTATTCTGATGATGAGAAGACGTTAGAGATTGATGTGCAAGGCGAAGGAGCTGTAACAGCTGCTGACATTACCCATGACAGCGATGTTGAGATCCTAAACCCTGACCTTCATATCGCTACGTTAGCGAAGGACGCTCACCTGCGTATTCGTTTCACTGCTAAGCGCGGTCGCGGATATGTACCAGCGGACGGAAACAAACGTGAAGATCAGCCAATCGGTGTCATTCCAATTGACTCCATCTTTACTCCAGTTTCCCGCGTTTCTTATTATGTTGAAAATACTCGTGTAGGCCAAGTATCTAACTACGACAAGCTTACACTCGATGTATGGACAGATGGTAGTAACGGTCCACAAGAAGCGGTTGCACTTGGGGCAAAGATTTTAACTGAGCACTTAAATATTTTTGTAGGCTTGACAGATGAAGCGCAAAACGCGGAAATCATGGTAGAAAAAGAAGAAGATCAGAAAGAGAAAGTTCTAGAGATGACTATCGAAGAACTAGACCTATCCGTTCGTTCTTATAACTGCCTAAAGCGTGCTGGCATCAACACTGTTCAGGAACTTGCAAATAAAACAGAAGAAGATATGATGAAAGTTCGCAACTTAGGCCGTAAATCTTTAGAAGAAGTCAAGCACAAATTAGAAGAGCTTGGTCTTGGCCTGCGTAAAGATGACTAGTTTACACTCGTAAAACTAGGCATCTTTATGTGTTTGAACGTTCATGACTTTCTACAGAAGGAGGGAACATCAACATGGGATACAGAAAATTAGGTCGTACTAGCGCACAGCGTAAAGCAATGTTACGTGACTTGACTACTGATTTGATCATCAGCGAGCGCATTGAAACTACTGAAGCACGTGCGAAAGAATTACGTTCTTTAGTAGAGAAAATGATCACTCTTGGTAAGCGTGGTGACTTACACGCTCGTCGTCAAGCAGCTTCTTACGTTCGTCACGAAGTTGCAAACGAAGAAACTGGTCAAGATGCAGTTCAAAAGTTATTTGCTGATATCGCTCCACGTTACGAAGAGCGTCAAGGCGGATACACTCGTATCATGAAAGTCGGACCTCGTCGTGGAGACGGAGCTCCAATGGTAATCATTGAACTTGTATAATATATATTAGATGATAGTGGTTGGAAGAGGAGGCAACGAGTCTTTTAACTTACTATAGTCAGTCATAAATAAGGGCGGACAGTTGTAATGACTGATCTATGCCCTTTATTTTTTTGCCTTGATTTTGAGCGAATCGTATACGCCCTGTTGCTTTGCGTTCCAGGTGTTCGCTTTCCGCGGGACGATGCTTGAGCCTCCTCACAACGCTTCAGGGGTCTCAACCAACCGTTCCCTCCCGCAGGAGTCTCACACCTTGCACTCCAAGCAACAGGAGGTTACTGACCAAGCTAAACCTTTAAGTAGAAGTGAGATTCTAAAAACCTTTATTCAATGAGATTTATATCTAGTGATTGGAGCACTGGGCGAAGACTCCTTCGGGAGGAAGCGGTTAGGGGAGACCCCGCAGGCAAAGCCGAGGAGGCTCCCCAAGCGCCCCTAGGAAAGCGAAGACCAGTGCGGAAATCACTAGCGGTGTATAGTAGAGCCATTTTATGTTTAAATGGCTATAATAGAGAGAGTCAGTTAAGCGGAGTAGAGAGGAGTTGTGTTTTCGTGGCCATCTTAGAAGTGAAGGATTTATCCTTCAGCTACGCAAATCAAGAGGAAGATACGTTAAAGAATATCAACCTTGAAGTGAATCAAGGTGAGTGGACTGCGATTGTCGGCCATAACGGCTCCGGTAAGTCCACATTGGCCCGAATCCTGAACGGCCTGCAGCTTCCATCAGATGGAACTGTAATGGTTCAAGGAGTAAAATTAACAGAAGAGACCATCTGGGATATCAGAAGACAGGTCGGCATGGTCTTTCAAAACCCGGATAATCAATTTGTGGGATCGACGGTAGAGGATGATGTTGCGTTTGGTTTAGAAAATATTGGCGTCCCCCGCGAAGAAATGCTAACGCGTGTGGCAGAGGGGATCGAAAAAGTTGGGATGGAATCTTTTTTAACCCAAGAGCCACATCAGCTCTCCGGTGGCCAAAAGCAGCGAGTAGCCATTGCAGGCTTGATTGCGCTTCGTCCATCTATCATTATTCTGGATGAAGCAACGAGTATGTTGGATCCGATCGGTCGTAAAGAAGTGATAAATACAATAGAAGAGTTAAGACAGGAAGTCGGTGTAACGGTCATTTCCATTACACATGACTTAGAGGAAGCAGCAAGAGCAGACCGCATCATTGTGATGAATGGTGGAGAAGTATTTGGGGAGGGCACCCCGGACGAAATTTTTCGTATGGGAGAAAAGCTTGTGGAGATAGGGCTAGATCTGCCTTTTCCTATCATTTTGGCAAATAGACTCAAAGAATTGGGTGTTAGGTTCGAAACAGATCCGACGAACAGGGAAAGGCTGATGGATGAGCTATGCAAATTACAATCAAAGACTTAGAACACCGCTATCAGGTGAATACCCCGTTTGAACGGGTCGCCCTTTTCGATGTCAACATGATGATACCAGAGAATTCCTATACCGCGATTATTGGACATACGGGGTCCGGAAAGTCGACTTTATTGCAGCACCTAAATGGGCTGCTCCGACCTACCAAAGGAAGCATCCAAGTGGGGGATATCACCCTGCAGGCTAACAAGAAGGAAAAGAACATTAAGTCTATCCGTAAAAAGGTAGGAATCGTTTTTCAGTTTCCAGAACATCAGCTATTTGATGAGACGGTGGAAAAGGATGTATGCTTCGGTCCTATTAATTTTGGTGTACCCGAAGACGAAGCGAAAAGTCGTGCAAGAGAGGCATTAAAGTTGGTCGGTTTACCTGATAAATACTTAGAATCATCTCCGTTTGACTTAAGTGGGGGGCAGATGCGACGGGTTGCCATAGCAGGGGTGCTTGCCATGCAGCCGGAGGTCTTAGTACTGGATGAACCGACAGCTGGCCTGGACCCTCGTGGCCGTAAAGAAATCATGGATCTATTTTACAAGCTTCACAAGGAGCAGAGTCTCACAACAATTCTTGTCACGCACAGCATGGAGGATGCAGCAAGATATGCAGATACCATCATGGTGATGAACAAGGGGACGGTTGGATTGAAAGGTACACCAAGGGAGATATTTGGACAAGCTGGGGAGCTTCAAAAGCTTGGACTTGATGTTCCCGAGACGGTGCTTTTCATGAAAGAGCTTGGAGTCCGTTTGGACGAGGAGTTCGGTGAAGTTTGTCTGACTGTTGAAGAAGTGGCACAGGCGATAGCGTCCCGTATTGGGGGGGCTGGCTCATGATGAACAACTTGATTATCGGGCGGTACGTTCCGGGCACGTCCCTGATACACCGAATGGATCCAAGGGCCAAGCTATTGCTTGTTTTCATTTTTGTTATGGTCGTGTTCTTGGCAAACAATATCTGGGGGTATGCGATGCTCGGGGCCTTTACACTGGCTGTCGTCCTGCTCACAAAGATTCCGGTCCCCTTTATATTGAAGGGCTTGAAGCCGATCATCTGGATTATCTTGTTTACCATGCTGTTTCATGTGTTTTTGACAAAACAAGGGACACTTCTTTTTGAAGTCGGGTTTATTCAAGTATATGAAGAGGGCGTCATACAAGCAATCTTTATTTCCTTGCGGTTTTTATTTTTAATTACTATAACCACTATCTTAACGCTTACGACGACACCAATCGAGGTCACGGATGGGATGGAGACCTTGTTCGGGCCGTTCAAAAAGGTGGGGGTCCCTGTGCATGAGCTGGCTCTTATGATGTCTATTTCCCTACGATTTATCCCGACTTTGATGCAAGAGACCGATAAAATCATGAAGGCGCAGAGTGCAAGGGGTGCAGACTTTACTGTAGGGCCTCTGAAGGAGCGTGTGAAGGCGTTGGTGCCTTTGCTTGTCCCTTTGTTTATCAGTGCATTCAAACGCGCGGAAGAGCTCGCTACGGCGATGGAGGCACGCGGCTATAAGGGCGGCGAGGGAAGGACGAAATTCCGCCTGCTGGAGTGGCAGACGAAGGATACCATGCTGATGGTGGTCCTTGCTGTCCTTACGTTTATCTTGGTTCTTATTCGAACATAATGGAGTTAGATGTGATGAATAGATTAAAATGTACCCTTTCCTATGATGGGGCACAGTTTGAAGGCTATCAGATACAAAAGGAAAAGCGCACCGTCCAACTCGAGGTGCAGAGGGCGCTGTCACGCATCCATAAGGGAGCGGAGATGAAGGTTTCCGCTTCTGGACGGACTGACGCAGGAGTGCATGCGGTCGGTCAGGTACTGCACTTTGACTCTCCATTGACTATTCCTGAGGAGGCTTGGCAAAAGGCGATGAATGCCCATTTGCCCAAGGATATTTGGGTGAAGAGGGTGGAGTCTGTGTCAGGGGGCTTCCATGCGCGTTTTGATGTGGTAAAAAAGGAATACAGGTACAAGGTGAGCCTTGCGAAGGACTTTGATGTATTTAATCGTAATCAGGTGTTTCACTATCCTTTTACATTGAATGTAGAAGCCATCAGGGAGGCGTGTGGGCATTTCCTTGGCGAGTACGACTTTACAAGCTTCTGTTCCGCTAAGACGGAGGTAGAGGACAAGGTGAGGACCATTTACTCGTTGGAAGCTGTTGTGATTGGCGAGGAGCTGGAGTTTCGCATTGTCGGCAATGGCTTTTTATATAATATGGTCCGTATCATCGTGGGGACCTTATTGGAGATTGGACAAGGTAAAAAATTACCAGAGGATATTTTTTCGATCCTGGAAGCGAGAGATAGGGGAGCAGCCGGAAAAACGGCACCAGCTCACGGTTTATACCTTTGGAACGTGGTTTATGATGACAACTAATCCTGGTGTAACATTTTCTTGACAATCTGGCAAAAAAGATATAAGATATCACATGGTATGTATTTTAACCCCACGATCAAGCCCCGGAAGAGTTTCATCGTGTTGAATAAAATATATGAAGAAATGAAAAATAAAAGGTTTATTTTTTTTAGGAGGGAAATTTAATGCGTACAACGTTTATGGCGAAAGCTAGCGAAGTAAATCGTAAATGGTACGTGGTTGACGCTGAAGGTCAAACTTTAGGTCGTCTTGCAAGTGAAGTTGCATCCATTTTACGTGGTAAACATAAACCAACTTTTACTCCAAACGTAGACACTGGAGATCATGTCATCATCATCAATGCAGAAAAAATCCACTTAACTGGTAACAAGTTGAACGGTAAGATCTACTACCGTCACACAATGCACCCAGGTGGACTAAAACAAAGAACGGCTTTGGAAATGCGTACTAACTATCCTACAAAGATGTTAGAACTAGCAATCAAAGGCATGCTTCCAAAAGGAAGTCTTGGACGTCAGCAAGCTAAAAAATTGAATGTGTATGCTGGAAGCGAGCATCCACACCAAGCACAACAACCTGAAGTTTACGAACTTCGCGGTTAATTAATAAGGAGGGTATAACTTTGGCACAAGTACAATACTACGGCACAGGTCGTCGTAAAAGCTCCGTTGCACGTGTACGTCTAGTTCCTGGTAACGGACAAATCGTGATCAACGATCGTGATATCGAAAACTACATCCCATTCGAAGCTCTACGTAACGTTGTAAAACAACCATTGGCAGTTACTGAAACAGAAGGTAACTACGATGTATTGGTAAACGTTGACGGTGGAGGATACACTGGTCAAGCTGGTGCGATCCGTCACGGAATCGCTCGTGCATTATTACAAGCTGATCCTGAGTTCCGTGCTTCTTTAAAACGTGCAGGTCTTCTGACTCGTGACGCGCGTATGAAAGAGCGTAAAAAATACGGACTTAAGGGCGCTCGTCGTGCACCTCAGTTCTCAAAACGTTAATAGATCAACACTTAAAGCCCTTCAAGCAGTTATGTTTGAAGGGCTTTTTTATGTGGAAAATTTAGTTTTGACCAAATTTTGACCTATTTTATTCTAATTGCATGTAATTCAGGAAGTTTTCAGCAGTCTTCTTAGACATTGTTTTTGTAACGTGAGTATATATGTTCATGGTTGTTTGTATATCTTTATGACCTAATCTAACTTGTACTTCTTTTATACTTGCACCTGCTTCAAAAAGCATAGATGCGTGGGTATGGCGTAATCCATGTATAGTAATTCTGTGAAGGTCATATACAGTCATAAAACTGTTTAAAAGCTCATTTGGATACGCAAGTCTAATTGGGCGCATATCGGCTCTTAGGAGGACGTTGGGGGGCTTGCTGACAATCCCATCTGCCAAAAGTGCTTCTTTCTGCTTTGTTCTCCAATTAAAAAGATGTTTGGTGGTTTGACTATCGATGTCTATCTTTCTATTGGAAGCATATTTTTTTGCAGTTTGAATAATTTCCTTTCCTTTTTCAAAAAACATGGTCTTATTTATATTAATTGTTTGTTCATTTAAATCGATATCATCCCAAGTCAAGGCTATTAGTTCACCTTTTCTCATACCAGTGTAAATAAGTAAATAGTACATGATGAAGTTTTGTTTTGACATATGCTTTTTTGCAAGTGTCAGAAAGTCTCTTATTTCATTTTTTGTCCAATAATTTCTTTCTTCTGTTTTTGCTAAAAAAGATTCTTCCTTTCTAGGAATTGTTACATATTCCATTGGATTTTTTAAAATGTAATCCATTTTGATTGCATATTTAAAAACAAGACTAGCTTGTATTTTTATATCATTTACAGAGTCAATTTCGTTGGATAAGTCATTAATCATTCTCTGACAATACCCTTTAGAAATATCCTTGATTTTTAACTTTCCAAACCTAGGTAAAATGTGCTTTTTAAACTTGGATTGCTTGGAGTAAATAGTACTTGGCTTAATTGTCCGAGTATGAATGTCCCACCATTCTTTAAATACATCTTCATATGTTAATGATTGTTTTACATGAAGACCAGATTCTATTTCTTGCCTCAGATTAAGGTAGGCAGCTTGAGCTTCCTTTTTAGTTTTAAAACCCCTTCGAGTAGTCATGATCTTTTTACCAGTACCAGGATCTATACCTACAATCAATTTAAACATCCACTTTTCGCCTTGCTTTGTCTTATATTTTTGATAAGAGGCCAAATAATCACTCCCTTTTATTTCTTTCTGCAATAAGTTCAATAAGAAGAATTAGCTTTTATAAACAGCTTTTTAAATTCATATTATTTACAACTTTGTACGTAGAATGTTTTAGATTGTTCTTCAGGTAATCTAGCAATAATAAAATCTAAATCTGGAGCGTAAATAATAAATTGCTGGATAAAACTTAGCTCATCTATGTCCGGAAGAAGTCTTCTCTTTAGTGATCTTAAATTTATCCCTAACCGACTAGGAAACTCATTGTTTACAATTAGATCGGTAATAGTCACACTGCAACCTAATAAGGTTTCATTAAGGTTACTGTACTCTTGGGAGTATATAGGAGGGCTTAGGTCGAAATAAAAAACATTCTTATCCCAGTTTATTTCATTGGGGTATAACTGAAGGATATAATAATGAGGTGCTAATTCACCATCTATATATTGATAATCTAAGATTTGTTTAGGCATGATTTTTCTCCTTTCTTTTTTCAATAATTGTTTCTAATTTCCTTAATGCTTCAACAGTTTCGGGCATATAAGGTCCTGCTTTTGGATGGCGAGATTCCATATAGGCCCGGTGTTCTGCATCTGATTTTGCTAGGAGGCATTGGTTCCTAAAATGACTCATCCTTTTTTTAGCAAAAGACTTTGTAACGTTGAAGGTTTGACTAATATAATCAATTTCATTATGGAAAACTGAATCCGATTTTATTTCATCCTTTAGCAACATAAATGTAGGAACACAGAAGTGGTACATAAAACTATTTGCTTGAAATTCTTGAAGCTCTTTGAATGATTGATTGAAAACATGTTGGTTGCCTACATGTTTAATTACATGACCCATCTCATGGCCGAAATCTTCCCACTGTTCTTCCTTTGAAATCGAGTCGTTCAATAAAATGCTATATAGTCCATTTCTTTTTAATACTCGACTTGGGCCAGGATAAGTGTGAATCCATATCTCATAGTGTTGAGCAAATTCATACATAACGGTGTTAGAAGGAGAGTCAATTCCTGCCTGCAAATAAATGTCTCGTATTTTTGCTTCTAGTGGTGTCATCTGATAAATCATAATATCGCTCCTAATAAGAGAATGTATGTTCGGTTTAATCTTTAAATGAAAAGCCCAGTGTTAATTGGACTTTTTAATAAAAACTCATTATTATGTACCTAAAGAGAACCGTTTTCTACCCAGGTCAATCGGTTTTACTTTTACTTCAATTTTATCCATAGCGGTTGTGATCTCCTCTTCGAAAATAGATAATTTTGCAATCGGCAGTTTATCTGTAAGGTTTGAAAGTGGGTTCACAATGCTTGCGGATAGATCTGTTACAGATTTAATTTCAGTTGCAGATTCGATTAAATCTGTAGCGATACCAAGTCTTGAAATCAATTATGTTACCGCACCGGCTTTTTATCCGGTGCTTCTTTTTGTTTCCAAAAAGTTCAGCATATATCATCACCCTAAGGGGGTGTCGGACGCTCGTGGGCAAGGTTATTGGTTGCCGTCCTCACTTGCCTATGCGTTGCACCTTCTGAAGTACCGAACGACTTCCTTCAGCTTGGCTCAGGGTTGCCATATCTAGGAGACTTAGGTTTTCCCTGAATTCATCCGATTTTTCTACTCCCGGTCGCCCGAGAGTGGGGCATTGTTTTCTTTAAGCCTTAATAATCTATTGATGCAATACTCTGTATTTTCGCCAGAAAGGATTAGAATTCTCTTTGTTCATATCTCCTAATAATCGTTGGGTTTCTTCGTCAAGACTGTTCCAAATTCCCATGCGAATATGAAATGCGTCGGTGAATTCGTAAAATTTATAGGCGTCGTAACTGTCAGTGTCTTTCCATTTATCGAAGTTAATGTCATTTAATGCTTCTTTTGTAAAATAGGAGGAAACTGCTACAGTATCTTGATTCGTAGTAGATATTACTATGTTTTCATATTCGTATTCTGACATTATTTTTAGGATCTCCATAGCTTTCTCAGGGAAGCCTGTTTTTCTAGCAACAAAAGAAACTGCACTTAAAGCACTCTCTGTTGGGAATGAAATAGCTATAGACTCTTCTTCAATCTCAACATCAATATCAGAAAGTACGCTATTGCTTGTCAAGGTTGTTTTTATCTCGTCCGTGGCTACTAAACGCCTAGCTGAATGGAGGACCTCATTAAATATTTCTTTATTATTATCTGAAATATTTAAAGGATAATCCGAATTTATATCATAAAGAATTTTTGCTCTGTATTCCATGTGCTCTTTCCATTTATTTATAAATATTTCTGAATCTACTTTAGCTGTAATTAAAGAAATACTCATAAGATTTAGTCTACTTTTATATGTTTGGTAACGGGAATATAAAGTAATATCTTTAAAATCATCAATATCGTATTCTTTTAATATCTCCAATTCAGTTTCAGTTGCAATTCTTAAATTTTCTATAGTAACGTCTTCTGTAAGGCTTTCTGTATACTCCCACCTCTTTTCTAGAGAAAGAGAAAGATTCTCAAGAACCTCATCATCAATTCCACTCCCCAACGAACATCCTGATAATAAAAGCAAGAGTACAATACCGATCAGTATTTGTTTCACATAATACCCCCTTTTAATTTTTATTTCCTTTTTGGCTGCCTATCTCCAGGCTTTCGACCTTTCTCTTTTTCCAGTAACCACTCTAAAGCTTCAAGTGCTTTCTCTTCTGTCATGTCTCCATCTCGAGCAGCTATCTGAGTATTAGGATCTTCCAAAATTTCTTTTGCTTTTTTAATCTGATTAACAGGCTTCTCAGTGCGTGCTGTTAAAAAGTCGAGGTCAACATCGAAGTAATCTGCAAACTTATGTAATATTTCTATATCAGGAGTTCTTGCCCCATTCTCATAACCGGATATCGTTGATTCTGCCAAGTTAAAGATGGCGCCAAATTCCTTCATGGTGTAATTTGTGTGTTTCTTTCTCAGTTCTCTTAGTCTAGAACCAAATTTCTTTTTATCCATATAAAATCACCCACTTCTTAGTACAATTATACTTCGCATAATGCAAAGAATAAATAAATTTCCTAAAAACTTCGCAAAATGCGTTGACACTTTGCGAATCGCATTGTAATATAGAGGTAACAACGCATTATGCAAAGCTTAGGAGGTGGTTATCAATAATGAGAGGCCCAAAACAAGCAAGATTAAAAGCTAAGTATTCCATAGAATCCGCGGCGAAAAAATTAGGAATTTCAGGTGGATACTTATCTCAAATAGAAAATGGCCAGAGACAAGTAAGCGAAGATAGAGCTACACAAATTGCGAATTTATATGGCGTTGAAAGAGATCAAATTTTTTTACCCACTCGCTACGCGGTACGCGAAGTGGAAGGGCGAGAGGTGGTTTAATAAACCCAAATTCAGCCTAGGAGGTAGACCATTGTCCAAAATAAAAACACAAAAATTATTACCGGAGAAAGTACAGAAGATTTTCATTCAACTAGACGCTCAAAACCGTTGTTACGAAGGAGCAGTAATGATAAATGAACTCCAAATGCGAGACGGTATTATTTCTGTTGAATTAATTCTTAAGGCTAATCAACGACCAGAAGTAACTATTGAATACAATCAACAATTTATCAGTAATGAAACAGCAGAAGTGCTTGGTCTGAGTAAGAAAGAGATGGCTTCCTCTCGAACTGCCATTCAAGAGGAAGTATGAATTCACTTCATGATAACTATTGGAGCTGTTCCTGTGTAATAAACATCAGTTTCTTGAATTAACCTTGGATATTCATAGTGCAAAGAATTTACAGTATCAGCAACATCTTGTTGATCATAATGCTCTAAACAATACTCTGTATTACCCTCTGGAGCATCCTTAATTAATTGGCGTATTTCTCTAGCAATGGATTCTTTATAAGCCATATTTTCCACCCCCTTCCACAGTCAACATTCGACAAAAAGGGAGAAAATACCTGCAAAGGAGGACTCCTATGTTAGACATCACCGAGGTACTTTTCAGGTCAGAAATTAAAACGGATTTTCTAAAAATGGCTAATAGCCTTCAAGAGGATGAAACATATAACAAGCGAGAAGCGATTGATGATTTATTAGTAATAATTGAAAAGCACAACCTATAGGAGGTGAAATATTTGCACAGTATCCGTGAAATTGAAGATAAGTTGTTGGAATTACACTTGGAATCCGTTATTCGAAAAGCATACGAGCAAGGTGTATCAGATGGAGTAAGAAAATTCTCACGCCCGGAGTTGCTGACCAATTCAGATTTAGCAGATATGTTTCAAATAGCCAATTCTACAGTAATGAAGATGACTTCTGATCCTACTTTTCCAAGGTCAAAGGCGGTCAAAGCGAGATACCCGCGGGACCTAGTTTATAAATGGATTGAACAAAACTCTAACTGGATTGAACAAAATACCAACTATTTCAATAGGGAGGCGATTGGATGAAGAGTATCCCACCTCAGCTGCTTAGCGATCGTTACTGGCGTGGTACCATTCACTTGTTTCAAAATCACTACAAACTAAATTTAGTCTTCAACACTAAGTATTTTGACTTAGAATCGGGTGATGTTCGAGTGACTGCATTAAAGAGAGTAGCTGCACCATGGTCTGAAAGTGAGAAATTTGTGTTAGCTTTAGCTCTTCATCTTTTCAATGAGAGAAACAAAGTTAATTTGAGTGATATGGACTATCTGGATGATGAAAATAAGCGGCTCTGCATTGAAGCAATTAAATATCGATACATGTAAACACTTGCCCTGTAAATAAAACGACTCCTTAGGAGGTAGACAAGATGCAACACTTAAGTGTTTGTGAGAAAGATGGTCAGCGTGTCTTAAACACTTCTCAGCTTGCAGAATCATTTGGAACTGAGACCAAAATCATCAATAGAAATTTCCAGCGGAACTCAGAACGGTATGTTCAAGGTAAACACTATTTCGCTTTAACTGGTGAAGAGTTAAAGGCATATAAAGGGTCACGTCAAATTGACGACAGCCTAAAGTTCACCTCGGTGTTGTACCTCTGGACAGAAAAGGGTGCCTGGTTGCACGCTAAGTCATTGAATACTGATTTAGCTTGGGACGCTTATGAAAAACTTGTTGACGAATACTACCATGTTAAAAGTAATGTGGTCCCATTATCAAAGGACCAAGCCCTTGTCACGGTATTAAGGACCACAGCCGACTTGGTAGAAGGACATGAATCCATTGTCAAGGAACAAGCGGAATTAAAACAACTCATTAATAATGTAAATCACAAAGTGGAAGAACAAATTACGCTAGATTCTGGAGAGCAACGACGACTTCAAAAAGGAATTGCATCTAAAGTTTACGATCTCTGTGACGATCCTCAGATTCGGCCAAGATTCTTTCGGGAACTCCACAGAGAAATTAAAGATCGCTTCGGTGTTGCAAGTTACAAAGACTTAAAACGCAAGGAGCTCCAAACAGCATTGAGATACATAGAAAATTGGATTCCTAAGAAGGTATCTTAGTAAGTTACTAGTTTCTTCATATATAAATTTTAATAGATTTGGTAAGTATTGTCTGACCACAATCTGCACATGTGCAAAATCTGCACACAGGAGGGAGGTGATTTCGATGTCATTCGGAAAAATCCTCCGTCAATTAAGGGTGAAAGCTGGATACAGTCAAGAAGAATTGGCCGAAAAGATATTTTTATCTAGAAGTGCGGTCTCAAGGCTTGAAAACGACAATCTAGAACTGAAATTAGCAGATGCTATAAGGTGGTTTCAAGCCACAAGGGCGCCGGAGGCAGTCGCAGCTATGTTATGTGGAGTGGATGTAAACACATTACTTCAAGCTTTATCTATATTGGCAGGAGGGATTATTGCATGGCTTTAAAAAAAGAACAATTTCATGCTCATGATTTTCAAAAGGTACTTCGGGAATATCATGCCGCAAAAACTTGTATTGCAAGAATGGAAGAGAAACTGACAGCTGGTGATTTTCAAGAAGTGAAGCTTACAGCGGTTGATTTTCTAAACTCTGTTTCAGAAGTGGAAAAGTTGATGAAAAGAAAAGAACATTACGATCGGTTGGCTCAAACAGTTGAGGACTTAGCAAAACGCGGAATTGATATCACCTTGATTAAGCGATCCATATCATAAGGAGGGACGAGCGATGAAAATCCAGGTAAAACATTGGTTAGCACTTACTAATTTCGAAAAGTATGTACTTCTAAAAAACAGGACAAAAAAAGCAGCAAGCTAATTGGGTTAGCTTACCGCTTTTCATACTAGTAATACGAACAACTTCATCATAACATACACACGTATGTTCGGCAAGACTTTGTCGTGCCGTCATGACTAGGAGGGTAGATGGTTCCCCCTTCACTATCTTCTTCCTGGTTAAGACAGTGCGACAGAGCACTAAAAATGACCCGTGGTGGGGCCACGAGTCAAGGTTTGTGGATAGAAAAATTCACTTGAATACATTCTATCCTAATTACCGAAAAAACTCAATTAGGAGGAGATTAGAAGATGATTGAATTGGTTTTTAGCGGTAACAAATTTGATCAACAAAGACTAACAAAGTCTGGTGGTCAAATCACGATCAAGCAGAATGGCATGCCTGTATTCCAATTTAAAAACAAGGCCCAGTTCACGAAATACGTTCAACTGGGGAAGAAGGGAGCTAGCGCTTAATGAAAAACATTACGCTTCATCGGTTAGAGCTAAGGAATTTCAAAGGTGTGAAATCATTCGCCCTTGAGGTGCACGGTGAAAATGTAAAAGTTTACGGTGACAATGCTACTGGAAAGACGACTCTGTTCGATGCCTTTGTGTGGTTACTCTTTGATAAGGATAGCCAGAACAAAGAAAAATTTTCTATCAAGACATTGAATAAAGGGAAAGAATTACACGGGTTAGAGCATGAAGTAGAGGCGACATTTACAATAGGCGATCAAAAGGTTACTCTCCGAAAAGTCTTTTCAGAGAAATGGACCAAAAAGCGAGGCAGTGCAGAGAAAAAATTCTCCGGCCACACCACTGATTATTACGTAGATGATGTGCCATCAAAAAAGAAGGATTTTACGGATCAAGTAGAGTCCATAGTTGACGAGAAAATTTTCAAATTGCTAACTAGTCCATCCTATTTCAATGACCAACTTCATTGGAAGGATCGCCGTAACATCCTGCTAGAAGTTTGCGGTGATGTAACGGAGGAAGACGTCATTGCATCTAACAAAGAACTGGCACAACTTCCGGCAATCCTAAAAGGCCGCACTATTGAAAAACATCGCGCAGCAATTCTTGGTCGCAGGACTGAGATCAATAAAGAGTTGGACAAAATTCCAGTGCGAATTGATGAGATAGAACATAACCTACCTTCGGTTGAAGGACTAGAAAAGATAGTTTTAGAGGGCCAAGTTGAATCAATCACCTCGCAAATTGATGAAAAACAGGACATCATCAGCAACATTCGGAACGGAAATGCGATTTCCTCGAAACAGAGAGAAATACAAGAAATCGAGTTGGAACTCCTAAAGATAAGACAACAGCATGAAGCTGGCAGCAAGGATGATTTCTACAAGCTAAAAGCGCAAATTCAAGAGGAAAAGTCAGCTATTTCTCTGCTGGAGTCCAAACAATCTAATCTAAGACAAAAGAAAAAATTCAATGATGACAGTATTGCTTCCACGGAAAAGAAATTGCAACAACTAAGGAAAGAATGGATGGAATTAGACGTTAAAGAATTTGTCCATAACGATGAGTGCGAATGCCCAACATGTGGTCAGGATCTTCCAGAAGAACAAGTTTCAGCCACAAGGGAAAAAGCGTTAGCACAATTTAATCTTCAAAAAAGTAAACAACTTGAAGAGGTTGATACCTCTGGCAAACGCATAAAAGCCCAGAAGGAATCTTTGTTATCCGAGAATGAGCAACTAACCAAAGAATACGAGAGTATTAGTTCCCTCATTTCGGAAAAAGAGGAAAATCTCCTTCAAATGAACGAACAACTTAAATTACTAGAAGGTTCTGTTGTGGACATCATGGACAACCAGTCCTATGCGACAAAATTAAAGGAAAAATTAGACCGTACAAGCGAATTAGACAGGATTCGACTAGATGCTCAAACTTCTATCAGAGAAGTAGAGAAAGAAGTTCAGAGTCTGAAAGAACAAAGACTTTCCATTCAAAGTGATCTAGCAAAGTTTGTATCGGTGGATCAGGCGAAAAAGCGGATAGATGAACTAATGGAACAAGAACGATTGTTAGCAACTGAGTTTGAAAAATTAGAACAAGAGCTTTATCTAACGGAAGAGTTCACTCGTTCCAAAGTCAATCTACTGGAGGAAAAGATAAACTCTAAGTTCAAATATGCGCGATTTAACTTGTTCAAAACGAACATCAACGGCGGTTTAGAAGATATATGTGATACAACTTACGAAGGCGTCCCATACTCAAGCGGATTGAACAATGCTGCAAGAATAAACGTTGGCTTAGATATCATCAACACTCTATCTGAGCATTACGGTGTATCTGCACCAATATTTGTAGATAACAGCGAAGCGGTGACGCGGTTAATCGATGTAGGTTCCCAAGTTATTCAGCTGGTGGTGTCAGAGCAAGATAAGGTGCTTCGAGTAGAGTATCCAGAGCATCGGGAGGCTATCTAATGCCACTAGAGATCAGTTTTACGATTGAAATAAATGGACAAACGGGTAGGAACTTTTACGATTCCTACCCAACGGAGAAAGAAATCGAAAAGGCCATAACTGATATGTTTCCGCAGGGTTATATCTATGATCAATTTGCAGGGGAAAATATCTATCCAATTGCACAAGTGAAAAAGGTTTATCGATTGAGAAATATGGAGGGGATTGAATGAGTAGTCAAAATCAATTATCCATCATTCAAAAAGACATCACGGATGATGTGAACAAGAGCTTAACTAGGTTGCAGGACGATGGATTGGTCCTGCCCCCTAATTACAACGCCAGTAATGCGTTAAAGAGTGCTTTTTTCAAACTACAAGAAGTAAAAGATCGAGAAGGTAAGCCAGCATTAAATGTTTGTACAAGAGAATCAATCGCAAACACATTATTGGATATGGTTACACAGGGTTTAAGTCCTTCCAAAACACAATGCTACTTCATTGTTTACGGAAATCAATTGCAATTAAACCGTTCCTATTTCGGCACCCAGGCAGTTCTTAAGCGATTATCGAACGTAAAAGATATTTGGGCAAATGTGATATTTGAAGGAGATGTGTTTGATTACGAGGTTGCAGGTGGTCGTGAAAAACTATTAAAGCATGAAACAAAATTTCTGAATAGAGACAACGAAATTCTAGGGGCTTACGCAGTTGTTAAAACGAACGAGGACGAAGAGTTATTAACGGTTATGACTCGTAAAGAAATCGATGCATCATGGGGGCAATCCAAGACTAGTCAAGGAGTACACAAGAAATTCCCACAGGAAATGGCGAAACGAACAGTCATTAATCGTGCTGCCAAAGCCTTCATAAACACATCTGATGACAGTGATTTACTTGTAGATGCCATCAACCGATCGACAGAAAATGAATATGAAGACGATCGCAAGGAAGTTAATCCGGAATACGCTGCACAAAAGGAAATTGACCAAAATGCCAATAAAGAGCTCCTTGATGTGAAAGGAAGCAAACCTTTAAAAAAACAACCCGAAATAATTGATGGCCGAACGGAAAATGACGTAAATCAAAATGGGAAAAATGAAGGGAATCATCAAGAAGAATTATTTGATACCTCACCTAAAGGGCCGAATTGGTAATGATTGAAATTATAGCACTTGCATCCAGTAGTAAGGGGAACTGTTACCGCGTTACTGACGGTCATACCCCCCTTTTACTGGAGTGCGGTATCAACTATCGAGAGATTCAAAAAGGCTTAAATTTTCAAATGTCAGAGGTCGCAGGGTGCTTAATTACACATGAGCATGGCGACCACTGTAAAGCCTTAAAAGATGTTTTAAAAGCAGGAATAGATTGCTACATGTCAACTGGAACTGCAGGCGCAATTGGAATAAATCATCACCGTATAAAACACGTAAAGGCACAACAGCCATTTACCGTAGGTACCTGGACGATTTTACCCTTTGATGTTCAACATGATGTGAGTGAGCCATATGGCTTTCTGCTCGTAAATAACGCTGGTGAAAAGCTTTTATTCGCTACAGATACCTACTACATCAAATACAAGTTCACAGGGCTTACACACATCCTAGTGGAGTGTAACTACTCGATGGAAATATTGAATCAGAATATCTTGGACGGTTCTGTCCCAGCTGTCATGAAAAAACGACTTTTGCATTCTCATTTTAGTCTAGAAAATGTCAAAGAGTTCCTAAATGCAAATGATCTATCCAAGGTACAAGAAATATGGCTGCTTCACCTAAGCGATTCCAATAGCGATGAAGTGAAGTTCAAGGAAGAAATTATGGCCCTCACAGGACGTCGGGTATATGTCCCATAACATAAAGGTCGTTATTCCATCTTGTTATGTTTGGATGACAGAGGGATTACCGGATCGAGGGAAGTTATTTAAACGTTATGTACAAGGTTATATGGCTCTGTACTATCCAGGTTATGAACTAGAAAAGATATCAGGTATGCATGCTCAATTAAGAAAGATACAAGAAAAAGCCAAAGATAGTTAGGAGGTTTTTCCTTGCAGGGGTACATCAAGGATTTTCGGAAGGAATTAGACAGCTCCATATGGATGATGCCCCCTCTCTATCATAGGACATGGCAGTATCTCAAATACAAGGTCAATCATCATGAGAATACTATACCGATGCGAGATGGTAGCTTCTTAACCATAAAAGCTGGTCAGCATCTTACATCGGTACGAGATATTGCGAAAAACATTGGTTGGTATGAGGGGGTGAAATGGAAAGAACCAAATCCCAAAACCATTTCCACCATTTTGAACTGGTTCGAAAGTAACAGCATGATTGTAATAGATAAAGGTAAGGGTAACAGGCAGTACACACTCATAACGTTGTTAAATTGGGATTTGTACCAGTCAAATGATGTTGAGGGTAACAGTAAGGTAACAGCTAGGGAACACCTCGTGGATATAAACAAGAATGATAAAGAATGTATTAAGAATGATAAAGATATTGCTGCTGCTAATAACGCACATGCAAACGAAGAAAGTGACGGGGTGCTTACGACCGGCCAAAAGGGTGACTCAGTGCCATCTGAGGAAATATCACAAACTTCGGAGCAAGCAATAAAAGCCATTCTTAATCGTTTTATCCAGCTACGGGCATACGGGTTTGATTTCTCCCCTGCAGATGAAAATGCAGCATACGAAATTGTAAACGGGGGTGTCCCTCTAGAAGAGGCGTTACTTTACCTCAAAGAAAGATTTGATACTTACAAACCTAAACACTCAAGAGATCGGATAAACAGCCTTTCTTACTGTGTGGGCTATGTCTTGGACAAGCATCAGCAAATAATAGACTCTCAAAAACTAGCGAAAAGGAGGATACAGGATGGCAACACAAACCATGGAAGAGATACTCAGGAAGCTCCAGATAAAGACAACTCAATTACTGGAGGAAGAGTCGGATGGCTCCGCAAATCAAACGTATGAATGCACTAAATGCAAGGATCAAACCGGATATATCGGTATCGATAATGGCAAGGAAGTATGGATCCGTTGTACTTGCATTACTTGGAGAAGGGTTAAGCGCCTGATGAAATCGAGTGAAATTACAGAAGAGTTTAAGCGGCTCGGTTTTCAAAACTTCAAAATAGATGATAAACCGGATGTGATCAAGGATGCCTACGAATGTTCAAGGATGTACTATCAATCCTTCGATTCTATTAAAAACAACAGAAATAATAGCATTGGATTACTAGGACAGCCGGGAGCTGGAAAGACTCATTTGCTTATGGCTATTGCTAATAACTTGCTTCAAAAAAAACATATTCCGGTTCTGTATTTTCCTTTCGTAGAAGGGTTCGGGGATTTAAAGGACGATTTTGATGCTCTTGAGGATAAGCTAGGAAGAATGAAAACGGTAGATGTCTTGTTTATTGATGATTTATTCAAACCGGTTTCTGTACAAACTAAAGAAGGACGTAAGAGGAAACCACGGGCCACAGAATGGCAGGTTGAACAGATGTATGCAGTGATTAACTACAGATATCTAAACCATTTGCCGATTATGGTGTCATCAGAACTAACAGTAGACGAGCTTTGCGACATCGATGAAGCTTTAGGCACTCGAATCTATCAAATGTGTCAAGACTATACCGTAGTTATCAAAGGTGATCGCAAGCAGCTAAATCATAGATTAGTAGGTGCGCCAGCCTAGGAAGGAGGTTGAAATGAGTACATTGCTTAGAAAAAAGCGTCAAGAGAGAAGGGATTACTTGATGCACCAGTTAAAGCGTCATGGCGTTTCAAAATCCTACGAAGGTTCAGACTTGAAAACTATCAATCTATCAGAACTGGAAAGGATCCATATCAAAGTGAAATGCGATTTTGGTAGGGAGTTATCCAAGGAGGAAAACAAGTGACAATTACCTTTACTGTTTACGGCGAGCCGGTTGCCCAAGGGAGACCACGGGCTTCCACGGTTCATGGAAAAGTTAGAATGTATGATCCTGCAAAGTCCAAAGACTTTAAAAAGTACGTGAGATTAGTGGCCTCACAGCATCGTCCAACTCTGTTGTTAGAAGGACCCTTAAAAATGCATGTGGTGATTTATAAACCAAGCTTGAAAAGTTTTAGCAAGAAAAAGGCTGCGGCTGCTGAAAGGGGTGAGTTGAGACCGGTCACAAAACCAGATGTCGATAACTATGTGAAAGCAATCAAGGACGCTTGTAACAAGGTTATATGGAACGATGACAGCCAGGTAGTGGATCTATACATAAGCAAATATTATAGTGCCACTCCGAGGGTGGAAATACTTGTGGAGCCCTTAGAAAAACAGAATACGCAATTATCCCTGTAGGAGGTTAGAACATGTCAAACATTATAGATTTAAATAACTTTTCGGAAGGAGCACTAGCAGAACGGTTCAACGAAGAGCTCCAAAAAATTCTGGAGAACATTGCTGATCCTAATACAGATGCAAAGAAGGTTAGAAAGCTAACCCTAACAGTTAGCTTAAAAGCTGATGATAAGCGGGATGTTGTACTGACTAGTGTCGTAGCAAAGTCCACACTGGCACCGGCTAAGGAAATCGAGGCTAAGTTGATAATGGACCTTGATGTTAAAGGGAAAGTCACTGGGGCGGAATTAAAGTCCGGAATTAAAGGACAAACCTATATTACTGATGATGGAGAAGTAGAGTCCGACCGTGGCGAGAAAATAGTAAGTTTCCGTAACTAAAAACCATAACAAGGAGGAATGTACGATGATTAGAGAAGCAATTGAATACATTGTAGATTTAGGAAACACACGTAAAGAAATGATTGATGGTCAAGTTTATACTACGCAGAGAATGCACTTGGTCCCGGAAGCAGTAGCTACCTCATTGCAAGTTCGTAGTCTGTCAGGATTGGTTGAATACCTTCAGTCAGATTTTGACACGGAAGATCCACTCATGATTCATGTGGTGAGTCCTACAGAGGTAGTGGTATTCGATACCCTTAACCGTGATTTTAACCGAAATGAATTGATTAGGGCAAAAGCAATGATACCATCTATAACTTTTGACCGTTGGTATGATGCGGAAGATTTCAACATCAAATTACAGTCGGTATTTGTAAAGAATGATGATCGAGATGTCATGTTGAAAGTGGTAGGAAACATTAAAGAAGAAGCCGTAAATACTGTCGGTGACGATGGCGTCTCTCAATCTGTCGTGGCAAAAACTGGAGTAGCAAGTGTGGGCAATGTTCTTGTTCCTAACCCTGTGTTATTAAAGCCATACAGAACGTTTGTAGAGGTTGATCAACCAGCTAGTGATTTTATTTTCAGAATGAAATCAGGTCCAAGTTGTGCATTGTTTGAAGCTGATGGAGGGGCATGGAAAGTCCAAGCTATGAAGAATATCAAAGATTACCTCCAGGTTGCTTTAATAAAGGAATTTGAAACTGGCAAACTTGTCATTATTGCTTAGATCATCAGATGAACGTCATTATTGCTGACGATCGACCGGAATGGATGAAAAAAGAAGACAGGGTGACAGCGTGTCAATCACGCTGCTCCCAATATAGAAAATGTGCAAGTCGATATGGAACGGACTGTAAGAAGCTAGGTGGCACGGAAATACCAAAGATACGCCAAGGAAGAAGGCGAGGAGATGTTGCAAGGAATTTGCGTAAAAGCTGATAGCGCTGACGTGCTGTCTAAGGGAGAGAATTACTATCTCTTTCCGAATGGTCCAGAACATTACTATGTATCGAAATACCCTAATCAGGGAGCCCACAAGGGATGCTATCACGCAGAGAGATTCCAATTAAAACACAACGAGATAGAAATACATAAGGACAAGTTATACTCTGCGGAGTTGATTTATACGGAACCGGGTTACAGTACTAAACTTTTTCAGAGATATATTATAAGGCCAAGCAAAACTCATTGCTACTTTTACAAGGACGCAGAGCAACAGAAGTTAATGGGTTGCTATCCAAAAGAATGGTTTAAGGATTTTGAAGAAATAGAAAGTGTAGTTGAAAGTGAACAAGCAGATGTTTCAGAGTTTGAAAATCAAGAAGATAAGCCCGAAATGATGGAGCAACTAAGCCTTTTCTAACTGGAATTGAAATCAATATGGAGAAAGAGGGTAACCAATGATGCCAAGAGTGGTTGAGTTTCGCGGAATGGACGTTACGACTGGTGATTGGGTATATGGTAATCTCGTCAAACTTGGAACTGGATCTCATTACATCATTCCACAAAACTTTATAGGAAACAATGTTCCGCAAACGTTGGTGGATATAGAGACTATCGGCCAGTATACGAGAATGGAAGATAAGAAAGAAAAGAAGGTATTCGAAGGAGACATAATTTGGTCGGTTACTACAATCATTAAAACCGGACAGAAAATCGAGTCCATTGAAGTAATAAACGACATACGTTTTGTGGATGAACTATTCCAATGTGACGAATTTGTCGTAGTTGGAAATATCCATGAGCATCCTCATTTACTTGAAACAGAAGGAGAACAGTCATGAGTTCAGGAGAATCACTTTTTCTAGAGAAACAGCAACTTAAAGTAGGGGATTGGGCCCACATAACAAGGATTAGTAATGGATTTAATCCAAGAGCCTATGGATCTCGGGGTTTTATAATGGCAATTGATCAAAAAGATAACACTGCCGAAGTATTATTTTTAAAACATGGAAGTGGAATGGACATCAGGGAATTAATATGGATCAGTCTCGAGGACCTTTCAGAGGTGGATTCTAGTTTAGAAGGTGAAGATATTCATACTTTAATAGATATGGCCCTAGCTACAAACGACAAAGAATGGTTCCAGGAGCTTACTGGAAGGTTACAGAAGGAGTTGATTGGCTGGTGAAAGCTACAATGCAGCTGAAGGCTGAACAGTATATGGCTATGGCCGTCGGCATGTTTCAAAATGAAGGATTTTCAAAAGCGGAGATATCAGCTATGTGTAACGGATATTTTGAGAAATTTAAGCGTGACAAGCAAGCTCAAAAGAATTACTCCACTGCGAAAGAAAGAGATCCTTTCTATGAAGTGAATGGGAATGTGATTAAGGCTACTTTTGGGGGAAAGTGAACATTTCATCAATATACGGAAGGAGGAGTTTATGTGATTGAGGGATCAGTTCAAATATCTATTAAAGATTTTGATAAATTACGTGAAGAATCGAAACGCCTGGACTTGTTAATAAAATCCCTTCATAGGTGCGTTGCTAATGTTGAGGATAAAGAAACAGAGGAAGGCAGTGACGAATGGATTCAGATTATAGAAGTTGATGCAAAGACTGTTGCAAGGTTAGCTGCTGAATATGCAGATGTAGAAGAAATACGGGACGTAGACATAATAAAGTTGGTAAACGTGGAATCTTTAGAAACAAAATAAAAAACCTCTGAGAAAACCCAGAGGTTAAGCCAGAATCTCTTCTAGCACGCCAAGGCTATTATATCATAGGAGGGGTTCTGGTGCACTTAGATATAGAGAAAATGACCGCAGTAATTGATCTAATGAATAACAAAAAAATGTATGTCGTGAAAGACGGTAGATTAATAGAGCATGACCTTCCTGATTATGGCGAGATAAACGTTGTTGTTTTTGATGGGAAGGTTGACCGATTAGAAACTTTATTGAAAAAGAAAATATAAATTTGAACAAGGCAGCTGCTGGAATCATTGTTTTAGAAGGGAGTGAACGTGTTGCAACTAGACTTGTTTAGAGAAATCATAGTCGACAACTTTGCGGGTGGTGGCGGTGCCTCAACCGGTATTGAGATGGCGACGGGATTATCGGTTGATATCGCAATTAATCATGATCCAGCTGCTATTGCTATGCACAAGGCAAACCACCCTGATACAGAGCATTATTGTGAATCGGTGTGGGAGGTAGATCCGAAAGAAGCAGTCAAAGGAAGGAAAGTTGGGTTGGCATGGTTCAGCCCTGATTGCACTCATCATTCAAAGGCGAAGGGTGGAAAACCGGTAAAACAAGAAATAAGGGGTCTTGCATGGATAGCTGTTAAATGGGCAATTGCGGTAAAGCCGAGGGTCATCATGTTGGAAAACGTTGAAGAATTTAAAGATTGGTGTCCGTTGGATGAAAGAGGTAAACCATTAAGGGATTTAAAAGGAGTGACCTTCAAAAGCTTTGTCAAAGCTCTTGAGTCATTAGGATATGAAGTTCAGTTTAAAGAGTTGCAAGCTTGCGATTACGGGGCACCGACAATCAGAAAGAGGTTCTTTATGGTTGCCCGTTGCGATGGGAAGAAAATTGTCTGGCCAGAACCGACTCATGGAGATCCTAAAAGTCCTGCAATTCAGTTGGGAAGAATAAAGCCGTGGAGGACATCCGGAGAGATTATCGATTGGTCTATAGGAACGCCCTCAATTTTTGACAGAAAAAGACCATTGGTCCCTAATACACTGAAGAGGATTCAAAAAGGTCTTGAAAAGTTTGTTCTACAAGAAGAAAACCCATTCATGGTACCAGAAGAACACAAAGCAGCGTTCATAATTAGTTATTATACGGAGCAAACCGGACGTGAAGTGAGAGGGTTATCGTTAAATACTCCCCTTCATACTATTACGGCCGGAGGTAATCGATTCGGACTGGTAATAGCTTTTCTTACTAAATATTACGGCCAAGGAGTCGGACAAGGTTTGAACGAACCATTACACACCATAACTACCAGAGACCGATTTGGTCTTGTAGCTGTTAAGTCAAATGGCTATGCGATAAGCGATATTGGTTTAAGAATGCTACAACCTCATGAGTTGTATGCAGGACAAGGGTTCCCAGGCAACTATATTTATGAAATAGGTAAAAAGACAGATCAAATCAAAAGAGTAGGGAATTCTGTTCCCCCACCATTTGCTGATGCATTAGTAAGAGCAAACTTACCTGAATATTGCGTCCAAGATACAAGATATAAAAGTGCAGTAGCCAATTAATTTCAAAAGGAGAGGATCAAATGAGCCTAGAGCTTATGCTAAAAACACAAGAAGGCCTAGACAACCGCATTATTGCTGAGAAAGGCATCGTATGGACAGAGGAGGAGCGATTTTGCAACACTTTAGTAGCTTTGGATGTTGAACTGAGTGAATTTGCCAATGAGGGTCGGTGGTTTAAGGTATGGAGCGATCAACAAACTCCAAAAGTTGAACAAGAATATTGCGATTATTGTGGTGAAAATACTGATTATACAAGACCAAGCCCGTTCATGGGGAGCCAAGGGTCAATGTGTAAACATTGTTGGAACATGACTAAAGAGGAATATGCTGCAGCTAATGGTGAGCATATTCCTGAATTTGAAAATTATCCAAATTTTAAGAAAAAGACACCGATTGCTCTCTTGGAAGAATACGTGGATGGAGTCCATTTCTTCCTATCCATAGCCAACCAAAAAGGGTGGGGGGAGCTGCTTTACTTTTCAGAAGAGGCGATTGAAGATCTTCGGGAAGAAGGTTTTGATGGCGGATTAAATGGAGCGTATCTGGAGTTAAAACGATGGCTTGGGGTCCTTGGAGTCGAAAAGGACGAAGAAAATTACATTAAGGTACTCGGATTGAGCAAACATCAATTCAGTTTTAAGAATGCCTGGTTCATTTTGATTGCTATTGGGATGGTGGAATATAACTTCACTTTCGAACAAATTGCCGAAGCTTACTTTGCAAAGAACAAAATCAATCATGAGCGTCAGACACATGGATATTAAAGTGATCAAGGAGAAAAAGGGTGTACCTACAGTCATTGAATGGAAGGGGCAAAGGTACCAGTTGCAACATCCTTCACAGGCAAAGCGGGGAGGTGAAAAGAAATAGAGTTCATTCGACCGATACTTGAAAAAGGGGGAGTTGAGGATGGGCAAAAACTGTTTAGTGAAAGTCAAAAAGGGTGAATGGGAAAAAGCTGAATTTATTGGAGTTTTCCAATTTTCGAATGTAATTGATGCTTCACCGTTAGTCGGTGGTCATCCTGGAGGTGTGATTGCTTTTCCTGTGGTTGTAGTGAAGATGAATGGAGAAATAAAAGAAGTTAGACCACCTAGCGTAAAATTTTATGAATAGTACGACCAGGTATTTTTGACCCAAACTATTCGATAAAACAAGGAGGAAAAACAGTGAGTAAATTTTATTTTGAGTTTATTGAACATGATTATTATGGCTTAGTTACGGTAAGTGTAGATAAGTACGATCTTAATGTAAATCCTTATAAGAAAGCTTCAAAGATATACTTTGAAAACGTTGGTGGAGAGAGCTTAGAACAAGTGTTAGAAGAGGCTCAACCCATCTTAGTGACAAAAGAGTTAGCTTTTATGAAGTTTATGAAAGCACCTAATACCCTAGACAATAAAGTTAGTGAATTAATTGCTGAATTTGAAAACAGTGAAGATGTTTGTTTGTTGGTAGATGGGTCATTAATCTAGGCGCAGTCCGAAGAAATTAGACGTTAGTTAGAACCGGTTCTATTAGAAAGGGGAGGGATAATGAAAGGATATGAGACGGCTTTATATTCAATGGTAGAGAAAGCTAAAAAGTATGATGAACTGGCAAAGTTGCAATTAAGTGAGTTTTTACATTGTTCTTTCTGTGGACAACATCAGGACCAGGTAAATAGATTAATCGCGGGACCTAACGTCTATATCTGTAATGAATGTGTATCGTTATGTACCGAAATCCTCGATGAAGGAGAAGAAGATATGAGATGTCAATATCATGGATGTAAAGAACAAGCTACACATTTTGCAACAGGACATCAAGGGATCGAGGACAACGAAGCAGTTTTTAAAATGTGTGAACATCATGCCCTTGAGGTTGATTGTAATGCTGATAAGATTGATTGACCGAAACCACGACACGGAGAAAGGGAAAATAATGTGCAAATAGAAATAAATACATCTTCATTATTTGATTTATGTCATTATTGCTTTGGTAGTGGAGAACTTAAAGCTATGCAAAGGGCCATGACACTAAATGGTAGTACAGTAAGGGTGCAAGATACGACGGTGAAATGTCAGAACTGCAACGGAACAGGCCAAAAGAGCAGCCGGAAAAATGTTAATGGTAGAAAAAATTAAAATTCCTCCTGTTGAATACGAACGTAGGTTCGTATAATATAGAAAAAAAGACCTATCAGGAGGAAATACCATGATAAGAGATCGCGGAAACATCAAATGGACTTCATTAATGCTCCCAGAACATGTAAAGATGGTAAGACAACATTACCTTGAAGAAGATTATCAGAGTAAACCAGAAATAGACGAACAGCAGCAGGAGCTACTAAACGAGAAGATAAATGAAGCCCTCGAGTTCGGTAGTGAAGTAGAAATCAAGTTTTTCGAGGATCATAAGATTAAATTGTTGATTGGTACAATCCATTATGTGAACGTGATGGAAAAAAAGCTCCATGTACTAAATCAGAGAGAGCAAACAAGATACATCAAGCTCGAAAATGTATTAGACATACAAAACTAAATAGATAGCCTAACCAAGAACTGGAGGGCACTAGACAGGCGCATGAGCGCTTTGTTTGGTGTCCTTTTTATCTTGTCGAAAACATACTCATTCTTTGCAACTTTTTTACCCAAAAATAAACTATTTGGCAACCAAAGGGGATAGACGGATGAATAGGAGCCTGTCAGAGCAATTAATAGCTTGGAAAAAGCTACATCCAACTGAAACACAAACAAAACCCAAAAAGAAAAAAGAGAAGAAACCTGAGAAGTTCACTGAACAGGATTTAAGAGAGCTCATGGGGACAAACGGGCCAAGATATGTACGCAAAAAGGGTGGAGCATTTATACAAAGATAAGGGGGCAATTACTATGAATAAAAAAGAAATCGAGAATATTTTAAAAGACTATCACTGGATGATGAATTCCATTAAGATTTTAAAGAGCTCCATGAATGATGCGGGAGAAGGATTGACTGCACAATATGGTGATGAAGCAGGGATGCCAAAGGCACAAGGCATTACTGGAGATCCTATATACAGAGAAGTTGTAAGAAGAGAAAAAAGATATTCAGTAATTGAAAAATATAAGGCAAAGATATCCGTCATCCAGGATAGGTTGCATTTAATTATTGATGATCGTGAGCTTGAGGTATTACATTGGTTGCTCGAGGGGAAGAGTTATCGGTGGATTGCTTTGCACATGGGATTATCCCATTCACATATTAGAAGAATTAGAGAGAGTATCGTTAATCGACTATGTGATACAAATGTTCCAAATGTTCCAAACGATACAAAGTTGATGAAACAGAAATCTGCTTGCTAAAATGGAAGGCAGGACGGGGAGGCAGATTAATTATGGCCCTCCACAATTTAACGGGAACGGACGTCACCTTCGGTGGCGTTTTTGTATTTTTAAAAAAATGGAGGTTGTCACCTATGCAGTAACGGAACCTCCAATCAGAAAGAAATGTTGGAAATAGGTTTAGAAGGAAATTATCTCCTTTTGTCGAATAGTCAAGAAAAAGGAGGATGGATATGGAATATTCAAAATTGGTGTTTTCGGTTTTAAGGGAAAATATGTATGCAGATAGTTGGGTCAGTAGCAACAATCATAACGGGCTTTATACTTACACTCTCCGAGATAATATTTCAATATCTATAACTGAATTGCCCGAAAGAAATGACAATAAGGTTTCAAATGAGTTTACTGAGCGTTTTATGAATAAAAATGCAAAATTTCATCATTATTCCTTAAATTACAACGGAGCAGTTGTTAAAACTGTTTTATTATTTTCAGTCGATGGAGGTAGGGCACTAATTCCATCACCGAAGTTGATAAATGAGAACTTTATTGAAGACGATGATATTGTAATAAGTGTAATCATTGATAAATTAGTGTTTGATTCACGTTATGAAAATACAACACATTATCTAAAAAAAGCTAAATTGGTGTATCAAGAATCATTAGTTGACTAACAAAAGATCAGCATCCTAACGGGTGCTTTTTTCTATGTTCCAAAACAAACACAAATATCGGGGGTGGCAGGTGATGTAAGATGGCGGAAAAATATGTGTTGGCCGAGAAGGATTATGTCAAGGGCATGAAATATAAGGACATTGCTGAAAAGTATGAGGTGTCGCTCAACACGGTTAAATCATGGAAGAAACGATATGGTTGGAATCGAGAAAAGGGTGCACCCAAAGAAAAAGGTGTGCACACAAAAAAGAGGGGAGCACCCAAGGGGAATATCAATGCAAAAGGTAATCCCGGGGGAGCTGCACCGAAAGGAAACTCCAACGCTGAAACCCACGGCTTTTTCTCAAAGTTCTTACCCGAGGAAACACTTGAGATAATAGACCTTATGAATGAACGTTCTCCAGTTGATTTAATTTGGGATCAGATCCAAATACAATATGCAGCAATCATTCGGGCCCAGAAGGTTATGTTTGTAACTGCCAAGGATGAAATGATCAAGCAACTTAAAAAGGCAAAATATGAATATCACCCGCGATCAAAAGAAGAAGGCGGGGGACTGGAGCAAGCAACCACCGAAGAAGAATACGAGTTTCAGTTTGCTTGGGACCGACAAGCCACATTCTTGAATGCTCAATCAAGGGCAATGAGTGAACTTCGCAGCTTAATCAAACAGTTTGATGAAATGGCTCATATCGATGATGAGCGTAGGTTAAAGTTGGAAGGCATGAGGTTAGGTATTGAGAAAACGAAAGCTGAAACAGATTTTGCTAAAATGCGTGCTTCTAAACTTCGTGGTGATAAGAAAAATACATCAATGTTTGATGCTCTTATTGAAGGTAGAAAGCAGTATGAAGAAATGAAGAAGGAAAGTGAAAGCGATGACTAAAAACATTGTTTTCAGTCCTAAACAATTAGAAGTTATCTACCGGCCGTTTGACTTCACTTTTGATGTATTGGAAGGTACTCCAAGGAGTGGGAAGACTACTGCAGCTCATTTTCGATTAGCAGACTATTATTCGTGGAGTCGAGATACAAACCATCTACTGGTTGCTTATAACCAGGAACAAGCTTATCGCTTATTTATGGATGGTGATGGCACCGGCCTAATGCACATCTTTGATGGACTTTATGACTTGAAGCACGATGAACACGGCTCACACATGGAATTGCATACACCTAATGGAGTAAAAAAGATTTATTACAAAGGTGGAGGTAAAAGCAATAGTGTAGGCGCTATTACTGGTATGTCACTTGGTAGTGTGGCCTTTGGAGAGATTAATTTACTTCATATGGCTATGATCCAGGAATGCTTCAGGCGGACATTTGCAGCACAAGACCGGTACCATCTGGCTGACTTGAATCCTCCGGCCCCTCATCATCCGGTAATAAAAGAAGTTTTTGAAGTTCAAAATACAAGATGGACACATTGGACTATCCAAGATAACCCGATCATTACTGAAGAACGTAAAAAAGAAATATTCGATATTCTTTCAAAAAACCCTTATCTACTCCAGCGTGACTGGTTTGGAAAGAGGGTTATTCCTGCTGGTGTTATTTATAGCATGTTTAGCATGAAAAATAACATCAAACCTCAACTAGAAGGTCAGAAGATTGAGCTTTACTTTTCAGCTGATGGAGGTCAGAGTGATGCGACAAGTTGTAGTTGTAACATAGTGACGAAGCACCGGGACAAAGGAAAAACTTATTTCCGGCTTAATCGTGTGGCTCACTACTATCACAGTGGAAAAGACACTGGAGAAACAAAGGCCATGAGTGTGTATGCTCGTGAAATCAAAAAATTCATCTTATGGTGTCAGGAAACATTCAATATGAGAAGGTCAGAAGTGTTCGTGGATCCAGCGTGTAAATCACTTCGGGAAGAATTGCACTTATTAGGTGTTGATACTTCTCCAGCGGATAACAACTCAAAAGATGTAAAAGGTTCGTCAGTAGGCATTGAAGTAGGAATTGAGCGCTTGCAATCATCAATGACAAACGAGCAGTTTGTTTTGATTGAGACAAATGAATATGATCACTACAATTTTTTGAAAGAGATTGGAATGTATACGAGGGATAAAGACGGCAAGCCCGTCGATGACTTTAACCATAGCATGGATGAATGCAGATACAGCAATAATTACTTTTACAAGAAATTTGTCCTTTAGAATGGCGGTGATACACAATGTTTAAATCACTCATAGGGAAAGTAAAGGAGGTGCTGCAGAAAATGGGACTAATCAAGAGTATCCGGTCCATATCAGATGTGAAAAGCATTACGATTGATGACCAATATTACAAACATATCGACCAATGGAAAGCTCTGTACCAGGGCTATTTTAGCGAATGGCATGATATAAAGTATCAAACTATCAACGGCCAGAAGAAACGCCGTATGGCTACGCTGAACATGCCTAAAGTATTATCACAGGAAATGGCTACATTGATCTTTAATGAACGATGTGAAATAAATATTTCAGAAAAAAACCTCTCGGAAAATATTAAAGAGGTTTTTAAAGGAAACAAGTTCGTTAAGAGATTTCAAGATTACCTGGAATTCCAGTTTGCTCTTGGTGGGATGGTTATCAAGCCTTATGTATCTGACGGGAAAATCAAGCTCTCCTTTGTTACTGCAGATTGTTTCATACCCATAGGGTGGGATAATCAAGGCATACATGAAGCTGTTTTCCCAAACGAGATACGGAAAGGTGATAAGAAATTCACTCATCTTGAATGGCACCTCTGGGAAGGCAGTGAGTATGTAATTAAGAACGAGCTATTTGTTGCTGAAAAAGGGGAAGCTGATCTAGGCAAAAAGGTGCCTTTAAATACTCTCTATGAAGATTTAGAAGAAGAAGTAAGAGTTCAAGATTTTAAGCGTGCATGTTTTGTTTACTTCAAGCCAAACATCGCCAATCACATTGATATGTCCAGTCCTTTAGGTGTTTCTATTTTCTCTAATGCCCTTGATACATTAAAAACCCTTGATATTGCTTTTGATAGTTATCAGAGGGAGTTTAAGCTAGGAAAGAAGCGCATTTTGGTTCCTGCATCAGCTATAAAAGTTGTAGTTGATGAGAATGGGAATATGCAGCGGTATTTTGATGCAGATGATGAAGTGTATCAGGCTATGCAGCTGGGAGACATGGACGATTCCAAAATTTATGATAATAGCATCGAACTTAGAGTTGAGGAACATATTGCAGCTATCAACTCTTTATTAAATTTACTATCCATGCAAACTGGTTATAGTAGTGGGTCCTTTAGCTTTGATGGAAAGAGCGTTAAGACTGCCACTGAAGTCGTCTCTGAGAACAGTAAAACATTCCGCACAAAGCAATCACACGAAAATGTGATTGAGGAAGGAATTGCAGAACTTATTGATGCTATCGTACAACTGGCTGAATTATACGAACTATTTGAAGGACCGAAAGACGGATGGGAAGTAACAGTTTGGTTTGATGACTCTGTAGCAGAGGATAAGGAAGCAGAAATCAATAAGCAAATAAAAATGGTTGCTGGTGGTTTGCAAAGCAGGAAAAGAGCAATCATGAAGATTCATGGATTGACTGAGGAAGAAGCTTGGCAGATGCTAAAAGAGATTACCGCAGACAGATTGGAAATGGACCTATCAATCTTGGACGCTCAAGCAGAAAAGCAACTGTTTGGAGATGGAGAGTGATTGAATGCCCCGGCCAAAAATCACCCCACATCAACTAGACTTGTGGTCCAGTAATATGTCTGAACTTTACAACTCGCTTGAGGGTGAAATTATCCGGATTATTATCAGGCGCTTAAGTAAAGGTTCAAACGATATTACTAGCTGGCAAGCTCAAAAGCTATTGGAATTGCGATTGTTTAATAGTGAAGTAGCAAAGCTAATATCTAGTGTTACTAGTGTTGCGGAGTCGGAAGTTTCTCGAATGTTTGAAGAAGCCGGTAAAGGTATTATTGATAACATCGATAAATCTATGCCTTATTCCACCAAGCCGGTGCCAACGAATCTGGATGATGTAATGCGTGCTTACAGTAATCAAGCTTGGAAAGATATCGATAATTATGTCAATCAGTCTTTGATTACAACTCAGTATGGTATAGGTTCAGCCCAGGTCGCATATCAAAGTATATTAAATCAAACCTCTGCTTTATTTAATTCCGGAATAGAAAACTTTGAGCAGGCATTAGAAAGATCTATCACGGATTTAGTACAAAGAGGTATTCGAACAACTTTAAAGGACAAAGGAGGAAATTCTTGGAGCCTTGAGGGGTACACACGTACAGTTTTAAAGTCTACGCTAAGTAACACCTATAACCAGCTTAGAACGGAGCGTATGGCTGAATATGGAGTTCATACCGTACTTGTAACAAGTCATGTTGGGGCACGTGAGGCTTGTTCACATATTCAGGGGAATGTGGTTGATTTAAGGCCTGTTTCTGAGTTGCCGGAAGGTAGTGAATTTAAATCAATTTATGATGAATCTTGGTCAGCTAAATATGGGGAAGCGGGTGGGCACCGAGGAGCAAACTGTAAACATCTGCACATACCGTTTATACCGGGAATAAATACAAACAATCAACCCCTGATTGACCCTGCATTAAACCAGAAAATACTTAAAGCACGTGATACTCAGCGAAGAATTGAGCGTGAAATAGTGAAGTATAAGAAAAACCTCATGGTTGCCGAGGAACTAGGAAGTGAAAAGGCTAATCATTGGAGAGAGATGGTTAGACGTAGGCAAGCAGCAATGAGGTTACATTTAAATACCAATGTTGAGTATTTAAGACGGAACTATAAGCGCGAGAAAGTATATACTCCATTAGCTGCATTGCTTGAGGATTTTTCATATGAAGATTAGGAGGAATAGGAGATGAAGATGAAAGAATTAAACCATGATCTACTAACGAACAAATATACTCAGGTTTATCATGAAGAAAAGTTTAAATTTAATGCTCCTCATACATTCGATGTAGTTACACAAGCTGAATTAGTGGAGGGGAAAGGGCCTCTTCCAGCTTCAATACAAAAAATTCATTTTCAAGAAGGTGCAATAAAAGAACATGGCGTAAATGGAGTAATGAATGAGGATTTGATTGCTATGGTCATTTGTCGATTAGACCACTTTCAAGAATCCGAATTTGCTTGCTATGAAAATGACATCGCTATCGTAAAACTAGAAGAAGCCCTATTGTGGCTAAGGAAGCGCACAATGGGTAGAGAAAAACGCGGCGTAGAAGGAACACATATAAAGTAAATCTCGGTTTTAGCTACGATGCTAGAAGACTTTTCATAAAAAGAATAGGAGGAATATTATGTCCAAGTTAACCAAGAAAGATCTAAAAGCGATCTTCACTAAAGCAAAGGAAGAAGGTAGCAAATTTGTTTTTGTTGGAATTGAAGCAGAAGGTGTTCAAGAGACTATCTGTATTCCAGAGCGCTCTTTTGTCGAGAAACATGCCTTTTACGAGAGAAGTTACACTGACGATTTAGTCCATGTAATGAATAAAAATGTATTCATTCGTGGTTTGTCATATGGTGGATCTGACCAGTTGGATAATATCGCATAATTTACATCTATCAATCGATGATAGGTGTTTTTTCTTGTCTTTTATTCGTTAGACGCAATAAAGAAACGAAAGGAAAATACCCATAAGGGAGGAATAATCTTGTTTAACAAATTGATGATGCAGGTTGTTTTGCTTTGGACGTTTTTGTTTGGTCAAAAGGTTGATCAGTCACCTAAAAGAACTGAAGGAAAGTTATTACCGTTACAATTACAATTCTTTGCCGATGGTGGGGAAGGAGATCCACCGCCAGCAGATCCACAGGGAGGAAATGAACCTCCTAATAACGATCCGCCACCAGCCGACCCACCAAAGACATTTACACAGGATGAACTAAACAATATCGCGGCAAAAGAAGCTAAAAAGGCCCAAGAAAAGATTTTCAAAGAGTTAGGGCTAGATTTCGAGAATGCTAAAGAAGGAATGAAAGCATTTAAGGATTGGAGCGAAAGCCAAAAAACAGAGCAACAGAAACAAGCTGACAGATTAAAAGATTTGGAGAAAAACTATTCATCTGCCAGTGAAGAAAATACGTCTCTTAAAGCTCAACTATCCGCATTAAAAGCAAATGTAAAAGCTGAGTCCGTGGAGGATGTTGTCACTCTTGCTAAAACCATGGTTAGTGAGGAATTGGACATGGATGGAGCTATTGCGAAAATAGTAGAGAAGTATCCTCATTTTGCCCAAAAGGTAGAAGAACAACAGGAGGAGAAGAAACCATCTTTCTCCACAGGTCAGCACCAGAAGAAACCAGAATCCGATACGGAGAAATGGTTAAACGCATTTAAATAAAATTAATTAGGAGTGATTCATAATGGCAGTAGTAAACTATGCTGAACAGTATCAACAAGCATTACAACAAAAATTCACACAAGGACTAGCGTTCAACGCTCTTTATTCTTCACCGAACAATGCATACATCAAGTGGGTGAATGCTAAAACAATCCAGATTCCTAACATCACGACTGGAGGATTCACCGACGTTGACCGGGATGTAATGGGTAACTATACCCGCCGAGTAGATAACTCTTGGATTCCGAAAACACTTGAGCATGATCGAGAGTTCAAGACTCTTGTTGACCCTCAAGACATCGATGAAACAAATCTAGCTTTGACAATTGCAAACATCACACGTGTATTTAACGATGAGCACAAGATTCCTGAAATGGACAAATACATGGCATCCAAATTATACACGGAGTACACAGGGTTTGGTGAAACGGCAAACACAGACCAGATTACGGAAGCATCAGCATTATCTATCTTTGATGACATGATGGAGGAAATGGATGAGGCTGAAGTGCCACAAGAAGGCCGTATCCTATATGTAACTCCAGCAGTTAAAAAGGTCCTTAAAAATGCTGAAAAAATTCAACGTACTCTGGATGTAAAAGGAGAAGCTAGTGCAGTAAATCGTAATGTTCGCTCACTTGATGAAGTGACAATCGTTTCCGTTCCTTCTAGCCGAATGAAAACTTTGTATAACTTTACTGATGGAGCTGTTCCTGATGTAGCTGCACGTCAAATCAACATGATCTTAATTCACCCGTTAACTGTAATTTCTCCTCAGAAATACGAGTTTGTTTCTTTGGATGAGCCTAGCGCAAAAACAGGCGGTAAACACCTTTACTACGAGCGCAAATACTGGGATGCATTCTTAATCGAGCAAAAGGTTAAGGGAGTTAAATTCAACGTTTCAGCAGCAGAATAATAAAGGGAGGGCTTCGGTCCTCCTAAATTTTTAGGAGTGATATTATGGCAAAGATGATTAAAGGAAATCGTATTTTGGATGTTGATGCAGGTCGTGTGGAAGCGTATCTCAAACAGGGTTACAACCAGGTGGACGACGCTGGTAAGATCGTAAAACGGGCAACAGGTGGTCGGTCAGTTTCTCTTCAGGAGCATAATAAGGTGTTGGCCGAGCTAGAAGCACTAAAGGGGTCGCCATCGGTTGAAAAGGAATTAGAGGAAGTAAAGAAAGAAAATAAGACCCTCAAGTCTGAGATTACAAAGCTGAAAAAGTCGTTGGATGAAAAGAAGAGTGAATAGTCGTGCACTATATTACCTATACGGAATTTGAGGTGCTAACTGAAGGAACATTTGAAATTACAAAAGAAGAGTTCACTCAGCTACTCCATAAATCGTCAGCGGTACTAGATAGCGCTACTTCATACTTCTATAAAAGAAATAACCTGGAGAAAGACCATGATTGGCGTAGAAACCAATTCAAGTTAGCTTTATGTACGCAAATTCAATATTTCCATTCCCTTGGGGCAACCACATTTGAAGAAATCAATAATACTCCTCAAACGTTTCAAGCGGGGCGTACTAGTGTTTCAAATTCTAGTAGATATAACCCAAATGGAGCTAACGAAAGTAAACCGTTGCTATCAAAAGATGTATATGTATACCTGGATGGGACCGGTCTTTTGTATAGTGGGGTGAACGCATGGTGATGCCAAAGCCACCAAAAAAGTTTTGTATTGATTCTTTTGAGTACAAGGAATACACGGGGGAGAATAATTGGTCCGAACCTGTATTTGCAAACCCGGTGCTAATTGAAAATTGTCGTATCGATCGTGGTGCGGAATATACTTCAACTTCATCTGGAAAGCAACTGATCTACAACGCAGTTGTTTTTTGCTATGAGGAAATAACAGTACCACTACCAATTTTTAAAGTTCAATCTGTACTCCGTTTTGATGGAAAAGATCATGTGTTGACTAAAGTCGTACCAATCTATGAGGCATACAAGAAAACCATCTATTCCTACGAATTGGAGGTGGTGTGATGGTACAAGTAAATATCAACTTAACTAAGGTCAAAAAAAGGATCAGTCAAGCTAGTGTTAATCGAGGACGAATGATATCTGCCAATCAAATGGTCGCTGACATGAATCAATTTGTTCCGATGGATGAAAATATTCTGAGGCAAACTGGTCATTCAAATAAAGGCGGAACAGCATTACTTTGGGAGATGCCTTATGCTGCTAGATTGTTTTATATGCCAATGTACAATTACACCACTCCTGGTACCGGTCCGAGATGGGATATAAAAGCAAAGAGAATGTTCATGTCGGATTGGTTAAAAGCATTTGTGGAAGGTGCTGACTGGTAATGGATTTTATTGAAAGGTTATGCGATCGAGTAAATAAAATGGCTGGTCTCCCTATAGATTGTAAGCTGGGTTATTTAGGAACAGATGAATCTTTTGTGGTGTATCCTCTACCTGGATCACGGACAGTTCAAGAGTATATGAATGGTACCAAGGACCAGCAATTGAATTATGAGTTTGCCATGAAGTCTAAACTACAAAGTAAAATACATGCAACTTTGTGGCTTGTTCAAAAAGAGTTGGAGAAGTTAAAAGAACTTAAAAGCCAAGATGATAGCTTTGAGTTTGAAGAATTAATCATAACAAACAAACCTTTCATCAATAATGCAGATGAACAAGGTTGGTTTGTTTTTTTATTAGATGTGCAAGCAAATATAACCGTTATTAAGGAGGAATAAGGATGGCTAGAAAAAAGAACGCCCTTCGCGGGCATTTTGTCCAGGCATATGTGCCAGGTGAAGAAGTAGGAACCGCATGGTTAGAGCTTGCTAAATGGATTTCCACTATTGGAGACGATACGCAGGAAACAACTGAAGATACCGCTTATTACGATGGAGACGGTACGCCAGAAACGGAAGTGGTTTCTGTTGCAGGGGCGTATACTCCTGAGGGTACATTCGATCCCGAAGATCCTGCACAAGCACTGATTGCAGGACTGAAGTACAAAACGGGTGATGGTCGTAAAATTTGGCACCGGGTAGTGTCTGCAGATGGTAAAAAAGAATGGGTAGGACGTGCAACTGTAACTTCTATTGTTGCAGGGGCAGGGGACGCTAGTGCATATGAAACATTTAGTTGTAACATTCGTTTTGATAGTATCCCAGAGGAAACAGTTCTTACTCCCTAACGAACCTCCAGAAGATGGAGGCGATGAAGAAGAGATACCAGAAGAATGAGAGAGGCACATGCCTCTCTTTAACTTATTTAAGGAGGATGACTAATGTCTGAAGTACAGATTGACATACAACGAACGGGGTTTCCGGTAAAAGTCGGTTCTATTGAGCTGTGGTTTGATAGTTCTTTAGAGAACTTAAGACGTTTCTTTAATGTGGATGAAATTGCACAGGAAAAGTTAAAGGAAGCTCAAGAAAAGGCTAAACATATACATTTCCCGGATGAAGTGGAAATCGAAAATTTAGATGTTACTACGGTTGATGCAGCGTTTGATGTTAATAAAGAATTCATCGCGGCCCAATACGATATCATTTTCGGTGATAACACATTTAAAAAGGTTTACAAAACTTATCCTGATATCTTGGCTTTAGAACAAGCTCTTGATGTAATTGGGATTGCTATTGCAAAACGAATTGAAGAATTAGAAGTTGAAAGGTCTGAAAAGACAGAAGCTAAAAAGATGGAATACTTAAACAAAAAAGCAAAGAAGAAGTAGGTGACTAGCATGAGGTTGAACGACCCTCTAGTTACCTCTTTTTCATATAGAGGGGAAGAGTATTCCATTGACTTGGCTTTTGACAATGTTCTAGATGTATTTGATGTACTAGGCGATAAAAGTCTTAGGAATCAAGAAAAGGCTGAAATCTGCCTTGAATTGTTACTTGGATATAGTCCGACTGATCAATCTTTAACAGTTGAGTTGTGGAATTATATTTATAAAACTTTTATCCATATTGAAAGCAAACAACCTCTTGAATATGACCGTCAAGGAAATCCGATGCCAGTAAAAAAAGAGGATAGTAGAAAGTTGATTGATTTAGAAAAAGATGCACCATATATCTTTGCTTCTTTCCAACAAGCTTACCAGATAAATCTACATAGAGAGCAAGGGAAGCTGCACTGGCATGAATTTCAATCATTATTAAATGGGCTACCAAGTGAAACAATTATGCAGCGTATTATTCAAATACGAATGTGGGAACCGTCAAAAGGTGAGTCAAGTGAATATAAGCAGGCAATGAGAGAAATGCAGAAAATTTATGCATTGGATGACGAAGGTGGAGAGGAGGTGGAATAGATGGCCGATGGGACTATTAAGATTGCAATTGAAGTGGATGGAAAACCGGTCACTTTAGCATCAAAGGAGCTTGATAAGCTAGAGGAATCTGGTAAAAAGTCCGGAAAGGGTATCAAATCGGCAGAGAGTAGCATGGAAAGCCTGGCCGATAGCAGTGCCAAAGCTGGTAAAAGTGTAAAAGGTGCTAGTGATGCGGTAGATAACCTAGGTGATAGTGGGGCCAAGACAAGTAAAGGTTTGAAGAGTGTAGACGGGGCAATGGATGGTCTTGCCGATAGTAGCGCGGATGCATCCTCAAGTGTAAAAGGCGTATCAGATAGTTTAAATAATATGTCTGACAATGCAACTGGAGCAGCTAATAGTACTAAAAAAGCAAAAGAAGAAGCTGCTAGCCTTGGTGAAGAAACTGATAAAGCTTCAGGAAACACGAAGAAATTTGCGGTAGCCCTTGGACTTGTTGCCATCGCTTCTGCTGCTTTCGCGGTATTGAAATCGTCAATGGATAGTGCTATCAGCCGTTTTGATACACTCAACCAGTTTCCAAAGGTGTTACAAGCACTAGGGGTTTCGGCAGAAGAATCAGAGCGTGCAATGAGTCGGTTATCCGATGGCATTGATGGACTTCCAACAACTTTAGATGACATTGCAGGAAGCGCCCAGAGGATGTATACCTCTTTTGGGAATATGGATGAAGCAACCGACACTGCCATCGCGTTGAATAACGCATTGTTAGGGTCGGGATCTAGCGCCGAACAGGCTAAGCGTGGAACAGAACAATATATTAAAGCACTTCAAACCGGTACGTTTGATATGAACACTTGGAACACACTATCAGAAACGATGGATGTAGGGTTGGTTAAGATTGCCGAAAGCTTCGGATTTGCTGGTAAGAGTGCCAAGGATGATCTTTATAAGGCGTTGCAAGACGGGACCATCACCCTCGACCAATTTAATGAAAAGTTAATTGATGTGGGTACTGGGACTGGTATCATGGCGAAACTAGCTAAGGAAAATAGTCTTGGTATCGCTACGTCTTTAGGGAACTTGCGTAATGCGGCTGCCAGAGGTGTAGCTGGAATGCTTGATTCATTTAATAAGCTGACTCGAGATGTTACTGGTAAAGAAATAGCAGAAAATATTGATGGATTAAAGGTTATAGTAAACCAGTCTTTTAAAGTGATGGGTTCAGTAATTGAAAGCACTACCCCATATGTTGTAGGATTTTCATCCGCAGTAAGGGATGCTATGCCTGTTGTGAAAGCTCTCACCCCGGCTTTGGTTGGTATGGCCAGCGCATATACCATCCACAAAGTTATCACCTTGACCACATCAGCCCTAGTGGCAAATACTACTGCAGTTGCAGTTGCAACTACCGCTAAAAATGTCTATGCGGTTGCAACGAATAAATTAGCACTTGCTTTAGCCCTAAGCGCTGTACAAATGAAGGTTTCAAGCGCTGCGATTTTAACTTATAACAAGGTAATCGCATTAACTACAGCTACACAAGCAATGATGGCATCTGGAATGAGTCTCACTGCTATTGCTGCAGTCGGTCTAAGTGGAGCAGTTCACATACTAAACGTAGCAATCAAGGTGCTTTTAGGACCAATTGGATGGGCAACACTTGCTCTTGGTGCTTTGGTAGGTGCTGTGGTTGGAATAGTTAAGTGGTTTAACAGAGCGAGCGAGGATTCAAAAAGGTTAAGCAAAGAGACAGAAGACTTAGGAAATGCTAACGACGAATTAAAAAATTCGTTGGATAACTCTTCAAAAGCTTACAAGGACAATCAAAGAGAAATAGAAAACACTACCGCCAACAACAAAGACCTGATAAAAAGGATTGAAGAATTATCCGAAAAGGAAAATAAATCTGTTGGCGATAAGCAAATGCTTAAAACTTACATCGATGAGCTTAACGGATCTATAACAGATATGAACCTTGCTTATGACGAGGAAGCCGATGCCTTAAATCTATCTTCTGAACAAATACAGGCCAGAGTTGTCTATATGAAAGAAGAGGAAAAACTATTAAGTGCTCGTGAAAGGCAAGTGGAAATATCTCGAGAGCAAGAAGAAGTTGAAGGGCAACTTGCGGAAACGATAGCGAAAAAAACAGAAGTCGAAAATAATAGTAATCTGTCAAAAAGTGAAGCAAAAGAGCTTTCAGAACAACTGACAGAAAAAGAAAGAGAGCTTGAAGAAGCTCTAGCTGCTCTAGCAGTGCAACAAGCAGATACGGAAGAACAAATGACAGCATCTCAAAACAAAATTGCAGAGGCAGTTGAATCAGGAAATACTAGGCAGATAACCTCTTATGAGCAGTTAGAGGGCGCTACCAAAGAAGCATTCGATAGCATGAAATCTTCTTATGACTCTCTAGTAGAAAATGCTACAAACGCATTTGACAGAATGTCCGAAGAATCCAAGGTAAGTGCCGAAGAAATGATTGCTAACCTTGAACACAATCAGAGAATGACGGAAGAATGGGGAAAGAATGTCGCAAACCTTTATGAGCGAGCTGGTAAAGAAGGTAATGAAGGGTTTATCCAGTGGCTAGAGTCTATGGGGCCGGAGTCAGCAGCTGAATTGGCCGTTGTTTCTGACATGTCAGATTCAGAGTTGAATAGATTCATTCAATTAATGAATGAAGGTGGCACGGTTGCCTCTCAATCCTTAAAAGATTCACTTGGAGAAGGCTTTGACGAAGTAGTCGATGTCATGATCAATTTCGTAGACGATGGATCTAAAACGCTAAAGGATCAGATTAAGGCTGCAGATTTTGAGTCAATTGGTATTGCAATTCCTGAGGGTGTGCAAGGTGGAATGGAAAAAGGCAAAAAAGGAGTCATCGATGCATCCTCTGAAATGGCGAAAGGAACTTCTGATGCTTTTAAAACCTACATGGATATCAACAGTCCTTCTCGACGTTTTAAAGGTTATGGGACAAACATCACCGAAGGTCTAGTGCTTGGTATTAATGAAGGCACATCGGCTGTTTTGGATGCTATTAGAAAAATGCTTCAAGCAATTCAGAAAGAATCAGAGAATAACTTCAAACTCATTTCGAAAAATCAAGATTCTTCAGTGAAAGAAATGGAGAAGTCATTTGATAGTTTGAAAAGAGTTACTCAAACAGGCATGCAAAACATGCTGGATAGAGTAAGGGATGGCTCCAATCGTCAAAAAGATGTCATGAGGGGATTGGCTAAAGACTTATTAAATCCTTTTAATAATACTCCATCCCAATTTCTTTCTATTGGTAGAAATTCCATGGCAGGCTTAAATCAAGGGTTATTGGCTGGCAGAGGGCAAGTGTTGTCCACTGCTAGAACTATAGCAAACCAAGTTGCTAGTACAATGAAAAGCGCTTTAAGAATCCACTCACCTTCTAGATTGATGCGTGATGATGTAGGTCGTTTCATTCCGGAAGGGATCGCAGTGGGGATAAAGGAAAATGCAAAGTCTGTTTACAGAGAATTAGACATTCTTTCTAAAAACATGGTTCTGTCATCTACACCTGAGCAAGCATTAGGGACCTCTAGAATGGCGTATGCAAGTTCTAGCAGCCAAGTCATGGATCCGTTCAAAAGAGTACCATTCCCTGGTAATAATACTTCCAATTCCAATATGAATCTAACTGGACTAATATCTGCAATTGAGCGACTGGCAGCAAGGCCGATCAGAGTAGGTATTGACGGCCATGAATTTATTGAAGCTACCGTTGATGGCTTTGATGCTGCACTCCAGTTTAAACAAGCAAGAAAGGACCTGTTTTAGGAGGTGAGTATTTGAGTTTCTATTTTGACAACATAACCAAGACCTATATCAGGGCATTACTAGGAGTGGAACGGCCAGCTTGGGCTCCTATCGAGCATGAAATCATTGAGGTCCCAGGAAGTGCCGGCGGTATTACTGTAGAGAAGAAAAGGAAGGTTAGAATTCTTTACGTGCCGGTGGAAATTAGGGGGAATAATACACTTAATTTGCAAAAAGTTAAAGAGGATTTAGCCAAATGGTTGATTAAGGACGACCCTAGAAATCTCGTATTTCCAGACGAACCTGATCGAGTGTATTATGCAGAAATAACAGGAGAGTTAAATCTAGATGAAATAGTGGAGAAAGGGAAAGGGTTGCTTACATTCCTTTGTACGAACCCTTTTAAATATGGGCCACAACTCACCTTTACTAAGTCTGCATCAACAAGTGGTACGAATACACTAATCATGAACAACCCTGGTACCGTAGAAGCCTATCCGGAATTTAGATTTATTGTTAAGAAGCCTATTACTCATTTGGATATCATTGGTCCGGATAAGTACATGAGAATTGGTAGACCAGTAACGGTTGAAGAAACCATTGTCAATCCTACAGAAACCATTCTATCCGATACTATGCGAACTCTGATTGGTTGGACAAATGCACACAATGTGGATGGAGGAGTCATTGCAGGTAGTTTCCAAGCTACAGAAAATGGATTTAGAGTTAGTAATTTTGGAACAGGAGAAGCATGGCACGGACCAGCATTGCAAAAGTCAATATCGCAGCCATTGGAAGATTTCCAAGTGATGATGCAATGTACTTTCTATTCTTCGAGTAATGATGGTGTAGGGAGAATAGAACTTTACCTATTAGATGAAAACGGGAATGCCTTTGGAAAATTGGCTTTCAAAGATATTCACCGTTACGAATACAAACAACAAGCAGAAGCAAGAGTGGGCCCGTTGTTAGGTGGTACCTTTATCATTGCTGGACAACCTGCAGATCCTAAAATGTTTGATTTCTTTACTGGAATCCTACGACTCAAGCGCGTGAAAGGGAAATGGGAAGCATATGTGGCCAATATCTCCAATCAACATGTTGGGGAAATGCAAGGTTCTATACTGGATGAAAGTGTTTCAGCAAACCTTGCGGGAATTAAAATTCATGCAGGTGTAAGTGGGCAGAATACGCCAGCATACATGACAGTTAATCATATATGGGTTGAAAAAATAAATGATCTTTCTGGATCGGTTGTACCTAACATCGTCCAACCAGGAGACGAGATTGTAATGGACTTTAAGAAAGACTTAATCCTAATAAACGGTGAAGATATGAAGAAGCTGAAAGGTGATTTTATCTCATCTTTCTTTCCAATCAAGCCGGGCGATACCGCCCTAGTCATTTCTCCTGGAGATGCAGTAGACGTCGAAGCAAAAGTGAGGGGGCCTTACCATTAGTCAAATACATTTATTACATCATCAAACCGATGAAATATTATGCACCTTGGAAAACAAAATCAATGCCCCTTCCTTTTTCGATGACACACATATTGAAAACATTAAAAATCTCGAAACATATGATTTTACTATGTTGGCCACCATTCCTAATGCTGCACATGCTACAAGGCGAAACCGTGTAATAATCCCTGATGACGATGGACATTATCGGGAATTTATTATCTTAGACACGATCCAGCTCAATAAGAAAAGACAAGTAAAAACAGTAGCCTCCTATATCGAATTGAAGAAGAGTAAGCGAATTTCTCCAATTGTTTTAGAAGGCCAAACAGTCAATATGTCTATGGATTGGATACTAGCAGGTACCGGGTGGCAACGGGGAATCACAGAGTATGCCGGAATACGTAAAGTAACCATAGAAAACTATCAGGATCCTTACCAGACATTAAAACAACTTGCTAGTTTATATGGACTAGAGCTTCGTTTCCGGATTGAAGTGGACGGCAGCCGTATTGTTGGTAGATTCGTGGATATGATTAAAAAACGAGGACAGGATACCAAGAAAGAAACAAGGATTGGAAAAGACCTCATTGGGGTGGAACGAATTGAAAACTCGGATATCGTCACTGCTCTTCGAGTGCTGGGGCCTGAGCAGGAGGACGGGGACAGGCTAATCGTTGAAGTGAAAAACGAGGAAGCCAGGAAACGATGGTCCCGGGATGGTAATCATCTATGGGAAGATTATGAACCGTCTATCTCTGAAGAAAACGTAACGACAGCACGATTAAAGGAGCTTGGGGAAGCACAGTTAGCCAAGCGAATAAACACCACTGTCCAATATACAGCTGAAGCAGTAGCGATGGAGGAAGTGTTTGGCTACACGCATGAAAAGGTCCGTCTAGGTGATACCAATCGGATCATTGATACTTCCTATGTGCCCCCATTGTATTTAGAAGCAAGGGTTATCGAAATTCAACGATCCATTGCAGCTGGTAAAGTAAAACGAAAATATGTCCTTGGCGATTTCATCGAGTACAACGAAGAAGACCTGAAGAAGACCTTCTTGCAACTGCAAATCCTATATGGCCAAAAAGTAATCCGAAGAGATACCCCTCCACCTAACACACGGCAAGGGATGGTATGGGTAGATACTAGTGGAGAACTGGACGTTATTTATACATGGAATCATTATGCACAAAAGTGGGAGAAAGCCACTCCTACCTCTGCTGAAGAAGTAGGGGCATATGACAAAGAAACGGTAGACAACAAGGATAAGAGTGTGTTTGATGATGCAACCTGGTACACAGACGTTGTATCTGAGGAGAAAAAGCAAGAGGTTATCGATTATACAAACAAGGAAATCCAAACGCGTGAACTTGCTATCATCCGACAAGATACAGAGCCTCCTGGAACCAACTATGCTATAGACCAACTATGGCTTAGAAGCACAGATGATGTGTATTTTAAGTGGACTGGTTCCGAGTGGAAGCAAATCACTCCGAGTCTCGCTGCACTTGGAGAAAAAGCTGGTCTTGAGTATGTGGATGGAAAATTATTAACCAAGGCAAACAAGGGAGAAACATATACCATAGTGGAAGTGGACAATGCTCTGGATTCTAAGGTTAGTTTAATAACTTATACCTCTGATCAGGACGGAATCGTTCAACGTTTTATGAGTGCTGAAAGTCGGATATCTCAAACAGAAGAAGCAATCACGAGTAAAGTCTCCCAGATTTCATTTGATGCAGTGGAAGAAAGAGTCAGTTCAGCTGAGTCTAGGATAATCCAACACGCTTCCTTAATTGAAAGTAAGGTAAGTCAATCCGTTTATGAGTCGGATCGTAATGGACTTATTTCTAGGTTGAATAATGCGGAATCGTCGATCACTCAACAAGCTAATGAAATTACGCAACGAGTCCGAACCGAGGAATACCTAATTGACCAGAATGCCCTCAAATCAAGAGTTCAAACAGCAGAATCCACTATCACGCAGCATGCGAGTGAGATTGCCCTACGGGTAGAGAAGAACGGGGTAGTTGCAGCCATTAACCTTAGCTCGGAAGGTACCAGGATCCTTTCGTCCAAAATTCACATTGATGGAAATGTGACCTTTGCGAATGGATATGATCCCACGAAAATACAAGTTGGAGGAACCAATATTTTTAAAGGTTCCATGTTACAACAAACCGCCGCATGGGGCACTAATGCTACTCAAATAAGAACTGCTTTAGAGATTGGATACAGCGCGAGAGTAAATTATGGTGGGGGCGGTACAAATTTCGGCTTACAGTTAAGTAGTAATACTATTTATAGAAAGACCGAGATTATCCAAGGGAAAACCTACACGCTTTCTTTTGATGTGAGGGGAAATACAGAGAATTTGAATTACACCTATCTTATGAGGGGGGATGGCTCAAACGTATCTTTCCCCAATATAAGTGTAAATTTAGATACTTCAAATTATACAAGGGTTTCTGTTTCTTTAACTTCACCTTGGTCTACGCAAGTGGGTTATCTGTTAATCGGTTCAACAGACGCATCAGTTGGCGGTAAATGGATTGAAGTTAAAAACGTTATGTTAGAGGAAGGAAATAAAAATACTTCCTGGGAGCCAAACCCTTTTGAAATAACAGAAGAGTTTCAAGCATGGAAGTTTCCAAACACCACCGAGATTGACGGCGGAAAGATTAGAACTAACACAATCACTGCTGTACAAATTAATGTAAGCTCTCTTTCTGCGTTAAGTGCGAATCTCGGAACAGTGATAGCTGGAAGTCTGTCCGGTGTAAGTATCTCTACTATTGGAAGTCAAGGCTCCGTTTCGCTATCTGGAGATAGAGTGGAATCCACAAATGCAAGTCGAATTGCACGCCTTTCCAATGGTGAAGGCCTTTTTTCTAGTAATTCCTTAGTAACGATGGTAACAGACAGTAATGGGATTCAATTACGTTCAGAAGAAAACGGATTACCTTGGTCTAGTCTGCAGTTTAGTAGAATAATTGCGAATACGCATGACGCTACTTTATACGCTTCAAGAGATATAGTCCTTTCAGGAGGCCGTGATATCAACCTTACTCCTGGTGTCGGCAGAGGCATCAATGTGCAAGGGAATTTAAATATCAATAGATTAAGGGGATTAAGTGATCCGGTGAAGTTCTTCCTAGGCATAGGAGATGCTCAAATAGATATGACAGGCGGGGACTTACGTATTATGAGAGATAACAATAACTATGTCCGAATCAATAATGGCAGTATCCAATTCTATACCAATGGTACACTGAAGCACACTATTTAATTAAGGAGGGTATAATGGCACCAATACTGAACTGGAAAAAAGAAGTCACGTATTCTTTCAGGTTTCTCGAAACGGAGCATAAGGAATACATGTATGTAAATGAGATTGATGGCAAACGTTATCGTTTGGCCGATGACAACCCTGCTTTTGGGATGAATCCAACCAGCCATCCCTCTACCGGAGAGGAACACACTATTATTGAGGCGGAACTTGTAGGTGAATACTTAAGGAGAGTGACACCCACACTCAAGCGATACGAACTAGTTTACTACCTTCCTGACATCGAAAAATATGTTTTCCTAAACTATGAGGAAGAAACAAGCGACTATCCAGGGGAAAGTGGAGCAAGATTCTATTTCATATCTATTCCATTCTAAATAAAGTAATCAAACAGGCAGGTACTCCTTGCCTGTTTTTAATTTAACTAAAATTGGAGGAACACTTAATGAAAATCAAATTGAAATATGCGTACATTGGAGAGATTATTACATTCCTAATCAACCTGGATCTTACAGGAAAGCAAAATAGACACCGAATCCGATTGGTGAACACGCTACGGGAAAAGTATAAACAGATTGCCGAAGAAGAAATGACCCTTATAAAGGAGTATGCTGGTGTGGATGAAGAAGGGAATCCAAACAGAAAAGATGGTGTATTTGCCATTAAGGATGTTAAGGGCTTTAAAAACCAACAGGACGAGTTATTTGAAGAAGAATATGTACTTGAGGGTGGTGATTATCATGGAATGTTAAAAACCATGAAGCCAATTGTCTTGGATTATGAAGGTAAAGTAAGTGGGAGAGAAGCCTTTGTATTGGACCATCTTTGCGAAGCTTTTGAAAATGCAGAACAGGAGAGTGACAAAGAATGATCATTTTAATAAGATATACCAACGTCCAATGGACCGATGAAGGGGAAGTAAGCTCTGTCCTAGTAAACTTCAGCGGACATACCTCAGACAGGAATATTAACATAAACGGAAACATTCCTTTGACTGCAGAAGAGTATCAAGGTAACGAAGCAATTTCAGCATTAACCGGCATTGTGAAGCAACATTTAGCAGCACAATTATCGGAATAATAGATAGAGAAAGGGGGCATATGTTCCCTATGATAGGGGGGTAAAGTCATTGGAGGCACAGCCTATGAACAGATATGAACAAGATATGGTGGACGCAAAAACAGAAATTAAATTACTTCGGAATGAAGTTAATGATGTGAAGCTTACCGTAGCCAAACACGATGTGAAAATCGAAGCTATCAATAAATCTATAAATAAAATTGAAGAAAATACCACTTGGATAAAACGGACAATAATCGGGGCAATTGTTACTGGAGTCATTACAGGAGCGATTGCTATTTTTTATGCCGTTTTACAAAACTAAGGGAGGAAGAGTTTATGTACACAAAACCACAAACATGGAAAGACTGGGGCATTTTATTAAGCGCTTGGGGATCTGCAGTAGCTTTGTTTTTGACTGCAGTGTTTGGATGGGACCTTGAGAAGTATGTTGGTCCATTTGTATCAGTAGTCATGCTATCAGCCTTTCTTGCATGGAATATATGGGGAATCTGGAAGAACACCTATGTCAGCAAAGAGGCGCAACAACTGAAAGAGAACGCGTTAAAAGCACAAGGATTAATCAAGAAATAGAGCTGCCATTCGTGGTGGCTTTTTCTTTTACAAAAACTTAAGGAGCGATTTTATGCTGTACAAATTTGAAACACTACCTCAATTGGTTGACCTTCGTAATTCTTTACCCAGTAAGGGAAACTTATCGAAAAGAAGAACATCGTTAAAGGACTTAGTCCGAGTCTGGCACCATAGCTTAACACGTAAACATCTTTCTGGATCCACTGCATTAGGATTTGCCAATTATCATGTAAACACGCTGGGTTGGGAACGAATTGGATACACTTTTGTTATTGAACCACAAAATATCATAGATACTCCAAACGGAAAGCGTGCTCGCATAGTATATGCAAACAATGTGTTGGACAGATCTTACCACGTTGGTGATAGCAACGACTTTTCCTTAGGTAGTTGTGTGGCTGGTGACTACCGCTATGACGAGTTAGACGATGCAACGATAGCTAGTATGGTTGACCTACACCTTGCATTAAAAGCTGATAAGATTGGTAAAGAGGACAAATCTCATCACGAAATGACAGGGTATGCGTGGAAACAATGTGCAGTCTTTAATTATGCTGTAGCATTAAACTTTAAGCCGAACAAACCAGTCGATAAGACTTTACCAGATGTTTATACGGTCCAACAAGGTGACACTTTATGGGGATTAGCGAAAAACGATAGTCGTTTTACTGTGGAAGATTTGATGCTTTGGAATAACATTAAGGATCCCTCCAAACTAAAAGTCGGTCAAAAATTGCTATTTAAGCAACCTGAAGTGAAGAATAAACCAGTTACACCACCTACTTCTCAACAGAAAGCACCAACGAGTGTCGTAGATTATCTTAATAGTATTGGTGTTGATTCATCCTTTGCCAACCGTACAAACCTCGCTAGGCAACATGGCATCAACAACTATACTGGTACTGCTGCACAAAACTTGCAATTGTTGGACAAGTTACGAAACCAACCTAGCAAACCAGCTGCACCTAAGGGCGATCAAAAGACCAATAGTATTGTTGATTACTTGAATTCCATAAAACAAGATTCATCTTTCGCTAATCGTGAAAAGTTGGCCAAGCAACATGGGATTAAGAATTACAAAGGGACTGCAGCTCAGAACACTCAGTTGTTAAATAAGTTACGAAAATGATATAAAGGCCTCCCTTTTGGGGGGCTTTTTGCAGGAATTTTAAAATGAACCTAGAATATAAACTATATTGAGGTGAAAGATATTGGAACAGTTTATATCGCTTATTGTTTTTTCTCTACCAGGATTACTTGCGTATTTATGGATCCAGATGTTTGGATTGAATCCAACCGTTAAACATAATCCCACAGAAATAGTAGGTTTAGCAGCGCTCTTGTGGGCACCTACGACCATTCTATCAGTATTAACTTATAACCTTTTATATTTTATCTTTGACAATTTTTTAGGATTTTTAAAGATTGATATCTCAAGTCTAACTTTAAGATATATAATTAATATAAACGATATAAATGAGATGTCCTTAAGTTTAGTTTTCTTATTATATTACTTAATGTTAAGTGGGCTGTTTAGTTTTATAGTGGCATGGGTATGGGTAACTTATATTTATAAATATATGATGGATTTGGTGAATTGGGTTAGAGTAAAAAGAAAGATATCCAAACTTTCGCAAGAAACAACAGTTTGGGATAGTTTCTTCTTGAAGTTGGAAGAAAATAAGGAAAGCCCAATAGTAATAGAGATGTATAAAATAGATAAACCAGAAGAAAAACAATATGGTTCAATTATAAGAATGTCCCGTCCTTTTGAGACGGAACGCGCTTTGATTTTACATGACTCAGAAAATTGGAAACTAGCATATAATCATTTTCAGTATAGTATTAAAAGATCATATGTTGATATTAAATCAGGCATTATTATCAATGAATTAGATGTTCCTCCACCACAAGTAATCGAATCATTAGATAACTAACTCTTTTTTGGAGGAACTGTAGGTGCACTATAGGCAGGTCTTTCACCAGACCTAATACGACCAGGGGTAGTAGTTGCGATCTTAGGCACTGTAGGTGCCTTTGCTGCTGGTCTTGAAATAGAATAATCTTTCCTTGTATTTCTACTCATCAAAACTCTCCTTTCTAAATATCTATGTAAAAACCATACATCGTATATTTCGACATCGGGGAGTGTTTCTCCTTTTATTCAACCCTCTTAAGTTTCATTTCCGTATCTTACTCTTGTTTAAAAGTATTTATTCAAATTGCAGAGTAAAAGTAAATAAAGAAGGATTCATATAAAATATGTCGAATATTCATTCTGTTAGGTAATAGGAGGGATAAGATGACAGCTGAAATCGGAATTCTTAATCGATCCGGAGTCGCTCTTGCAGCTGATAGTGCTGTAACAATTGGAGGGGAAGGTAATCAAAAAGTATATAATTCCGCAAATAAATTATTTTCCCTTTCTAAGATACATCCTGTAGGGATTATGATTTACGGCGGAGCGGATTTTATGGGTGTACCATGGGAAACAATTATTAAAACATATAGAGGTAAATTGGGAGATGCTAAATTTGATACTTTGCAAGAGTATGCGGACCATTTTATAAAGTTCTTTGTAACGGATAACAGGTTTTGCAATAATCACACAGAATACGATTTGGTGCATAAAATCTTATATAGTGAACTAATGGACATGCTAAATTATGAGGTTAATCCGAAAATTAATGAATTAACAGGAACAGGAGAACCTGTTCATAATTCTGATGTTGAAAAAATATTAACTTCAGTTTTAGAGAATAGAATCAATAAATTAAATTCAAACTCAGAAATAATACATAATCCCACTTTTGTAGAGAGTTTTGTTGATAAACATAGAAATACAATATTAGATTTATTAAGAAAAGTTATTAATTTCGAACTACAAACACATGTCATTGATTCATTTGTGGACTTTTGTACTAAGTTAATCAAATCTGATACTTTTTCTAAAAATCACTCAGGTATAGTGATTTCAGGTTATGGGGAAAATGAAATATTTCCTAGTTTATTGGACTATAAAATTGAGGGGATATTTCTGGGGGAACTGAAAGCTAAAGAATCTCAACCAATAAAAATTAATTCATATAGTGATGAAGTTTACTCTACAGCTGCGATGAGACCATTTGCACAAAAGGAAATGGTGTATTCTTTTATGAATGGCCTAGAGCCCTCCCTCCAGGATAATATTATGCAAATAATATATAATACGATAGAAGCATATAATCAAATATTAATTAAAGATTTTTCAATAGACAAGAAATTTACTGAAGGAGTTCCGAATGTTATTGTCGAAAATATACACAGGGAACTCGATAAAATTCAATCTACTTACTATGCGCAACCGATAATGGATATTTTAGAAGTGCTCCCAAAAGAAGAGCTAGCAGCTATGGCGGAAGCGTTGGTAAATCTTACATCATTTAAAAGAAGAATAAGTATGGAAGCTGATTCTGTAGGTGGTCCTATTGATGTGTGTGTCATTACCAAAGGAGATGGCCTAGTTTGGATAAAAAGGAAACATTATTTTGAACCTGAACTTAATTATAATTTCTTCAAAAATTACTTAAAGGGGATAGACTAATGCTAACTCAATTTTTTTCAAGTGATAAGTTAGTTAAAGTGGAAAATCAAAGTTATTTTAACATCTCTAGCAAAGAAAAGTTGATTTTTGAATTAAAGAAAAATGAATCTAATGTAGTAAAATATGCTACTGAAAATATTGTAAAAAATTTAAATGAATTAAATCGATAGACCATCTAACCCCTTATAATAAGGGGTTTTTCTATTTTAACTTTATGGATTTTATCAATTTGAGGATTAATGAAATAACTGTTATATAGTTAGCTTAGAATTTGGTCGATACCTACGATTGTTTCCTTCGTTATTAGGATGTAAGAGGTAAAACTGCCCTGCCCCAAAAGTTATAAGGCGAGGGTCCACGCCGTCAGAGAAAGGTGCAAAAAGGTAAAAAGCCCTCCTTTTATTCACAAGGGCTTTTTAAGTTTATTTGTCTTCTCTTTCTCTACTTTTAAACTCATAGTAATTTCTTCACCATGCGCAAGATTTTATTCTTCTAAGTAATTTACTGTCAATTTATTATGTTCAGATTTATAAAAAATAGGAACATTCGTTCGTTTGTTAACTTGAATAGGAACATTCGTTCGTTTATAATTAGGAGGTCTTATCGATGGTAAATTTACGTAACAGAATAAACGAAGTAATGGAAATGATATATATTAGCAATAAAGGAGAATTAAGCAAAAGAAGAGTAAAAGTTCTAAGTGTACAGGAAGATGCATTTCGAGCCTATTGTTGTTAGAAAACAACAACGTATTTTTAAAATGGTAAATGTATTATCGATAAGACCAGTTCAGAGCGTTAGGAGAGGTGCATAGAAATGATGTTAGCTAAGCCAAAAAAAATGAAAAAAGCTTCTAGGCCAAGTAGAGATGAATTTGAGATGGAAGAGTTGGGGAACGCAATTGAAGAGGCTTATCGGGAAAAAAGTGAAGTAATTGTGACTATCTGGCAACGTGATCCACTTAAAGGCAATATTACAAAGTTGGATGGGCAAACAAAAACTGTCCACATTTTGAGTGGGTATGATACTCATAAAGTAAAGTTTATCGACATACTAAAAGTGGAAAGCGCACCTCGTTAATGAGGGCGCTTATTTTATTTGATCTCCCCATAAATCTTCGACTGTAGTATTCAAAGTCCTTGCTATACGGATTGCAGATGGTAAAGAAGGCAATGACTCTCCTCTAACAATTAAGCTATATGCACCATTTGAGAGACCGGACTTTTCTGCAACGAACCCCTGTTTAATTCCAGTTTCTTTATGTAATTTCTTCAATTTACTTTCCATATACACATCACCCTGATTTATATATTCTGTGAAAAAATAACATGTCCTCTAAAAAATTTTGTTTTAGGACAAACAATTGTTTTCATACGCTTTACTATTCAGTATTACAGTCGCTATCATCTACGTGTACAAACGCCGTTATTAACTTCGCAAGATGCACGCAAAAACGCATTACCAAAACCAATAGTGTCAAGGGTTTGAGATATCTCTTCACTATGCGTTTAAGGTGCAACTATTTATTACTAAATAATAAATACGGGGTGAAGAAATGTTGTTTGAAATCATCACTACAACTGTAGCAGCTGGGCTAGTTGGATTAAGTTATTTTAAAAACTCTGAACTTGATGATGGAGAGAAAATCAAGAAAATCGCGGTTAATTGTGGACTTTATGTAAAGGAAGGTGAAGAGATTAAGACAATTCAATTATATAGAAAAGAAACTCGAGAGTGGGGAAAGGAGTATGTGTACCGGATCCCTCTAGGTCTTTCGTTTAATGATTTTGAAAAAAGATTAAGCAACCTTAGAGACGGAATAAACAATAGGAAAGGCATCATTGATTGGAACATAATAAAAAAGATTCAATATAAAAAGGGGTTGATTCATCAGTTAAAGGAAATGATGGGGAACCGGTATATTTCTGACAAGGATGTAGAGTTGAGCTTTGATGGGATGTTACACATTAAAGTATTAGATCGTCACCTACCATCAAAATATGATTTTGAGGTAAACGTTCTTTCTAAAGAGGATAATTGGAAAGTCCCTCTAGGGGAATCTAGGTATGGATTTGTAAATCATGATCTGGAAGCTGGGCATATCACTTTGGCTGGAGCAACCAGGAAAGGAAAGACTGTCTTTCTAAAATTACTTATTACATCACTTATATTAAAACAGCCTGACAAAGTGAAATTAACATTAATTGATCTCAAAGGAGGATTGGCATTTACCCGATTTAAAAACGCAAAACAAGTAGAAGAGGTGGCTACAAACTTAGATGAATCCCTTCGTGCTTTGATAAGAATCAAAAAAGAAATGGATAATCAAAAGGAGTGGATGGATCAACATGGATGCGAAGACATTAAAGAAGCTAGGCTTGGCACTCGACATTTCATTGTGGTTGATGAAGCAGCACAAATCTCGCCGCACATCCTCACAAACAAAGAAGAAAAGGAAAAAGCAAAGAAGTGTGAAGAAGCGCTCTCGGAAATAGCAAGAATTGGTGCTGGACTTGGGTACAGACTCATCTATTGTAGTCAATATCCAACTGCAGATGTTATGAACAAACAAATAAAACAAAACTGTGATACTGTCATAACTTTTAAGTTAAGGGATGCGGTTGCTTCACGAGTGGTTTTAGATGAGAGTGGAGCCGAGAAATTAGAGGTAGCAGGAAGGGCAATATATAAAACACCAGATGGCACCAAAATTGTGCATACCCCCTTCATAACAAATGGCCAAATAGAGGCACTTATAGCTCCACATATAGTTAATAAGGTTCAAAAGGAGGAGTTGAGGCTTGAAAAACCAAAAGAAGTTGGAGGAAATACTTTTAAGTTTGAAGAAATGTGACTACCTCTCCAGGGAGCAGTTACAACGTATGCATCGATTAGGAAAAGACCGAAATGCGCAGAGAATACTTAGTAATATGGAAGAGTTTATTTCCTACTTTCACGAAAATAGAAGGAAAATCTACTACTTAAATGCAGCTGGTCGAGAGATGGTGCAAGCAGTAAAGAAACGAAAGAAAACAGTACAGGTGAATCATTACTTAATGAGAAACGATCTTTATATTCATAAAGGAAGACCGTCTTCATGGAAAAACGAAGTTAAAATCTCCATTAATAAAGTAGCCTTCATAGCAGATGCCGTCTATATTTCAAACAAAATCCACAAATTTATAGAAATCGATTATAAACAGTCCATGGTTAAAAATGTGCAGAAAATTAAAAAATACAAAGATTTATCCACAGTTAATCCACACTTTTCACTTATCTGGGTAACAACTACACCTTATCGAAAGAACAGGCTAGAACAACTTTGTCAGGGCTTGCGAGGTAAAGTCTATCTATGGGAGGATCTAAAATGAGAACTGAATCCATTTCCTTTGGAGAGTTTATGTCAGGAAGTTATAAGCAAAAGAAAAAGGTTACTGATTTGAATTGGAAGTATATGAGGAGAGTGGCGACATCTATGGCAATTCCACTGATTGCAACAAAACCAGTGTTCGCTGATTCGCCAGAAGTCATTTCGGTAGGTGCTACCCAATACTTGGGTGAGAAATCTTTGGAAATCATTGCTCATGCACTAGACCCTCTTGTAGATTTAATGGTAGCACTCAGCTTTCCGGTTTGTTCTGTCATCATTGTAGGATCCTGTTTCTTCTTTATGTTAGGTAAAAGCGAGAGGGGATGGACTGGAATACAAAATGCAGGGCTCGGGTATGTACTTATTCAGTTAATGCCAATGTTACTGACAGTATTAAAAGAAATTGGTAGTGCTATATAAAATTGACCAACTTTTGACCATTTTTACAATGTTTTTGAATAGAACTACATGTAGAAATTTTTGTTTAAAGAAGAGAAATTGCACAGGAGAGTAAACTCCCGAGAAGTTGTGTATAGGGATGATATGAAAGAGCGTAAAAAATACGGACTTAAGGGCGCTCGTCGTGCACCTCAGTTCTCAAAACGTTAATCTTCGGATTCCAATATGGAAAACCCCCGGCCCTTTGTGGTTGGGGGTTTTTTGGTGTTCCGGAAACAAAATTTTTATGGGGGAACTGTGTACATATTTATATAGGCATCGAGCTCCAGCACCCGTACTGGAATTGCGAGTCATCTCAGTAAATCAACGCCAATGTTTAATCCTGCTTTAATTTTTTGGCTTTGTTAAAGTTAATTGTTGATAATAACCTGTTTCTAGCTGGTGATTGGAGCAAAAGGCGTAGACTCCAGCGGGAGAGTAGCGACAATCTCGAGACCCCGCAGTGGAACGAGGAGGCTCAAGGTCGCCCTCTGGATAAGCGAAGCCTATTGCGGAAATCAACAGCGACGTTTAACAGAGCCAATTTTTTTAAAAAAAAGGTATTAAAACGACACTTGTGTCGATATAATAGTTTTAGATAGACACTGATGTCGTTATTATTGGAGGGAATGGGATGGACGTGAAGTTGAACAGAAATAGAGGGTTTCTTACGCTGATGTTGGCACAGTTGATTTCAAGTTTGGGTGATTGGTTGAGTATTGTTGCGATAATGACGCTTGTGGGATTGAAGTGGGAAGCCTCTCCGATGGAAGTCTCCTTTGTAATTTTGAGCCTAGCAATTCCAATGGCGCTTTTGGGGCCTTTCGCAGGGACAGTTGCAGACAGGGTGAACCGGAGAACGCTGATGGTGATTTCGGACCTTGGTAGAGCGGTGCTTATATTGATACTTGCCTTCGCAAGCTCGATTTGGATGGTGTATGTGTGTTTGTTTTTCATTGGAATGCTGTCCGCTGTCTTTGTTCCCGCTAAGAATGGTAAACTGAAGGAACTCGTACATCAGGAGCATATGAAGAGTGCCATGTCCATCACCTCCATGATCGATGCAAGTACAAAGGTGATTGGTCCGTTGCTGAGCGGGTTATTGGTTACGGCATTCAGTACGCAGCTTGTTTTCTATATAGACTCGGTGACTTTTATCCTCTCGGCCCTGTTATTATTCATCTTGCCGAAAACGGTTAAAGAGACAGTGGTACCAACTGAAGAGTCAGGGGATATGAATAAAACTTCTTTTAAAGAGGAGTTTGTGGAAGGAATGGCCTTTATCAAAGGAAGCCGCTATTTGCTGGTCGGAATGCTGGTGCTTGGAATCAGCCTTTTAATCTTGCAGCTATCCGATTCCCAGATTATCGTATTGGTAAGGGAGCTCTCACAGGCTTCACCCGACCTTTTTGGATTTATCGTCACGGCTTCAGGAATCGGCATGCTCTTATCAGGGGTCCTGCTGGCCAAGAAAACAGACTATCATGCCCTCAGCCTCATGTTTCTCGGGGTATGCGGCCTTGGCTTGGGATTTGGCATGATGGCAGTATTGACCGGAATTGATGCAACATTATCCACCCTATGGGGACCTGCGCTTGGATTATTGGCCGGATTTGCAGCTGGACTAGTTTTCATCCCGTTTCAGGCTGCTGTTCAAACGAGTACACCTGTTCACATGACAGGCAGGGTCTTCGGGGTGATAAACAGTGTAACCACAACAGCGACCATAATCGGACCTTTGTTGGGAGGTTGGCTTGCCACTGTATGGGGTGTGTTACCTACTTTTATCATTACAGCATCCCTATTGGTCGTCATTTCGATACTGGGACTCACTTTTAAAAATAATATAGAGCGGGGGAAGATCAGTGTCTCCGAAAGTCAGCAAGGAACACATGGAACAACGTAGAGCTTATATATTGAATAAAGCAAAAGAGGTTTTTATCGAGCATGGCTACGAAAAGACCACAATGAAGCACATCATGGAGAAGGCGAACATAAGCCGTGGCGGCTTGTATCAGTACTTTTCCAATAAAGAGGATGTGTATGAAACCATACTGGATGAAGCATTGAAAGAGTCCATGAAGAATAGTGCCGAGCTTCTGAAAGATAATGCGGCTTCCCACTGGGAGCTGCTGCTTTCCTGTATGTTTGGTAAAGGGGGAAGGCCAAACGATAAGATGGATCCGATGGGGCCTTCCAATCTGGAATTTTTCATTTCGGGAAGAAAGGATCAGCGCAGAAGGGAGTATGGGAAGGTTCGTTATGAAAATGGTGTGAAAATATACAGGGACATCATTGAACAGGGTCAGGAAAGAGGGGAATTCCAACCATCTTTCCAAAGTGAAGTTCTCGCACGGTCCATTGTCACTTTCCTGGATGGTCTGGCTTTAGACCATACCATTCTGCCCAGTGAAGACCTCAAAATAAAAGAGCAGGCTGAGCTTTTTGTGGAATTTTTGAAAATAGCATTAGGTATGAAGAAATAGCCCCCGCCCCTTTATTGGCTGGGGTTTTTTGTTATGCTCGGCCTTCCTACCTAAGCATTATTTCACAGCCCATATGGAAAATTAGTAAAAAATAGGTAATAACAACCAAATTTTACTTGTTCTATATAGTGAATAAAATAGGCATTATGCAACTTAACATAAATCGGGACATGCTATATCATTAGTTCTTAATAAAGAAAAAATAGCAAAGGGGGATGAATGGCCATAAAGAATAAACGCATGATCATGTGTCTATCACTGACCTGTTTCTTCGTCGCTGGCAGCCAAGTTCAGGCAGGCAGCAGCTGGAACAACCTTAAAGATTGGGTGGCAGGGAAATGGAACAGCTACTCCGATAACAACAGTGAATGGATTACTAAAGACATCTTTTCAAAACAACTCCAAGAAACAGATAACTCCCACCACTCCTTAGAACTAGAAGAATTCATTAATTCCACCACATCTTCATCAAAGCGTAAGATCGAACTCCAACAACAGACATACCTTCAACAATTAACACAAGCGAAAAATCAACTGAACCAACATCCACTAGGCACTTATTACGAAGAGCGCCAAGTGAAATTAGATGTAGAACTGACACAGGAACTCGAACAATATCTTGCTGAATTATTAGGTGAAAAACAATAAATCCCTAAAAGGAGCGATATATATGTCTTGGAAAAAGAAATTAGTAGCAGGTACGGTAGCAGTAGGTTTGGTTTCGGGTGTTGGATTGACTTTTGCGAGTGCGAGTGAGGATTCGCTCTTAAGGCAGTGGTATAACGGTATTTTTGGTACTACACAACAATCCATCTTGGCGGATAATGAAGCAAATGCAACTGCTGCATTTGAAAGCTGGGCAGCAAATACGGAGCAACTTAAGGCAGGAGCAGGCTTGAAGATCAATGAAACAATGGCGGCGGAGCTAACAAGGGCAGGCACGGAAATCATGAGGGTAAAAGAGGGGCATCTTGCTTCATTGGATGCGGAGAAATTGGCTTTGCTTGATAATATGAACTATCAGGTGTACCAGCATATCTTCTTGGAAGGTTATTTCGCCATCCAGAATCAAGGAGATGCAGCCTTAGGAACTGTGCGTGAAGGATTCCGTGATTACACCAGCGAGACTGGACAAGCTGCCGTTAATGAAATGACGCAAGAGTTGACGTCTGCGAAGAACTCGGCGGTTTCCGAACTTGAAGGTGCCATTGAACAGGCAAAAGCGGAACTGTCCGCACAGCTTGCGATGGAAGAGCAGGTGAGCAGATACAATTTAGAGCGGCAGATCACCTTCAAATTGAACGACTTGCGTGAGGCATTGACAACCATCATCAATGGTTTGGTAAGAGAACAGCAAAATATCATAACAGCCAAGGCATTGGAGCTGGAAGAGGAAGCGAAAGCAAGCCTTGATGAGGTGATGAACAGTATCAATGACTAACATTGGGGATTTCTATGAGGTGAAGTGATTGAGTAAAGTGAAGTATAAGAAGCTATTCGTTGTTGCGATGATGATCATGGTACTTCTTTTTACGGCAGAATGGAAAACGGCCTTTGCCAGCTCCAGTATCCAAACCTTGTTGACCAATTGGTTTGAAGGGGAAAAGCAGGAATCGATTCGTTCTCTAGAAATGGAGATCACGAAGCAGAAAGAAGCGCAGATGGCCATATTAAAGAAAGAAATAGCAACCACACTTGCGAATGCCAATCAAGAGCTTGCAAACTTTACAGCACATGAGGCGGAAAAGAGCAAGGAAGAGCTGAAAGCTTATACAAACGCTCTGTTACAAACGATGGAGTTTGATATGGAGGGACAACAAGAGCAATTTTTGTTGGAAGTGGAGCGGATTATGGAAGAAGCGTATGAAAAGCTTGAGCAAGCCCGAGCAGAATCCATAGAGAATACGGAATGAAATCTTGCCTGTACTTAAATGTGCAGGCTTTTTTTGTTTTGAAAGATGGCTCTGTTAAAGCAAACTGTTGGTTTTGCAACAACCTAGCTGTTGATTGTAGCAATAGGCGAAGACTCCTGCGGGGGAGTAGCGACATTCTTGAGACCCCGCAGGGCGTAGCCCGAGGAAGCTCAAGGTCGCCCTTTGGATAAGCGAAGCCGTTTGCGGAAATCAACAGCTGTGTTTAACAGAGCCTAAAAGATAGTTCCAATCCAAGCTTTATAAAGCAAATACATTCCAAATTCATACTTGGAAAAACGTACTCATTCTTTGTACGCATGAAAGCCCACGCCCTTTAGGAAACTAAACGGGAAAGGGTGTGAAAGCGATGACTGTAGTAACAACCTTCAAGGAAAAACGCAGAGAAAAGCAGATGAAGTATGAGCGAAAAATGCTGCGTGAAATATCACTAGAGGTTTTGCGGACGAAGGTGAAGGATTTTTTTTCACCATACTTAAAAAATAAAAAGCAGGTTACTGCCATTGAAGAGGGATGCCTGGATGTTGCCATTGAGGCGTATCTCCTAGGTGCATCATATAGTAAGTTTGGATATTACGGAGAAAGTGCGGAGATGGTGAAAACGCGCTGTCATGTAGAAGAAAAATACCTGATTGATACCCTATACGACTATTTCCTTTATTGGGGCTCGATCGGTGATAATGATATGGTACATGAATCTTTTTATATGACATGCGATGCCTTCGTCGACTACTGGTGGCGTGAAGGCTTCCATAAAGGTGAAAAAAGGTACCGAATGAGGCTGCACTAATTATCATAATCTTCCCCCTTGTCCCATATAGTTTATAGAGCGGACATGCGGGAGGGATACATATGCGAAGGTGGAAGTTCTGGGCGTTTCTAACAGCAGCCTTAACGGTGACAGCCGTTTTTCAATTTCAGTTATTTTCTGAAGATACATGGGAACAATGGAGCCTCCCTTTAAGTGGGAAAATTATCATTCTTGATCCCGGTCATGGGGGACCTGATGGCGGTGCTGTTGGTGGGGACGTGCTGGAAAAGGATGTGGCCCTGCAGGTATCGAGGTATGTGAAAGACTATCTCCAGGAGCAGGGAGCCTTGGTATTGATGACGCGTGAGGAAGATGTAGATCTTGCAGACCCTGGGACAAAAGGCTACAGCCGTAGAAAAGTGGAAGACTTGCGAAAAAGGATTGAGATGATCAACGAATCAGATGGCGACCTCTTTCTCAGTATCCACTTGAATGCCATCCCATCTCCAAGATGGAGGGGTGCCCAAACCTTCTACCACGGCGGCAAACATGATAAAAATGAACGATTGGCGAAATTCATCCAGGAGGAATTTCGGGTCAATCTTGAAAATACAAACCGATATGCTAAATCGATGAATAGCCTATTTATATTGAAGAATGCAAAGATCCCTGGTGCCCTCGTGGAAGTGGGTTTCTTATCCAACCCATCGGAGCGGGCCCTGCTAAACACAGAAGAATACCAAAAGGCACTCGCTGCATCCATCTATAACGGAATCATGAGACATTATACCGATGAAAAGGAACTACCAGATCCCCCTCAATAATAGAAGGGGATTTTTTTGTTTAGGCTAACCATGTTGATTTCGAGTGAAAGGCGTGAAGACGCCAGAAACGGAAATCAATAATTCCATAAGAAATAAGCCTTATGTTATACTGGTATTGTAAACGAATTCAATTCTGAAAATAGACTATTATCACATAAGGGTGGGGTCATGTTGTTAACAGAAGCTAAAGTTGTACAGTTATTGAAAGATCTACAAGATCCGTTTTTACATAGAACGTTCGAAGAAACAAATGCGATTCAAGAAATCTCCATCAAAGAGGAAAAGAACCATGTAAGTGTGAAAGTGGCACTTGCCAAAACAGGCACCGCAGAACAGATGCAACTGCAGGGCACAATCGTCAACCTTTTAAAAGAAGCGGGCGCCTCAACAGTGGGCCTGCGTTTTATGGAACTCCCGCAAGAAGTGGTAGAACGCTTTGGGGCTGCAGCGCCTAAAGAGGAAGAGACACTTCTGCATAGTAATAAAACAACGTTCCTTGCAATTGCTTCCGGAAAAGGCGGTGTGGGAAAATCAACGGTATCCGTCAACTTGGCTGTATCCCTTGCACGTTTAGGGAAAAAGGTAGGATTGATTGATGCGGATATCTATGGATTCAGCGTCCCGGATATGATGGGTATAACAAAACGTCCGATCGTGCGTGGGGAAAAGATCATCCCTGTTGAGCGTTTTGGGGTACAAGTGATCTCCATGGGCTTTTTTGTAGAAGACAACTCCCCAGTCATCTGGAGAGGACCGATGCTTGGAAAAATGCTCAATAGCTTCTTTAATGAAGTGGAGTGGGGCGACTTGGACTATCTCCTTTTAGATTTACCACCTGGCACAGGTGATGTGGCACTTGATGTGCACTCCATGCTGCCGTCCTGTAAAGAGCTCATCGTAACGACACCTCATCCAACAGCCGCTTTTGTTGCTGCCAGAGCGGGTGCGATGGCCATTAAAACAGATCATGAGGTAATTGGGGTCATCGAAAACATGGCCTACTTCGAAAGTAAGAAGACAGGCGAGAAGGAGTATGTTTTTGGCAAAGGTGGAGGAGAGAAGTTGGCGGAGGAATTGCAGGCACCACTACTTGGACAGCTTCCTCTTCAACAGCCTGATTGGAACGACGATGATTTCGCACCTTCCATCTACCAGCAAGACCATGACCTTGGGAAAATCTATCTGAACATTGCTTCCAAAGTGGTGGAACTGACATAAAAGAAAGAAGCAGACCCTTCGTACGAAGGGTCTGCTTCTTTCTATTAACCGCCTTGTTGTCCACCGCCGGAAGCTTCCTGGCCGCCTTCTGAGCCGCCGGATTGTCCTTCCTGGCCTCCACCAGAGCCTTGTTGCCCCCCCTGCATTTCAGAAGCGGCTTTCAACAAGATGTCCTGTATTTTAGCCATTGAACAATGGACTCTCAAATGTTTCGGTCATAACTTTTTGCAGGTGTTTTTTATATTCCTGCCCACTCATTACGGTGATCATCTGCTTTTCCATTTCGGGATCTTGCAGGATCTGTACCATCATTCCTTGATATTCAGGGTCCTTCATCAGGTCCTTGATGAGCTTTTCATGCTCGTCTTTCATGCTTTTTGCGAAGGTCTCTGCAAATTTTGGATCTTCAAAGGCTTTCTTCCAGAATTCGGTGCCTTTTTCACTGTCCAAAGTCTGCTCGATTGACTTGGTGACAACTTCCTGATCAAGGACAAAGTTAGCCTTCATCTTATCATCTGCCATAATTTCTTCAATCGCTTTCTTGCCATCATCTGTCTTTAATATATCCACAACCATTTTTTTGGTTTCTTCATAATCCATTTGGCCGCCTTTTTCACCCTGTGCACATCCTGAAAGCAACAGGAAAAGAAGGAGAGACGGCAAAAGGTAGCTTTTCATGAAAAAAACTCCTTCCATCTGGTTTTTCATACGTTTAATATGTGACAAAGTTAATGAAATATACAAATTTGCAAGCGCGCTATTATAGATTTTTACTGGTTGGATTGGTAAAATGGTAACTAGTGTCTTTAATCTGTGTAAAATGGAGGAAAAGAAAAGTGAACAGTCGTAATTGGGTTCGATTATTTCTTTCCACGTTACTAGTCGGAGCGGTAACCACCGTTATTGTTGCCTTCATAGTCCGTTGGGATCAACATACAGCACAATTTGCAGATGGGGAATATCTTCAATTCCTTTCCATCATTGCTTGGTATATTGGTGTGGGGCTTATATTCAGCATCATCAGCCAAATGGGTTTTTTCGCATATCTGACCATTCACCGGTTTGGTCTGGGAATCTTCAAGTCCCTTTGGAACGCAGTACAGATTGTATTGATCATATTTGTTCTGTTTGATTTGGTGTATTTCCGTTATATAGCTTTTGCAAATGATGGGGATTCCATGCTCCCTTATCTGGCCTTTCCGATTTTCATGCTCGTGTATGGCCTGCTTGTCGCATATGTAAAAAGTGCACAGACCAATAAGCATGCGTTTATCCCAGCCCTATTCTTTATGGTGGTGGTAACCACGATAGAATGGTTCCCAGCCCTAAGGGAGAATGAACCAGGATGGCTGTTATTTATGCTGTTTCCGTTATTGGCATGTAACTCATATCAGCTTCTATTGCTACACAGGCTGAATAATCCTGCAGCAAAATAAGAAAATGGCGCCTCTCCGTTTGGAAGAAGCGCCATTTTTCTATTGTACTTCCTTGCTATTTGCCTTCGTATTATTTATCAATTCCGTCACACTGCTTATATCATATCCCTTGCTCTTGATATATTGGATAATTTCCGGCAAAGCCTCCTCCGTTTGCTTGGCGGAGTCCGATGCGTGCAGGAGCACAATGTCTCCATTCGTGAGGTTCTTTGTCACATTATCCACGATGATCTCCTTGCCTGGGTTAATCAAATCATGGGAATCCACACTCCAATGCACAACAGTAAAGCCAAGGGAATTGGCGATTTCCAGAACTCTTTTATCAAAAGCGCCTTTTGGTGGGCGCAACAGATTGACCTTCTTTACTCCAAGCTTGTCGAAAACATCCAGCGACTTCAATATATCACGTTTCACTTTTAAATCTTCCAAGTCCCGGTAATTTTCATAAGCATAGCCCATACTGCCAATTTCGTGCCCGTCATCCATAATCCGTTTCACTATATCCGGGTGCCTCTCTGCCCAGGAAGCGGAAAGGAAAAAGGTCACCCCCGTCACGCCATTCTGCTTCAGCAAGTTGAGGATAGGTACTGCTTTCTCATCACCCCAGCTGATATCAAATGACAAAGCAACTTCTTTATTCTTCCCCTCGCCTTTATAAATAGCCCTTGGGCCATCCTTTGTTGAAAATACAGGCTGATTAGAAAAATTCTCTATATATAAGATCCCTGCAGTGAAGAATGCTGCCAATATGATAATGGATAATTGCTTGAGTTTTCTTCCGTTAATTACATAAAAGTTAATCATGCTTTGCCCCCTTGTCCACAGTGTCTACTCTCATAAATATTCAGGAGGACAAATCTTATGCAAAAAAAATCTAGGAAAATGTTTCATAAAAACCTGTTTGGTGGAAAAAATAACTATAAAGTAACTTTCAGAGGTGAAGAAATGTTAGGGATGTTATTTAATAATAAAGAAGTAAAAGAAATGGAATACCTGCTCAAACGCGAACTTGAAGAGCTATTACATGACTTCGAGGATAAACGTATCGATAGAGTGGTGAAGCACGCCATGGAAGAACGCTATCAAATACTCTATAAAATGTTCACGCGTATCGCACCGCAGACAGAATGCATGAAATATATCCGATCCAAGGCCGTCTTCAGGGAAAGGGAATCCTTATAGATCTTTAATACCACCGCAGTCACTGCGGTTTTTTGTTTGCCCATTTTAACGGTTAAAAAAACAATTAAAAAATAAATCCGAAAAACAGTTGACGCATAGAGAAAATGCATGGTATATTATTATTCGTCGCTGGGAGATGAACAACAGCTTGCACGATAAAAATAAAAAAACATGTTGACAACAACTTGCTCGATATGTTAAATTAGAAAAGTCGCCTCTGAGCGACAAAGCGATTGAAATGATCTTTGAAAACTAAACAAAACAACAGCGTCATAACGTTAATCCTACGGGATTAACAAAATGATTTAAGTAACACAAGCTAGCAAATTTTGAGCAAAAGCTCAGACTCTTTATTGGAGAGTTTGATCCTGGCTCAGGACGAACGCTGGCGGCGTGCCTAATACATGCAAGTCGAGCGGACCTTTCAAAAGCTTGCTTTTGAAAGGTCAGCGGCGGACGGGTGAGTAACACGTGGGCAACCTGCCTGTAAGACTGGGATAACTTCGGGAAACCGGAGCTAATACCGGATAATATAAGGAACCTCCTGGTTCTTTATTGAAAGATGGTTTCGGCTATCACTTACAGATGGGCCCGCGGCGCATTAGCTAGTTGGTGAGGTAACGGCTCACCAAGGCGACGATGCGTAGCCGACCTGAGAGGGTGATCGGCCACACTGGGACTGAGACACGGCCCAGACTCCTACGGGAGGCAGCAGTAGGGAATCTTCCACAATGGACGAAAGTCTGATGGAGCAACGCCGCGTGAGCGATGAAGGCCTTCGGGTCGTAAAGCTCTGTTGTTAGGGAAGAACAAGTGCGAGAGTAACTGCTCGCACCTTGACGGTACCTAACCAGAAAGCCACGGCTAACTACGTGCCAGCAGCCGCGGTAATACGTAGGTGGCAAGCGTTGTCCGGAATTATTGGGCGTAAAGCGCGCGCAGGTGGTCCTTTAAGTCTGATGTGAAAGCCCACGGCTCAACCGTGGAGGGTCATTGGAAACTGGGGGACTTGAGTGCAGAAGAGGAAAGTGGAATTCCAAGTGTAGCGGTGAAATGCGTAGAGATTTGGAGGAACACCAGTGGCGAAGGCGACTTTCTGGTCTGTAACTGACACTGAGGCGCGAAAGCGTGGGGAGCAAACAGGATTAGATACCCTGGTAGTCCACGCCGTAAACGATGAGTGCTAAGTGTTAGAGGGTTTCCGCCCTTTAGTGCTGCAGCTAACGCATTAAGCACTCCGCCTGGGGAGTACGGTCGCAAGACTGAAACTCAAAGGAATTGACGGGGGCCCGCACAAGCGGTGGAGCATGTGGTTTAATTCGAAGCAACGCGAAGAACCTTACCAGGTCTTGACATCCTCTGACACTCCTAGAGATAGGACGTTCCCCTTCGGGGGACAGAGTGACAGGTGGTGCATGGTTGTCGTCAGCTCGTGTCGTGAGATGTTGGGTTAAGTCCCGCAACGAGCGCAACCCTTGATCTTAGTTGCCAGCATTCAGTTGGGCACTCTAAGGTGACTGCCGGTGACAAACCGGAGGAAGGTGGGGATGACGTCAAATCATCATGCCCCTTATGACCTGGGCTACACACGTGCTACAATGGACGGTACAAAGGGCAGCAAAACCGCGAGGTCGAGCCAATCCCATAAAACCGTTCTCAGTTCGGATTGCAGGCTGCAACTCGCCTGCATGAAGCCGGAATCGCTAGTAATCGCGGATCAGCATGCCGCGGTGAATACGTTCCCGGGCCTTGTACACACCGCCCGTCACACCACGAGAGTTTGTAACACCCGAAGTCGGTGGGGTAACCTTTTGGAGCCAGCCGCCTAAGGTGGGACAGATGATTGGGGTGAAGTCGTAACAAGGTAGCCGTATCGGAAGGTGCGGCTGGATCACCTCCTTTCTAAGGAATGTACGCTTGTTGTTTTGTTTAGTTTTGAGAGAGCATTCTCTCTAAATAGGCAATTCTTACGAATTGTCATAGTTGTTCCTTGAAAACTAGATAATGTAACTAATATCAAGATATTCACAAAATATCGTTCATCTTAGTAATTTTCTTATAGATATCATCGCTGATATCGACACATGACCAATTTTGGTCGACGGTTAAGTTATTAAGGGCGCACGGTGGATGCCTTGGCACTAGGAGCCGATGAAGGACGGGACTAACACCGATATGCTTCGGGGAGCTGTAAGTAAGCTTTGATCCGGAGATTTCCGAATGGGGAAACCCACTGCTCGTAATGGAGCAGTATCTTTACCTGAATACATAGGGTAATGAAGGCAGACCCGGGGAACTGAAACATCTTAGTACCCGGAGGAAGAGAAAGCAAACGCGATTTCCTGAGTAGCGGCGAGCGAAACGGAATTAGCCCAAACCAAGAGGCTTGCCTCTTGGGGTTGTAGGACACTCAACATGGAGTTACAAAGGAACGGGGTAAATGAAGCGATCTGGAAAGGTCCGTCATAGAAGGTAAAAACCCTGTAGTTGAAACTTCGTTCCCTCCTGAGTGGATCCTGAGTACGGCGGGACACGAGAAATCCCGTCGGAAGCAGGGAGGACCATCTCCCAAGGCTAAATACTCCCTAGTGACCGATAGTGAACCAGTACCGTGAGGGAAAGGTGAAAAGCACCCCGGAAGGGGAGTGAAATAGATCCTGAAACCGTGTGCCTACAAGTAGTTAGAGCCCGTTAATGGGTGATAGCGTGCCTTTTGTAGAATGAACCGGCGAGTTACGATCCCGTGCAAGGTTAAGTCGAAGAGACGGAGCCGTAGCGAAAGCGAGTCTGAATAGGGCGAATGAGTACGTGGTCGTAGACCCGAAACCAGGTGATCTACCCATGTCCAGGGTGAAGTTCAGGTAACACTGAATGGAGGCCCGAACCGACTCACGTTGAAAAGTGAGCGGATGAGGTGTGGGTAGGGGTGAAATGCCAATCGAACCTGGAGATAGCTGGTTCTCTCCGAAATAGCTTTAGGGCTAGCCTCATGTGTTAGAGTCTTGGAGGTAGAGCACTGATTGGACTAGGGGTCCTCATCGGATTACCGAATTCAGTCAAACTCCGAATGCCAAAGACTTATCCATGGGAGTCAGACTGCGAGTGATAAGATCCGTAGTCAAGAGGGAAACAGCCCAGACCGCCAGCTAAGGTCCCCAAGTATACGTTAAGTGGAAAAGGATGTGGAGTTGCTTAGACAACCAGGATGTTGGCTTAGAAGCAGCCACCATTTAAAGAGTGCGTAATAGCTCACTGGTCGAGTGACTCTGCGCCGAAAATGTACCGGGGCTAAACGTATCACCGAAGCTGCGGACTGTTCTTACGAACAGTGGTAGGAGAGCGTTCTAAGGGCGTTGAAGCTAGACCGTAAGGACTGGTGGAGCGCTTAGAAGTGAGAATGCCGGTATGAGTAGCGAAAGAAGGGTGAGAATCCCTTCCACCGAATGCCTAAGGTTTCCTGAGGAAGGCTCGTCCGCTCAGGGTTAGTCGGGACCTAAGCCGAGGCCGAAAGGCGTAGGCGATGGATAACAGGTTGATATTCCTGTACCACCTCCACTCCGTTTGAGCAATGGGGGGACGCAGAAGGATAGGGTAAGCGCGCTGTTGGATATGCGCGTCTAAGCAGCAAGGCTGAGAAGTAGGCAAATCCGCTTCTCATTAAGGCTGAGCTGTGATAGCGAGGGAAATATAGTACCGAAGTTCCTGATTTCACACTGCCAAGAAAAGCCTCTAGCGAGGAGTATGGTGCCCGTACCGCAAACCGACACAGGTAGGCGAGGAGAGAATCCTAAGGTGAGCGAGAGAACTCTGGTTAAGGAACTCGGCAAAATGACCCCGTAACTTCGGGAGAAGGGGTGCTCTGTTAGGGTGTTAAAGCCCGAGAGAGCCGCAGTGAATAGGCCCAGGCGACTGTTTAGCAAAAACACAGGTCTCTGCGAAGCCGTAAGGCGAAGTATAGGGGCTGACGCCTGCCCGGTGCTGGAAGGTTAAGGGGAGAGGTTAGCGCAAGCGAAGCTTTGAACCGAAGCCCCAGTAAACGGCGGCCGTAACTATAACGGTCCTAAGGTAGCGAAATTCCTTGTCGGGTAAGTTCCGACCCGCACGAAAGGCGTAACGATCTGGGCACTGTCTCAACCAGAGACTCGGTGAAATTATAGTACCTGTGAAGATGCAGGTTACCCGCGACAGGACGGAAAGACCCCGTGGAGCTTTACTGTAGCCTGATATTGAATTTTGGTACAGCTTGTACAGGATAGGTAGGAGCCTGAGAAGCCGGAGCGCTAGCTTCGGTGGAGGCGTCGGTGGGATACTACCCTGGCTGTATTGAAATTCTAACCCGCAGCCCTTATCGGGCTGGGAGACAGTGTCAGGTGGGCAGTTTGACTGGGGCGGTCGCCTCCTAAAGAGTAACGGAGGCGCCCAAAGGTTCCCTCAGAATGGTTGGAAATCATTCGCAGAGTGTAAAGGCACAAGGGAGCTTGACTGCGAGACCTACAAGTCGAGCAGGGACGAAAGTCGGGCTTAGTGATCCGGTGGTTCCGCATGGAAGGGCCATCGCTCAACGGATAAAAGCTACCCCGGGGATAACAGGCTTATCTCCCCCAAGAGTCCACATCGACGGGGAGGTTTGGCACCTCGATGTCGGCTCATCGCATCCTGGGGCTGTAGTCGGTCCCAAGGGTTGGGCTGTTCGCCCATTAAAGCGGTACGCGAGCTGGGTTCAGAACGTCGTGAGACAGTTCGGTCCCTATCCGTCGTGGGCGCAGGAAATTTGAGAGGAGCTGTCCTTAGTACGAGAGGACCGGGATGGACGCACCGCTGGTGTACCAGTTGTCTTGCCAAAGGCATAGCTGGGTAGCTACGTGCGGACGGGATAAGTGCTGAAAGCATCTAAGCATGAAGCCCCCCTCAAGATGAGATTTCCTTTTACTTCGGTAAGTAAGATCCCTGAAAGATGATCAGGTAGATAGGTTCGAGGTGGAAGCATGGCGACATGTGGAGCTGACGAATACTAATCGATCGAGGACTTAACCCAACAATGATGAAATAAGAGAACGATATGAATATCTTGATACGAACACATTATCTAGTTTTGAAGGAACAAGAAAGTTGAAAAACTTCTTGATTTTCTTTCTCAATTTTGTATAATATTATTTGTCTGGTAATGATGGCGAAGAGGTCACACCCGTTCCCATACCGAACACGGAAGTTAAGCTCTTCAGCGCCGATGGTAGTTGGGGGATCTCCCCCTGTGAGAGTAGGACGTTGCCAGGCTAGTATTGTTCCACCATAGCTCAGCGGTAGAGCATTCGGCTGTTAACCGAAGGGTCGTAGGTTCGAATCCTACTGGTGGAGCCATGCTTCCATAGCTCAGTTAGGTAGAGCACTTCCATGGTAAGGAAGAGGTCACCGGTTCGAGCCCGGTTGGAAGCTTATACAATAAAAATTGGCCCGTTGGTCAAGCGGTTAAGACACCGCCCTTTCACGGCGGTAACACGGGTTCGAATCCCGTACGGGTCACCATAGTTTTTTCGCGCAGCGAAAATAACTTTCCTTTTAAATAAATATATTTATTACATTGGAGGATTAGCTCAGCTGGGAGAGCACCTGCCTTACAAGCAGGGGGTCGGCGGTTCGATCCCGTCATCCTCCACCATATCCCTTGGAGGGGTAGCGAAGTGGCTAAACGCGGCGGACTGTAAATCCGCTCCTTCGGGTTCGGCAGTTCGAATCTGCCCCCCTCCACCATTCAACTTCGAAATGAAAATTCCGGAGTTTTTGTTTGAAATCGTGTATAAACTTTCTTTAACTAGAGATAATAAGTGAAGTTATTCAACCTGGCATTTTGGGTATGAAATACATAAAGTTTATACAAAAAAAATTTCAATAATGGGCTATAGCCAAGCGGTAAGGCATCGCACTTTGACTGCGACATGCGTTGGTTCGAATCCAGCTAGCCCAGCCAACGTGCCATTAGCTCAGTCGGTAGAGCATCTGACTTTTAATCAGAGGGTCGAAGGTTCGAGTCCTTCATGGCACATCTTTTTTATACAAGCTTTATTATTACATCATAAGGGGCCTTAGCTCAGCTGGGAGAGCGCCTGCTTTGCACGCAGGAGGTCAGCGGTTCGATCCCGCTAGGCTCCACTTTCTAATAAAGTTTAAGTCATAGACCTTTGGGTTTATGGCTTTTTTGTTTGTCTTCTGGCCATTTAAGTATCTAAAGAAGTATCTAAACACTTATAGAATATATGAAATGATACTTGGTGCGAAATCGGGCGATAATTAAATTAATCCGGGCTTTTTTAAAAAAATACGGGCGAAAAACTCAGTAAAATGGGCGATTCCAATAAAATGGTTTTCCACATACCCTCTGGACTCAAGAGCTAGCTTAACGGCTTTCCCTTCCTTCTCAGCCATCCCGTCCTTAGCACCATATAAAACGGGCAGTAATAATTCGACAATTCCAAACTGCATATATATTCAAAACTATGTCGAGTTGAGTCATCTCTTGTTTTCGCTATACAATAGAAGTAGATTACAAAAAGGGGGACACGATTCATGAAGAAGGATATTAGCATTATTGGAGTACCAATGGATTTGGGTCAAACACGTCGCGGAGTGGATATGGGTCCCAGCGCAATCCGTTATGCGGGGGTAGTAGAGAGATTGGAAAGGCTGGCACACAGTATTGAGGATTTAGGGGATATTGAAATTGGCAGCAGGGAAAGATCAGATGAAGCTGAAAGCAATTTGAAGAATTTGAAAGCGGTTGCGGAGGCAAGTGAAAACCTTGCATCAAAAGTGGATGAAGTAGTCACTCAGGGTAAATTCCCTTTAGTATTGGGAGGGGACCACAGTATAGCCATTGGAACAATTGCTGGACTTGCAAAGCATTATCCTAACTTGGGCGTCATCTGGTATGATGCGCATGGAGACTTGAATACTGGGGATACATCACCATCAGGTAACATTCACGGGATGCCGTTAGCTGTAAGTCTAGGACTTGGTGATCCAACACTGACCAATATTGGTGGGTATGGTACTAAGATTAAACCGGAAAACATTGTGATCATCGGAGCTAGATCACTTGATGAGGGAGAGAAAGTACTCATTAAGGAAAAGGGGATTAAAGTATTTACGATGCACGAGATAGACAGGCTAGGGATGACTGCGGTTATGGAGGAAGCCATTGCATATTTGAAGGAGCAAGGGGCAGATGGTGTTCACCTCTCCTTAGACCTGGATGGCTTGGACCCGCATGATGCACCTGGCGTGGGTACACCTGTACTTGGTGGAATTTCTTACCGGGAAAGTCATTTGGCAATGGAGATGTTGGAAGAGGCTGATATTTTGACTTCAGCAGAGTTTGTGGAAGTTAACCCGATTCTCGATGAGCGTAATAAAACAGCGACGGTGGCTGTTGCTCTGATGGGTTCATTATTTGGGGAAAAGCTCCTGTAAATAAAACGGTTTTTTCGTAAACTTTGTTCCTTTTACGAACTTATCAATCAACCGTTATATTCCCTACTTTCGTACTTTATTCTCTGTAATACTATATCTACTTCATGTAAATTTTAGAGTATGGGTGCAGTAGTAAAAAGTCTTTTTTCCAAGCAACAATCTTTGAGAAAGAGCCAAATAAAAAAACACCAGCAACTTTTATCAGGAAGTTGCTGGTTTTCGTTTTATTTGTAAATATAAGTATTGGTTTATCAATGAATCAAGCGAGGTGCTCGCATCAATTACTTCTTTGGATTGTAGATGGTTGGAGGAGGAAAGTCGAATCATTTCTTCTCTTTTTCGCTCAATAGCTTCTTGTAAATGGACGGTAGCATGGACTGCCAATGTAAAACACCCCTTATTCATTAGGCTTCAAAACTAATCCTAGTAGTTTTTACCCTCTTTTATCCTTTTTCAAACCAATTTTAGTAAAAATTTGTTAGAATATATTTTAGAAAGAAAAATGAAACCTTTTACGGCGAAGGCACGTATTACTAGTCGACCGCCAGACATCGGGGGAACGGAATGGAAGAGCTAATCAGAAAAAGAATAAAGCAAATAAAAAAGGGCGATCAGGATGCGTTTGCGGAAATCGTGGAGATATTTAAAGATAAAATCTATCAGCTTGTGTACCGGATGATCGGTAATTCACACGAAGCGGAGGATATTGCGCAGGAAGCTTTTATTAGGGCATATATCAATATCAATAGCTTTGATGTTAACCGGAAGTTTTCTACGTGGCTCTATCGAATTGCAACGAACTTAACGATCGACCGTATTCGTAAAAAGAAGCCAGACTATTATTTAGATGCAGAGGTCGCAGGGACAGAGGGATTGACGATGTATTCCCAAGTGGCTGCAGATATTGCCCTTCCTGAGGAGGAAGTGGAAACGATGGAGCTTCAAGGAGAAATCCAGCGTCAAATCTTGAAGCTTCCGGACAAGTACCGCTCGGTGATTGTGCTAAAATATATCGACGAGCTTTCGTTAATTGAGATCAGTGAAATACTGGAGATTCCAGTAGGAACGGTAAAAACCCGTATTCATAGAGGGCGAGAAGCGCTTAGGCAGCAATTGCGCCATGTTTAATTCTGGAGGTGTAAGTAAAAATGAGCAGATGTCCGGAACAAATCGTCCAGTATATGCATGAGTATTTAGATGGTGATTTAGATAAAGAACAGGAAAAGGAACTTAAAGCGCATCTCCACGAATGCAAGGAATGCCTTAAAGTTTTCCACGAGCTGGAGAAGGCAATTGCGCTTGTGCAGAGTACCTCTCACATATCTGCACCAAATGATTTCACGCAAAAAGTGATGAGCAGTTTACCAAAAGAAAAGAAAACCATTGGCTGGAACCGTTGGATGCGTTCGCACCCACTGTTTGTAGCTGCCGCCATTTTCTTTATTTTGATGGCAGGGAGCCTCTTCGGGGGCTGGCAGGAGGATAAATTCGCCTTCACCAACCAGCCGAACCTTGTCGTTCAGGATAATACCGTGATTGTTCCCGAGGGGGAAGTTGTAGAAGGGGATGTTGTGGTCAAAAACGGTAATATCCGCGTTGAAGGGGAAGTCAGGGGAAACGTGACGGTCATCAATGGTGAAGTGATCAATGGAGAAAACTATCTTGCTTCTGCCGGACAGGTAACAGGTGACATAGAGGAAATCAACCAAATATTTGAATGGATTTGGTTCACCATGAAAGACGGCTTCAAGAAGGCTGTCGATGTCTTCAACGATTAAAAGAAGAATAGCAATTCACTTACCATAGCAATAACCTTAGTGATCGCAGTGGAAGAGACGACATGGGAGCCCCCGCCCTTTGGATAAGCGAAGCGCCTGAGACGGAGATCATCAGCTGAATAAAAGTCTAAGATGCTTGAAATACTCAAGCATCTTTTTATATTTCAGGGAGATTATAATAATATTGCAAATCATGATTTACAGGGCCATTTCTACTTGATTATCAAAAATATGCTATAATGACATGGTTACGGTTTTCGTACTTGATACATAAATCTTGTACTGTTAAAGGAAGTGTGAGGATGCCTTTTGAAATACCTTTTGGAGATATGCCATATTTAAGTTACCTGGCAAATATAGTTGATATTTTGCTGGTTTGGTTTGTTATTTATAAGCTTATCATGGTCATCCGTGGGACAAAGGCGGTTCAGCTGTTAAAAGGAATAACAGTTATAGTGGTTGTAAGGATCATTAGTAGCTTCTTGGGATTAAGCACCTTGCAATGGCTGATGGACCAAGCGTTGACCTGGGGATTCTTGGCGATCATCATCATCTTCCAGCCTGAGCTTCGACGTGCCCTTGAGCAATTGGGTCGAGGGAAACTGTTCTATAGAAGCGGTGTGGATGATGAAGAAGAGCATGCCAAGATGATGGAAGCAGTCGTGAAATCTGTTCAATACATGGCAAAGCGCCGTATTGGAGCACTTATTTCAATTGAAAGAGAAACCGGAATGGGAGATTACATAGAAACGGGTATTCCGTTACATGCAAAAGTATCCTCCGAGCTTCTCATCAATATTTTCATACCGAATACGCCACTTCATGATGGTGCGGTAATTTTACAAAAAAGCAAAGTATCTGCTGCAGCATGTTACCTGCCATTGTCCGAGAGTCCTTTTATATCCAAGGAACTGGGAACAAGGCACAGAGCGGCATTAGGAATCAGTGAAGTAACAGATAGTCTTACAATTGTCGTGTCGGAGGAGACAGGAAATATCTCCGTTACGAAGAACGGCGAACTGCACCGCGATTTAGAACCTGATATATTCAGTGACCTGTTGATGAAGGAAATGGATACAAGTATAAAAACAACATCTTCAACTCGCTGGCAGTGGAGGGGGAAAAAGGATGGATAAGTTTATCAATAACCGTTGGGTGATGAAAATTATCGCATTGTTGATGGCCTTTATGCTGTACATGTCCGTTAACATCGAAAATACTTCCACACAGCAGCGAACTAACACCACTCCTCCACCGTTTTCGGGATCCAATGATGTGGAAACAGTGACCGATGTCCCTGTGGAGTCTTACTATGACCGTGAGAACCTCGTCGTTACCGGAGTTCCACAAAGTGTAGCGGTGACCCTTGAAGGCCCGACTGCAACGGTTAAGCCTGCTGCGCTGCAGAAAGATTTTGAAGTGTTCGCAGACCTTTCCGATTTGGGGGTAGGGACACACCAAGTGACCCTGCAGCATCGTAATCTATCAGATAGATTAAGCGTTACGATTGAGCCGGCTATCGCATCTGTGACGATTCATGAAAGAATCTCGAAGGACTTTCCGGTGGATGTTGATTTTATTAACAGAGGCCAGATGGAAGAAGGTTACCAAACAGAACAGCCAATCGTGAAACCGAATATCGTAAAGGTAACAGGTTCACGTGAATTGATTGAAAGCATTGCCCTTGTGAAAGCTCGTGTGGATTTAAAAGGTGTCAATGAGTCTGTGGAACAACAATCGCGTGTCACCGTATATGACAGGGAAGGAAACTCTTTGAATGTGGAAGTGGAACCTGCTGTGGTGGACGTCAATGTCCCGGTTACTAGCCCCTATAAATCCGTTCCTTTGAAGATTAATCGAAAAGGATCACTTGGAGAGAACTTGAGCATCACCAAAGTGGAAGCAGTACCGAACGAAGTGACCGTGTATGGGCCGAAAAGTGCCATAGACAAGCTTGAGTTCATTGATAATATAGATTTGGATTTAACGGAGATAACAGAAAGCACAACCGTTGAAGTGGATGTTCCTGTACCGGACGGTGTAAAACGGATGGTACCGGAGAAAATCAAAATCAACGTGGAAGTGGAAAAAGAAGAACAAAAAACATTTACAAACGTACCTATCCAATTTATCGGCCTTACAGAAGGATTGGAGCTTGAGTTCATTGACCCAGAAAGCGGGTTATTAGACCTGACAGTCCTAGGGTCCCCGAGTGTCCTTGAGACCGTCAACAGCACCGATATGGAGATGTATGTCAATGTGACTGATTTGAATGCGGGAGAGCATGAAGTGCCTCTTGAAATAAATGGTCCACAAAATGTTTCGTGGGACCTGCCAAAAAGAAATGTAAAGTTCAGATTGATAGAAGAAACTAATGAGTAGTAAAAGGAGAGATTTACGAAATGGGTAAATATTTTGGAACGGATGGAGTGCGCGGGGTAGCGAACTCGGAATTAACGCCTGAATTGGCATTTAAAGTAGGACGTTTGGGTGGATATGTGTTAACAAAGGATCAGACCCGTCCAAAAGTGTTGATCGGCCGCGATACACGTATTTCAGGACATATGCTTGAAGGTGCGTTAGTGGCAGGATTACTTTCCATTGGTGCAGAAGTTATGCGCTTGGGTGTTATTTCGACTCCAGGTGTTGCGTACCTGACAAAAGCATTGGGTGCCCAAGCTGGTGTGATGATCTCTGCTTCTCATAATCCGGTGGCGGACAACGGAATCAAGTTTTTCGGACCGGACGGTTTCAAACTTTCGGACGAGCAGGAAGCAGAAATTGAAGCATTGATGGACGAAGAGACAGATAGCCTTCCACGTCCAGTCGGCGCTGACCTAGGTCAAGTGAACGACTATTTCGAAGGCGGACAGAAATACCTTCAATTCCTAAAACAAACAGTGGATGAGGACTTCTCCGGCATTCATATTGCCCTAGATTGTGCACATGGCGCGACATCTTCTCATGCGACACATCTTTTTGCAGATCTTGAGGCGGACATCTCTACGATGGGATCTTCTCCTAACGGATTGAACATCAATGACGGTGTCGGTTCTACTCACCCAGAGGCACTTGCAGAATTAGTGCTGGAAAAGGGAGCGGATATCGGTCTTGCATTTGATGGCGATGGCGACCGCATCATCGCAGTCGATGAAAAGGGACAAATTGTCGACGGCGATCAGATCATGTTCATCTGTGCAAAATACCTAAGTGAGCAAGGACGCCTACGTCATAACACAGTCGTTTCCACTGTCATGAGCAACCTTGGCTTCTACAAAGCATTAGAGGCGAATAATGTGGAAACAAAGCAAACAGCAGTCGGTGACCGTTATGTAGTAGAAGAAATGAAGAACGGTAATTACCTTCTTGGCGGGGAACAATCCGGCCACATCATCTTCCTTGACTACAACACAACTGGTGACGGCATGCTAACAGGCCTTCAGCTTGTAAACATCATGAAGTTGACGAAAAAGAGCCTATCCGAGCTTGCTGGTGAAATGACAAAGTTCCCTCAACTTCTTGTGAACATCAAAGTAACGGACAAGCACCGTGTAACAGAGAACGAGAAAGTGAAAGCTGTCATTGAAGCAGTAGAAGCAGAAATGAACGGCAATGGCCGCATCCTAGTGCGTCCTTCCGGTACAGAGCCACTTGTACGTGTCATGGCCGAAGCTCCAACACAAGAGCAATGCGATGAGTACGTAGAACGTATTGCTGCTGTGGTGCGCACGGAAATGGGTACGGAATAATCGATAGAGTTAACGAGAAAGATATGCATATACCGCACTTTATGAGCGGTGGATGCATATCTTTTTATATGGCCAGGGTTTTTTGGTGTCGATGGTGAAGACTTGTTCTGTGGTGGAGGCGTTTGGTGATTTTATGACCGCCGGTTTGGCCGGAATGCATGGGAAGATTGCTCGGAACGAACGAAATAACGCAAATGTCCGAAGTTTTGCCGATCTTGTCCGAAGATTTGGGAAAGTTGTCCAAAGATTTTGCGTTCTTGTCCGAAGATTGGCTGTAAATGTCCGAACGAAATTTTGAAATGTCCAAAGACCGTAGATTCTTGTCCGAACCATGCCTATCAATTGTCCGAACAAATGCCCTAAGCCTTACTGAAATGTCCGAACCTAACAGAAAAATGTCCGAATGCTTTCTTTACCACTCAAATTTGCTCTTTTTCACAAAAATGAGCATTACTTTGAGTGTGATCCTGACCCAATAACCGAGCTTGCCACCCAATTCAATTATGCCACAGGCTGCATACACCAAAATGCCACACTCTCCTTTGCATAATTTGGTAAAACCCCACATATTTGTTGACGAATTGGGGTATGGAAGGTAAGATATTATTTGTTGCTATTCAAGAACGGAAAGGAGCATTAAAGTCCCACAATAACTATATATACAAAGCGCCTGAACTAAGCGACGGACGAAACAATGCTTAGTTGACGAGGAGGAGGTTTATCGATCTATCGGCGGATGCCTCCCGGTTGCCAATCACAACCGACTCTAGGGAGCAGTTTAAAACATAAAGGCAACTTTATGTACAAAGACTGTTACTATGATTACAAAATTATTTTATAGGTAATGTGGGGGCAAGACTGTCCCCTTCTATGGTGTGCTTTCTTGTCCCTGCAACTCTAGGGAGGAAACTATTTATGTGCGGAATCGTAGGATATATCGGAACACAGGATACAAAGGAAATTCTTTTAAAAGGTCTAGAAAAGCTTGAATACCGTGGGTATGACTCTGCTGGTATCGCAGTAATGAACGATGGCGGCGTACACGTATTCAAGGAAAAAGGCCGTATTGCGGACCTTCGCGAAGTAGTGGACCAAACTGTTTCTGCAACAACTGGAATCGGTCACACTCGCTGGGCAACTCATGGTGTACCTAGCCAAGTAAATGCGCATCCACACCAAAGCACGTCTGGTCGTTTTACACTTGTACACAACGGAGTTATCGAGAACTATTCACAATTAAAGCGCGAACACTTACAAGGTGTAGAGCTAGTAAGTGAAACTGATACAGAAGTAGTCGTACAGATCATCGAGAAATTTGCTAACGAAGGACAGCATGTGGAAGAAGCGATGCGTCGTACTCTTTCCATCCTAAAAGGTTCTTATGCGATTGCCCTACTGGACAACGAAGATCCAGAAACAATCTATGTAGGAAAAAACAAGAGCCCGTTACTGGTTGGGGTAGGCAAAGGTGACTTCAACGTAGTGGCAAGTGACGCAATGGCGATGATCCAAGTAACAGACCAATTCGTTGAGCTGATGGACAAAGAGATGGTTATCGTAAAGAAAGAAGCGGTAACAATCAAAAAGCTGAACGGAGAAATCGTTGAGCGTGCTCCATATACAGCTGAACTTGATGCAAGTGATATCGAAAAAGGCACATACCCACATTACATGTTAAAAGAAATTGATGAGCAACCATTAGTAATTCGTAAGCTCATCCAAAAATACCAAAACGAAAACGGCGAGTTGACGATTGATGAGGACATCATCAATGCAGTGAAACAATCTGACCGCCTTTACATCGTGGCAGCAGGAACAAGCTACCACGCAGGCCTTGTTGGAGCGCAAATGATTGAAAAGCTTGCAAAGGTACCTGTAGAAGTACACGTAGCAAGTGAGTTCAACTACAACATGCCAATTTTATCTGAAAAACCGCTATTCATCTTCATTTCTCAAAGTGGAGAAACAGCGGACAGCCGTGCAGTACTTGTACAAGTAAAAGAGTTGGGCTACCCAGCACTAACTGTTACAAACGTGCAGGGATCCACACTATCCCGTGAAGCGGATTTCACCTTGCTACTTCATGCAGGCCCTGAGATAGCGGTAGCATCTACTAAAGCATACACGGCGCAACTAGGCGTTCTGTCCATTTTCGCAGCTGTATTAGCTGAATCGAAAGGGCACAACCTAGAATTCGACCTTGTGCAAGACCTGGGAATCGTTGCAAACGCAATGGAAGTACTTTGTGACGCAAAAGAAGAATTTGAGGACATCGCTCGCAAATTCTTGGCAACAACAAGAAACTGCTTCTTCATCGGCCGTACAATGGACTACTATGTTGGTCTTGAAGGTGCATTGAAACTAAAAGAAATCTCCTACATCCAAGCAGAAGGATTTGCTGGAGGAGAATTGAAGCACGGAACGATTGCCCTAATCGAAAATGGTACACCAGTTATCGCCATCTCCACACAAGAACAAGTGGACCTATCCATCCGTGGTAACGTGAAAGAGGTAGTAGCACGCGGTGCAAACCCTTGTATCATCTCCATGAAAGGCCTAGAAACAGAAGAAGATAGCTTCGTTGTACCACAAGTGAACGAACTGCTATCTCCACTAGTTTCTGTTATTCCGTTGCAGCTGATCTCTTACTACGCAGCACTTCACAGAGACTGTGACGTAGATAAGCCACGTAACCTTGCGAAGAGTGTTACAGTGGAATGATTCTGTAGAGTGACAACACTACTATGTTCACCGACATTATTGTTAGTAACTATACAATAATGTCGGTAACTAAACATTATAGATAGTAACTGGACAATAATGTCGGTAACTAGGTAACAGGTTATTTATTAAAAAATATCTTTTTGAATAGATTTTTGGAAAATAAGCAATATAAGAATGATTTATTTGATTAGATCATTTAACTAAATGGCACTTATTAAAGGTGATAAATATGTTAGTACCAAAAATCAAAATATTAATTATTAAATTTTTAAAACCCCTGCTTAATGCGGGGGTTTTTATTTTTGTCTTAGAGTCTAAATACTGACTCTATATATAGAGTCTATATTGTCTTCAACATACTATACGAAAGTGAGATGAAAAAATGAATCGTGGTCAAAGAATAAAAAAATTTCAAGAAAATAGAATTAGAGATGGCCGGGGACATGGAACTGGTAAAGATTACGAACCGTTTATTCAAGTTCATGATAATAAGGTTGCTTCGGAAGGATGGGTTACACGTCATTTAGGCTGGAAAACTAACAGAATCCATCATACATTATCCGAACATGAGAGGAGGTACCTTTATTACTTAGAATGGTTAGAGGAAGTTGTTGATATTAGAGAACAATTCCCCCTTCTTCCACTTAGTAGGACAGAAGAAATCGCTGAACAATTAGGGATTAAGCATGCAAATGTTGATGGTGTACCAGTGGTTATGACTACCGATTTCGTTATTACATTAAAAACTTCTAATGGATTAATTGACTTGGTTCGAACGGTAAAGCCTGTATCTAAATTATCTAAGCGGACATTAGAGTTGTTTGAGATTGAGAGGCGATACTTTGCAGAACAGGATATAAATTGGGGGATAATTTTGGATAGTAAATTACCCAAAACGTTAATTTCTAATGTGGAATGGATGTATGAAGCTAGATATCTTAGTACAAGACCAACAATAGATGAAGAACTAATTGATCTTATTGGTGAATCGCTCTTTCTGAAAATTATCAATGATGATGGGGGAACTGCGATTAGCAAGTTGTGTCTAAGGTGTGATAGTGAGTTTGGAATAGATAGTGGAACAAGTATGTTTATATTGAAGCACATGCTTTCGACAAAAAAATGGGGAACCAATATGAATATGGTAATAAAGGATTCCCATCCATTAATTATATTTAACTTGGAAAAGCAAAGAGAATCAATAAATAAAAATATAGGTTAAGGAGACTTCAGTAATGTTAATTGTAGAAAATAGTATAATTGAACTTTTAAATTTTGAAACTGAAACGGAACAACCTATTCTATTGAGAGTTCTTTGGATTAGTCCAGATGGAATAGACATTATTGTAGTAAACATAACTGATCAAAAAAAAATGAAGTTTCCCTATTCACTTAAATTTACACAATTATTAAGTGAAATTCTCGAGAATAGAGCAAGAGTACTCGAAATAGAACCAGATACAAGGTTGATTTCACCTGATGAAAACTATTTAAAGAAATATGGTGCACAAAGAGATAGCAATTGGTTAATTATCCAGAATATTGCAAATGCAGAACCAGATATCTATCTTCCAAAATTAAGAGGAAAATTAATACACAAGACTGTAGAAGAAACAGGGAAGTCCAAAAAAGAATTATATAGACTTCTTAAAAGATACTGGTTTTATGGTAAAACAAAAAACGCTTTATTGCGAAACTACTTTGATTGCGGTGCACCAGGGGAACCAAGAAATTTCACAAAGAAACCAGGACCAAAATCAGCAGATGGAAATGATTACATTGTGAAAGATTATGATAAACAAATATTTAAGAAAGCAATCAAAAAATTTCATATAGAAAGGAAAATGGACCTTACAGCAACTCATCAACATATGTGCGAGGAACATTATAATGCAGGGTATTACCGTAAAAATGGTGTTATGGTCCCTATAATAGAACCTCAAAAAGTACCAACTTTAAGACAGTTCTCCTACTGGTATCATAATGAATACACACTCGGAAAACAGTATGCCAATAGACACGGAAGAAGGAAATCTGAAATGGATGTAAGGCCATTACAAGGTGATGCAACAGAACGGGCGAAAGGTGTAGGTTTCTTGTATGAAATAGATTCTACTCCAGCAGATATTATATTGGTGGCAAATGATAGAAAGACAACCATTGGTACACCTACACTTTATATAGTAAAGGATGTGTATAGTCGTATGGTTGTAGGGTTTCATGCTAGCTTATTACATGCTTCCAAAATAGAACAGATGGTTGCATTAGAAAATTCCGCTAGTGATAAAGTCGAATTTTGTCGTCAATATGGTATTAAGATAGAAGAAAGTGATTGGCCTTGCAAGTATTTGCCAAAGTTTTTAGTGGGGGATCGAGGAGAGTTAAAGGGGAAATGGACAGAAAATCTAGTAAATATAAATGTTGATGTTGCTAATGCCCCCTCTTATCGAGGAGATTTGAAACCATTTGTGGAACAGCACTTTCGTTTAACCAATAAAAAAATAAGAGAACAGCTCTCGCATGCAGGAGCAAAGCCTGCAAAGCTTAGGGAAAGAGGAGAGTTTGACCCAACACGAAATGCTGCTTTGACCATATATGAGTTTACCCAATTTATGATACTACAAATAATAGCCTTTAATAAGAGTGCCCTTAATAAAGAATATTTTGTTACAAAGGAAATGTTTGAGGAAGAAGTGGAGTTAACTCCTCTCGCAGTTTGGAATTGGGGGAAAAGAAAAAATCTACTACATGAGGTTAGACGTGATTTACTTCGTTATAACCTATTACCTAAAGAAAGAGTTCCTGTTACTAGACATGGAATTAAATTTTCAAATATGTACTACACTTGTGAGATTGCAATAAAGGAAGGTTGGTTTGAGGAAAAGTGTATAGAAGGTCAAGATACCATTACTATTTGTTATGATCCTCGTAATGTAAGTAGTATTTTCATTCGTTTAAAGAATGGGCGTATTGAGAAATGCTATCATACTGCGAAGTATAAAGATTATGATGGTCTACATTTAGAAGAGGTCAAAGAAATTTTGAAATATAAAAGAAACCAAATCAAAATAAAAGAAAGGGAAGAAAAACAACATCTAGCAGAATTTCATGCATTTTCAGAAAATCTAGCTGACGAGGCTATTGCAACTACAAAAGAAGCAACTTCTGATTTAAGTTTTTACGAGCGTCAAAAAAACAAGAGAGAAAAAAAGAAGCAGGAGGGCAAATCAATAGGTAGCCATAATGCATGGACTGCATTAAACAATACAAATAAAGATAGTAAAAACAACATTTCAAGAGAAGTGATAGAATTTCCAAATAGCAAAGAGGTAGTTATTAAAGCTGATGAGAATTCTAAAATTCAACAAGTCTTTACTAAGAAAAATAAAGCAAGGAGAAGAAGTAATGAATCTTTGGAATGAAGGACAACAAAGCCTTAAGGGAATCCATTGTATGGCTACATATAAAAGTCAAATTGTACCGGAAAACCAAGGGAACCCGTTTATTGAAGCTATTCCTAACCGTGTGGATATAGATGGATTTTATGATAGGCTTCATTCCGTTCCCAAGTTTGAAGAAGGTTTCTTGGGATTGGGTATTGAAGATCGTTTAGAATTGGTACAACAAATAAAACCGAGCTTCTGGACTCCTCTACCAGCTCATTATGAAAAATATAGAGGTTTATACAACATGATTAAGATAGGTTATCAATCAAGAAACCCGCTTAATGCTGTGTATAATCGTCAGTTTGCTATCGGATGGGACAAGATACTTGAAAATGGAATAGATGAGAAAGGTACTAATTTAGCAGGTAATATTCAAACAGCTCAAAGTCTTGCAGAAATAGGGTTAAGTGGAATGGGAAAAAGTAAGATTTATGAACGTATATTAAACAATCTATTCCCACAAGTTATTCATCACCATGATTATAAAGGAAAGAAATTACTTATGACACAAGTAGTTTGGTTAAAAATTGAATGTCCAAGTGGGAAATCACTGGGGGCATTATGTAAAAACTTCTATTCTGCTGTAGATGACTTATTAGGTAGTAACTTTTATGAAAAATTTGGAGAAAAAGGAGGAACTATTGATAATTTGGCTAAGCGTATGGTCAAAGTTGCTGCTCAGATAAATTTAGGTGTATTGATTATTGATGAGATACAAAACGTACATAAGGCTCATTCTGGCGGGGATGAGCGGATGATTAACTTCTTCACCGAATTAGTAAATACCATAGGAATACCTACAATAGTTATTGGTACATTTAAAGCGATGTACCTATTTAAAAAATCATTAGCTAACGCTCGTCGAGGTGTTCCAGATACATTCAGTGAAAATATTACAAGCTTTATGTTAGAAGATAGTTGGGAATGGGATGAGTTTATCGATGCTCTTTGGGATTTACAATACACTAAAAAATATACACCACTTTCAGATGATTTGAAAAAGGTTATGTATTATTACACTTTAGGAATACCAGATATAGCAATAAAATTATTCATGCATTTACAATCAAAAGCAATACTGAATGAAAGTACAGAAATAATCACACCTTCACTTCTAAATGAAGTTGCATCAAAAAGTCTTAGACTGCTTTTTCCTCTCTTTGAAAAAATAAGAAAGGGAGGGGGGAGTTATTCCGATTTGGAGAGTATAGAAGATGTTGAACCAGAATGGGAAGAGTTTAATAATTATATAAAGCAAGCTGCTTTCAAAATTAATCTCTATGGAAAAATTAAAAAAAACCATTCAAGAGCTCAACAACTGAGAAGTAAAGAACAAATTTTAGAGGAATTGATTAGTTTTGCTACAAATCTTACCCCCACTCTAGAAGTGGCTGAATCGTTGGCTTATGAGGTATATAATGCAAGCGAGGGAATGGGTGAAGAACAACACATGTTTGCTCAATTAGCTCAATTAGCATTAAAAACAACTACTCCTTTTTCCTCTGAAGAAAAAGGAGAAAATAATATAGATAATAAAAAAAAGAGAACAAGAAAAATTAAACCTATCCTTGAAGAATATGATATTAGATATATTGTGAAACAAGGTTATAAAAATAACTTTTCTACAGAGGAAGCTTTAGAAAAGGCAAATCTAGTAGTAGACTGTGATGAACTTCTTAAATATATCTAAGTATTGGGAGGCTATATGAAAAAGTTGTTGTTTTTTCCTGACCCTTATCCGGATGAAGATTTTCGTAGCGTTATTTATAGGTATCATGTTAGGTCTGGAAATTCAAATTTTAATCAAACTAAAAAAGAGCTTTTTAATGTAAATTCTGATAAAGTAGGCTCAATTCCCAGAAATCTTTCGTTTTTACTTAACAAAATGCCTTATGAGAATCATTATACTAAAGAGTATATTCTAGCATTCACTTGGTTCCCTATTCTTAAAGCATTATTACCAAAGAATAGATTACATAATGTAAATAAAGATATTATGTTTGGAAAAACCGGTACAAGTAACTATGCCAATAAAATAGATATACAAAAGCATTTTCCACTAGTAAAGAAAATAGTGAGTTATTGTCCTATATGTATTAATGAGGATTTTGAGAATTATGGCGAGGCTTATATTCATTTACAACATCAATTATCCTTTGTAAACTTTTGTCCCCTCCATCATGTATACCTTATTGAAAAATGTTTGAGATGTGGTAAATACTTAGCTAATAAATATTCAACTTCCCTAACTATAAAGCCGTGTTGTGATTATTCATGTATTAAGAAAATCAAAATAGATACGATTTTTTATTATAAACTTAAGTTACTATCGGAAGTAAATTATTTTAAACAGTACAATAGGATGGATAGTAAGAAATTATTTGCCAAAATAATAGTGCTTCTTGGCAATAATAATTATATTAATAATAAAGGGGTTATAGATAAGACCAAACTAATTGAAGATTTATTTGAAAAATATCAAGAAGATTATTTATTTTCATTAGGTATAGGAAGAGAGACTTTAACCTCCAAATTCTTAAATCCCAATTACATGGCGAATTTCTCAATAATTTATATTCTGTTAATGTGCTTTTTGGCTGGGACTGTCGAGAACTTTTTTAAAAACAAGGATACAAATTCATTACCTTTTGGATCAGAACCGTGGCCATGCCATAATACCGTTTGTCCTACTTATAACAAAAAAGAAACAAAGGTCAATTGTAGAAGAACTTTTTTAGATAATATTATTATTGGCAGCTTTACTTGTAATGTTTGTGGTTTTAAATATACACGAAAATATTACGACGGTATTAGTGAAAGTGATGGGAATAATTACAATGTGACTAATATGGGGGATCTTTGGAGAATTAAAGTAATCAAACTATATCTCGAAGGAAGTAATGTTAGAAAGATTGCGAAAATATTGAATTCTAAACATTCCACAGTAGCAAGATTAGTTAGAAATATTAAAAAGACAAATTTTTCATATAGTGAATGTGCTACTACTGATTCACTTGACACTTCATTGTTAGCCGCAAGTGTTTCCCGAGATAAGCGTAAAGAAAAATATAGAGCAAAAATTATGCGTTTGAAAGATTTAGATCTTAAAATTACTAGAGTTGCAATTAAAAAGATTGCTAATAAAGAGTATAGTTGGCTTTACAAGAGTGACTTGAAATGGCTAAATGACAATATTCCTCCAGTCCGTGAGAGATTAAATTATGTACATTTGGATAAACATTTACAACAAAAGATTAAGGAAGCTACTAGAAGTGCATATGATTCCAATCCCCCAACCAGAATAAGAAAAGGTACAATATTAAGAAACTTAGACCTAAAAGATAGAAATCAAATTGTTAGTCATAAAGAGAAATTACCTAAAACGTATACTGAACTGGAGTCTTCCATAGAAACTATTGAGGAGTATCAAATACGTCATGTTCCTAGTATTTACTTACAATTAAAGTCATCAGGTTATATAAATGTTACTGTGGAAAGTATACTAGCGTTTCGTAGGTCATACAGGAAATGTTCAAATGAAACAAAAAAAAGAATCGAGGAAGTTTTAGAGAAGTTACAAACAAGTTAACAGAAGATAACAGATAACGGGCTCCTGGAGAGAAGAAAGTATTTGAAGGAGGATTGGGAGCTCTAATTTAGCGCGATTCTAAAGCAAGGGTTAGCGCTCATTTTTAATTTTATGGCCAGATTGTTTAGTTAATAAATCAATTCAACCCGACATTGATTTAATGGCAATATAACTGATGATTCCCTACCAATACTTAAAGAAGGTTTCGTTGAGAAGCATCCTTTTAGGGTTTCTTCCAAAGAAGGAAAAACCTCCCTTTTGACGAATAGTTACTTATAACAATCGAAAGGAGTAAAGTATGATTGGAGGAACATTCAGTAAGCGGCTGCCAAGCTGTTTAACAATTAGAGACTATAAACTGCTAATGATATTTATTGAAAATTCCAGCAATCGTGATGTAATTTTGTTAGTAACGAATACGATTTTTAAGATCCTTGAAGCAGAATCAATAAATGATGCTACCAAGAAGTATAAAGAATCTATGGAGAAAACCAGGTTATTATCAATAGATAATTCAACAAAACAAGATATATATGGACTTTCTCACATCGCATATGTTTCTAAAAGGAAGATTTATAAAAATTAGAAACACAATTGAAGGAGTATTATTCTTGTAAGAATAAGAGCATACATAATTTGTATAACATAGTAGAATAGTCTTATTAATATGTTAAAGGAAGATGAGCTATGAACTATGTTGACTATCTAGATGCAGTAGATATTCTTGGTTGTTTGCTGGACAATATTGAGTCAGTGATTGAAAGCTTAGAAACATATAGATTTACTCGTTGCGCCGAGCAGAAAGAAAAAGTGAAGAAAAAATTAATTGATATTAAAATTAACGTAAAAAAGCATTTGGATTTATTTCTGCATAACAATAGAAATATCTACACTCTTGAATATCTCATCGCACCTTTATGTATTAGTAGCTACATCCTTTCAAAAATTGGTGTTAATCGTATTAACCCTAATAGTTATGAAATTGTAAGAAAACAATTGTACCAGGTCCAATTCTATGTCAAAAAATACTACAATTCTATTTTGAATCATTCACATTAAATAAATGGACTTGATAAGGAATTGTTTTAAAAAAATCTTTTATTTTAGCTTATTTTCCAATTAATGTTAGATGTGTTTCTATGAAGTGATAAATTACAAAGCAATTCAAAAACCTATTCATTCATATTGCTTAACATTGATTCTAAATTAAAAGGTTTCAATGCTAAAGGAAGGAAACCAATTCCGCTATCGGGCGCAATCCTGTAACAAGGATCAGCGCCCGTTTTTATATTGACCAAAGAAATTATCTTATTGAAGAAATTGTTAGATTATAAAATAATTAGAATTAAGCAAACGGGCATTTTAGTTGAATAAAGTAGGGGAATCAACTTTATTCATTTGCTTTTTTCGAAGAAGGGGGGAGAATTAGTTATGAAGAATAAATCCCTTGAGAAAAAGAATCGTGAACTGGTTAAAAAGAAATTAAGTGAATTATTATTGCCATATGGCTTTAATAAAACAAAGCCTTCCTTTTATACAAGGTTTTATGAAGATAGGATTGAGTTTATACATTTGCACAAATTCACTTTTGGTCCTGCCTTTAGAGTTCACACTTTAAAAGATGAACAAGATTTTGTAGCATTAAATGGAATTGAAGCGAATGGATATAAAGATGAATATCCAATAAATTATAGCTTCAAATATCATAATGATATTGATATTGATTCAATTTATAGATGTGCAAAACAAATATTGTTATTTGTAGAGTACGAGGCTTTGCCTTGGTTTGAGATATGGCGAAAGGATGATAACTTATATAATAGACCAGAAAGCCCATATAAGTTAATAAAAGAGGGACTTTATAAAGAAGATGAACTAGATACCCTTAGTAAAAAACTATTAGGAAATATGAATTAGTATTTCTTATTCCACTAAATGGAGCAATTACGGCATAATAATCGCTCTTCATTATTGATGAATTGGGCAGATTACTTCAATAAGTATTTTGGAATTTGTGCTTAAGTATTTGTTGAGGAGGGAGAAATTTGAAAAAGAATATAGCGATAATATTAAGTTTAATATTCATTTTAATAGGTTGTTCTTCCGGAGAGGAAAGAGTAGTTAGTAAATTGAAATCTGAAGTTGAAGGTAAGTATAGTATTGTGATTTTTGATGATAAATCGATTTCTGGAGAGTTTCAACAAAGAATAAATAATGATTTAATGGATGCAAATAAATTATGGGATAAAGTTCCTTCCTTATCGTACATAATTGTAGATGAAAATTCATCCCATGATTTTGATTATAAAGAAGTCTTATCTTTAAGTGAGTTCCCTGAAATTTTTGTTTTTGACAATAAAGGGATAGTACTTAGAACAAATAAAGTTGAAGATTTAGAAGAGTTATTGCTAAATTAAAACAAAAGTTACAATATCGTGTTTTTCCATAAACGGGCGCTTATCTGTTACAAGGTAAGCTTCTTTTTTGTGAAATATATATTGAGTAAATGTTCGAAATTTGAAATAATTGGTATTAAGCAATAGGGCAGAATTGTGAAGCAAGAGCAGAATAATGAAGGATCTCTTTTCCCTATGAAGTAATGGTTCAGTACAGTATAAGTAGGAGGGTAAATATGCGAGGAGACAAGATTGATGAGGGAAAAAGTCCCTAAGGATGTGACGTATGGATACACAAACTTTAAATATAATAAAAGAAATTACATCTGTTGGTGAATGGAAAGAAGTTGAAGGTTATCCGAATTATATGGTAAATACAGATGGCGAGGTATTAAGTAAAACTAATGGTAAAATATTAACACATTATATTAACACTGGAGGGTATAAGTTTGTTTGCTTAAGAATTAATGGTAAACCTAAACAACTATTAGTCCATCGACTGGTCGCGATAGCCTTTATACCTAATCCTGATAAAAAACCAGTTGTTAATCATATAGATTCTGATCGAGGAAATCCTAAAAAAAGTAATTTAGAATGGGTTACTCACAAAGAGAATTCAGAACATATGGTTAATAGTTTTGGTAGTCCTAATCAAACTACGATAATTTTGTTAGATAAGACGGGGGATGAGATATGTGTTTTTCCATCCGAAAATCGATGTTTAAAATACGTATATAAACATTTTCGCATTAAATATGGATATGATGAGGATGAGAAAATAGTTGGTGTTGATATAAATTTATACACTGAATTATCTCCTGTATTAAGAGACGGAAGAGTAGCTAGACGCGTTAAACTTAATTTCTAAGAAAAAAGCCCCCGTTACTAAATAACTAGTTCCGCTTTGGAGTACAAGAACTAAAATTGCCATATAAAAAAGCACTACAAAAAGCACAATAAATCAAATAAAAATAGCACTGGTTTTAAGTATACTGCCAGTGCTGTTTAGAATAGAGTTTGTGAAGAAAATTACCTAAACTAACGAGGGCTATAGTGAAAGGAGAATAATTTAATTTAAAGAATGAGACCATGTTATAGTTATTCCATTATACCAGCTAATATAAGTCAACACTTTTTAAGTAATAATACTAGATTAAAGATGTTATAATAAAAACATGCATGACAAAGAAACTTCAATAATTTCATTTGAAGTTTTTGTAAATGATGTGATTATTTGTATAGGATTATGCTGTATACTTTTGCTTATGTTTTAAGATGGCATAAATCCAATGCAATAGCTTGTTGGCGCAAGCTATGATGGCTACTTTGTGAGGCTTGCCCTCACTTCTTTTTTTGTCATAAAACTCTCGGAGTTTCGCATTTCGGTTGTTTGTTAACCCACACTGAACAGCTGTATAGAGTGTTTGACGTAGCTTTGTAGATCCTCTCTTGGTGATGCGATTGATAGATGCTGTAAACTTCCCTGATTGGTAAATCCGAGGATCAATGCCTGCATAAGCTACTAGCTTTTTCGGGTGACTAAATTGTGTGACTTCACCTATTTCTGAGATAAGAGTAGCTGCAATTTTAGAACCCACCCCTGGGATGGAGCGAAGGATCTCATAATCCTCAAAATGCATTGCTAATTTATCAATTTCCTGCTCAAGTACGTTGAGAAATTTTCGTTGTTGAAGAAGCATTTGAATATACATTTTTAGAGTAACTAAATGGCTTTGATACAGTGTTTTCTTAAATGGGTTCCGTTCTGCTGCCTCTTTTAACTTCAATGCCTTTTCGCAAAACCAACCAAATGATCTTCTACCTCCTAGACTATGCATCTCCTTAGCTATTTCATCAGTTTGTATCTTCAATACGTCATCTGAAGTAGGGTAAGTGAGTAAAGTCTTTAATGATATAGGCGAATATAAATTACTAAAAACACCTTTATATTCAGGGAACACTTGATCAAGAATGGTTTGAAATTGTAATTTAAGTTGAACATAATTACGCGTTAATGAATCGTGTTGCCTACACAAATTTCTCAAGTTCATCGTTTGAACACTTTTTCTGTGAAAGGCTACTAAGTCTTCTTTGTAGTACAGTTCACACAAATGTTTCGCATCAGCTGGGTCTGACTTTACTTTTCGGAGGCTACTTTTTTTCGTTTCGTAAGAAACAACGGGATTAACTAAGTAATAAGTAATCCTTCTCTCCTCAAGATACTGTAAAATCGGTTCGTGGTAATGACCTGTAGATTCAAAAATGATGACAGGTTCAGCGTCAGCTTGCCGTTCTACCTCTTTGTAAAATACATAAAAATCTCGCAGTCCATTAGTATCATGCTTAAACTTAAAGCTCTTTCCGAAGGGGCGCTTTCTTGCCAGGAAAGCTTGAACTTGGCTTTCTCCTTTTGCGACATCCAGGCCAATCACTGGATCCATAGTCTATCACATCTCCAATTATTAGATTTGTCGGTAGCCCCTGTCTATCTTGTAGTATCATAGCTTCGCTTGTTATGCGGGGTCCAAGCCCCAACCAGCCTCAAACATGTTTCTACAAGTAGGGGGTGGACAGTATAACGGACGGGATCAATTAGTCCCAAGGGCGCGAACGTCCTACCCCGACTACCTAAAGAATAACCTATAAAAAATAGGCCAACCAGATAAATAAGCAATCTGGATGACCTTATAATACGAAAGGGCGCGATCCAGGATCAGCGCTCGTTTTATATGAGTTCAAAATGATAAATAGCATATTGTAGGACTTTTTAAATTATGAAATAATTGGTATTAAGTAGTGGGGTAATATAAATTAATTAAGTATTTAATATTAAATGAATTATATATAAACCGAAATTTTATGCAGTACTTGTGGATTAAGTCTGAATTTTTAAAAAATAACTGCTATATACAATATTTTTGAATTGTCGTAAACAGTAATTTATTTTAACGAGAGCACTTTTATTATGAAAATTAGTGAATGAATCTGTTTCTGGTATTGTCATTAATACAATTTTATTTAGGAAGAAAGAGGATAGAGTGTGGCGGCTGTGGCATTAGTGCCTTATAGGTTCATGTTCGCTAAAGTAAAAAATAATTAAAAGGAGTTTATTTCATGACGTGGATATTAGAACTAAACAAAGGTTCTATTGAAATCTTAGAAGAAATATCAGCTGAAGAGAATGAGAAAATTACTGAATCAAGTAAGTTAATTAATTCGCTTTATAAAGAAAATAGTTTTATTGAATCAATTATTGAAGAGTATAAGGAATTAAGTAACTCTTTAAAAGGAGAAAATTCTAACAAAGTAATTAGACAACTTAATAACTACCTCAGTGCTTATAAGGCTTTTATAGATCATTGGAAAACATTTATTAGTAGAAATAAGGATGAAAAATTTTTGAGTTTTTATGAAACACAGCTTAATGAAATTTATGATAGATGCTTTAGCTACCGACTTGTATATAACTTAAGAAATTACGCTCAACATAGTGGCATCCCTGTTTCCTCAGTAAGCAAATCAGTGAATACAGAAGTTATGTTAACCTTGCTTAAAGAAGATTTTTTAAATAATCATACTGGTATGCAAAAATCCTTCAAAACTGAACTGAAATCATTAAATGTAAACGAACTAAATATTAATGCAGCAATAAAAGAAGTTCATAATGAACTGTTGAAATTACATCAGAATCTAATAAATAAACAATTAAACTCATTAGGCTATAAGTACTTATTAGAATCAATTGAAATACTAGATTTTTATAACAAGTATAATAAAAATAATGGTGATTTAGTTTTAACAACAAACAAGGATGTAGAGGCACTTAGAAAAATGAAAGATGAACCATCACGGGAAAATATAAGTTGGTCATCCATCCCTTATAATGTTGCAAAACTTATTATCAAAAGTGTTTTTATTAAGTATTCCTACAAAGGAAAAAATATTGGAAAATCTTCAGGGTTTCCTGAGTTACACAAACCCCGAGTAGTATTAGAGATGCCAAATTTTAAAACAGGTAGTAAGTACGTATATCACAAAGGGGTAACATGGCTTCTAGTAGGAGAAAGTTCCGGATGGGCATGGAGAGATGGATATGATAGATACTTTGCACTCTATATGCCTAAAGGATTGAAAATGGATGAATACATGAAAAAATTTGAAACTTTCCAAGATGAAATTAATGTTCTTTTTGAAAAGAACATATAAAAGAACTTAAAATAAGTTTTAAAGAGAAGATTTAAAGTGATGAATTACGGGAACAATGAGCATATTCTAATTTAAGGAGTAAATTATGCTCTTCTTTCCTAAGCTATATGAAGATGAACTACTTTATAGTGTGATAGCAAGATATCACCAATATTCAGGAAACGAAAACTTCAAACATTCATTAAATGAGAGTTTTGGATCAAGTACAATTTGTTCCACTTTATTTTTTCCATCTAGTATTTCAAACTTAATAAATAACCTTCCTCACCATTCCTTAACATCTAATGAAATTATCGATAACCATACAATATTACCTTATTACAAGCCTTGGATTCCTATAAACAGGTATTCAACTTTAATTAATAAAATGGTAAATGGAAAAGGATCAGATTTGTATATGCTGTTAGGAAGAACAGCAAGTAGTGTGAAAAGTAAACAAAGTCTATATTATTGTGAAGACTGCGTGAAATTTGAAACGAGAATGTATGGAGAAACATATTGGCACAGAACACATCAATTAGATGGTGTCTTAGTATGTCATATTCACCGGAAATTCTTAATTAAGTCGAAGATAGATTTAAGTAAAAGAACTAATAAGCATAGCCTATTTACATTAGATAATAGCATCGAAACGAATGACTCAAAGAAAATTGTCTATAGTCGAGATGATTTTAAACATCTTTTAACCGTGGCAGAACAAAGCTATACTCTTCTCGAATCTAGATTTACAGCAATGATTCCAGAAAAATTAAGGGTATTTTATGTGAGCAAACTTAGAGAAATGGAGTTTGTAACTTTATCTGGAAATATTAGATGGAAGAAACTAATAGCATCTTTCACTTCTTATTATGGTGATAATGTTTTGAAGGAATGCAATAGTAATATTAGTTTCGGAACAGAGGATACCTGGCTACATAAAGTACTAAGGAAACCTAGAGGATCTTGCCACCCTCTGAGACATATATTACTTATTAGCTTTTTAGGGGAAACAGTAGAATCACTATTAAAAAAATTTAACACCGACACATATAATCCTTTTGGTGTGGATCCATGGCCATGTCTAAACAAAGCAGCGGATCATTATAAGGAGTCTATAATTACCACTGTTAAGATTACAAAGGATTTTAAATCTTCTAATCCAGTCGGAACCTTTAAGTGTACATGTGGTTTTTCGTATTCTAGAAAAGGACCTGATTTGGTTACAGAAGATCGATATAGAATAGGAAGGATAAAAGAGTTTGGGGGTGTATGGAGGAAGAAACTAAAGGAGATCAATGAGAGTGATTTATCATTAAGAAAAAAAGCAGAAGTGTTGGGTGTAGACCCCAAAACTGTAATAAACCAATTGCTAAAAGATGATCTAATAAATATCAATGTTGAGTCTATTTCAAATGATAAAAAGCAAGGTCAAAAGCAACAATGGCTAAAATTAATTAATGAAAACACGGGTCTTTCCATTTCTGAATTAAGGAAAAGTAATTCAAACCTTTACATGTGGCTATATAGGAATGATAAAGAATGGCTTAAAGAACATTCTCCCAAGAAGATTAGGATAAAAAGTAAAGGGTCGATAATTGACTGGGAGCAGCGTGACATACAGATAGAAGAACTAGCAAAATCTATAGTTAAAGATATTTTAAATGAGAAAAAAATACAACGTGTTACCAAAAATGAGGTAGGGAGAAGAATGGGGAGAATAAACTTATTATACAAAAATATGCATAAGTTACCCAAAACTAAGTTTATTCTGGAAAATGGATTAGAAAGCATTGAAGAATTCCAAATGAGGAGAATTAAAAATGTTGTAAAGAAATTGATGTTAAATCGAGGCGTTGTTAAAGAGTGGGAAGTTATACGGGAAGCAGGACTAAAACCTAAATATGCAAATATACATAAACACTTTATTAAAAGAGGAATTTTCGCATCATATAAATTATAGTTGAAAGTTTAAGAAGTGATTAATTTGACATCCTTGATAAATTGTCTGTAAGTGAGTTAAAACAAAAAGTACTCCTCAAATTAAATTCTATTAAAAACGAAGAACAGCAGTATAAGGGGAAACGGGAAGTCATTGGTTACTATAATTAGTGTTACCAATTACAGTTATTATTATGTAAAAGTGATAAGTAGTGTTAATAGATAATTAAAACAAACACAGTTATGGGACACAATAACTGTGTTTGTTTTAGTTGATAGGACGACTTTGATTATTAACGAAGAAGTTAATTTTGTTTTACCCTTCTTTTTATATTTAAAATCTCAGTGGCTAATTACTAAACCTAAATAAAGTATAAATAAAAGGGTAAGCTTTTTTTACCAAGTTGAACTTGTTGCAATTGTTAATGTTAATCTATGGAGATAATAGGGTTCTGGTTACCTCCCACTCCTTATATTTAGAAGGTTATAATCTTGCAACACCTAGCTATCTCAATACATAACCAATTAAATATATTTTATGTTCTAAATATTTCGATAAATAATTGACAATTTTAAACAGAATAACTTAAAATTAAGATATCCTAAATGATTAGGAAAAATTATACTCAGGAGGTGCTATTATGAAATTCGAATTGATTGACTTAAAAACAAACCTTGAAGATGTTCGTGTACAACCCGGGCCAGCATCAGACCAAACTTACTTATTAGTTGAAAGACAGAAAAAGGAAAAAAAATAAGCTGTTCTTAATGGGTAGATCTCCGGTTTTGGATATCTATCCTCTATTATTTTTTAGGAGGAGAAATTAGTGGTATATAAAGGAAAAAAAGATTCAAATTTTATTTTTAATGGACTAACATATAATATATATCCTTATGGACACATTTTAGTTGAAAAAGTTTTTGAAGAAAAAGTAGCAAACGACATTTTAAACTGGTTGGAAAATAACGAATTATGGAAATATAATGATGCATCTAATCATAAATCTTCAGGTTTTTTTATTAATAAGGATAATCTACCGGATAACTTGTTATCTGTCTTTAGTGGTGAATCACTGGAAAATTTACTTGATACGTTCGAGGAGATTTTTAAAACATCTTTTTTCGAGAAATTTTCTGTTGCCGCTGTAAAACACGAAGTTGGTCACGGAACCACAATACACACAGACTACATCGAAAATAACAAAGCTGATTTTACTCACAGGTTTATAGTTTATTTAAATAGAGACTGGAAGGAAGATGATGGAGGGTTATTCGGGGTTTTTAAGGGTAGGAATATGGATAGTCTTGTATCCACTATACCGCCACTTAATAACTCAGGTGTTGGACTATATATAAGTCAAACTTCATACCATGCTGTAAGTGTAGTGAAGAATAGCAGAAGATTTAGTTTGGTGTTCTCACTTTTATCTAGAGACGGACATGATAATGGTTCTGGTATTTCATATTAATAAAGATGTAGGTGATTTAATGATTGATTATAAAGTATTAAATATTGAACCGTATATTAATAATAGAGGCTTCACATCAATTAGTACAGTTAAAGAAGGAAACTTAACTTTGGGTAATTCTTCTTTTCCTCTTGAAAAATTTCTACACAATAATACATATTTTCATAAAGATGTGCCCTTCCATTTTTATTCCAATTCAAAAGGAGACAATATTGAACTGATGGGGCAAAGGATAGAATTACCTTCAATTATTCGAGCAGATTCTTTACATATAATAGGAAATTCTAGTAATGGTAGCTTCTCAGATAATATTCTTTTTATATTAAATAATAATATAATTTTAAAAAAGAAGATAAATTTAACGTGTTTATTAGAAACAAATAGTTTATTTCAAAATTATATTTTTAAGAAATTTGACTATTTACACAATATGAATGGTATTTGTTACGATGAATCTGGAACCTTATGGTACGAGATAGTTGAATTTGATAGAACACTACAATTTAATGAGATTTTGTTACCTGACAATCCCTTCATGCATATATTTTCAATGACATATGGCTATTCTAAAGACTATAATAACTGAAAGAGTGAGTGTTATCTTGTGGATAAGAGTTTAATATATAAAAATAACTATTTAAACTGTGAGCAATCATGTATCTCAGCAATACTTAGTAGAAGTGATATTAATGTAGATTTAATATGGAAACAAGCAGGGTTATTATTTAAAGAAGTAGGGGAAATCTTTTATCTTTCCCCTTATTATAAAGATTATTCATCTGATTTCCTCGAAAATCATAATATTAAATTAATTGAATATCATTATTCAAAAGAACAACTAAATAGAATTGTAGATGATATCTATAGCTCCCAGAAATTGAACTTAGCCATATGTGTTACTTGTGACCCGTTTTATTTACCATACTACAAACCATATTATAAGAAATTTCATTCAAGACATATGATAGAGATTATAAAAATAAATAAAGAAAAATCATATATAGTTGATCATACTCTTTTATATCAAGGAGAATTAAGTACAATATTTATAAAAGAAGCAATTACGTCACCCCATACAAATGATAGGAAATTGATTACTATAGAAACAAAAAGCCTGAAAGATTCAGTAAAATCAACAACTGATATTATTAATAATATAAAATATGAATACTTACATATCATGGCTGGGAATCCTCTTTATAATTTTAAACAAGAAAATTATAGTGGAGCTACAATTGGGCTTGAAGCTATAAGAGAAATCGAGGAATATATATTAAAATATATAGATTTAGAGGATCAAAGAGAAAGTATGAATTTTTTATTTAAAGCTTTAAGGGAAGTTTGTAATTCTCGCTTTCAAATATACAAGTTGTTTAAAAGTGTAAATTTAATTAGGGAGGCTGAGCTTTTTCTAGAATCTTATCAATGCTGGTCAATACTGAATAATTTAGTCGCTAGATATAACCTAAAAAATGATATATCTAATATCAAATCGCGAATTGCAATACGAACTGAACAGTTATATAAACACGAAAAGAAAATTCTTGAGCTATTATAAGGTGCTTAAAAAGAATAAATCAAATGTTTTTTCATATTAAAAATATTAAGTGTGCTCTAATTTAGTATATGACCAGCAAAGCACTCTTTTTTGTATGTGCAAATTTTTAATATTTACTAACAATATGTAAATTTATACATGGATAGTGTAAAATATTTATGGCAGAGGGAGCAGGGTATCGATATTATAGTTTCTTAGAGTATTTATCCAATAATATTCAGAGTACTCTATTTTGTTGTTCAACATTTCATACTTAATTTATAATAAGGTGTAGGTGAGAGGTTATTCTTTGAAAAAAATACAAACTTACTAACAAAAATATGAAATAAAACTCAAGATAGGGATAATGGGTCTAGGATATGTGGGCTTATCATTAGCCTTGAATTTTTCTAGTTTAGGTTTTAATACATTTGGCATTGATTTAGATACCTAGAAAATAAAGCAGTTAACTTTAGGGGAATCATATATTAAGGTTATTCGGGATAAGGATATTCAGGAGGTTGAAATTTTTTTATGCCCAGTAGCAACTATAATGTAATAAGTTATTTAGATGTGTTGATTGAACGTGTTCTAACACTGGATAAAGAAAACCTTGAACCTGATCGGCAGTTCCGATTTTAGATACTATAGATAGGTTAGATAAAACAAAATATAGTCAACTTTATAAGATAGGATCTCCTAATAATGATTTTATCTACAGTTTTCCTTTATTACTTATATACAAAAGGGTGAAAAATTTGATAAAAACAGTGGTAAATGATGTTGAACTAAAATTTAAAACAAACGAAGAGTTGTTCTCTCCAAAATATTTGGATAAGGGTACTCTTGCAATGTTGTCAATTATTGAATTTGAAAAGAACGATAAAGTATTAGACCTGGGATGCGGTTATGGTTTAATTGGGATTTTAGCGGCAAAGCTATGTATACCAGCCAATATAACCATGGTTGATATTAATGAAAAAGCAGTAAAATGTTCAAAAGAGAACGCTAAATTAAATGGGGTACCAGAAGTAGAAGTTACATTGAGTGATGGATATTCGAATATTTTAACTAATGATTTTAATAAAATTATTTGTCATCCACCATATCATGCGGACTTTTCAGTTGCAAAAATGATTATAGAAAAAGGCTTTAATAGGTTAGCTATAGGGGGACATATTTATTTAGTAACCAAGAGAAAGGAGTGGTACAAAAATAAATTAATTTCTACTTTCGGTGGGGTTAAAATATGGGAGATAGAGGGTTATTATGTTTTTATGGCAATAAAAAAAGAGAGCTCTTATTCAAAAGCGAAACCTAGAAAAAAAAGAAAGAAAACAGGAGAAAATAATAAAGAAATATTTAAAAAATAAAAATATATAATAGGGGACTATTGATTATATTCGAAATATCAATAGTCCTTTTAAATAGTTGTTTAATTATTCTTCTCTATTATTACAAATGAATTTACTATTCGTCTACAGTGGCTAATACTTACATGGATTCTTAATCCATTTTCTATTCCAAGACGTGATAAAGCATTTTCTGATATAGAACAAATTGGCTTTCCTTCACTATCATTCAATATTATTATATCCTGAAACCCAACTTTTTTACCAATACCACAGCCAAATGCTTTTACTACTGCTTCTTTAGCACTTAATCTTCCTGCTACAAACTCACATAAACTATTACCTCTTTTATATCCTATCAGAATTTCTTGTTCAGTTAATATCCTATTTATAAATTTTTCTTTTGTTGATTGACCAAATATCTTCTCAATTCTTGATAGCTCTATAATATCAGTACCAATTCCTATAATCATTCAAATTTCCTCATTAATAAGCAGCTTGCCCATGATAAGCCTATACCAAATCCACTTAGAATCACATATTCTAATTCATTATTATTTAGTTTAGATTCTAAAATAAGTGGTATTGACGAAGAAATTGTATTTCCTTGGTTCTCCAGATAAATAGGAACTTTATCTCTAGGTAGTTCAAGTCTTTTTCTAAGTGTTTCAACAATAAATTTACTTCCTTGATGAAAAATAAAAAGATCTATTTTTTCTGCGTCCATTTTTTCTACATCTAATAATTTTCTTACTTGTACAGGTACTTTTTTTGCAGAAAAATTATAAACAGCTCTTCCATTCATATTAATAAAACCATTTACTTTATTTAAAGAGTACTTTTCACCTTGTGTTGAAAAAATAAACCTTATTGGTGAAAATCCTGATTTAGAGGTATTAGTATTCATATGGTTAGTGTTTATAAGTAGTGTTACTGTAGCTGCATCTCCAAAAAGTAGAGTAGTATTTTTATCAATATCGTTAATTATTTTTGAATATGGATCACAAGTGAATAAAAGGCCATTTTTCATATTGTTTGATTCAATGAAACTCTTTACTATTGATAATCCATAAATATACCCAGAACAACCAATTGAAATATCAAAACTGGCACATTCCTCAACAGCCCCCATTTTCTTATGAAGAATTGAAGCAGTGTTTGGTAATCCTTCTTTATCTGGATTCTGAGTACAAACCACAATACAATCAATATCTTCTACTTTAATTTTTGTCTTTCTAAGTAGATTTTCAAATGCCTTTAAACACATGTCAGAAGTATCTTCATCTTTTAGTTTTCTGCTGACTTGCTTAATTCCTATCGATTGTTCTATAAAGTGATTATCAATATTAAACATACCTTTTCTTTGATAGTTTGATATGTAGTTATCTGGTATATAGCTACCAATTTCTTGAATATATATCAAATGAAACATCCTTTCATCACATTTTCAAGTAAGGAAGAACATAATTACCAATCCGCTCGATTTCCTTATCATTTGAGGCTGACAATAGTAAAAAGAAGCTTACACCTAGTTCTTGATATTTCTTTAAAGTATCTGCAACTTCACCATAACTGCCAATAATAGATAAAGACACAGTTGTACTAATAGACGCTAATCCTCCCCACAGTGCTTTATTACTGAATTCTTTATTGAATGCATTATGCTTTAAAATACCAATCGAATCTGCATTAGAATAATATAACTTAACTAGCCTTTTTTGAAAGGGTGAGGCTCTTTCAATTAACTTATAGGCTTCATTCCATGCTTCATTAGTTGTTTTTCTAGAAATGATATTTATATATATTCCACTTTTTACTGACCTTGAGTATCTTTGTGAAAGATTATTAAGCCTTGAGATTTGTTCACCAACATTAGGAAAATCATCAGCATAACTTAAATGGTAATCTCCAAATTTCGCAGCTGCAGCAAGAGCTTCATTAGAGCTACCGGCTACAAAAATACTTGAAGAGTCCTCCCCCCTTATTTTTGGATATATAGTAGCATTATTTACTTGGAAAAACTCCCCTTCATGTGAACAAATCCCCTTACGTAATTTTTGTAGTAATTCTAGAAACTCATAGGTTCTTTTGTACCTTATTTCATGATTGAGGTATTTAGTATCTTTTAAAATGCCTTCTTTAGAACTTCCAGTTACGACATTTATATCAATTCTGTTATTAGTAATATAATTTAGAGTATTTAATGCTTTTAATGTGCTACTCGGCAAAACATGACTTGTATTTTGAGCAACAATTAATTTAATACGTTCCGTTTTCATAGCTAGATACGTTGCTAATATCCATGGATCAAAAGAATTTGGAGTACTAGAAACTAAAATGGAATCAAAGCCATTCCTCTCAGCTAGTTTGGCTTCTTCAATGTTTTTATTTAAAAATGTTTCTTCATCTTCAAATTTATTAAGTGAATTATTATCTGGTAATACCCAAGAAAATTTCATGATTCCCTCCAAAAAAACTATAAATAAAAATAAAATTATAATTTTGTGAATATTTATAATAAATATTATACAAAAAAAATTGTTAGTTTTCAAAAAATATGATAACCTAATTTTATAAAAAAATGTAACTTCTTGTATAAAGGTGGAGTATAATGGAAATGAAATTAGAATCTAATACAGAAAAAAAAATTTTAAATATCCTAGGGGATATATTAGAAATTGAAGATTTTAAAATTGATGTGGTAACAAACTTATCTACTATAGGACTTGATTCACTATCTGCAATAAAAACATTAATAAAAATTGAAGAAGTATTTAGTATTGAGTTAGATGATGCAGATCTAATTATTGAAAATGCTGAATCTATTAGTAAGCTAGTATTGTTAGTGAAAAAGTATTCTTATAGGGGTTAGTTATAGATGAGGACTGTTGCAATCATTGGTGGTGCGGGTTTTATCGGGTCACACTTATTTAATTACTTTTATAGAAGAGGTATTTACCCAAAAATTATTGATATTAGTGAAAGTAATAATTTTGAGAATTTCTCATCAGTGGATATCTTAGACAGAGAAAAACTGATGTACGAGCTAAAAGGAGTTAATGAAGTCTTTCATTTAGCGTCGTTAGTTGGAGTTGATAGCTGTCTAATTCAAGAAGAAAGACTCTTTCGGACAAGCATAGAAGGTACTATAAATGTCTTGGATTCATGTATTAAGAACGGGGTGGAAAAAATCACGTTTGCTTCCAGTAGTGAAGTCTATGGCGAGTTAACAGAGTCCAAAATGAAGGAATCTGGAAATTTTAAGCCTAAATCCCCATACGGTAAAACAAAGTTAGAATGCGAAAAAATATTGTATTATTACAAAGATAATATACAAACTAATATAGTTAGATTTTTTAATGTATACGGGGAAGGTCAAAGAACTGATTTTGTTATTAATAAATTTATTTCTTCTATACTTAATGATGACTTTATAACTATATATGGAGATGGGGAACAAACTAGATGTTTTACTTATATTAATGATGCTATTACCGGTATGTTAGCGGCTCATAATTATAAAAGTATTAAAAACTATGAAATTTTCAACATAGGAAATAAAAATTCAATTAGTATAAATAGTTTAGTAGAGTTATTAGGTAAAATTATAGGGAAAAGTCCGAAAATTCATTATTTAGAGTATGGGAATAATGGAGTCCGGCCTAGAGAAATTGAAGTATTCAATAGGTTTCCTGATACGAATAAAGCTGAGTCTTTATTGAATTTTACTGCAAAGACTGAATTGCAAAAAGGATTAAGAAATATCGTTAGATTCTATTATAGTAATATGGTTAATAAATAAATCTAAACTTTAGTTTTTTACAACTAATAAGGAAGGAATTTGTTAATGGATCGTATCGCTAAAATGAAGCATAATTTTCTAATAAATGAAGGAGCCTCATTTTCCCCCTATGATTGTCTTCTTTATCTAACTATTAAATGTAACCTAAATTGTCCTATGTGTTTTCAACAAAATCATGAAAAAAGAACAAAGGATATTACATTAGAAGATATTCAGAGCATTTTTGAAAGAACACCGGTGGATTCAGTTTTCCTTATTGGTGGAGAAATATTTGTTAGGAAGGATATTTACGATATTTTAGATTATTTTGATACTTCTGGGAAGAAAATATCTTTTTTAAGTAATGGTACTCTAATAAATAGGGAAGGAATTGAGAAAATAAAAAAATACAAAAACCTTCATGAGGTTTGGTTTTCATTAGATGGTCTTAAATCTGTAAATGACAAAATTAGAGGAAAAGGATCATTCGAAAAAGTTTCTAAAGTTATTAAAGAACTTACTCCATTTAAAACAGTAAATGTAAATTGTGTAATTCTTGAAGAGAATATTGATCAATTGGAGGAAATTTTAGACTATGTAAATAGTTTGGGGGTAAGCAAAATCAGTTTTCAATTTAAAATGTGTTACACCGTTGAACAGTATATCGAAACTATGCACTTAACACAAAAAGAACTAGGATTCAAAAATTTATTCTATGATGACTGTGTTAAAACAAATATAGATCTTAGTTTTATGAATAAGTTAAAGGAAATAGCCCCTCGCTTAAATAAAACTAATCTTCAAACCAAAGTAACATTCTATCCAACATTATTTCTTAAACAATTAGATCAATATATTAATGGCACATTAAGAACAAATAATAAGTTGATTTGTAATGACTTTGTCAATGCTAGATTAAAAATCGGCTCAAAAGGAGAGCTTCTACTATGTGAATCTATGAAATTTAGTCCTGGTAATTTACTTGACAAAGATTTAGACTCTTTGTGGAATAATGATGAAATGAGGATTTGGAGAAAACAACTTTGTAATATTAACATGACAGAAATGTGCAGTAGATGCTGTGGAGTAGGTGTAATTTCTTAATCAATTTTAAGAGAAAAAGGAGCGGTACGATGGAAAATAAATTAAATTTTTTTCCAAAAGTTGCAATTATTCCTGTTACCTATAGGTGTAATTCTAAATGTGTAATGTGTAACATCTGGAAAGATGATCAAAAGGATATGGAAATGGATCACTTATTAAATGTTTTTGATGACCCATTATTAGCTCAAAATATCGAATCAATAAATTTAACTGGCGGTGAACTTACACTCAGGAAAGATGTGTACGACATAATTAAAGGGTTATTAGAGAGATGTCATAAATTGAGAACTGTAACAATCAACAGCAATGGCTTCTTACCAGAGCGACTTAAAAGATTAGTTAGTAATATTCTCGACTTGAAACAATATTATCAATTTGACCTTTATTGTTACTTATCAATCGATGGTATGAGTGATACACATGATTTGGTGAGAGGCGTAAATGGTAGTTATTCAAAAGTATGGGATTCATTGAATATATTGAAAAGTTTAAAAAAAGAGCATGATTTTAGATTCTCAGTGAATTTTACTATAAATAGAGTTAATTATAAGGAATTATATGAAGTGTATAATAACTTAAAAAAAATGAAAATTAAGATGGACTTTACATATGGAATGAGGTCCCCAATTTATTTTCAAAATGATGAATTAGATTCATTGGATATGGACAGTCAGCTTATTAGAGATCATGTTGCAGATTTTATCGCAGCTATAAAAAATGAGGGATTATTAACTAATTCTCTCTCATATTATAAAGATCTTGTAAACATGTTGAAAGGCTCAGAAAGAAAAATTGGGTGTATATTCTCAAATTCAGGGTTTTTCCTCCATCCTAACGGGGACGTATATAGGTGCTGGATTTACGATAAGAAAATAGGTAACGTTTATAATCAAAGTTTTTCACAAATTTGGACTAGTTTACTTGCTAAAGAGACAGAAGAAGGGATATTAGATCGGTGCAAAACGTGCTATAACAATTGCTATGCTCAATTTAAAAGAATTGACTCAATAAACTCTATTATTACAAATGGGCTATTAAGCAAATGAATATAATCTTACTAAGTTCTGAAAATCCGTATGATGCACAAAATAATGGAGGAATAGGCACTTATACAAGAGAAATGGCTGAAGGCTTAGCAAATGCTAATAATATTGTACATATTATTACACTAGAGGCTAATAAGGGGCAGAAAACTAAAATTTTTAGTGAAAATATTAACTTACATATTGCTGGAAGTTCAGGTTTAAGTCCTTTTGAAACTACAAAAGTGTTTCTTGCTAAGATAAATGAGTTAATAAGGCAATACAAAGTTGACTTTATCGAATCTCCAGAGTGGATGGGACAAGGTTTAGATATTGTAAGTAATGTTAGCATCCCATTTAGCACTAGATTTCACACTCCGTTATATTTAATTGAAAGAATAATGCTAGGAAAAAAGTTATATAGTTGTCAAGAAGAAATTAAGTTAATGGAAAAAAAACAATCTATGCAATCTTGCTTTACAACTTCCCCTAGTAAAGATTTAGGCGAAATAATTCAAAGAGATTGGGGCATTCTGTCTAATGTTATTCCTAACCCAATTGATGTGGATAAAATTAATCATGATTATGTTAAGAACCCCTTAGAACCCCAAGTTTATGGTGATTATATATTATATATAGGACGTTTGGAATTAAGAAAGGGAGTACTAGAACTGTCTAAAGTTGTGAAAGATATTATGAAAGATTTCCCTACAATTAAATTTGTTTTTTGTGGTAGAAATTCAATATACAGAAGGCCTTACACTTTTAAAAAAATGATTATAGATGAAAACCTACTATTCAAAAGCAATCTAATCTTTATAGAACATGCTACCTATCTTGAGAAACTGACATTAATAAAAAATGCTAAGGTTATTGTGCAACCATCATTATGGGAAAACTTCTCATACGTTACTTTAGAATCACTGGCACTGGGTGCCACTGTTATTGCTTCTGAATTTGGAGGAAACAAAGAAATGATTGAACATTCGAATAATGGTTATCTGTTTAATCCCTACAAAAAAGGTGAGTTAAAGAAGCGGTTAATAGAAGCTTTAGACGATGAATGTAAACTAAAACCAGAAATCGTTATTCAAAGTATTAGGGACAAATTTGACAGTAAAGTAGTCATACCAATGTATCAGAAATTAATTGAGTCTAACTTGTAAAGAACTTAGGAGATGACTTGAATGGGCGATTACATATACAGTATTTGTATCCTGACACTTAACCACATAAATATTACTAAAAAATGTTTACAGTCTCTATTAAAATCAAAAATTAATGGAAAAACAGAATTAATTATTGTTGATAATGGATCGAGTGATGGAACAGTTGAGTGGTTGTTGAGCTTCAAGAAGATACATTCTGATGATAACTTATCTATAACTATAGTATTAAATGATGAGAATAAAGGTTGTACGGGTGGAAGAAATCAGGCAATGTCTATTGCAAAAGGAGAATTTATAGTAATTGTTGATAATGACGTTGAATTTATTGAAGAGAATTGGCTAATAGAACTACATCAATATTATTTAATAAATGAAAATATAGGAATTATTGGTCCAAAACTCAACTATGCATGTCAGCCTAGTGTTATTCAATCAGCAGGGTTAGAGATTACTGAAACTGGAAAGGTGATATTCTTAGGAGAAGGACAACATGAAACAAGAAAAGAGTTTAACACAATAAAAGAAGTAGATGCTTATCAAGCAGCATGCTGGTTATTTAAAAAGAGCATAATTGAGAAAATTGGGTTATTTGATGAAGCATTCTTCCCAGTGCAGTATGAAGATATTGATTATTGTTTTAGAGTTAGAGATATAGGACTAAAAATTATATATTATCCATATGTTAAAGTTCTACACCACCAACATATAACAACTAAACAAACAAACCAATTAAATTACTCTAGGATAACAGTAAAGAACGGAATGCTTTTTCGAAAAAAATGGAAACATATTTTCGCGAAAAATAAAGGTAATCTTCATGAAGGGGAAATAGTATGACTGTTGGTACTTATAGGATTTTAAAAAATGTATATAAAAACCTAGATGAGTTCAAGGAAAAATGGAAAAAGAATATAGGTTATAAACCACTAGACGTTGAGATAAGGGTTAATTGGATATGTAATTTCAAATGCGAAATGTGTGGTTTAGATGATTATATTGCAGAGCAAGAAAAAAGTAGACAATATGTGATGAAACTAGAAGAAATAAAGAAGGTTTTAAATGAGCTGTCAGCTATGGGATGTGAATGCGTTACATTTTCAGGTGGCGAAGCTACGCTTCGTAAAGACTTGACTGAGATTATTCATCATGCTGCAAAAGTTTGTAATATGAAGGTATCATTAAACACTAACGGGTCAAGGCTCGATAAAAACAGGATAATAGAGCTAATCGAAAACGGATTGGGGAATATAACGTTTTCTATGGATAGTCCTGATCCTTTAATTCACGACAAAATTAGGAAACATAAAGGGAACCATGCTCAAATAGTTGAAAATATAAAAGTAATTAATAATTATAATGAAGTAAATGGAAAGAAAGTATTTATATTTATTAATAGTGTAGTAATGAAAAGGAACATTATGTCATTATCTGGATTTACTAGGCTTTATAAGGAATGTAAATTTGATTACCTTACATTTACCCCTGCCAGTATAGATACCCCCTGGGATGAATGGACCGCTAAGTCAGAAGCTTTAAGAGTAACTACATCAGATGTAATTGAATTTAAGAATAATATAATGCCAATATTTGAAAAGAGTGATTTACCATTTAAAGTTACTGATCCATTTGGCGACACTGTTGAAGAAATTGAGTTAAATAGGCATGCTAAATTTTCTAATAGGCCTAAAGATTGCTATATTTCTACTACTCATGCAGTCATTCAAAGTAATGGAGACCTAATCCCTTGTTGCTATGCGCCTGATAATTTTACCATGGGAAATATTGTAGATGAATCATTTTCTTCAGTTTGGAATAATACAAAATATGAAAAATTTAGAAACGGTTGCAAGGGTGTAAGTTACGATATGTGTAAGAGTTGTAGACAATATGTGTCAGTAAATAGTCAGTTAACAAATAAATTTAAAAAGGAGCTAGTAAAATGATTACAAATGAAATTAAATATCAGGAAATAACAATGACTGTAAAACAGATGGTAAAGGAACAATTAGATTTATCTCAATCGTTAGAAGAAATTGAAGATGAGATAGTTTTTGGAACTGCTTATGGATTTGATTCGACAGCATTATTAGAATTTATTCTACAATTAGAAGAACATTTTGATATTGTTATTCCGGACGAAGATTTATCTATCTCTGTATTTGGTTCAATAACTAGCATAACTAATTATATTATTGAGCAAAAAGGATAATTTAAATTAGGACTATATAGATTTAATTTAATTAGAATAATATGGTCCTATCTGATTAATAATGTGAAGTTATAATAATAACTAGTTAGGAGAGTAGGATGATTAAAGTATTAGTTTTCCCAACTACGTATATCTGCGATGAAAGATGTATCATGTGTACAATTCCGGGGAGAGAATCAACGGATCTTCCTGTTGATTTTTTTGAAAGGTTTTTTAGTGATGAAAATTTATCAACACTACAATCAATAAATCTTACAGGTGGGGAACCGACACTAAGAAAAGATTTAGACAAAATAGTACAAATGATAATGAGGCATTGTCACCAATTAAAGGAGATAATAATAAATTCAAATGGATCAAATCCTAATAGAGTAATAAGTAGAGTTACAGATGTATTAAAAGTACTAGATTCCAAGGTTAAATTATGGGTTAACATCTCACTTGACGCCTTAGATGATAAAACATCTGACTTTATTAGAGGAAGGAAAAACACAGCTACAAATGCAAAAAATTCTCTTTTAGGCTTGAAAAAATTATCCACTAATCATAGTAACCTAGAGGTAGGGATTAATACAACAATTACATCTCAAAATTACAATAAATTAAGGGATATATTTGAGTTTGCAATAATGAATGACTACTTTTTAGATTTTTCATATGCCACTGTTAATACAGCTTATATCAACAGTGCACCACTAGCTCATAAATTTGTTATGAATCAAGAACAAAAAAATGAAGTTATAGAATTCTTAAAATCTATTTCCTATGAAAAGATCGGATCTACTAAGCATTACTTTAATAAGTTAATCGAACGTTTAGAAGGAGTAAAAGGAAATAGAGAATGTGTTTTTTTTGACAGAGAGGGAGTGCTTTTAGAAGCCGATGGTAAAGTTAGAGTATGCGGCATGACAGAAGATAGTTATTTAGGGGACCTAAATAGTGAATCTACAAAAGATATACTCAATAAATGCACACCAGATTTGTCAAAAAATTGTAGTGTTTGTGAAACAAATAGTTATTTTAACTGGACAAAAACAGCCCAAGAAAAAATAAGTCAAGATATGTTTGATTCCATAAAATTATTAAGGTCGTAAAGGAGCTTAAAAATGAATGTTTTAGCTATTGTTGCTCATCCTGACGATGAAATAATTGGAGTTGCTGGTACTCTATATAACCATATACAAAATGGAGATAACGTGAAAGTTATTATTTTTGCTGAAGGGAAATCTTCACGGTGTGAAAATTATGAAGACTTCGACTTAAATACTCTAACTGATTACGAATATGAAACAAAAAATGCATTGAATATTTTAGGTATATACCAATATGAATTCCTTGCTTTAGCAAACAACAGATTAGATAGTTATGACTTTTTGGATATAGTTAAAAAAGTTGAAAAATTAATAGTAAGCAATTCACCTGATGTAATATATACACATTATTATAAAGAGATGAATAATGACCATAATATTCTTAGCAAAGCTGTTCTTACAGCTGCAAGACCTTTACCCGGTAGTTTAGTCAAAGAAATACTCCTCTTTGAAACATTATCATCAACGGAGTATGCACTTTCATTAGGTGAATCATTTACTCCTAACTTATTTGTTGACATATCTTCCTCTATAAATATAAAGCTGGAGGCTATGAATGCATACAAAAGTGAATTAAGACTCCCTCCACACCCAAGAAGTATTGAACTAATTAAGAAAAATGCTGAGTTATGGGGGGCAAAAATTGGGAAGAAAGCTGCAGAAGCATTTATAGTTTCTAGAATATTAAGGTAAGTGATGAAATTGAAAAATAACTTCTCTAATTCAAAATATAAATTATGTTATCTTTCTGCATTTTTGGAGCTTATCAACTTTTATTCTAATCCAATAAATGAAGGTACACTTTTTGCATTAACAGAGGGACTAAACTTTGAATATTGCTACATAAATAATGGTAGCATGGTTACTAAACCAAGTAGTATGGAAGATTGGATTTGTATATTAGGGGCAAAGACAGAAGTCATTCCTAGCATTAATAAATATTTTAATATCAACTTTAAAGAAATGGTTTCCTCCAAAGAAGGATTAATTGAGATAATAAATAAAAATTTATTAATAAAGAGTCCAGTAATAGTTTCTGTAAATGTCCATGATTTATATTATCACCCGTTATTTAATAAGTTTAATGGTGAATCCCAACTTATCCTACAAGACATCGATAAAAATGGAGATGTCTGTTTTTTAGACTGTCATATTCCATCCTCACCAGTAAAGCGTTTTGAAGGGGTTATTCCAATTAACATAATAGAAAATGCGCTATGGCTAGACTCGAACCAAAAATCAACTATATATACGGTTCACAAAAGTGACATTAACGAAAAAATTACAAAAGGAATACTCTTAAATAGTATGTACAATAATTGTAGATCCTTACTGAATGATAATAAATATACCGGAATAGCAGGTCTGAAAAATTTAGCATTCGAGTTAGAGAGTTGGTCAGATTTTTGGACTTCCCCCAAAATGCAAACAGTGTTTCAACAAGCTTACTTCCATATTCAAAATAGAGGAGGACCTGCATTAACAAGATTAGTTTATGCTGAAGTTGTGAGAGATGTATTATTAAAACATTGTAAGAATGAACAATGCATCTATGAATTATATGAATCATTTATAGATATATCTAAAAACTGGACTAGTTTGGCAGGTGTTTTTTTTAGAGGCTATTATAAAAATCCGGAACTTTATATCGATAAAATTAGGGTTATGATTAACGAAATATCTAATAAAGAAGAAGAGGCACTTTACAGATTAATTAGATTAATAGAAAAGGGTTAGATTAAGCAAGAATATTCTAGTGTCAAAAAAGGAAGTGAAAAATTGAGTGAAATAATCTTGAATAATGTTTCTAAATATTATAAGTCGTACAAAATACAGAATGGAATTAAAGGAAGAATATCTGATTTTGTAAATAGAAAATACTTTAATATCCCAGCTGTTTCAAATATGAATCTAAAAGTTAATAAAGGCGAAATTGTAGGTCTATTAGGTGAGAATGGAGCAGGAAAGACAACAACTATGAAATTAATGACCGGTATACTTCATAATTCTTTAGGTGAGATATCCGTTCTAGGTCATACCCCTCTACATAGAAAAAAACAATTTCTCAAATCAATTTCTTTTGTTATGGGAAATCGCAGTCAATTAATTTGGGATCTGCCTGCACTAGATAGTTTTAAATTCCAAAAACACATATATGAAATACCTAACAATACTTATCGATTTAATTTGGAAAGGTTAGTAAGTTTATTGGGGGTTGAGGAGCTTCTAAATATACAGGTCAGAAGGCTGTCGTTAGGCCAGCGAATGAAAATGGAATTAATAAATAGTCTATTACATCATCCCCAAGTGGTTTTATTGGATGAACCAACAATAGGGCTAGACTTACAATCTCAGAAGAATATAAGAAAGTTCTTATTGGATTATAACAGGGAAACTAATGCTACGATAGTTTTAACAAGTCATTATATGGAGGATATTAAATCAACTTGTAAAAGAATAGTAATTATGAGAAAAGGAGAAAAAGTATATGATGACAATATAACAGAACTAAAAAAGAACTTTAATATAAAGAAAACTATCCACCTTACTTTTGAAGGGACTCCTAACATTTTTGAACTAGAGAGAATAGGAAAAGTTATGAAAAAAAGTGAAAACCTTATAGTATTAACCCCCTTTAAATTTGATAAATATATTTTAAGTAATATCGCTTCCCAATTTCAGGAAGTTAGAGATATTTCAATTCAGGAAGAAGATGTATCAAATCTAATCGAAAATATCATGTATAAAGATAGTAGGAATGTGAACTAATATGGGTTATAGAAAGTATTTATTTGCATTTAAAGTTTACTTTAATGCTAATCTTCAATATAGGTTTAACACTATGTTAAATATAATCCTTTGGAATCTAAGTATTGGAGCATTAATTTTGTTCTATTCTACAATATATGACGGTAGACAAGAAATCAATAATTATTCATCCTCAGAAATGATTAATTTTATTCTGATAATAAAATTAATTACATTATTTATGTTCCAAACCGTATGTTATGAAGTTGCGGATACTATAAAACAAGGTAATTTAAGTAAATACCTCGTAATGCCACAAAATTATTTTTTATACTTATTTTTTAAGACAATGAGCACCAAGATAATAGAGTTGATTTGTGGATCAATCCTAATTAGTATATTAATGCTAATACTAAGGGTAAATTTAAAAGTAAGTTTCTATAATTTTATCTATGTTATTATTGCCGTTGCCATTGGCACAATAATAAGCTTTCAGATAGGTATAATAATTGGTTTGCTAGCTTTTTGGCTAGAAGAAATTTTTGCCCTGATATGGACCTTAATGGTAGTTATCAGTTTAATTTCTGGTCAGATTATTCCTATTGACTTTTTCCCTAAAAATATTTCAAATATTTTGGAATATCTACCAACTGCTTCAATTGGTTACTTTCCTACAAAAATAATAATCGGACATTACACAATCCAAGAAATGAATAGCTATATAATAGTGTTTTGCGGTTGGATAATAGTTTTAACATTAGTTAGCATGCTTTGTTGGAAGATGGGCTTAAAGAAATTTTCTGCTGTCGGTACTTAATTAATTGTAAAGGATTTAAGTTAAATGATTCGATATATAAAGATATTTACATCTTCTTTTCATATTTCATTAAAAAGGTTATTAGTATTTCGTTTTAATTTCTTTATGATGTTAATACAGAATCTTTTATATTCCTTTTCAGTAATAATATCTATTGAGTTACTATTCAATTTCATTGATGATATCGCTGGTAATAATAGATCAGAGGTAATTATAGTATTTTCTTCTGCACTTATTATTAACGGCATATATAGAGGAGTTTTTAGACCTAATCTTCTTTTATTTTTAGATTCAATCAGAATGGGCACATTTGATTTTATGTTAATAAAACCTATAAGGATAGGTTATCAAATTTTGATTGGAAGATTTGATTTCCCTAGTCTATTTTCAATTATATTTCCAATGTACATAATCTTCTTTGAACATAGTATTAATATTTCTAAATTTTTTATATTTATGATTTTAATTTTTACAAGTTCATTATTAATTGGACTGATTATGTTGATAATTTTTTCGTTATCTTTTATTTTTGTCAATATCCAAAAGATTGATGAGAGTTATTATACCTTTATTTCAATCATAGAAAAACCTAAGGAAATTTATCCGAAATTTATTGCTTCAATACTCTATATTTTTCCGCTGATACCAATAGCTAATATTCCTTCAAATTATCTTTCGAGTGGTTATGAAAAATTTGATTTAATATTATTGTTTACGCTCACAACTCTGTATTTTTTTATTGCAACAATAGTTTTAAGTCGAGGGGTAAGAAAATATGAAAGTGCAAGCAATTAATTAAAACACTGGAGTTGGGCCAAGAATATACTGATATTTTTTACTTTTAATCATAAAAATCTATTATATGAAAAACTAAATTGTATAACCCCATTAATAATAGCTCAAAAAGAAAAAACTGAATTTATAACAAATTTAAGATGAAGTACAAGCTAAACAGGGTTCAGCTTAATAAAAAAATATTGGTGGCTTTGTTTAAAGACACTTGTTTATGCGAAGAGCATAGGAAGCGTTCAGAAAATTTAAAACTACTGCTTGTAAAACAGGATGAATGTATTAACAACTAATCAATGGAAATTAATAAATAATAATCCTATTAAGGAGCATGACAATGAGAATATCGTGTGTAATTCTTACAAGAAACGAAGAAGCAAGAATAGCACAATGTATTGATTCTTTATTAATACAGAAAGAAGTTGTTAAATATCTTGAGGTAATCATTGTGGATGGACATTCGACTGATTCAACTAGAGAAATAGTTAAAACTTATGTAGACACATATAGTGAAGTAAAATTAATTGAATGTCATAAATGGGGTTATAGCTACCAAAGAAATATAGGGGTAAATTGTGCAAATGGAGACTATATTTTGTTTATTAGTGGAGATGCTTATTCATCAAAAAATTTATTAAAAAAATATGTATCCTATATAAATCTAGGTTATGAGGTTATTCAGGGGTCAATAATTAATATAAGTAATGCAAAATTTTTCAGTAAGATCATGAGAACATTATACCCATCTATCTATTCTAACTCAATGAACAACAAAGAAGATGAAAGTTTTTCCACAGTAAACGTGTTAATAAAAAAAGATTTATTTAATTTGGGTAAGTTTAATGAAAGTATTAATTCAATGGAGGATAAAGAGTGGTTTGCTAAAATACAAAGCTTAAATAAAGTTAAATTTATAAGAGCGAAAGGTGCAGCAGTTCATCATCACATTCATGAAGACTATAAGCAATATTCAAAAAAAATATTTAAAGAAGCAGTAGCTATTGGAAATATAACCATTAAAGAAAAATCAAAAAAATATAATTACTTTGGATGGCTGTCACTAACAAACCAAATAATTACATTAATGTTGTTTACCTCTATATTTCTTTTTGTTTTTCCAATTATCCCAAATACCTTCTTTACAATTGCTGTTTTCATAATAATGCTTTTACTCCCAATAATATTTAAGATACAAAGAAAGTACCCGAGAAATAACACTCTTAAGTATAATGAAAAGATTGCGTTAATAATATATTTTATATCTTTTTATATAATAATTCCTATTGGAATTACGAAAGGCAAAATAATAGGGTTAAAGAATTTGTATCTCTTAAAAATAACTAGTTATAGATAAAGTCGAATATTTAAAGGAGCATTAGAATGAAATATAATAGACTTGGTAGTAGTGGCTTAAAAATCAGTGAAATTAGTATAGGAACTTGGATGACAAAGGGGATAAAAGATAAAGAATCTTTTAATGAAATAATTAACAAATCAATGGATCTTGGAATTAATTCATTTGATACTGCTAACGTTTACGGAAAAGGGCAAGGTGAAGCACTACTAGGCAATGCATTAAAAGATAAAAAAAGATCTGACTTTGTTGTTTCATCAAAAGTTTTCTGGCCAGTAGGTGGTGGCCCTAACGATTACGGACTTTCTAGAAAGCATATTATTGAGCAATGTGACAATAGTTTAATGAGATTAGGTCTTGATTACATTGATATATATTACTTTCATAGATTTGATAAAGAAACCCCTGTCTTTGAGAGTCTCAAAGCAATGGACGATCTTATTAGAAGTGGAAAGGTGTTATATTGTGGAATAAGTGAATGGACTTTAGAAGAATTGATAGAAGCAAAAGAAATAATTGAGAAATACCACTTTGATAATATCATTGTCAATCAAGTAGCCTATAATTTACTTAATAGAAATATAGAAAAATTTATAGCAACCCCTTATTTTGAAGATATCGGGGTAATAGCATATTCTCCTTTAGCACAAGGTGTACTTACTGGTAAGTATAATTTAAATCAAGAACCACCGAATAAAAGTAGAGCAGCTATTATAGGAAATAGTTCATTTTATTGGTACCATAATCGTAGGAATATCGAGATTGCAGAAAAATTAAACCACCTTTCTGATAACATCGGGACTACAAACTCAATACTCTCTTTAGCATGGGTTCTCAAAAACCGCTCTATTTCTAGTGCTTTAATTGGAGTAAGCAATATTAGGCAATTAGAAGAAAACGTTAAAGCTTGCGAATTAAATATTCCTAACGATTTGCTACTTGAATTAAATCAACTATCGGATAACGCTATGTTCAACGTTAAATAAATTGAAAAATTATTTATGTGTGGATAAGTGACTATATTTAATAATTATTAAGTAAGAAGCGAGAAATCCTATACTCTAAGGTTATTAAATGTAGGTTCAGATATAAACCATTTCCGTTTATTAATCAGACTAGATAAGGCCATTTATTATGGTTTATTATTTATTATTTATATTTTTAATATCCTCTTTTTTGCATGTACCTCCGGGGCAAAATGCCTCGGTTATCTACGCTTCATGTCACCGTTGAAGATATTGACGAAATGGCATCTAGACTCACAAAGCATAATGCTCACCTCGTTGGCGAAGTGGTTCAGTACGAGTATGTAAACGCTAGAATAAAGTTGAAAGTTTTCGCTTGATAAGACTTTACCCTTTTCTTCTATTAACTTCCATTAATAAAATAGAAGTTGACGTTATTTTACTGGAGGTTAGGGTTTTGGTGGAGAAGTTAGTGTTTAAAAGGAATCATGAACTACATAAAGCAAATTTAAAGTAGCACAAATCTCTAAGGAGCTTAAGGTTTCAAGACAACTGTCTATAAGTATTTAAAAATGACATTTGAAGAGGCCAGAGCATACACTGAACAGCCTTTAGGTGTTTCTGCCCCCCTTAAATTACCTAATGCTGATGGTATTGCCTGTCCAGGATTAGTCGATTATAATGTCCGTATAATTAAAAAATTTCCAACATTAATAATCCTGGAGAAAGTAAAAGACGCCTCCCAAAATATATAACTGCGCAAACAGTTATACGGGAGACGTCCCACCAAAAAGTATATGGTTATTGCATGAGGTTATCAGCGTTTTGAGAACACTCTTACTGGAGTTTTTAGTTAGGGGTGTTCTCCTCGAAAAGCAACACTTAAAGCCAGTTTCTTCGTTACTCCGTCCCACTAGGAACTTATGTATTGAAGTAACAGATGAAAAGCATAAGACACTCGTCATCCGTAAAGAAGCAAATGGTGAGGTAATTGCCCAGCATATTATTAGCTCAGAAAAAGTAAGCTCATTCAAAATTGACATCATATCAGTGATTGTTCCAAAGAGGTTGAAGAGTTTAAACAGACCTAAACTCTCACTTTGAAAATCAGGCCAAGACAACTGCTTATTTCGATGAAAAGTAATGGACATGGAAGGCAATATCATTTATTTGTAATATCACTTCTAAATCTAAAGACAAAACTATTTGATTCATGATCTAATTTTTAAACACAAGGACCCTTCTTTTCGATGAGATTTTGTGTGGTAACTTTATTTTATTAGAAGTAGTCCTTATTTTAATTCCAAAATAAACAAAGCCGGTGAAATTTTAATCATTGTAAAATTTCACCGGTTTTTTAATTTAGAGGAGGGTTTTGTCCCAGCCTCTTTTTTGTTTGAAATAATTTTATGAAGTTATTTTTGTTAGAGAAAATTAAACATAAACGAAGCTGTTTAACATCTCCAAAAAATTGATTTGTTGTCTGCACCTGCAAAGTCCATTGATTCAAGTGTATCAGCACAAAACTTTTATTAAGTTAATTAAAAGATTATATAGACAGGGTTGATTTGGGAAGATATACAGTTATAAAATTTACACTTTCGTTCTAATACAAACGAAGGTGTTTTATTTTAGGCAGGAATATAAGGTGATTTGTCGAATAATGTAAATGGTAATCTTAATGGTAAAATTAGTATTATATAAAATTTTAGGGTGAACAATTATGAGTTTAATTAAATGGGAACACCGTTCAGTAATATCTTCTAAATTAAGAACTTATCAACTCAAAGCAATTGAAACTTCTTTAAGATATATAAAGAGTTCTTCAGTTAAACAAGCATTAATTAAAATGCCAACGGGAACAGGTAAGACATTCGTAATAGGTGTTTTAGCATTATTTATAAAAGGGTGCAATAATGTTTTAATTGTTTCCCCTTCTTCGGCTATTAGAGAGCAACTATATAAGGAAATAAAGAAAAATTTGTGGGAAAAACTGAACATTGATTTGGAAATTAAAAAATCAATTGAACGTTTATTTCCCAAAAATGCTTCTGACTTAGTGGATAAGGAAGATAATAAGGTATTCATCACAACTATACAGGCTTTAACTCAAGTTAAAAATGAAAACGAGGAATTGTTTAATACTTTAAAAGACAATGTTGATTTAATTTTGTTTGACGAAGGGCATAAAGAGCCAGCGAATACTTGGAGTGAGACAATTAGAAGTTTGGGTAAGAAAACAATTCTGTTTACTGCTACACCGATTAGAAACGATCATCATATCTTTAATATTGATGAGGAGTATTTTTATAATTACTCACTAATAGAAGCAATAGATGAAAAAATTATAAGAACACCTGAATTTATATATCTAGATCAAGATATATCACCCTCAGAAGTGTGTGTTTTTGTCGATATGATCATAGAATTAAAAAGAAGGTTTGAAGAGGAAAACAATTTTGAACCCAAAATTATCATTAGATATGCAAATTTTAATGATTTGGAGACATCAATTGATTATTTAAATAGCAAAGAAGAAAAAGCAATCGCTATCCATGAAAGATTTATTAATACTAAAGATGATGAATCTAAATTTCAAAACGTACCCACTGAAAATGATGCAATTTATTGGTTAGCTCAAAATAAATTAGTCGAAGGAATTGATGATAGTAAGTTTGCCATATTGGCTATTTATGGTGGATTTGATAATGCAAGGTCATTTATACAACAGATAGGAAGGACGGTACGGAAAGAAAGACCTAATAGTAGTCTTGAAAAGAGTTGGATAATAATAAATCCTTCTGACAATTATCTTGAAGATATCTGGAATACTTATGTTGACTATGAATCAGATAAAACTCAAAGAGATAAACTTCCTACTAATAACTTTAAAAATTTTTTCCAAAACTTTTTATCAAATCAGCCAGACTATATTTACGGTGCTAGAAAATTCTTAAAAAAATTTGATAATCAAACACCAATGGAATTTCGAGATACGCTTTTCCGTTATAGGTTACCTTTAAAAGTAAATATATTTTCATTAAAAGACGAGGCATTAGGGGAGTTTCGATTTGATAACTTGCTAAATGAAATAATAAATCAGAAAGGGCTTTCAAACGAGTATGTTATTAATAAACATAAACATGAAAGCGAAGATATGTATGTTGTTATTTATACTAAGTTTGGAAATTCTTCAATTTTGAGTAATGAATCATTTGTAGAAGTTAAACTTGGATTGTTTTTTTTATGGTTAAAAGACAATTGTTTATTTTTTTATGATACTACCAATTATATACCGAGTATAATCTTTGATTTATCAGATCCGATAGATACCAACAAATTACAATTGCTTTTTAATGAGGATGCAGAATTTACACAGGTAACGTTAAAGAACGGAATTATAAGTCAAAATAACATTCATAGACAAGTTATAAATAGTCGAAATATGAAAAGTATCGCACCGAATATTACGGACAAATATAATTTTTGCACTACAATTACGGGTTCAGTTAATGAAATGGGTAGCAGAGGAAGAAGGTATATCGGTTTTTCAAACAGTAGGGTATCCGACGACTCGGGTTATATTCACCTAGCAGATTATTTAAATTGGATTAAAAAAATAGCTGATAAAGTTCTGAGTGGGACAGGTTTAGCAAATAGTTTTTTTCAAAGATATTCGCCTATTGTGGGTATCCCTTCAGATACTAATCCTATTTTAATTACTTTTGACTTTAATGATTTTGAAGACATTTTAGTCGATGAGAATGGGAGTAAAGTTAAAATTGAAGAATTAAATTACAAAATAGATAATAACAAGACTCAGTTGGAAGTAAATGGAGAAAAGGTTTGCTTCAAAGTTAATTTTGAAAACAAAAGATATAATTTATCTTTTGAGGATTACTCTTTAAACTATAAGTATCGTTTTAGTGATGATAAGATTACCGAAGATTATAGTGTACGCAAGAATGAGACATTGATTAGCTATTTAAATAGATATCAGGATTTTCATATTGTTACTAATGATGCGACACATATATATTACAAGAAAGAATTCACACAAAGTGGAATCTCTTTTGATGATCGAAGAATGGATGGAATTTTTGGTGAATATGAACTTAAAGATGATAAAAGGATTAATAGTGAAAAAGGAGATCTAGATGTCCGGCGAGAGGAGTGGGCCGAAGACTCATTATTCTATTTAGTTTCTTCTTTAGGTGAGAACTTGGAGGAACAAAATGAAATTAAAATGACATTGAAAGAGATGGATTATTTAATTTGTACTGACCTGGAAAAAGAAATATCGGATTTTATTGGCCTGGATACTAAAAATAAAAGGATATATTTTATCCATTGTAAATCAAAAAAGGCTTCTTATTCTGCTTCTGCATTTCAAGATATTGTTTCTCAGGTGATGAAAAATCTTGACTACGCACATCCATTAAGTAATCGTGTTCCTAAAGATGTAGAAAAATGGAATGAGGATTGGAAGCTAAAAGAAGTGACTAGGAAGAGAGTAATTAAAGGGGATCTGGAAGCAAAAAAAATTTGGGATTTGATTAAACATTATCAAAGAGATCCAGAATCTGTTACCTACATATGGGCACTGACCGCAAATATGTTTTCTTTAAAGACGTATATCAATCAAAAGCAAGAAGATTTAAAACAATATCCAGAAATCATACAAATAGATTACCTGCTAATGTATACTTGGGCAGCTGTTCAATCGGTTGGTGCGAGATTTAAATTCTTTTTTGATAAAAAAAGTTAATTCTATATTTTATTGCTGAGTTCCAAGTGAAGTATCTTGGAAGCTGTGTTTTAGATACAGTAATATAGTAAAGTTTTTTACTTTTAAAAAAGGTGGGAAAAGTGAAAAGTCTCTCCTCAATACTGTTGGAATTTTTATTTTGTGCACGAGTAAATAGAAATATCACACCAACAGATTAAGAACATATATTAAACGGAGATTTCCTTTGGGAAAATGGAAAATGGGGTCACTATAATTCGCGGGCTAGATATAATTTTATCTGGCGTTACAAGAGAAAGTAGATAGAAGCTTGTCCTAATAGGTTTTTTTTCGAAATCTCCTGTGCCCTATTATTTAAAGGAATAATATTTATATAAGGGCAGTGTTACAAATGAAATTAAATAAATTTGATATATATATTCAGTCACTATTCGAAGATGAAAATTCCTTTTATTCGGCATCAGACTTGATTGAAATGCTTGAAAAGAAGTTTGGCATTACAAATAATTATGCGAGACAATTAATACTACGAGCTTCAAATGATAAGAATGTTATTAAATCAAGCGTGCCCTTTAGCTTTAATAAAGGTCAATATTATTATATGCATCCCTTAAGAAGCGTTAGCTTGGAAACTCTAACAGAGATTTGTAAAAAATATAGAAAACCACTATATAGATTACTTAGTCTCCTAAAAAAAAATAATGGAATTATATCTATGTATGAAGCTATAAAAATTACAGCTACTCCAATTTCTAACCCTGAGAAATACAAGACAATTTCTTTAAATAAGGATTTGGAAAAATTAAAAGAGTTAAACTTTATTACCGTAAAAACATACGTTAAAACAGGTGAACGATTCATTATTAATAAAAGTGAAGAGTCTTTTAGTGATGAACTGATAAAAAAGCATAGAGATAAAATGAGTGAAGATACGGTTTTTATTGTCGATATTATTCGTTGGCTTTCCAGCCATGGGTTTATCACGGGTAAACCCATCTATAGAAGGAAGGAAAATCCAAGTGTTGGAGCAGTATTAAACGACTATCTTTTTGATATTTATTCGTTTTCAAAAACAACAGGTTTCTATATAGGAGAACCAAAAAAGGAAGATAAGCAAACAATTATGGTTGCAGATATTCTTCTGAACAGAACGTATAATAATATTGATTTGGCTTCGTTTTATGATCGAGTACAATCAATTAGAAACAGTACAAAATTAGGAAGAAGTTCACGTAAAGTAATGCCTATAATTTTTTATATGGATATAGAGGATGAAACAAAAAAGCAGCTTAATAACCTTCATATTCTCAATTTTTCTATGGAAGATATATTGGGAATTAAGGTGAGGGAAATCCTGAATAATTTACAATCTTTGAGGAAATTAATCCAAGATAATTTTCAATTAACCGAAGCCGATAGTGTCAAAATTATTTCGACTGTTCAAGAATCGCTACGTTCTATCGAGGAGAGTGGCCAAATTGATAATCTTAAAAATATTAAAGGAGACCTATTTGAAACATTAATGTTTACTATTTTCACAAGCATGTTCATTAGAGCTAATGTTGAGCATTCTGTTTTTATAAAAAACCCGGAAGAACCCCAAAAACAGCCTTACGAATTTGACCTAGTTATTCAGGGTCGCGAAGAGATTATCATAGTGGAATTGAAAGGTTTTAAAAATACAACTATTATTAATTTAGGTCCAAAGGATGAAAAAAATACGGTACTATGGTTCTTTGGTAAAACCTATCCCATAGCGAAAAATTATTATTTTAAGAATTCAAGTTTAGAAAAGCGAGCAATAAAATGTTGTTATATCACAAGTGCGAGCTTTTCTGAAGAAGCATTAAATAAGCTGGAAGATTTTAATGGGACAAGCATTAAACCGAGTGAACTGGATTGTTATTATGATCGAAAAAAACTATTAAAGTTACTTAAAGAACATAAAGCATTAAAAGAAATAAGAGATACTACTGGTTTTGTAAAGACTATTGAAAAGTATTACCTTACGGAGGAAAAGAAAAACAAGTAAAAAAATAGACATGGAATAAAATTTTGGCACTAATAAACCCAAAAGGGAAAAGTCGAAGGAAACTAGTATTTATCTAAACTTCATCTCACCAAATTTATTAGCAATAACTGCTGATGTTTTCATTAGTAAGGAATTTATAAGATAACCATAGTTAGTAATAATAATCTAAAAGAATCTCATAAAGTATTATATAAATAAAGGTGAAAAAATATAATTAAGAGGTGTCGGATTTGGGAGATAAACAAAATATTGGTTTAGCCCTTTCTGGAGGTGGATTCAGAGCAGCCTTTTTTCATATAGGAGTACTTGCTAGTTTAGCAGATGTAGGTGTTCTTAAAAATGTTAAAGTTCTTTCTACAGTTTCAGGAGGTACAATTATTGGTGTTTTATATTATTTAAAGTTAAAAAGTAAAATAAAAGACCTTGAAACTAAATCAACTGGGGATGAGATTAATCAGTTTTATAGAGATATTATTGAGGAAGTAAAAGGAGAATTTTATGAATTTGTGAAACTAAATATAAGAACAATGTCTTTTTTAAATCCATTAAAAAACTCTAAGATTTTTCTTTCAGAACTATTGAAAGTTGATGATTATACTCGATCGAAACATATTGGAGAATTAATAGAAAAGCATCTTTATAAAAAATATAGAGTAGATGCGAAGAAACCGTTACTAATGAGTGACTTGCACTCTGTGGAAAATGGTCTCCCTAAGCTAATAATTAATACAACCAATTACAACTCTGGCGGTAGTTGGTTATTTGAAACAGATAAAATGCGTCAGTTACAGAGTAATGCCAGATCAACTAAGAACATCTCTTTCTCTACAATTAATTATAAAAAGGGAGAGAAAGAGGTGTGTTTAAGCGATGCTGTAGCTGCGTCTGCCTGTGTTCCAGGGTTATTTAGACCTATTAAGTTAAGAGGTATGTTTAATAGTGGTTTGAATCTAAATTTAATTGATGGTGGAATTTTTGATAATCAAGGAATTGAATCTTTATTACCGGAAAATTGTACTCATTTTATCGTTAGCGATGGTTCAAAACAACTAAATAACCAGTATAGAGTAAAAAGTACACTTGAAATTTTCGGAAGAACTAATGATATGCTTATGAGCAGAGTTCGTGAACAGCAAATAAATAATTTATTGGATAGGTTTGGGCAGGAAAAGGTTGCATTTATACACTTACTATATGGAACAAATGGAGTAAAGTGGACCGAAGACGAAGGTAGTATGTTTTTGGAACAAAAGACCGATAACATCGAAAAAGAAGTTATACCAAATAATCATTTAAACTTATTGTCAAAGATTAGGACGGATTTAGACTCTTTCACAGAAATAGAAGCATATTCATTAATGTATTCGGGATTTAAGATTTCAAATACTGAAATTGAGGATAGGTTCGGTCTGGAGAGTACAAATAATATAAATTTTGCGAAAAATGCAGAGGGTTTTTTTGGAAAAAGTGTTGTGGATGAGAAATTCAAAGATCATATAGAAATTAGTCAAAAGCGCTTTTTAAAATGGTATTACCATATTTTGCTAAAAATTAAAAAGTATCCAAAAGTTAATAAAAAAGAATCAACCTTAGATAGGTTTAGAAACCGGATTTTTAATTTTATTTGTAAACCAAAAAACTTAATAATTCCTAGTTTAATCACTCTGTATTTGATTTTTGGTTTAGACACATTTATATCTTTGTTTGGTCTTCATACCAGTCCATCAATACATATTTCATTTGTCAAACTGTTATGGTTACTTGCTGTAACTATAATATTTTTACCGGTTGTTTTAATAGTTATCTCAACTTTAGTATTTATATCATTAAATACATTAGATAAACTATTTTTACATTTAGGAAAAATCAAGAATAATTGATGGTAAAACACTTTCGTATTATGGTACAGCACTTGCTTATTCTGGTACATAATTAATGTTTTTAGATATTTTTTATTATTGCAATAGTTACTCTACATACGATAAAGGGAATCAGGGAATAGTTACTTCAAAACTAAAGTTACCAACATTAATGGAAGAGCATTATATTATCGGGAAAATGATTACCAACATTAATGTAACTTAACTTTTATATAAAAACCCGTTAATCGTTGATATTAACGGATTTTTTAGTTACCAACATTAATGTCGGTGAACAACTACTTTAAGTTTAAACGTAAGAAGCACCTTTACTGTAACTAGTAAGGTGCTTTTTATATCTTCTTAGTTCTGTATCCCCAATCCAAAGTCAGTGATTGTGACCTGTACTTCATAATCGATAGGGGCCTGACTGAAAATAGAATCCCAGTCGTTTTGGTGCTCTTTCCAAAACTTAGGGTATTTAATTCTTACATAATCATGGAAGCCAATGACATCTACTTGTAAATCTTTTTGAATTCTATCCAAGCTGGCCTGAATCTCTTTTTTTACTTCTTCTGCTATTTGCTCCTCTATTTTTTTTCTGGTTTTTTCCTTTGCAAAGTCTTCAGTATGGGTTGCTACCTCAATGATTAGTCCTTCTGATTTAACTTTTACCTGAAAAGAAAGCTTGTCGTCCTTTAAAGTGGGAGTAATCTTACTTGTTAATATTTCTTGTTCGTAAACTATTGGTTTATCACTACTTTCTTCTATCACTTTTATAATAGCTCCATTAGTTTGTGCAGTAATCCAGTTTACCCCCTTTATTTCTTCTTCCTTTAAGAAACCAATAAGTTTCAACGTACTTCCTTTTATTACAGCAGCACCGGACAGTTTAAGTTCACCATTCATTTGTACGACATTTTGCAGGATGAAACTGGATTGTGCTTCCATCAAAGCGTTTATTTTCGCAAGGGACTTCCGTTCAAGTAGCTTGTTCGATTTCTCGAGGTTTTCAGATATATCATATATATGCATAGATGGGATATCGTCTGTCTCCATATAACCCAGTATATCTTTTGCCAGCCCGTCTGTAATCATGACAAGCATACTCATTCGGGCCTCAGGTTCACGGATGAAAAAATCAAGAATTTCTTTTATACTTCGATTTTCTGCTACCTCTCTACTTATGATTATTAACCTTTGGTGTTGACCGTTCACTGTGTTTTTTCTTGATAGTATAATATCTCTAGCTGTTTCTAAAATGGAGGCTCCGGTCTGTTCCACGTTTGTGTAGGGTTTTTCTTCTTGATTTGTATCTTGACTTTGATTGCTTTTTACTTTTGCCATTTGATAGGTAACGGTAAGAAGGGAATCAGTCTCTTCTTGAGCTGTATCCACTCCAACCCCAATCAAGAGATCCAATTTTTCAATATCCCTGGAACTCCAGCAGCCGGTAAGCAGGGGAATTAATATAACCAGTTGGAAAGAGCGTTTTAAGAAAATGAATAAATTCTTCAACTGTGCTTCCTCCTTAAAAAAGAGAGACCTAATAGAATAATGGGGGTTATCCCAAATAAAACAATGGCTGCATTTCCCAGCATGTCACCAAGCGAAAAAGCTTGCTGCAGATTTTGAGGTAACATGGAAATAAAGAAAGCAACGGGGAGGAGAATATACATAAATGTTTTCATTTTCATATTAAATAACTGAGATAGTCCCAAAGATGCTGCATATAACGTGATTGATATTGTCGCGAAAATTTGTAATATCCAAATCGTTAAAAAGAGGGAGTCATATCTTTCAAAGAATATTCCCGGAAATTCAAAAGAGCGGATCAGTGTTATCGTAGGCCATGTTAAATTGCTTACTCCATCAAGCGATAAGGCTCCAATCACTATCACGATAGTAATAAGATAGAAAATAGTCGGCATTAATACACCTACAAATACAACCTTCTTTCCTTTCTTGGGATCAGTTAAAAAGGCAGAGAGAATAATAAGTATTTCAATGCCGATATAAGATAAAGATGTCGTTTTAATTCCTTTTAAGACAGGGCCGATACCGCCGCCAAGAACTGGTCTTAAGTTTTTTAATTCAAATAAACCTAAGCTCATTAATGCTAATAATATAAAAATAAAAACGGTAAGAGGAAAAATGACCTGAAACATCCGTGCAATTGAATTAAGGCCATCTACATTCAAATAAAGGGTAAGCCATAAAAAGATGATGATTAAGATTTGGATAGGAGTGCCTTCCAGTAAATATGTTTCTGTAACCTCAGCTAAAATCCTCACTTCAAAACTTGTTAAGGTAATAAAATATGTGACCATCGATAGGCAAATTATGGTACTTAAAATCCTTCCTACAATTTTGGAGCTGTATTGATAGAAAGTTTTCTTAGGATATCTATTATTAAGCATTAAAATAATGAAGCCTACTGCCAAAGGAAAGAGGCTGCTAATTAGGATGGTAATCCATAAATCAGGAGTTCCAACTTCATCAGCAAGTGCTCTAGGTAAGGTAAGTATCCCTACACCTAGAATATAGTTGATGATGATGATGATCGCTTGTGCAGGCGAAATTAGATTTTCCTGTTGTGGGTTCATATTCAATAAATCCTTCCCTAAAAAATTACCCTTTCCGGATAGTGTCAGTTGGCTTTAAAATCTTTGGTCTTTTTTTCATCGCTGATATAGGAAATCTTATTAAAAAGTCTTTCCAATCATTAGTCTGATAAGGTACTGCTGGGCTAAGGTAAGGAACTCCAAAGCTTTTTAAGCGAACAAGGTGTATGCTGAAAAATATGAAAAAGACTATAACACCATACAATCCTAAAGTTGCAGCAAGGATCATGGCAATAAATCTCAATATTCTTAACGAAATGCTTATATTATATTGTGGAAGCGAGAAGGAAGAAATCGCTGTAAGAGCTACGACAATAACAGTTACTGGGCTTACTATACCAGCTTGAACGGCAGCATCTCCGATTACCAATCCACCAACGATTCCAATCGTTTGACCGATTGGTTTCGGTAGCCTTAAACCTGCTTCTCTCAGTATCTCAATAGATACCTCCATTAAAAGAGCTTCGATAAGAATTGGAAAGGGAACCCCTTCCCTGGAACTGATAATGGAAATGGCAAGTTTTGTAGGTATTAACCCTTGATGAAACGATACGAAAGAGATATATAATGCAGGTGTGAAAACTGCAATAAAAGCAGCTACATACCTTAGGAATCTGACTAAACTGCCGGCAATCCAACGCTCATAGTAATCTTCCGGTGATTGCAAAAACATATTTATAGTAGCAGGTACAATTAATGCGAAAGGCGTCCCATCTAATATGATCGCAACTCTTCCTTCAGTGAGAGCAGCTACAACCCGATCAGGCCGTTCTGTACTCTGAACCTGTGGAAACAGAGAGAAATTATTCTCTTCAATTAATTCCTCCACATATCCCGATTCAGGTAAATTATCAATATCGATAGACTCAATTTTTTGTTTCACATTTTCAATGATTTCAGGGTTTGCTATACCTTCTACGTATGTAATGACTAACTCTTTGTTAAATCGTTTGCCTAATTGAAAGGTGATAAACCTTAGTTCAGTATTAACTCCCGCTTTCCGAAGAAGGGTTATATTATCAATCAAGTTTTCATTAAAGCCTATTCGCGGTCCTCTAACCTGCAACTCAGATACAGGTTCTTCCAAGTTACGACCAATAGCATTGCTTGTTTTTAATACAAACGCATAATCGATATCCTGTAAAAATAATACTGTTTGCCCTCTAAGAACACTTGTATTGATAACGTCAATCCGGTTTTCTTCGGAAATCTCACTGATTGGTAAAAGATTTCTTATTTGAATAGGTGGAGGATCAACATGATGCGGAAGATTTACTAACAATGGTTCCAATATATTACTATTAATAATAGTTGTATCTACAAGACCCTTTGCAAAAATGATGGCAGCTCTAGTCTGTTCTTTCCCAAAGGTGAATTCTCTTGTAATTATGTCCTTGTTTGTCCCGAAATTCTTGTTTATTTCATCAACATTGGCAGATAAGTCATTCGAAAGGAAAGCAGGAATTTCCTTATCCTGTTGGTCATTGCTTGGTTTTTCCTTATCGCCTTGAAAATAACCGCTAATCTTAGACATGGCCAAAGGAACCAAAAGAGTAATGATGGTATACACATAGATATTTGCTTCTGGAAGAAAGTTTTTTATAAATTCAATAATATGCACTGAGGGACCTCCTAAAGCTAAAAGAGAGGGTACTTCAATTAACTTTTCATGGATATATTATCACTCATGACCTAAAAACTATGCGTTCCCTTATATAATTATCTAACTTAAAAGGAGTAGCGATTGTCCCTGAGAAAGTTGAATGTAAAACTAGCTCCTTGACAATAGAGATTAATTTTATTATTTTTATATAGAACTTAATAAAATACTCAAATTCGTATAACTCAATATGGTTTGGAGGTTTCTACCAGGTACCAATAATTCCTGATTACGAAGAAAATACAAGAATTTTCACTTGTGCTTTCTTCGTAATCAGGATTTTTTTTGTTGAAAAATAGGAGGGGTCACAATGAATTTTACTAAAATGCCTAAAATTGAACTTCACTGCCATTTGGATGGGAGTGTTAGACCGGAGACCATCATGGACATCGCAAAGAAAGACGACATCCGTATACCTTCCTTCGATAAGGAAGTATTGAAAGAAGAACTAATTGCCCCACTAAACTGCGAATCCTTAGATGAATATCTTAAAAAATTTTCTATTCCTAATTTAGTAATGCAGTCAAAAGAAAATTTGAAAAGAATTTCTTATGAGCTTTTTGAAGATGCAGCAAAGGAAAATGTAAAATATATGGAGGTTCGATTTGCACCCTTGCTTCATACGAAAATGGGATTATCTATAGAAGAAATTATCCTTAGTGTGATAGAGGGAATGAAAGAGGCAGAAGAGAAGTTTGATATTCATGGAAATATCATATTGTCATGTATGAGAACGATGGCGGTGGAAAGTGCCTTTGAGGTCGTTGAGAAGGGGAAAGAATTCTTAGGGAAAGGGGTTGTCGCAATTGATTTGTGTGCTTCTGAGGAGGAAGGTTTTTGCAGGGAATTTATTGAACCAATCACATTGGCTAGAGATTATGGCTATAGAGTAACGATTCACGCAGGTGAAACTGGAATCGGAAAAAATGTGCTTGAGGCAGTAAAATTATTAGGGGCTGAAAGAATCGGACACGGTGTGTTCATTCATGATTGTGAAGAAGCTTATGATATTGTAAAGCAAAAACAGGTTGTACTTGAAATGTGTCCAACAAGTAATGTCCAAACCAAAGCAGTAAACCAAATCAGTGATCATCCAATCTGCGATTTCCACAGGGATGGAATAAAAGTAACCGTTAATACAGACAACAGAACGGTTTCGAACACAACAATGGCAGAGGAATGTGATATAGTCTGGAATGAATTTGCTATGAGGGATGTAGAGTATAAACAGATTTACATGAATAGCGTGCAAGCCTCTTTTGCAAATGCAAAGGTAAAGGAACATCTGAAGAAATATTTACAGTACATTTAAACATAATCGTCTTTTGAATCCCAGTAAATGGTTGAAATTCAGAAAGAATTGGTATAAAGGTAGCTTTAAAATAAAACACCGTTTCAGTAAAGAAACGGTGTTTTATGTGTTATGTCGCTCTCACAATTTTATTATGGGAGTCATTAACTAGCCTTTCTTTCAAGCTGTACACGTTGCGGCTTTTCTTTTTTAACCTGCGCCCAAACATACCCTAACAAACCACCGATAATCGCTGGGAGAATCCACCCCAATCCTACTTCATATAAAGGAAGAACCGCGGTAAATAGGTTTTCAATAGCCGCAATGCTCATTCCTGCAGCCTTTAACGCATCAGATATTGCGACAACGGAAGTAAAAATCATGCTTCCTTGATACACTTCTTTTTTTCCTTTAAAGAATGAATGTAAAAAGGTTAAGGCCATCAGACAGACAACAAATGGATAAATGGCGACCAACACAGGTACAGAGACCGCAATCAATTGAGTTAAGCCCACATTTGCAAAAATAGCACTTATCGTGGATAACATAATAACAAAGGTCTTATAAGGAATGTTTGGTAACAGTTTATTGAAATACGAAGAACAAGAAATTATAAGACCGATACTTGTTGTGAGACAAGCGGCAATAACGATTAGGCTTAGTAAAAGTCCACCATAAGCTCCAAAAAAGTGGGTGGCTGCACCTGATAACACGGCGCCTCCATTTTCTAATTGTCCTAGTGTTTCCACACTTGAAGCCCCAATATAAGATAGGGAAGTATAAATGATGGCAAGAAGTCCTGCAGCAATACTGCCTGCTTTTGTTACAGCAATCATAATTTCCTTTTTAGATGTCGCACCTTTTGCTTTCACGGCGTTGATGACAACGATCCCGAATACAAAGGCAGCAAGGGCATCCATTGTCAGGTATCCCTCTTGAAATCCAGTGAAAAAGGAGCCATCTACATAACTTTCCGTAGGTGCTTGGAAACTGCCAATTGGGAAGATAAATGCCGTTGCAATTAAGATTCCTATGAAAATTAATAATAGTGGGGTTAAAACTTTCCCTACAATATCGACTATTTTAGTAGACTTCAAAGAAAAGAATACGGTAACGCCAAAAAATAGAATGGTGAAGATCAATAATCCAAAGCTACTGCTCTCTTCTGACAAGAAAGGCCTAATTCCCATTTCAAAGGACGCAGTTCCTGTTCTTGGGATGGCAAATAGAGGTCCGATGGCTAGATACAAAATAACGGTAAATGCAAGTCCGAAAGCGGGGTGTACCCTGCTTGCCAAGGACTGAAGATCACTTTTGCCCGAATAGCCTAACGCTAATACTCCAAGTAGTGGTAAGCCAACCCCCGTTACGATAAAGCCCGCATTAGCAGACCATATATTCGTACCTGCAGATTGTCCGAGCATGGCTGGAAAAATTAAATTCCCCGCACCAAAGAATAAAGCAAAAAGCATAAAACCAATGGCTAGTACAAATGAAAAAGGCATGTTGGTTTTCATCTCAAATCCTCCTGGTAGTCTAGTTGTTTTAAGTAAATATATAGAAAGTTAGTTCGATTAGGTAATATATTGCATAACACAAGATATCACATGCAGAATATTTATGCAATATATTACGTAGATTTGTTTTATGCAATATATTGTATTTAAAAGCAGAATGCTATACACTTTTAACATATATTACTTGAAGTCGTATTTGATTTTTTATAAAGGTGGTTGTTCATTATGCCCATACCTTCTAACTATTCATCTCCCAATCGTGTGTCTGCAAAAAAGCGCGCTTTTTCTCAAATTCAAGAGTGGATCATCGATGGAACGCTTCAACCGAAAGAAAAGCTAAATGATGCGGAACTTGCACAAGCTTTAGGTGTGAGTAGAACACCTATACGGGAAGCGCTGCAATTACTGAATGTTCAAGGTTTAGTGGAAATGTTTCCAGGGGTAGGCACGCAAGTAACCTCTGTAAATAAAGAAGACATAACCAAAATTCTACCTCCATTAGGGGCATTAGAGGCCTTAGCAGCTGAACTTGCAACACCCTTAATTACCCAAGACACGATAAATGCATTGCGTGAGATAAATAATAAATTCGCTCATGCCATCAAAAAAGGTGATTTTTATTCCGCTTTAAAGCAGGATGAACAGTTTCATAATATTATTGTAGAGAATGCACAAAACCCGTACCTTGCCAATTCAGTATCCAATCTACAGGCACATGTTCTGCGTCTCTATTTTCACCAATCCATTATTCTTACAGATACTTCTATAGAAGAGCACGAGTCCATATTAAAAGCATTCGAGAATCGCGATAAAGAAATGGCTGCTAAAATAGCACGCACAAACTGGCTGCGTGCTATTGATGAGTTTTATGCGGAGCAAGAAGGCAGCGGGGAATAGATAAGATAAAGTACAAACGCATCTCTTTTAGTGGAGGCGTTTTTATTTAAAGTGAACCCGGATCGGGACTTGTGGTGAGGAAAATGAAAAGAGTATCTTCGCTTAAATGGTGGGGGATGGGGGAACATATGTAACATATGCAAAGGGACGAATCAACCAAAAGAGTTATATAGAGGGATAGACGCACGTGGATAAGCGGATACAGGAATTGATAGATTTAACAAAAGGGAAATTCAGGTTACAAGATTACTATTTAGTGTGACATGGTGATGCCTGAAGCTCTCAATTACTCTCTAAGCGCAATCCCTATCCACCCCGTTCCCCAGCCTATTAAACACCCCAGTATAATCAACAACCAATCCGTCTGCATCAACCGCAATGGTAGCTTTATAGTCGTAACAGCGGTAAAGGAAATACCACAATCCGTCTTCCTCACGAAAGTATTGATAGGATTGGGGTACTTTTTTGAATTCTAGAGTGGGGACATCTATGTAGACCATGTAGAAGTTTTCTTTCCGATTACTATCCTATTCCATTCGATTGATCGGCAGGAGTTGGAGAATGGGTAGTAGAAATGTCGATGTCTATGAAGCATTGTAGATTATCCGATGCCTCTCCGTCTTGATTGAATCAGTTTCCTTTGCCATCTGTATGTAATTTTAAATCGTACTGTTATCAACAATCAGCTTAACTTTTCTTGTAATCCAAATGGTGTCTAAGTCTACTTGGTATTGAACTTGGGTGGGAGAGTACATAGATCACTGTGCTTTGGACCACTTCACTATCCACCTCTTCCTCTAATTTGGGATATTCACAACCGTATTGCTATTCGTTATTCCAGACTACCTTTTTCTCCAACGGAAATCCCTCATTTCTTTTTAACACTGGTAGATATAAACATGGAAGCATCTTGTTTCATGAATATCCCTTTTCCATGATAAAAAGTCTTCATAGTAATGGATGTAAATCCGGTTTCTGATAGCAATTGCTTTAGCTCCTCTTGAGAGAATCCGTTGTGGACGGATGGATGCTGTACGCGTTCGTTTTTGTCAAAGTCGACTAGGATGAGTTTTTCACCGGGATGTAAGGAGTTGTAAAGTTCTTTTAATAATTGTTTTGTGTCTGGGATATGAAGTAGCACCAAGGAAAGTAATAGGATGTCCGCTTTGAGATCTGAACTTTCCTTGGTGAAATCGGAATAACGCACACGGGCATTGGTGATGCCTTTATTTTTTATTTTAGCCGCTGCTACCTCGAGCATTTGCTTAGACGAATCTACGAGCAGAACGGATTCTACGGAATCGGCTAGCGCTAAACTAACGAGGCCGGTTCCACTGCCATAGTCGATTAGAGATTTAGATTGGCTGTCTCGTAGTTCCGTTTTTACTTCCTTTGATATGATGTTTGCCAACTTGATTCTTTCTTCTGTATCATACTTTTTTGCCATTTGTTCGAAAACATTTTGTTCCATGTGTCACTCTCCGTATAAATGATTTTTTAGCATAAAAGACCTTAAGCAATTAATCCCTGTTTATCATAATACCTGCGCAATGACCGCTAACATAGGGAGCTCAATCAATGGACCGATGATAAGGGCCAGGGCAGGATGAATGAATCCGCATGTGCTACTATGCAAGGGTTTTGACTTAATGATAAACCCAGCCCGATTGCAATTAAGATGAGGATGAATTGAAATTTTCCGAATGATGCTAATATGTAATGCTCCTTAAGGTTTACCTAATTAATAGGTTAAGTGTACCTAATACATACCAAAAATGCACCTTTGGGAAAACCATTAAATTATGCCTTGATAATTCCAAAATTTTGATAATATACTAGGGGGATTGCTTTTTAATTAAGGTTGTAATGGTATATTCAAAAGGGCTTAAAGATATAGAACCATTAATATTAAACATCATTATCGGAGTACCTTCAAAACAGAAAAGGAGCAAAGTATGGATATTTTTGTAGATTATAGTTGGGAACTATTCATTGTCGCAGAAGTACTGTCATTCTTGGCGTTATTAGGATTCGGTTTATTTAGGTATTTCTTTAACAGGCCAGGGTTCAGCATGGTATTTATTGTAGCCTTTCTGATGCTGCTTGTGTTGGAATCTGCCCTGGGGCTCTATGTGTATCAACAAACGGGAGAGATTTCAACGTTCATCATCGTGATCACAGTATTTGTCATTTACGCATGTACATTCGGTATATTTGATTTCCTTCGATTAGACCGATGGATGCGGCTTAAGATCGGAAAGCTTCGAGGCGTGGAGCTGCTTACAGAGAAAGACTACGAAATCATGGAGCGGACCAGAAACCCCAAATACAAAGCGAAGAAATACCGCATATCCTCTTTTATTCATCTGGCTATCTTTCTTACTGCCCAAATCATCTTCTGGACGATGGGTACTGACAGTGTGTCGGAAATGATCAGCTATCTCAGAGACTTTTCCTGGCTGGAAAATGAAACGGCAGAAGGTACACCGTATCCCAATGACACCCTTTATGGAATCGGCGTCATCTGGGGGATCGTCTTTATCGTAGACTTCCTTTACTCATGGTCATATACGGTGTTTCCGAGTAAATAAGAGATGAACAACACCCCATTGGTACATTCTAATGGGGTGTTAGTCATTCCATCCTTTTACCGACTACCCATTTACATACAATCATTACATTTGTAACTACTCCCATTAATGTGAACCAAATAAGATAATAATAGGCTCTTTTCTAAAAGATTGTTGCTATTCACGGGTGAAAAGTACAATTGGACTTTTCATTGCTTTCATAGTCTTGAATTTGCAAGCAGTATTCTTAGCACAATAGGGAAAAGAGCATGACAGTAAGTAATATAACAGGTTGATTGGAAGTTACGAAAGCAACAAAATATACGAAAACAGCCTAATAATAAGAACGGAATCAAGGAGGGCATATGATGACGGTTGTGCGAATGAAAAATATAGTGAAAAGATACGGATCACAGTTAGTATTGGATAACATAGACCTGAATTTAGCTGAAGGAGAAATTGTTGGTTTACTGGGACCGAATGGGGCGGGGAAAACGACATTGATTCACGTCTTGTCAGGGATCATCGGGTTTGACTCAGGTAATGTCCATGTGTTCGGAAAGGAACAATCATCAAACCTATTGGATATTAAACGGGAAATTGGGCTTGTGACGCAAGAAATTTCTTTGATAACAGATTTAAGTGCAAGGGAAAACCTGGAGTTTTTCGGAGGTATTTATGGTCTCAAGGGCAAAGAATTAAAAGAAAGAGTAGATGAAACGTTGGAGTTTGTTGGTTTAAAAGAACATGCCAGAAAGCTGCCTGTCAAATTTTCTGGCGGGATGCAAAGGAGGCTTAACATTGCCTGTGCACTTGTTCATAGACCTAAGTTTCTAATTATGGATGAACCGACGGTGGGAATCGATCCCCAATCCAGAAACCACATTTTAGAGACAATCCGAAAGCTGAATGGGCAGGGAACAACGATTTTATACTCCACTCATTACATGGAAGAGGTCCAAAACCTAGCATCGCGTGTTGTTATCATGGATCAAGGGCATGTCATTGCAGTAGGCACCATCAAAGAACTAGTGAAAAGAATTCAACACGAAGAAAAAATAAAAATGGTAGTAGCAAACCCAACGGACCTTCTTTTAGAAAGACTCCATAAGCTTGACGGGATAAAAAAAGTGACACGAAACCACAAGGAAATAACAGTAATTTCACAAGTTGGAGCGGGAAATCTCGATCGTGCACTTTCCATTGCAAAAGACTTTGGGGGAATCCTATCCGTCACTGCAGAAGAACCGACCTTGGAGGATGTGTTTTTAACCCTGACCGGTAAAAGCCTTCGTGATGGAGGGGAGGAATAACCATGATAGTAAGATCTAGTTATTTTATCCTTCGCAGGATGCTCAGAAACTATATAGGTATGGTGATCTTACTGGTTACCCCGATTGCCTTAATAACTGTTTTGGGAATGATAGCGGATGATGCGGTGAATGAATCTCTTGGCATTCCTATTCAGGATGAAATTGCGGTTACTATGGTTTTCGCCTTTCTTATGTTTGGTGGCTTTTACACAATGGAGTATATTAGAGGCGACCTGATGACTTCCATGAAATGGAGAATGTACTCCTTGCCATACCAAGCTCATAAGCATGCATATTCTATTTTGATTTCAAGTTCACTCTTTAATGTGCTTCAGAGCTTTATCATTGTAGTTTACACATTTTTTGTCTACGACGTCCATTGGGGGAATTTGGCGTTCGTGTTGTTAACTCTTTTGACAGTATCCATTCTTATCCAATTTTTGTTCACCAACTTGGTTTTAGGGGTGAATAATTATAAAACTGCTGAGCGGCTTGGGACAGGATTTGGACTGGTATGCTTAATGCTGGCAGAAGTTTGGTTCCCTCTGCCGGAAGGTCGCCTGTTTCACCTGCTGTCAACCTACAGCAACCCCTTTTCCCTTGGCAAAAACATGATTTTTGCTAACATGACAGGGGAAAATATAGATAAAGCATTGATCAGCTTTCTTATTCTGATTACTTCATCTATCCTATTGGCTATTTCAGCCGCGTATTTTGGAAGGCGGAAGCTTCTATGACGGTTTTCACTTTTGTATTCAAGCGTTTTTTTCGAAAGAAATCCAATATAATCTTCCTATTGGCTCTGCCGACGGGGGCCGCATTTCTTCCATCTGGAGAATGGCCGAATATCCCAATAGGCTTCCAATATTACAGTATTGTCCTGTTATTTTTGGCCGCTAGACTTGGGGGTATCATTTTGGAGGATAGGGAAGATAAGACGTTATTGAGAATAAGTGTAGCTCCTATCACCCATTTTCAGTACTTGTGGCAAAACTTGTTGGCCTATTCGTTAATTTTGTTTTTTGTCAATGTGGTTTTTGTCATTCTTGGAGTCCTTGTTCATGGAAATGATCTGCCCGAGCCGATTTTACTTTTTATCATTTATACGGTTTTTTCCATGACCGCTTTAGGTTTCTCCTTAGCATGGTATTCCTTGTTTCGTAATAAGGAGGTAGCCTTTAGTATATTAGGAGGCTTCATCATTCTCATGGCAATGCTTGGTGGAGTGATGTGGCCTGTGGAAATAATGCCTGAATATTTTCAGAGAGCGGTGATGTTGCTGCCAACCTATTGGGTAGCGGAAGGGACCATTCTTGTTTCCTACGGGACGCCTGTAGAAGAACTGGGTGTACCGATTGTCGTCATGTTCCTCTTTTGTATCGCCTTTCTATTATTAGGAAGCAGAAGAAGATTAAATTAGTTATGAGCTATAAGTAACATGAGAAGCGGACCTACTGGAATTTGCTATAATAAAAGTAGTATCAATGAGGGCGGGTATATGCATGATGACTAAATGGAATAGTTGGAATTCCGAATCGGCCACCAACCTTTGGCGTCTTTTAGGGTTACTTTTCCTTAGTCTGCTATGGCTGCAAAAAGCCGGCGACGAAGGAGGGGTAATCCTTCTGCTGTTTCTTATCGTAATGACATTAGCTCGATGGAGGTTCCGGCTACCAGGCTGGACGGTCCTTTTGGATCAGGTTGCATGTCTTATGGCCCTCATTTATTGGCCATTTGCCGCATTTGCATTGGCCCTGCCGATTTTTGAAAGTATGTATAGAAGGCAACCAGTGTACTTTCTCCCGACGCTGTTGGTGATTTTCGTCTATTTTGACTCATCCATTCTGGTTTATGCCGTCTTCCTCCAAGCTGCATTATCAGGCGCAATCCTTGGAGGGTGGGCGAAAGAAACGGAAAAGAATCAGAGGGACGCCGATCGTCAACGAAGGGGCCGTTACGAATTGGAAAATCTAAAAGAGGAACTCCTAATGGCAAATGCCCAAGGTGCACGCCTGGCTGAGCTTTCAGAAAGAAATCGAATTGCCCAACAGCTGCATGATGATGTAGGGCACGAACTAACCGCCTCCGTTCTTGCCATGCAAGCCTTTGAGCAACTTTGGAAGGAAGGTGACCCGGCAGCAAGTGAAATGTTCACACTAGCTCAACAGCGCCTCTCCAATTCTGCAGTCTATTTAAGGGAAACAGTCCATAATTTAAAGCCGGTAAAAGAACTGGGGTTGGAGGGAATACATGACATTTGTGACAAGTTCACACTATGTCCGGTGAACTTCCAAGTATTTGGCGATACCTCCAAGGTTCCTGCCAATCTCTGGACTATTCTCTTTCCCACTCTTAAGGAAGCCTTAACGAATATTATTCGGCATGCCAAACCGACCCAGGTGGAAATATCTTTGGACATCAGCCCTCACATTTTGAGGTTAGCTGTCCATAACGATGGTGTCGTGAAGGATAATAGTGTTCAAGGAGAAGGTGTGGGTCTAAGGAATCTTCGTCACAGAGCCAAGGCTGTGGGAGGCAGTATATCCACTGACACCACCAGGGGTTTCTTGTTAATCTGTGTCCTTCCAATTCAAAATGCAGAACAAAGGAGCACCATTTATGAAAATTCTGATTGTAGATGACGATGATCTTGTTTGCAAAAGCCTCAAAGTCCTCCTATCCCGCGAAAGGGACATGGAAGTAATCGGCACAGCCCATAATGGTGCCGAAGCCATAACATCCTGTCGTGGGGTAGTGCCACATGTCGTATTAATGGATATCCAAATGCCTATCATGGATGGAATTCAAGCTACACGGCAAATCAAGTCGGAATGGCCGCAGGTTCATATCATGATGTTAACGACCTTTAAGGATGAAAAGAACATCCGCCTTGCCATACTCGCCGGAGCGGAAGGCTATTTAATTAAATCTACAGAAGTTTCCAGTATGGCCCAGCAGTTGCGAGCACTCATGGCAGGCTCTACTGTATTAGATGCGGATGTGCTAAGGAAATTGACCCAGCCTGTTGAACAGGAGGGGGTGGAGGGGCTGACCCCTCGGGAAAAAGATATCGCAGGGTTAGTAGCTAATGGCCTTTCCAATCGGGAGATCGCCGAACAGCTTTATATTAGTGAAGGCACTGTTCGAAATACCCTATCTATCATATTAGAAAAGCTCCAGCTCCGTGACCGCACCCAGCTGGCCATCCATTACTTAAAAAAGAATTAAAAGTGACATGCAAAATACTTGAGTTTATTCTTTTTTGCTAAAAATGCAGGATATCGTTTCCTCTAAAACGAAATTTGGTATATAACAAAGCATAGAGAGAACGGAGTAGATCAATGGAAATTATCGAACTAAGAAAGAAGGATCCATTGCTTGATCAGGCAATTCAAGTATTTTGGCAGCAGTGGGGAAGTGAAGAGAACTTTAAGTTTTATGAAGATGCGATTCTCCATTCTGCAACAACCTCTTCTGATATACCAAGGTTTTATGTGGCAGTTGAAGGTGAAAAGATCATTGGTACTTACGCCATTTTAAGAAATGATTTGAATAGTCGTCAGGATCTGTGTCCATGGTTGGCTTGCCTTTATGTAACGGAGGAGCATAGAGGGAAGGGGATAGGTGAAAAGCTTTTGGATCACGGATTAAGGGGGGCGGCAGACAAAGGCTATGAGAATCTTTACTTAACGACAGATATAGAAAACTATTATGAGAAGTACGGCTGGAAAAATAGTGGTATCGTATATGGTCCTGGCGGTGGCTCGATTAAGCTTTATGAAAAAAAGACAGCTCAATAAAAGAAAAGCCAGATGAAGGGTCTAATCTCCATCCGGCTTTTTTGTATTATTTTTTCACTTTCACATCATAACGATCTGCATCCATCACTTTCACCCAAGCCGCCACAAAGTCTTTGACAAACTTTTCTTGGCTGTCGTCTTGTGCGTACACTTCGACGAGGGCACGGAGGACGGAGTGGGAACCGAAGACAAGGTCTACTCTTGTAGCAGTACGGACGAGTTCACCTGTTTGGCGATCGCGTGCTTCGTAGTAGCCTTCTCCTTCTACTGGCTTCCATTCTACACCCATATCAAGCAGGGTCACAAAGAAGTCGTTGGTGAGCGTGCCTACCCGTTCAGTAAAGACGCCATGCTCGGTATCGCCGTGGTTGGCACCAAGGACACGCAAGCCTCCAAGAAGCACGGTCAATTCCTTCGCAGAAAGGTCCATTAGCTGAGCTTTGTCCACCATGAACTCTTCCGGTTTCAAGGAGTATTCTTTCTTATGGTAGTTGCGGAATGCATCAGATACAGGCTCAAGCACTTCGAAGTTTTCTTCGTCTGTTTGGTCCTGTGTGGCATCTCCGCGTCCTTGTGTAAATGGAACTTTCACATCAAAGCCGGCATCCTTGGCAGCTTTTTCAACGGCTGCACTTCCACCAAGTACGATTAGATCTGCAATGCTGACGTTCTTGTCCAGACTGCTCTGCAGGTCTTCTAAGGCACTAATAGCCTTTGCAAGCTGCTCTGGCTCGTTCGCTTCCCAATCCTTTTGAGGGGAGAGGCGAACGCGGGCACCATTTGCCCCACCACGCTTGTCCGAATGACGGTATGTGCTGGCAGAAGCCCAAGCAGTTTTCACAAGCTCACTTACAGAGAGACCGCAATTTAAAAGCTTAGCTTTGAGATCCTCAATTTCTGCATCTGTTAATGTGTAGTCCACTTTTGGAACCGGATCCTGCCAAATGAATTCCTCTTCTGGCACTTCAGGTCCTAAATATCTGTCGCGAGGTCCCATATCACGGTGGAGCAGCTTGAACCATGCGCGTGCAAAAGCATCAGCGAACTCATCCGGATTCTGATGGAAGCGGCGGGAGATCTTTTCGTATTCTGGGTCCATGCGCATTGCCATGTCGGCAGTGGTCATCATGGTTTTCACTTTTTTGGATGGATCGTGAGCGTCTGGAGCTAAATGGTCTTCATCCGGATCGATTGGTGCCCATTGGTAGGCGCCAGCCGGACTCTTCGTCAGCTCCCACTCATACCCAAACAGCAAATCAAAATAGCTCATATCCCATTGAGTTGGTGTCGGTGTCCATGCACCTTCAATTCCACTCGTGATCGTGAAAGCGCCGTGGCCGGTTTCATGGCTGCTCTTCCAACCAAATCCTTGATGTTCAAGGCCTGCTCCTTCCGGCTCTTCTGTCACATGAGATGGATCACCAGCTCCGTGGGCTTTCCCGAAGGTATGTCCGCCAGCAGTCAATGCCACGGTTTCCTCATCGTTCATTCCCATCCTTTTGAAGGTGTCCCGAATATCAAAGGCACTTTTCTTCGGATCTGGTTCGCCGTTTGGTCCTTCTGGATTCACATAAATCAAGCCCATTTGGACGGCAGCAAGAGGGTTCTCAAGGTCACGCTCACCGGAATAACGGTTGTCTCCAAGCCATTCCTTCTCAGGACCCCAGTTAACATCTTCCTCAGGATTCCAAATATCTTCACGGCCTCCCCCAAATCCAATGGTTTTCCCACCCATGGATTCGATTGCGACATTTCCTGCAAAAACGAGCAAATCTGCCCAAGAGAGCTTGTTACCATATTTCTTTTTAATCGGCCAAAGCAGTCGGCGGGCCTTGTCCAAGTTTCCGTTATCCGGCCAGCTGTTTAATGGTGCAAAACGCTGAGATCCGCTTCCGCCGCCTCCGCGTCCATCTGCTTGACGATATGTACCTGCAGCGTGCCAGGACATCCGGATGAAGAACGGCCCATAATGCCCATAGTCCGCCGGCCACCAGTCTTGGCTGTCTGTCATAAGATTGTGTAAGTCCTCTTTTAGACCTGCATAATCGATCTTTTGAAATTCCTCTGCGTAGTTAAAATCTTCCCCTAGTGGGTTTGTCTTCGTGTCATGCTGGTGAAGCACATGCAGATCTAGCTGATTCGGCCACCAGTCTTTGTTCTTTGTTACTACCACCGGCTTATCGGAACTTTCCCCCGTAAACGGGCACTTTCCAACGTTCTCATTGTCCATACATCTTTTCCCCTTTCTGTTTTAGAAGAGTAAGTAGCACACTAACTAGCCTTACAACGTACGAAACCACAAAATGAGACAACATCAATTCTTACATTGTAATTATAATAAATAATCGGCCAAATAAAAAGAAATATGCAGAATATTTTTAATAATATCCTAAGATTTCAAAATTATGGTTGTAGCGCTAATAATTAAAGTGCCTTTTTAGTGGGATTTAATACCCGTGGAAACAGAAAAAAAACCAATCGCTACTAGATTAGGATTGGCTTTACTATATAGGACGAAATTAAAATGAGCTATAAGTGAGAAGGTGGATACTCAAAAGAGGCTGTCTAAAGTCAATAATGGGCGAAAAGCCTGACAGCCTCAATTTTTGTTTTACATGCATATACCGTAAAGAAGGGTATGTACATTACCGAATCATTTGCTTGATCAATTCTTTATTTCTAGCTTTAAATACTTCGTTATGGGAGGAAACCATTGCCACTTTGCTTGCTTGTGGTTGAATATATTGTTTTGCTTTGTTGACTGCATTTGCTGCATCCTGGAAGGCACCTGCAATCAAATGCAATTTCCCATCATGATTTAATATATCGCCAGCAGCATAGAGTCCTGGTATGGAGGATTCACTATTAGAATTTCCCGCTATGTAATATGTGTCCACCATTTCAATAGGCAGTTCGCTGTTCTCGATTAAAGTTCCGTCCCGTTCATATCCATGGCTGATAATGACTTCATCAATAGCAAGGCTAGAGATATCCCCGGTTTCATGATTGGTAAGCTGGACTCGTTCGATTACTTCATGGTCTGTGCTCGCAATAAGCCTCGTGATGGAGGTGTGGAATAGACATTTTGCCGAGTTGTTCAGCAGCTGTGATACCTGTGCCTCGTGAGCGGATAGCGCATCTTTACGATAGGTAACATAGACTTGTTTAGCAATCGGCTCCAGTTCATTCGCCCAATCGATGGCTGAATTGCCTCCGCCGGATATGATGACAGTTTTGTCTTTAAAGCGTTGCAATGACTTAACAGTATAATTCAAATTTGTCACTTCAAATCTCTCTGCCCCTTCGATCGCCAGCTTTTGCGGATGAAGGATGCCTCCACCTACAGCAACGATAACCGTTTTGGAAACATGTCGTTCACCCTCTGAATCCAACAAAACAAAGAAGCCTTCTTCATTTCGGGTTATTGATTCTACTTTTCTATTTAAAACAACTTCAGGGTTGAAGGTTAAGCCTTGCTCCACAAGCTGTTCAATCAGTTTTGCTCCAGGCAGAGGAGTCTGTCCGCCAACATCCCAAATCATCTTTTCCGGATACACATGAATCTTTCCGCCCAATTGAGGCTGATACTCGATCAGCTTTGTCTTCATTCCTCTAAGACCACTATAAAATGCAGAGTAAAGCCCTGCAGGACCGCCACCAATAATCGTTACATCAAACACATCCAGGTTCACATTCCGTCACTCCCTATAGGAATTAGATAAAATTGATTATCATTCTCATTTAAGTATATAACTATTTTACTAGTTTATGCAATATGGGGACGGGTCTGATGTGTACTTATTAGCCTTTTTCATTTTTAGGAGCCGGGGACGGGTTGATATTTGGTAAATGTCACAATAACCCGATGAAAAGTTACAATGACCTTCCTAAAAGTTACAATCCACAGCAAAATAGTTACAATAACCCCTCGAAAAGTTACAATCAACCAAAATGTCGCGGCAATCAGCAGAAAAAATAAGCTAGTATAGTTGAAAAAACACCATTTATAAGCTACCGTTCAAAGTAGAGAGTATTTCCAGAATGGAGAGAGAGTATATGATGTTAGCATTAGGTGTTTTAGGAGTGCTAGTTTTAGTTGGTGGGCTGTTCGCTACGCTTCAGGTAGCGGGAAAAGGAGATCAGGACTATCACAAGGAAACCAAGGGAAATGTGACACGTCTCACGTATATTTATATCGCGTTGTTTGTTGTCATTATTATCGGTTTTATTGTTTATTTGAGATGGTTTGTGTAGCATGCTTGCAAAGTCAAAAGACCCCCGGGAGGCTATCTCCACGGGGGTCTTTTGACTTTTCTTTTTTCTATAACTTAAACGAACTCTTCAACGACACAATCTCATTAAACACAAGCTTATCTGAAGTGGTATATTTCGGATCCACATTAAAGTAGCCGTGGCGGAAAAATTGGAATTTCTCCTGTGGCGCCACACCTTTCATGTTTTCCTCCACAAATCCATTCAACACTTTCATGGAGTTCGGGTTCACGTGGTCAAGGAAAGATTTTTCCACTTCCACCGAATCCTCTTCCGTGCCAGCAACATTTGCCACTTCAGCTTCCACTTCCGCCTCAGGCTCCTCATCCAACAGCAACGGTTCAAACAAACGGAACTCAGCAGGAACCGCTTGGGACGCTTCGACCCAGTGCAAGGTGCCTTTCACTTTACGGCCTGTAAAGCCTGTTCCACTCTTTGTTACCGGATCATACGTACAGTGGATTTCCACCACATTTCCGTCTTCGTCCTTTACAAAGTCCTCACACTTAATGAAGTAAGCGTGCTTCAGGCGAACCTCATTGCCAGGGAAGAGGCGGAAGTATTTCTTTGGCGGATCCTCCATGAAATCCTCTTGCTCGATATAGATCTCACGGGAGAATGGAATTTGTCTAGTTCCCATTTCCGGATTTTCCGGATTGATTTCCGCATCCAGCATCTCCACTTGTCCTTCTGGATAGTTAGTGATGACGACTTTCAATGGACGTACAACACCCATCGTACGAGGGGACTTCAATTTTAGGTCTTCCCGTATAAAGTGGTCAAGCATTTGTGAGTCAACAAAACCGGACCCTTTGGAAACACCTGTTTCACGAACGAATGAGCGGATTGCCTCTGGCGTGTACCCTTTACGACGCAGTCCGGAAATCGTCGGCATACGCGGGTCATCCCAGCCGTCAACAATTCCTTCTTCCACCAGTTTGCGCAGCTTACGCTTACTCATTACTGCATTTGTGATGTTCAAACGGCCAAACTCAATTTGCTGTGGCGTTCCAGCCATTTCCGTTTCTTCTACTATCCAGTTGTATAACGGGCGTTGGTCTTCAAACTCCACCGTACAAATGGAGTGGGTTACATCTTCAATAGCATCCTCGATCGGGTGTGCAAAAGCATACATTGGGTAGATGCACCATTTGTCTCCTGTGTTGTGATGGGTTGCATGAGAAATGCGGTAGATGACCGGGTCGCGCAGGTTGATGTTCGGTGACTTCATGTCAATTTTTGCTCGAAGAACTTTCTCTCCGTTGCCGAATTCGCCTTTACGCATGCGCTCAAAAAGATCAAGGTTCTCTTCCATAGAGCGGTCGCGGTAGGGGCTGTCTTTTCCTGGTTCTTTCAACGTGCCGCGGTAAGCGCGGATTTCATCAGCAGAAAGGTCATCCACATACGCTTTGCCTTTTTTGATTAAAAGAACAGCGCGATTGTACATTTCTTCAAAGTAATCAGATGCAAAGAAAAGCCCGTCCCAATCATAGCCAAGCCATTTTACGTCTTCTTTAATGGAGTTAACATACTCAACGTCTTCTTTTAAAGGGTTGGTGTCATCAAAGCGCAGGTTCGTTTTTCCGTTGAACTCGTCTGCGAGGTCAAAGTTGATGACGATGGATTTTGCGTGACCGATATGTAGGTAACCGTTTGGCTCTGGAGGGAAGCGGGTGATGACATGGTTGCGTTTGCCGGATTCCAGGTCCTCTTTTATGATATTTCGAATAAAATTCGAGTTTGCTGGGTTATGTTCCAAGTTTTTCAACCTTCCTTATATAAGAATGCCGGGGGAGCGGGCTATTTCAGCTGTTTTCCCCACATTTATGATAGTCAATATTGTAACACAAGAAATGGCAAGCGCAAAAGCTTATAAAAGAGAAGAAAAGGCAAGTTGAAAGGATGAGGACCTCAGTTCAGAACTTTTCACATCAGAGAGGTCCTCATAGCTCGAAGTCAGTCGTCATAGAGACCGTATGGAACCACCAGAACCCGAAAAAAGGAAAAGTCAGTCGTCATAGAGGCCGTATGGAACCACCAGAACCCGAAAAAAGGAAAAGTCAGTCGTCATAGAGACCGTATGGAACCACCAGAGCCTGAAAAAAGGGAAAGTCAGTCGTCATAGAGGCCGTATGGAACCACCAGAACCCGAAAAAAGGAAAAGTCAGTCGTCATAGAGGCAGTATGGAACCACCAGAACCCGAAAAAAGGAAAAGTCAGTAGTCATAGAGACCGTATGGAACCACCAGAACCCGAAAAAAGGAAAAGTCAGTCGTCATAGAGACCGTATGGAACCACCAGAACCCGAAAAAAGGGAAAGTCAGTCGTCATAGAGACCGTATGGAACCACCAGAACCCGAAAAAAGGAAAAGTCAGTCGTCATAGAGACCGTATGGAACCACCAGAACTCTGAAGACCTCAGTTCCAATCGTTTCACATCAGATAGGTCTTCATCGCTCAAATGAAGAGCTCCCCACACGCATTTTCACATCAAAGGAGTCTTCATAGCGATTACCACCCAAAAAAAAGCAGCGGGAAACCTTCATCCCACTGCCCATTCCACCATCCATCACCAAGGCCTGAACGGCGGTGATCCCGGTGGTGCATTTTGTATCATATCCATCAACGGAATGGTGTAGGCGAACAAGATCAATGCCACAGCAATTCCGATCCAAAGTTTCCAGTTTTCAAGAATACGCGGTGTTTCGCGAGCATCTTCTGCCACCTCGCCGATCGGGAATTCCGTATGTGCTTTTGGCGCGAAGAAGGCGAGGTTGATGACGATATAGATCATCAGCATGGATGCAACAAACAGGATGACGCCGCCAAGTGCCATTGTCACTTGATTTGCTAACAGTCCTTCAAACCAAGCAGCAGCTGTCGCATGATCCTGGTAAGTAGTAAAAGCAGTTCGACGCGGTGCCCCGAGCAAGCCGAGTATGTGCATCGCACCAGACATGAAGAACATGCCGACTGTCCAGAGAATCGTCTGAGTCATCGCTAGCTTGTTCATGCGAGCTGTGAAGGCTCTGCCGCGCAATACTGGAATCAGCCAGTAAGCAATCCCGAAGAATGTCAGGATGACGGTGGATCCAACGGTAATGTGGAAATGTCCCACCACCCAAAGTGTGTTATGGACGACAGCATTCATCTGGTTACTGGCATTGATGATTCCGCCGGTTCCAGCTGGGATAAAGAATAGCATCCCCATAAATGGTGCGAAAAAGCGTGCGTCCTTCCAAGGCAGTTTGCGTACCCAGCCAAATGCCCCTGTTGCTCCTTTAGCCCGACCGGCCAATTCAAACGTTGCAAAAATGGAGAAGGCGGTTAACAGGGAAGGAACGATTACAGCAAAAGTTAAAACAACCTGCAGGTATTTCCAAAACTCAGAGATCCCAGCTTCCATCAGCTGATGGTGAAATCCTACGGGAATCGAGAACAACAGGAACAACACGAAAGCCAAGCGGGCAAGCGAATCGCTGAACAGCTTACCGCCGATGATTTTTGGGATACATACATACCAAGCGATGTATGCCGGCAAAAGCCAGAAGTACACCAACGGATGCCCGAAGTACCAGAAAAGCGTGCGACTCAATAGAATATTGATGTTATCAACCAGACCAAGGGACCAAGGTAAGAATTGAAGTAACACAGTTACGGCAACCCCGATGGAAGCGACATACCATAAAAGAATGGTTCCAACTGTCATAAAGCTGAACAGTGGTGTTATTTGTCCACGGTTCTGTTTTTTCCAGCGGATGTAATGGACCAATAAGCTGGCGCCACCTATCCAGGTCCCGACCACAAACAGAGTCAGCCCAACATAATAGAGGGGAGAGGCTTGCAATGGCGCGTAAAAAGTATATAAGACCGATGCGTCATTCGTTAAGATCATTGCAAAGCTCAACAGCGTACCAATCGTGAGTACCCAAAAGCCGATCCAACCCAATCTCCTTTCTAAAGGTGTCATCGTGCCAAGTGTCCTGCTCATCCCGGCATGCAAGAATCCGTAGATGAAATAAGTTGTCAGCACAAGTGCAAGCAGCACGCCATGTGCAGTCAGCAGCTGGTAATAGCTGATGCTGTAAGGAAGCTCGATAAGTCCCCCGCGGACAAGTCCCTGGACCACTCCAGCCATCGTTCCCAAAAATAATGCGGCAAAAGCAATATAGATATAGGCCATGCTTAATTTTGAATCATGAATGTCTACTTCCGCTGCCTGTCTCATTCTTCCGTCACCTCAATTTCCATTTGCATATGCTGATGTCCAATTCCGCAATATTCATTGCAAAGGACAAGGTACGATCCCGCTTCCTTGAATGTATGTTCCGATTGGTTGATGTGCCCCGGTGTGATCATCATATTGACGTTTGTCATAGGAATCGTAAAGCTGTGCACGACATCCTGACTTGTCACCTGGAACCTGACGGTGGAGCCTTTCGGAACGGTAATTTTATTCGGTTCATAGCCGAATGTCATGGCTATAATGGTAGCTTCATAGGTATTCTTGTCAATCTGTTTCAATCCCGGCTCATCAAACGGAGCGGAACCTTTTACATTCTGTGCATCCACGGTGGCCATATGACTAGGTGGATGGTGTCCGTGAGCAAAGGCGGTAAACCCGATAATGGATAAAAAGACAACCAAGGTCCCAACGCCGAAAATTAACCAATATTTTTCATAACGGTGTAAATGCATCTATTTGTACCCCCTTTTTCTGACCTGACTAATTTCGTGAAATAAATAAGCTGAACACGCTAACCCACGAAATGACGATAAATGCCCCCAACATAAATACGGCAATCAATGTCCCTTTTAATGAAGCTTCCTCCTCTTTCACAGGAAGTTTTTTATTGGTGCTTTTTTCAGGACGTTCATATTGTACATTTGCCATCCCTGTCACTCCCTTCCTATTCCACGACTAGCTTGGAAACCATCTCGGCATGACCGGTTCCGCACATGATGTCACAGATGATTTCATATTCTCCGGGCTCAAGGTTTGCGACAACACTGCCATCTCCTTGAATCTTCACATCTGTTCCCTTAATGGTGATACCATGATGACCTTCTGCATTTTCATGGTGGATAGCAACTGGTTTGCCAGCTGGTACGGTGTAAGTAGCCTGATCAAACTCCCAGTTTGAACTCTTGATTGTTACTTCTGCCTCCGCATCTTCTACTGAAACTTCATTAGAACCACAAGCGGTCATAACCCCTAAAACTAATACAAGTGCAAAGCAGCACGCCAAAAATCTTTTAAAAGAAAACATATTTGCCACTTCCTTTTCCAATTTTTATATAAATTCTTATGCACCTTCATTGTAAAAGGTGGGAGGATTTAAAAGTGTGATAAAAGTCACACATCTGGAAGAAAAAGGTGAACATTTTGTTAACAAGTGAGCAAAGCAGAATCCAAATCTAAATTATTAAAAACAAGTGGATTGGAGTGGAAGGCACTTGACTCCAGCGGGGAAGTAGCGACAATGTGGAGACCCTGCAGGGAAAAGCCCGAGGAGGCATGGTCGCCCCGCTTAAAGCGAGTGCCTGCAACGGAAAGGAACGTCAAACTTTTCATAGACGTTTTGACGATGCACAATTTTGTTATTAAATGCTAATAAAAAAGAGGGGGACGTGTGTGAGTGTGAATGCCGAAAAACCATTGTCGATAAACTAAGTCTGCAAAAATATGAAAACCGTTTTCAAAAATGCTGCGCTTTTACTTATCATGAAAATGCCTCCTTTTAAATAAGTTGTATTAAGAGGAGGGGGACGCAATGAGCTATGAACCGATCACCCCATGGGAAGAGCATGAATTCTGGCTGGGCATCCTAAAGGACCATGCTTATTTCATAAGGGATTATTTATCACCCGAAGAAAAGAAATGGGTCAAGCAGGCGGAAACATTTATTGAGACATTTGGAAAAGTGGAGCAGGAGCTAAGAAAGGTTCCTAAAGATGCACCTGTGGATTCCAGGCCGATGATCCGGCTGTCGGAAATGGCGAATGAAGTGGCTTACAAGTATTACTTATTCGAAGGAAACCTCTTGAATCTAAGGTTATTCAATCAGGTGAATTTGAACCTGACGCCGACTTATTTAAACGGAACACTTTTGGAGAATAGGGAGTATTTGAGGATATTGGAGAGTTATGTCCAGGGACGGGAATACCCGGCCTTATCGCTAGTGGAATTATTGAGCATGTGGCTAGATGATCAGATGGGGCACGCCGCCTTACTATTAAGACTGCTGGATGGAGTTGAATTCGCACTGGTCGAACGGGCGAATCATGTGAGAGGAAAGTTCTCGCAGTTCATTGTGAAAAATGACATGATGGAAGGTTATCTTCATTTCGCGGAACCCGGCTTCCCCGCACAGATGAGATTTGCAAAGGAAGTGTCAGTCGAAGTGGTGAAGTTTAACAATCTGGTAGCCGAAGTGCTGGAACTATACTTAAATGATGAACTCATTAATCAAAGCACCCTACGATTCTTAGAACATCACTTCCCGGAGTCCTGCTATTTTATGAGGAAGCTATCCTACTACGCCCCTTCCATCAGCTATCCAGCCTGTAAGCTGACGAAGCCTACGGTGAGAGGATAGGTATTATAAGAATACAGATAGCCAACTAATTCTAATGGGACTTAGTTGGCTTTTTTTCTGAAGCTTAACTCTTAATAAATCTTCAATTTGGAGGATATAAAAGGGGGAATCTAGAATGATGAAATATACAGATTTTAGAAGAGTGGCAGTGTAGTAAGGGTATTCTTATTTCGGGGGTGCACGGATGGAAAACCTATTAGTCATATTATGTAGGACGGCATTAGGCAGATTAGTAATAAGATCTAGATTAAAGAGGCTAGTACAAAAGTTAATAATCGCGATTTTCTTCCTCCTGGTTTTCATCGTATCCTTACTAGAATGGATTTTAGAGACTTAAATAAATTCACTTTACTTAGAAAAGGAGTGTATCTTATGGCATATATTTTTATCGGAGTGGTAGTGTTTGCCGTCAGCTTTTCGATAATTAAAGCCATTAAGAAAAGGAAACTACCAAGTAACAACTATACTCCATTTGAAGATATAGAAATGGGTAGGTCAGATAAAGATTAGAAGAATCTACCAATCTTAAAAAACGGCTTTCTGATAGCTGGGAAAATGGACTCTGGCATCAACTCGGTCCATTTTGGCATCAACTCGCCTGATTTTGGCATGAACTTTTCAAAAAAAGTGCTCTGGAATGACAAAAGCGACCAGAAGTTAACCTGGTCGCACGGCAATTGTTCAATTATTGAGATCAAAAAGGCCTGGTGCATGTTCATTTGGCATATCGGGCATTTCAGGAACCGGATAGCCTTTTGGTGGATCGATAATTGATAGTTCTCCACCATTTCTGCTTGGAGTTGTACCTTGAAAGATTTCACCAATCCGCGTATCGTCGAGGCGGAAGTTGAATTGGGCATTATGGAAGCCCATCTCAACATATTTACGGCATTCCGGGTATTTGTTAATATCATAATTTGGAATCGGAAAAATTTTTCCCCAATCAACGCCAAGGGTTTCTAATGCTTTGGCGAATGCATTTTGGTGGGCATTATCCCGTACAATCAAGAATGCGATTGTTTCCCTAAGCGTTTTATTGCTGCTCATTTCGTAAATTCTGGACTTTTGTAATACACCAGTTGATTCTAATACCACATTATTAAGTAGGTTTGCGACAAGGTTTCCGTGGTCATATACCCATGAACCGTTCCAAGGATTTCCTCCTGCATCTACAGGCAGGGAAGATTTAGCACCCATAATATAATGGTGAGGGTTTGCGCCAGATTGTATGACATCGTCTAATGGAGCTGCATCAGAAGCTTGATTCCCTGGTAGGTCTCCACCGGATTCATTTAACAGTTGGTTAATGGTCGATTGGACGAGTTCAACATGACTAAGCTCTTCAAGAAATATCCCTCTGATCAAATCACGATATTGTTTCGCTTTCCCCCTGAAGTTGGCACTTTGGAATGAGAATTGCATCAATGTTCTCATTTCCCCAAACTGGCCCCCAAGTGCTTCTTGAAGTACCTTTGCAGCATGAGGATCAGGTTTATCCGGCACAATCATATTGATTAAGTCTTCTTTATAAAAATACATATACACATCACCTTCCAAGTAAGTTCTCATTTATATTGCCAAGATGATGTGCTTTATATTCGGTCGTTAATGCTAGGAGATTCTCTTCCTAAAACTATTCTTTTCCTTCGTAATTTTACTGATTCCAAAAACCTTCCCTAACCCGAACTTCGGCATATTTCCATAAACAGATTCGTAATTCCCCTGTTTAACCAAAAATGTCTCATGGTAGATTCCCACAGCGTCGTTATTACCGACTTTTTTATTAAATTCATTCCATGCTTCCAGGTGCTTCTGTCCTCTGGCGTATGCCATCAAATCCTCTTCCGAACGCCAGTATTGAAGCAGCAAGGTGGTACGGAGGCTGTAGAAGTGTTCCATGGACAGGCAACCGAGATCTTTGTTCATGTATAACTCCCTGATCATCGGTGGCATGGCTTTAAAGACCGGGAACCATTTATGAATGGCCCACCATTTGTTGATACGCATTCCAATCGTAAAAACTACAATATCCTCTTGGTTTTCCACTGTATAACGTCCTGGAAAATTTTCAGCACTCATCCTTATCTCTCCTTTGAAAGTAATTTTATTTTCGTTTGTTCGCACCAATCGATGGCGGCTTTGGTAGTACATAAACCATAATCCAAGGTCATGAGCCAGTAGGGGGCATCTGCGTCCTGGATATGATTTTCATTGATTCTTTTGCTGATTGCTTGAAAAGTATCATGACGGGTGGTCAGTTTTTCTTTGTAGGAATCCAACAGGTCCAAGGTTTGTGATGAGTCTTGATGTCTGGAGAAAAAAAGCTTGAGAAGCAATTCGTTCTTATCGGTGGCAAGGTCTAAGATGGGGTCTTGAAGCCATTCTTTCAGAGCGATCTTTCCTTTTTCAGTGATGTGATACTCTTTTTTGTCTGGTTTGCCTTCCTGGGATGTATCCTGCACGGATGCATAGCCATTGTCGACCAGTTTCTTTAAGGTCGGGTAAATCTGGCCATAGCTGATTTTCCAGAAGTGATTCAAGCTGCCGTCCATCGTCTGTTTGATGGAATAGCCGGTTTGACAGCCTATGGTTAGTAGTCCAAGAATGGCGAATTGGGTATTTTCCTTTGACATGGTGAATTGCTCCTTTTACATATATCTTTTTGATATATATCATTATGATATAAAAATACCATCTTATTCCTTATAAGTAAATAGATAAATAAAAATTGATTATAAGCCTCTAATTAGGGAAATTATGAAGGAAAGCTAATCTTCAAAGAATGGGAGTTGAGCAATGACGTGAATAATGCTACATCCAACTATAGCAGGCGGAATTTGTGGTCGGGGATCCTCTTTGGGTTAGGGATGGTTGCCTTCATAGATGAGACTATCTTCCATCAATTGCTACACTGGCATCATTTTTATGACAAGTCGACAACAAATATTGGGTTAGTATCTGATGGGTTATTTCATGCCTTCAGCTGGTTTGCTACGATTGGTGGCTTATTTTTATTTGCAGATTTACGGAGAAGGAATGCGCTTGTATGGAAAAGGTGGATAGGCGGGATTTATTTGGGGGCAGGAGTTTTTCAATTATATGATGGGATCATTCAACACAAAATCATGCGGATTCATCAGATTCGGTATGTTGATAATGTGATAATCTATGACGTGGTTTGGAATGTGATCGCTGCCGGCATGATAGTGGTGGGTGTAATTTTAACGATTAACACGAATAATAAGCACCGTTCCCAAGAGGTTTCTTCATGAGTGTAATGACTCATATCCATCATCATGCAGAGCTAGGTGGTTGGAACAGTCAACTTCTGGTGGTTCCTTTTTTATTGGCCCTTCTTTTATATATAGTGGCAGTGAAAAGATCCAATCGAAGATATACCAAATGGCCGCTCAAGCGGACTTTGCTGTTTACTGGTGGGATTGTCTTTGCTGTGAGTGCATTGGCAGGTCCGATTGCAGAAAGGGCACATGTGGATTTCTCCTATCATATGTACGCACATCTTTTATTAGGGATGTTGGCTCCGCTTTTGCTCGCTTTGTCGGCACCTATGACCCTTTTAATGAGGACGCTGAACGTCAACACTTCCAGGAAGTTATCAAGGCTGTTAAAAAGTAAACCTATTTCGGTAGTTACAGATCCGGCTGTTACCACTGTTTTAAATATCGGAGGATTGTGGCTTCTATATACCACCCCGTTGTATGAAGCCATGCATCAGCATATGTGGCTGTATCTTTTCGTGCATCTTCATGTGTTCCTGGCAGGGTATTTATTTACGATATCCATGATTTATGTTGATCTGACCACACATAGAAGAAGCTACCTTTACCGTGCCATCATTTTCGTCCTAGCACTTGCAGGACATGGGACTCTATCGAAATTCATTTATTCCCGGCCTCCTATGGGTGTGCCGGTAGAACAAGCAGAAAGAGGCGGAATGGTTATGTACTATGGTGGTGATGTGATCGACGGTATCATCTTAGTGATCCTTTGCTATCAATGGTATAAAGCTACAAGGCCTAAAGCATTTGGCGAGGTAGCGATGGAAGGGTAGGAGAAAAATGAAATAAAAAGCCGTGGAGAAGTTGCGCTCCATGGCTTCTTTGTATTCTAATGAGGCATATTCCCTTGTATGGGTACGGTTGTATAACTTTGCAACATAGCATTCATATCCTGCATGGCAAGCTGTGGAACTTGATAATAGCCGTGTTTATTCTGATATAGGAAAATCTCATAGCTCATTTCAATGAAGTTTGGAACACTGTCGGCAACAACGCGACGAAGGACGGGATTGGTCATTTCAAGCGCCGTCATGGCAAGCAGCGTTGCAAGCCCCTTTGTTTGACCAAGCATATAAGCAGAAAGTCCTTTGTCAGCAAGCTCATTGACAGATTGGTTCGGTTTTTTCGGTTGAGATGGTGTGATTCCGTACACTACGTCGTGTGTTTGAGTCATCTTATAAACTTGAGTGGAAACAGATGGTTTCTGCCCTGTTTGAAAGCTTTCCACGATGGTGTTGTACAACTGGGTAACAAAGGTTGTCTGGCGATTCAAGATATCTTTTAATGCCGGATCTTGGATATGCTGATCGTATATTTGATATTGGTCGAGCATACTGATAATGCCGGCAATTATTTCATGGGCATCAAACATTTCATGTCCACCATGGTTTGTATTCGGGGCTTGAGTGCCCGGTGTGTTCATGTTCATCGTTGGTGGCATCTGATTTTGATTCATATTTTGCCCTTGTGGGGTAGGTTGATTTTGCATGGTTTGCATCTCTCCTTTAAATGACATTCCCTTATATGATGAACAAAATTGTCCCATTCATGTATGAGAGAAGTGGTGGCAAAATATACTTTCCATGATGGACAGGAAATTCATCTCGGGCGGTGAATAGTAGTGGTGGGGGGATCAGGATGATTGAAACTCTGAAAAAAGTGTTATTGCTTGTGGCAGTACTGGGACAGGTGGTAGGGATTGCTTTACTTCTTGTGAGTATTTGGTTGGGCATATTATTTTACATACTTTACGGGCTTGCCATCATTGCGCTTTTCATCGTGCTGATAGTAGAGCGGGCCAAGGAAAAAGAGGAGGATGACAAAAATGATTATAGTGACTACTGAGTCGGTACCAGGCAAGAAAGTTGTAGAGTTAAAGGGCTTTGTGAAAGGGAGCACGGTGCAGTCGAAACATATCGGGAAGGATCTGTTGGCAGGATTGAAAACGATTGTCGGTGGCGAAATTAAGGAATACTCAGAAATGATGCAGGAAGCGCGTCAGAAGGCAATTGGCCGGATGGTGGAGGATGCAAAGAGCCAAGGGGCGAATGCCATTATTTGTGTGCGCTTGGAAACCTCTAGCGTGATGACGAATGCTTCGGAGATTATTGCGTATGGGACGGCCGTGACGGTGGAATAAATTAATTTCGAAATACCCCTTTACCTTCACGCTACGTCAAGGTGTACACTGATTTTGTCAGGAGGTGATCAGAGGTGGAATACACCGTACAGAAATTAGCAAAATTGGCTGGGGTGACTGGCAGGACGCTGCGATATTATGATGAAATCGGGATTCTCAAGCCGGCGAGAATCAGTGCTTCGGGATATCGAATTTACGGGCAGGCGGAAGTGGATAAGCTGCAGCAAATCCTCTTTTACCGGGAGCTCGAGATAGATCTCGAAAGCATCCAAAAAATCATCAACGCCCCTTCCTTTGATGAAGTAGAAGCACTTAAAGAACACCGTGACAAGCTTCTGACAAAGCAAAAGCGGCTGGAGGGCCTCATTGAAAGTGTAGACCGGACCCTGGCGGCGAAGGAAGGGAGCATTACCATGAGCGACAAAGAAAAATTTGAAGCATTCAAGCAGGACCTGATAGACGAAAATGAAAAGAAATATGGCGAGGAAGTCAGAGCGAAGTACGGCAACGAGGCAATCGATAAATCTAACTCCAAGCTGAAAGGCATGACCAAGAAGCAATACGAACAAGGAGAGAAACTTGGGGAAGAGGTGCTCGTTGTATTAAACGAGGCATTCCAAACAGGTGATCCTGCGTGCGACCTTGCGCAAAAAGCGGCGGATCTTCACCGTCAATGGCTAGGCTTCTACTGGGATTCATATTCCAAAGAAGCACACGCAGGACTTGCCCAGATGTATGTGGATGACGAGCGGTTCACGGCTTTTTATGATAAAAAACAACCAGGGACGGCCGAGTTTCTAAGAGATGCCATCCTTATCTATACCGGAATGAAACAGGATTAAAAAAAGAGTGGGGGAGCATCTGAACATGATGCTTCCCCACTTTGAACTTATTTTAAGTTTGTTTTTTTCTTCACTTTCACCTGTTTTAACACGTTATCCTCCATCTTGAATATGTCAAAGTGCAGGTGATGGTATTCCAAAGAATCGCCTTCCTCTGGGATATGGCCGAGTTCTTTGAAAAGGAAGCCGGAAATGGTGTCTTCTTCTTCTGGTACCTTTGTTTTGAACACTTCGTTAAATCGGCGGATCGCTATTTTTCCGTGACAGATAATATGGTTATCAGTCAGTTCCTCAATCAGGATTTCTCCCACTTCATCGGTTTCGTCCTCAATTTCCTGACCGATCATTGCTTCGATTATATCTTCATGGCTGATGATCCCGGTGGTACCGCCATACTCATCGATCACGATGGCCATATGCTTCTTTTCTTTAAGCATCATTTTAAATACGCGTTCAATGGACGTGGATTCCGCTACAAACAGCGGGGTATCATCCATGAAATCCTTAATCTCAAGGTCTGTATTAAGAGACCAGTTGAGGAGGAATTTTGAATGAAAAACCCCAATGATATTATCCATATTATCCTTGTAGACAGGGTACCTCGTGTAACTGCTTTCCATCACATATTCTCGTGCCTCTTCAAAGGATACCTCACATGGCAAACCATGAATATCAATACGTGGGGTCTTCAATGCATCCCGCACATCTTTTGTGTAAAAATCAATGGCCCCGATAATATGTTGAGATTCCTCTTCAAAAAAAGTCCCCTCTGTCAGGCCGATATCCACCATGCTTTTCAATTCTTCCTTTGAAAGGGTAGCCTCCTGAACCATCCCCCTTGAGAGAAGGCGGATAACAAAGTTGGTAAACAACGACAATAAGTAAATCAACGGTTTGAAAACAAATAACAAGATCGAAATCACGGGTGCCACAATATAAGCGACCTTATTGGCAAAGGTAGCAGCAATGGACTTTGGCAGGACTTCGGCAAAAATGATCAGGATGACGGTCAGAACCGCTGTCGCAATCCCAACATTAAATCCATAGTCAATAGCAATCAACGTCACTAAGGTAGGTAGCATGATGTTGGAAATGTTGTTACCAATAAGAATCGCAGTAATAAATTGATTTGGACGTTCCACAAGCTTTAAAAGTTTTTGGGCAGCCCGATCCCCGTTTTCCGCCCGTATCTGGATCTTCATTTTATTGACAGCTGTCAGCGCGGTTTCGCTACCTGATAAGAAGAATGACATGAATAAGAAAAATGCAAGTGCGACAAACAATTCGTTTTGCCTCCTAGCGACTTCATAGTATTTTTAGTTTTTAATCAAACACCAATCATTATCCATTTTTTTATAGGCACTTTTCTCAAAGAAGTAGGCAATTGGACTTTTTACGGCATATCTACTCTAAAACAGGCATGTAGTTTATTCCGTACAGCCGGGAAAAGAGCACGACAGTAAGGGATGTAACGGTTAATTGATAAATACGACAAAGCAAAACAGTTTACGAAAAAGTGCCTTTTTATAAATTGACGGGGTTGGTTTTCTTGAATATGATTTATGGGTTAGGCAAAAAATACACAACAATTACTATGATAATAATACAAATACCCAATAAATAAAAAGAATAAGGCAAAGGGCGGGGAGAGGAAAGTGGAAAAAGACTATAAACCACAATTAGATACCACATTAATCTTTCTCATGGGGATAATGGTTGTGGCAAGCTTGTTTGCATTGAAAAGTGTGGAGCCGACGCTGCCGCCGGTTCTACGCAATATTGATTTTATGGAAAAGCAATTAATGTGGTTTGTCGTAGGAGCCATTGGCATAGGTTTGTCCATGCTAATCCACTTTGATTATTTGCGGAACCTCGCCTGGATCACGTTTGGCATTGGCGTCATCCTCTTACTTGGACTGGAATTCAACTTTCCCTCCGCCCTTGTGAGTGAAATTAAAGGGGCAACAAGCTGGTACACCTTGCCGGGACTAGGAAACATCCAACCCTCCGAGCTCATGAAAATTTCACTGATTTTAGTCTTAAGTAAGATAATCGCCGACCACAGGGCAAAGTTTGAAGAAGCAACCTTACAGGATAGCTACCTGCTGCTTGGGAAAATCATTGCCGCATCCAGTATCCCATTGTTTCTTGTTGCCAAACAGCCCGACATGGGGACAACCCTTGTCTATTGCGCCATCATCGCTGCCATGATCCTGGTGTCAGGAATCAAATGGAGCATCATTCTCTCGCTTGCTGGCGCAGCCTTGGGATTCATTGCATTATTCTTATATATTTTCATTGCGCATCCAACCTTTTTCCATACGTATCTGATTCCTGAGTATCAATTGGACCGATTCTATGGTTGGTTGAACCCATACGAATACCAGGATGTGCAAGGGTTTCAATTGGTAAGGTCGTTGCTGGCCATCGGATCAGGTGAATACACCGGTTCAGGTTATGGGGAAATGAATGTCTACTTGCCGGAAGCGCACACGGATTTTATCTTTGCGGCCATCGCCAGCCAGTTTGGCTTTATGGGCGCGACCGTTGTCATATCCCTTTTCTTTTTCCTGATATATAAAATTACCTTCATCGCCATGGAGTGCCATGACCCATTCGGCACCTACCTTTGCGCCGGAGTAATTGGAATGCTGACATTCCAAGTGTTCCAAAACGTTGGAATGACAATCGGACTGCTTCCGATAACAGGGATTCCACTGCCGTTTTTCAGCTATGGTGGGAGTTCCTTGCTGACGTATATGATAGCGATCGGGATTGTGTTGAATGTGCAGTTGAGGACGAGGAAGTATTTGTTTGAATAGGTTATTGGAGACCCTTACTGTGGGAGAGCGCGGTAAGGGTTTTTTATATGCTAAAATTTAACTGTAACAAAATAACAACTCAATCGACTATTAGATAAAGATGTGCAAGGGGGAGTTCATTTGGGGGAGAACAGGGAGGCATTTATACGTGATGTGTATCAGCCATATCACCAGGACGTTTACCAATACTGTCTTTATTTTACCAATAACATAGAAGAGGCAAAGGACCTCACACAGGAAACATTTATGAAGGCATTACATAGCATAGGCAGTTTTCAGGGGAAGTCTAGTACGAGAACTTGGATTATTTCAATTGCTAGAAACACGACAATCGATTTTTATAGGAAGAGAAAGTTTCAACGATTTTTGCCGGAGATGTGGCTCAGGAAAAGCATGAGGGTAGGGAGGAATCCCCTGCAGATTTGGCGGATAAAGGGGCAGATTGGGAAGTGTTGCAGCAAGCCTTAAGCAGCTTGAAAAAGGATTATAGACAGGTCGTAATTTTACGGGCTTTAAAGGACTTTTCGGTAAGGGAGACCGCTGAGATACTAGGTTGGACAGAGTCGAAGGTGAGGGTGACCTATCACCGGGCACTCCAAAAAATGAAACAATCCATCGGACATGATACAGAAGGGGTGATGTTCTATGAAAAATAATACAGAATGGCTAGAACCATTGAAGAACAGGCCGGGTCTGCTGATGGATGATGAGACGAGCAAGCGGATGGAGCGGGAGTTGAGGGGGACGGAGCGGAAAGAGAAGCTCCTGCCTTTATGGATACCGTCTGTTGCAGTTTCGGCTCTCGTTGTAATGATGTTGGTGGTAGTGGGGAAAGGCGTCCTTCCTGGTGATGATGCCGATGGATTATCTGCAGAAATGAAAGAAACTCTTAGTGTCTTTCATGAAACGGGAGAGCCTGCCTACTATTTGACGGTACTACCATTTGAACCGGAGCAAATTTCCGCTACGGAACTTCAGTTAAGTTTTTCGAGAAGTGTGGCACTAACCTATATTGGGAATTATGCGGATAAGGAGCATATCTCCGTTTACATCTATTTTGACATGCCTGATGGATTTAATTTCGGTCCCACTGATTACGAGAAAAATTTTGAAACAATTAATGGTGATAAGATTGATTACTCTGTTAAACAGACTAGGCCAGACCTCCAGACAATATCTTGGATACAAGATGATGCCACTTTTCAAATAATGAACATGCACGATCCACTCATTGAAGCTGAAATTGAAGAACTCATCAACTCCATGAAAAAGTATGAATGATACGGGTTGTCTGATATATAATGGGAAGTAGAGAAGAATAGAAACGGGGGTTCAAAGATGTATTTATTTGGTTTGATTTTATTTGCAATCAGCTTTGGTCTGATAGGTTTCGGGGTGTTCACCACGCTAGTCAGATCAGAAAAGAAAAAAGGGCGCATTGCGCTTGTGATGGGAACGTTGTTGCTTATTACGACGTTTGTCATGTACACGTATATGCCGTCGACTTCGGGTGAGGATCGAATTACGGTGGAAAGTGTGGCAGTGACAGAAGATGAGAACGGTGCTTATCGTTGTTCGGTAACGGAACAGGATTATGATGGACTGACCTATCATTATGAAGCGGCAAGTGAAGAGGATGCAGAAGCATTTTGTGGAAAGGTTGAGGTTGGAGGAAAGTATTTGATTTCGTTTGAATACGATTTAAATACTGAGGAGTATACCTTGGTGGAATTGAAAGTCGAAGAATAGATGGGGATTAGAGGTCTGCTTGTTGGGATAGCGGCTGTAATCGGTGTGATTATGGTGATTAGTTTTATTGTCTATGATACTGATTTAAAAGCTCGTCCCGGTAGGGAATGAATGATATAGAAGAGAGGAACACTAAACCTGTCTCCAAAAACAAAAACCCCTCGTCCAATCTGGACAAGGGGTTTTCACTTAATTTATCTCAGCAACGCATGATGTGCATTAACAATTCCGTGGCCGTATAGTTCGTCGTAGCCGTTTTTACCTGCATCTACTGCAGTTTGTTGTAACTTTGTTTGAACTTGTGCTGGAGATGGTTTTTTTCCGGTTTTTTCTAGTACCTTCGCGATATAGGCTGCTGCAGCTCCTGCAACCTGAGGAGCTGCCATCGATGTACCGCCTTTCCAGCCATATCCATCACCGAATAAACCTTTTGCTTCAATTCCTCTGGCGGTATTGAATGTCAAATATGTTGGCACTGCACTTAAAACTAAATGTTTACTGCCGCCAGCATTGTTCACTCCAAGATCTCCACCAGGCGCCCCTAAATTAATGGCACCATTACCATAGTTTGAGTAATATGCTAAACGGTTTTCAGTACCAAAACCTGCACCAGTTGAAGAAACTGTCAAGACTCCAGGAATCTGGGCTGGAACATATTTAATAGCGCCTTTTGCTTCCCAGCCATCGTTACGGCCGGCATTAATCGTATCTGCCACTTTGGAAGGGTTGCTTAAATCATACGCAGAGTTTCCTGCAGAACCGACAACTGTTACCCCTTTGTTGACTGCATAACGGATGGCACGAGTGTATGCCACATAATCAGCAGCACTGTTACCGGTGCGGATTTTTTCACCAGTTGCTGGATCTGTGTAGAACCATTGACCAAGTAATCTTGTTCCGCCTAAGCTCATGTTAATAACATCTACGCCATCATTTGCAGCAGCTAAAATGGCATCCGTGATCCAAATTTGCTGAGCTCCGCCCGTTGCACCGAATACTCGGTAGGAACGTAAAGTTACCCCTGGAGCTACACCTTTCATTCTGCCGTCTGCTCCGATCGTTCCTGCAACATGCGTTCCGTGACTGTTAAAATCCCAAGAATCAGTCGTTCCCGGCACGAATGTTTTAGAACCTTCCAAGTCCACATTTGCCGCTAAATCAGGGTGGTTAAAGTCAAACCCAGTATCAATAACCCCAACGACTACTTCACTTCTTGCGTCTTTGTATAAACCATGACTTGCTCCGTTATTTGTCACCTGCTCAATATCCCATTGGTAGCCTGATTCCCAGATGTTTTCAATGATAGAAGCTGGAGATGATTGCCCTTCTGCTTCTTCATTTATTTCCGGTAAATCAAGTGTTACTTCAACGGAAGGACCAACAGATAGTACTTGATTGTTTCTCATTATGCTCTTTAAAAAAGAACCAGTATTTTCCGCAGATACTTCAATAATCCCAATTTGAGGAACGGAATATGTAACTTCTCCTCCAGCATCTGAGACAAGCTGTTCCACGTTGTTTGGAAGACTTTCGGATTTAAATACTACGAGTAAACTAGAAGAATCAACTTGGTTCTCCTTCACACTGGCTGAAGCACTGAAACCTAAAGTAGATAAAGCTAACACGACTGTCAAAAGTAGGACGAATGCTTGTTTAAATGAATTTTTCATAATTTTCCCCTTCCCAAAAGTTAATGTAACATAAAAACAAGAAAGTACTCAGTCCCTCCCTCCATGTGCACCCAAAAGGTCATACACGAATAACTAAATTTTATGTCAAAAATTAACGGATTGCCCATGCTAAAAGACTTAATTTTCAGAATTTTGTGTAGGTGAAAAGAACTTGGGGGACACGGTACCTGTCTTCCTTGACCGACCACCTGGAGTAACAGAGTTCCAACATTTGTTCATCCAATTCCAGCAAGGTGGCTCTATGGGTATTCTTCATTTTAGTGGAGGAGCATTCGCTGATAGATAAGACGGAAACAGAGGTAGGTGCCAAACATCGCCAAACATATCGGGAGGGCAAACGTGTGGAGACGTATATCGTGGAAACACTGGCTTATGAGGACAAGCCCGATAGGAAACATAAACAAATAGCTTTTTTACTTGGAAAAGCATTTGAAATCAATTTGTCTTTTACACTGGAAAAGGTGGATGAGACGCATACCCGCTTCATTTATGCCGGGCATAATAAAGGGGTTAATTTTGTAGGGCGGGCGATGTTGAAGCTCGGCAGCGAGAAGAGTAATAACAAGGTAGTGCAGGAGTACATGGACCGGGTGGAAGCGGAATCCATGAAATAGAAAGGGGGCTGACCCATTAAGAGTAGCCCCTTATGTATTAGTGAACAGATTTAACTTCCTTCGTTCTTTTAAGTGAGAACAGCAAATAGATACCGATTCCTGCAAACATCAAAATGCTGCTGGCTAAAAGTTGATTACCTTCTGATAGGTCAGTAAAGCTGACCAAGTATTCCGGAACGATGTAAAAGATCGGCAATACAATCGACACGAACGTTTTACTCCAAATAGAGATCCCAATCAATAACGAAATGGCCAAGCTTGCTACCACCAAATTACCATAATAGCCAAGCAGTATAATCGGGGACTCGATATAATTAGGGAGGAACATCAACCCTGTAAACAATGCAATCGATATAAAGCTAGCCAGGTACAAGAAAAAGAATTCTTTACCCTTGGAAAAGTTATGGCTGGAAATAAGCCGAAATGTCCACATGTAAGCAAGAAGCAAGATGATGCAAACAAGAGGGTAACCAATCAACTCCACGAGCGAGTATTGAAACCCGCCAAATACGATGTCCTTAAGAACGATTCCGGCAAATGCCCCAAGGATGATGATGGGAACATATTTAGCCCAGCCTCGTACATCAAAGGACATTTCGCCGGAGATCTGCTCCATGTATTCTTTAGGGGAGCTTCCGATGATATGTTCGACACTCTTGTTCTCTTTTTCGGCCTCATATAAATGCACCGATAATTCGTCGGTTATTTCATCGATCTCCCTTGTCTTTTTGCCGCAAGAAAAAAGGTAGATCCGAAGGTTTTCTATGAAGGTTTGGCTCTTTTTAGTTAATGGTAGATGGGTCATGTTACTTCTCCTTCCTATTAGTGAGTGTGGTAGGCACGTTGAATCAGTTTTCCTGTACCGAGTAGAATGAGTGCGATGATCAGATAAATCCACCATTCTATCAAAATTCTTGGCCCGAAGTCAGGAACAAGCCAGGCGAAAAATAAAATGACCGCAAAAGATCCTCCCCCAAAAAGGCCGGCTTTCCAATAGGCTCGCTTTGCTTTTTTCTTTTCACTAAAAAGACTGGACCGAACTAAAGTGAAGATCACTTTCACGCCTAGTGCGGAAACGCCCAACACGGCCAAAGCCAATACGATCAAGTTCCCTAAAGGAGAAGGAGCTTTTATTTCCGTAAACATAGGCATCACCAGATGGACAATGGATAATACGAGAGCGAACCATCCTAAGGAATTACTGACTTGGGAGCTTATGAAGGGGATCACATCCCGTTTTTTATCTTTAGGCAATCCTTCAATCAGCTCATCTGCATATGCTTTGGGATCGGAACCAAGTAGGTCTGTTGCAGATCGCCCTTCATGTTGCGCTTCGAGCATATGATCGAGAAGCTCCATCAATAGCTCTTCACTTTCATGCACCGCCACTCTTAAATCTGTACGGATGTAAAGTAGGAAATCCTCATATAATTGGAGATTATCATCACTCAACAGCTTTCGTTTTTCATTATTCTCTTCAATCAACTTCTTCGTATGGCTCATTCTTTTTCCCCTCTTTGCAATAATTGACTTACAGGCCCTGCGATCAGCAGCCATTCACTCGAGATTCGTTCAAGTTCTTCTTTTCCCGCGTCTGTTAGAAAATAGTACTTGCGGTTCGGGCCGGATGCGGATGGGCGCATTTCCCCTATGATAAATCCGTTCTTTTGCAGTCGGAGCAGTACCGGGTAGATGGTGCCTTCACTGATGTCTGGTAAACCTACCTTTTGCAGTTGCTGGGACAGTTCATACCCGTAAACCGCTTTCTCCTCGACAATCGCCATCACGCAGGCATCGAGGATTCCTTTTAATAGCTGGCTTCTTGCTGCCATATGTTCACCTACTTTTGTTATGGTTAGCGTTATGTTGATTCTGGAAGTTAACGTTTTGTATATCTACCTTGTAAAGCAAGGTACTGGAGCGGAGCGACGTCGGTATCTTGTATTACATGATACTTTCATTATATGTAAAGCTATCTTGTATTGCAAGGTATATTTGGAAAAATTTTAAAGGACTCTCCGCCCTCCATGTAGAATTTCTAAAGCAAAAGGAAAATAAAGGAGAGCGTTACCATGACCATACAAACTCGAACCATCCATACATATGAAGAAGCAGTAGCGGTGATCAAGGAGGTGGGGTTGCTCCCCCTTGCACCACTGTTTGATGATTATCCATCGCTTGGAAGCATCACTCCAAAAGAAGCTTGGCATTCCGATACCGATCAGGACCCATGGATTTGGCGGACTCAATTTGCTGCAGACGGGGTGGCGGCATATGGGAAATTTATCAGGAAAAAAGCGGTGTTCCTTTCAAAAGACTTGCTTCCGCTGGTGCTCGCGGCACTTGCAAGTCATGAAACCATGGAAGAACGGTATGAAAAAGGGGAAGTGTCCCGTGAAGCCTTAACTCTTTTTGACCTCATTTCGGGGAATCAAGGAATTGATACGAGAGTATTGCGCGCAGAAGCAGGGATGAAGGAAAAAGACAAAAAGAAGGCGTTCGATCAGACTTTACTAGAGTTGCAGGGGAATCTGGACATCGTCGTCTCTGGTACAAAAGAAAAGCAGGACGAAAGCGGGGAGAAGAACGGCTGGAGCAGCACTTCCTATGAAACGATGGAGCATTGGTGTAAAAAGAATGATATTGCTGCATCCGAGCTTAATAAAGAAGAGGCAAAAAAACAGCTAGAGCAGCATTTCTCAAGGTTCACTACTGCCGCGACTATGAAAAAGATCAAGAAAGTCTTTTGATCAAACGTTTGTTCAAAAATAGAAAGGGTGCAATACGATGGGCAGCAGGAACATACAGATAGCAATTTTTAATGGAAAGGCTGGAATCACTCATGCGTGGTAGAAAACTCAAACTGCTCTGGGTGAAAATAGGGTTCATCCTCTGTATATTCTTCGCCATTCCGGTCTATTATTCCATATCTGGTCCTCTTCTTGCAGGCTACTTGTTAGCAGCCGGAAGCTACCTCGGCCTGTATTTCTCCCTGCCGCTTTGGCGGAATGAATGGGTAGTTTATCTAGTTGCTAGCACTTCGGTTGTCCTGATTCAGCAGTACATACTGACTCCGTTTGACGTTCTCCCTTGGCTACTGGTCTATTTTCTGTTATTGGAAGGCATACAAACACCAGCAGGAAAGCGGGCAGTCACAAACGCGATAGCTGCCCTTCTTCCAATAACATTACCTCTAAGCAGAATGGCCTTTACAGATCTATCTTTCTATCATTTTTTCCTGCTTATTTTAGTGGGAGGAGCAGGGGCTTTTACCCATCAGTACTTTCGTGACAACGAAAAATTCGATAGAGAGTGGAAAAGGTTGTTGGTGGAGTATCGTGCACTGAAAAGGCAGGTCCTTGAAAATGAGGAGGTTGCTAGAGTCGAGGAGCGGAACCGGATCGCACGGGATATTCATGATTCAGTCGGACACCAGCTGACGGCGCTCATGATGCAACTGGCAGTGGCGGAGCAGGCGGCAGGCGAAGAGAAGGTCGCTTCCATGGTGAAGCAGTCCAAGCAGTTGGCACGAGAAAGCCTTGATGGGATGCGAAAAGCGGTGAAAGCCTTGCAGGGAGAAGAGGAACAGGGGATCTCGTCTGTGATTCATCTGATCAGAAAGTTAGAGGCGGAAAGTCAGATGAGGGTGCAGTTGACGACGAAAACCGGTGTACTTTCGCAGCCCCTTACCAATGAGCAGAATATAGCGGTATACCGATTTGTGCAGGAAGGTCTCACCAATGCGATGAGGCATGGGAGCTCAAGGGAAATCTCCATCACACTTGAAATCATGGGAGAGCACAGTTTTCAGGTCGAAGTGGAGAATAAGAGGGTGGTTTCAAGGCCTGTTGAAGAAGGCTTCGGACTGCAAAATATGCGGAAGCGTATGGAAAGCCTGAACGGTCGGATGGAGCGGGAAGTCACCGGGGGTTATTTTACAGTGAAGGGAATTTTCCCTTTGAAAGGAGTTACATATAAGTGATTAATATATTGCTAGCGGAGGACCAGGCATTGGTTCGACAGGGCATAAAAATGATGATCGAGCAACATCCATCGTTTCGTGTTGTGGCAGAAGTGGCAACCGGGAAGGATGCAGTGGACGCTTATGAAAAGCATCTCGTAGATCTTGTGCTGATGGATGTTCGTATGCCCGTCATGACGGGCATTGAAGCGACCAAGCTCATCAGGCAGCGTGATCCGAACGCAAAAGTGCTGATACTGACCACTTTCGCAGATGACGAGTATGCGATGGAGGCGTTGAAGCTTGGGGCATTGGGCTATCTTTTGAAGGATGCGGATGCGGCAAGCCTATTGACCTCGATCGAGAGCTGTCTGAATGGCGGGATCTCGATTGACGCATCTGTAGCGGGGAAGGTGGTGCCGAGGTTGATCAACCGTCCGCGAGAAGCATCTGGCATGGAGCCGGTCGAGTTGACCAGTCGGGAGCGCTCTATCTTACAGCTTGTCGGGGATGGGAAAAATAATCAAGAGATTGCAGAAGCCTTGCACCTGTCTGTTGGCACGGTGAAAAATCATGTGACCGCCATTCTGCAGAAGCTTGGCTTGAGGGATCGCACCCAGCTTGCGATCTTTGCGATTCGGAATGGGATTGTGTAAGAATAGGAAACCGCCTAAATGCATATCTGGAAAAAGGAGGACGATAAATGGATCCTAACCAATATGATTTGTATATGAAAACACGGTTCCAACGTATAAAAGATCGGGTAGGGGGTAAGAAGTCCAGACAATATACAAATGGGGAATGGAGTGGCTGGGAGCAACAGATTGAAAATGAAAGACTGCACCGGATGATGAATGCCGTTCTTTTTCTTTTGTTGTCTGCATCCATCTTCCTTGGTTCCACGCCGTTGATTTTCCTTTTTTTCGCCATTTACACATACATGTGGGGGAACTTCTTTTATCTCAGCTATGTGGCCAAAAGCCTAGAGATCTGCATAATAGAGGAGCGGTTGAAGCAATTCACTGAGGAAAAGGGAATGTTACGACTAAGGATCACCCACAACAGTCTGCTTCCGATATTTTTTGGAAAGCTCAGGGTGGGGACGGACAAGAACATATTGTTTCGGCACGGGGATGAGCTAATACATATCAATCAGTTACATTTCCATTTTCAACAGGTGGGTAGAAGCCAATGGGAGGTGGAGCTTCCCTTTACGGCTGTGAAAAGAGGCGTGGCACAGCTTCGGTTGTTCGACATGGAAATCGATTCTTTCTTTGGGTGGGGCAAGGTGTATCTTCAGACAAGGGATAGGATGAAGTTTGAAGTAATCGTCTACCCAAGAAGTGAGCAGGTAATGGGGCTTGAAAAAATCCTTCCGAAAAAACAGGGGGAGCAGCCTTCCAGAAGTTCATTATTTGAAGAGAAAAGTAGAGTGCTTGGCACCAGGGAATATGTAAATGGGGATCCTTTCGGACAGATACATTGGAAGGCGACGGCCAGAATGGCTAGTCTGCAGTCCAAAGTGTATGAGCGGACCTCCCAATTATCCTGGCTATTCATCATTGATATCAGCACAAGTAGTTTGGAGGAGAAACTTCGCGGGATGGCCTTTTTGGTGCACTATGCCACAAAGCACAACATTACTATAGCCATTCTGGTGAACATCAAGAAGTTTGGGAGTCCGTCGTATATCGTGTTGAATGCAGGGGAAGGTAAGCAACAGCTGCATGCTGCTTTGATGCTGCTGGCCCGGATCCAGGTGGAAAATGTGATAATCCCACCGTCGATGTTTGCACAAGTGGTCCATCAACATGCACTAACATATCCATATGTGATTGCCTGTGCAGAACAAGTGACAATCGAGAAGTGGAATCTACCGCAGTCCACAGAGGCATTCGCCCTGGAGGCTACAGGGAAGGAAGTGAAGATGGTGAGGATACCATTTCAGGCAAAGCGGAAGGTTGTGGGGTGAAGCATGTGCTTCGCCTATTTTTTTTGCTAAAGGCTGTTTTCGCAAACTTTGTTGCTTACTTGAGAAAAGAGCCTTGCGTAAAAGTGACCAAAGTCACCCCTATCCTCGGAAACTAATGACCTTCTTCAGGTTAACTCTCCTCCCACCGATAGTATAGTAGAAGTAATAAAGGGGGCATCCATATGCTAGAAGCCATTCAACTAACGAAATCATTCAAAAACACCCAAGCCGTCAAGGGTGTTAATGTATATCTGGAGAAAGGGGAAACGGTGGGATTGCTTGGACCCAATGGAGCCGGCAAGTCCACCACCATTTCCATGCTCTCCTCCCTTGTCCCACCGACAAGCGGGGATGTTTTACTCAAAGGGGAAAGTGTCAAAGAGCAGCCACAGCACCTCCGAGAAATCCTTGGGGTGGTTCCACAAGAAATTGCCGTCTTCCCTGAGCTTACAGCCTATGAAAATATGAGTTTTTTTGCAAAGATTTATAAACTGCCAAAAAGTGAGCGGAAACAGCGTATAGAAGAGGTTTTGACGTTAGTAGGCCTGGAACAACGACAAAAGGAACCGGTCAAGCAATTTTCCGGGGGGATGAAGCGCCGTCTTAATATTGCGGTGGCCTTGCTACACCGGCCGGAAATCTTGATCATGGATGAACCGACAGTCGGGATCGACCCGCAATCAAGAAACTATATCCTCGAAACGGTGAAGAAGCTGAACGAGGAAAATGGAATCACGGTCCTTTACACAAGTCATTACATGGAGGAAGTCGAATTTCTCTGTCAGCGCCTCTATATCATGGACCGCGGGGAAGTGATCGCCTCCGGGACAAAGGAAGAAGTGAAGAATATCCTCTCGTCCGAGCACACGATCGAAGTGGAAGTAGAAAAGATAAAGCCGGAATTCATCGGAAAACTGGAGACCATACCGGCCATTTCTACCGTGACAACGTTGGAAAAGAAAATCATCCTGTTGGCACCGAAGAAAATAAACCTCCTAGAAGACGTTTTCGATGCTGCCAAGCAGACAGACAGTCCGCTCAAAGGAATACAAATAAAAGCGCCGACACTTGAAGATGTCTTTTTGCATCTGACCGGTCGCAAGCTTCGGGATTAGGGGGAGCGTACGTGTTAAGTGCATTTATCAAAAAAGATCTCCTTCACTTACTTCGGGATAGAAAAGAAGTCCTGATCTTGCTCGCGATGCCATTTGTGTTGATTACCATCCTTGGCTTTGCCTTAGGGGGAAATGCTAGCGGGGACATCACGTTGAATGCTCAGGTTGCGGTCATTGACAAAGGAGATCTACAAGCAGAGTTGGAACAGTTTGATGAATGGATGCTGACGGAGAATATTCCTGAGGAAGCCAGAACCTCCATCCTAGACGTTGCCGAACAGACCTCCATGCCAGAATTGCTCGTGGATACAGTAATGAAAGAGGAACTTCAAAATCTGCTGAAAGTAAAAGAAGAAACAGATCTGGAAACCACACTGGCTGATGACAAATTTGCGGGAATTCTACAGTTCCCGGAAGGTCTTCGACTGGAAACCTGGAAGGGACAATTCTTTAAGCAGGGAAGCGGCATGGAATTGCAGCTCTACCTGAACGAGGAAAAGGGACTAGAAGCCAGTGTCATCTCAAATGTGGTGGAGAACTTTACCGATCAGATGCGACTGCATACGGTATTGACACAAGAGGCACAACAATTAAACCAGGCCCCACCGGAGTTTGAAGCGATAGCCGAGGTGACAGGTGAAACAGTGACAGTGGACGGGAAGGTGCCCGTGGATTCCTTTGGCTATTTTGCAGTGGGTATGAGTACGATGTTTGCTTTATATGTTGTGTCCTTTGTTGCTGGCTATGCCTATTACGAAAAAGCAACCTTTGTGTATGACCGCATCCTGTTAACCAATACAAACCCCTGGACCTACGCGACAAGCAAGTGGTTGTCCGCCGTTTTAATCTGCTTTTTGCAACTTTGTGCCCTATACGGATTGGCAGCGGTGATTTATCAGGTAATCTGGTCAGATCTCCTAGCATTCCTTGCCATCACCCTTTTCTTCAGCTTTGTGGTCGGTTCGATGGCAGTGTTGATCACTGCTTTGAATTATCGCTTTGAAACGCAACGGATATCCACCATGTTTTCTGGATTCCTTGTCAGTGTGTTTGCTTTCTTGGGTGGAAGCTTTATCCCTTGGAATGAGGTTTCCGACACGATGTTTACCATCGCATCCTTCACGCCAAATGGTACGGCCCTGCAAGGATACTTGAAAATATTAAGTGGTGGGGAGCTTGCAGGTGTGACCGATAATCTTTTCCGCTTAGCGGTGGTGAGTATTGGCCTCATCTTGATAGCCATTCCTATTTTTCCAAAAAGGAGGTTGATCTAAATGAGGGCGATTCTAATCAACCATTTACAGTATTTAAAAAGACAGCCTTTTGCAGTAATCGGAATGATTGTTTTAACGTTTGTGTTTGCCCTGGCCTTAGGGCAGGTGAACCAAGGTGCTCCGGGAGAGGTCCCTGTTTTTTCAACCACCCTTACCGAAGTGGAACAAGCAGAACTGATTCAGGCTTTGAATGCAAAAGTGGAGGATACCATCTTTGTTTCTGAAAAGGAAACCGCTGTGAAGGAAAAACTCGAAAAAGGGACAGCTGACATCGGGATGCAATTGGAGAAGGATCGTTACAAACTCTATCTTAGTGCCATCACTCCCAACACAACACTGATAGAGGCGCATGTAGCGAACGTGCTGCAGTCAGAGAGTACGCTTACCCTCGCAGCTCAAAGGCTTGATTCTTCAACAGATGAGTTGAGGGAAAAGGTAGAAGAAAGCAGCAGTCTCTTTGCGGTCTCAGAAAAATCCTTTAAAGAAAGTGAGTTCATCTATGATTCTTCTCTGCAGGCCTTGTTCGGATTCTCGCTTTTCTTTGTCATCTTCACGGTCACCTACACGGTTAGTACTGTATTGGAGCAAAAGAGGAATGGAATGTGGAATCGGATGATCCTTTCTCCATTGACGAAGGTTCAATTGTACTTGGGACATGTAAGCTTCAGTTTTTTGTTGGGATACGCGCAACTGGCGCTCATCTATACTTTTTTCCACTTCGTTTTAGGAGTGGATTTAAGGGGGGGATATCCAATGATTCTCCTTGTGATCATTCCATTTTTGTTTGCGATCGTGTCCCTCGGTATACTCATCAGCGCTCTTGCCACCAACCTAAGGCAATTGGATGCTGTCATCCCATTGATATCTGTGAGTATGGCCATGATCGGGGGCGCATACTGGCCGCTGGAAATCGTTCAATCTGAGGCTTTGCTCACCTTGTCCAGACTAATCCCGATGACGTACGGGATGGAAATGCTAAAAGGGGCAACCCTCTTGGATTGGTCCTGGTCGCAATTTCTCCTTCCAGCCTCCGTTCTATTTTTCATGGGTGTCCTCTTTATGGGAGTCGGATTGAATCTTATGGAGCGGAAAGCAACTGTGTGAATTAATTTTGGGGGACGGATTGTGACGCGCGGCTTTTGTCGAGATCCATTTTTCTAAAAATACTGACTTCTCCTTTGTTTCTTAACAATTAACTTCCTATGTCGATAAAATGTTTATCTGTTAAAAACAAAGGAGACTCATACATGTTCACATCATTACGAGGCAAACTGGTCTTTTCGTTTTTGTTATTAATATTCCTGATAATAGGAAGCGTCGGGGTCATTACATACAACCAGGCAAAAGGGAAGATAGACAAAGACGTTGTGGCAAATGCGGAAGCTTCCATGAGCGATCTGGAAAAAACCATTCACATTTATTTAGATAACTACTCTAACATACTCGCTTCCATCGGGAGTACGTCATTGGTCAGTGATTTTCTGGTCGATGCCTCATCAGCGAATGAAGCCACTATGGTAGAGGGATTCAATCGGGTATTGGAAAATTATCCTGATATGCAGGTGCTTTACCTGGCAACCAAGGAAAAAGGGTTCTTTTCATACCCGACAGTAGACCTGCCGTCAGATTTTGACCCAACCACAAGGACTTGGTATCAAGATGCCATGCTAAGTCCCGGTGAAGTCATCTTTACGGATGTGTATATGGATACATCTACTAATGAACCGGTAATAACCCTTGCCAAAGCCGTAACCGGAAACGGAATTGTCCAAGGGGTACTTGCAACCGATATAAACCTTTCTTCTTTAGAGGAATTGGTAACCCAAAAAGAATTGGGACATGGTGGATACAGCATTCTTTTGGATAAGAACGGGGTAGCGCTAGTACATCCTACTTTGATAGGGGAAAATCTGTTAGAAAAGGACCTGCCGTTTATCGAGAACATCTATCAGGAAGAAGCGAGGGATGGGGTCCAAAGATACACCTATGATGGGGAAAAAAGAATCCTGGCTTTCAACACTATCCAAGCGACAGGCTGGAAAATTGGTGGAGTCTTCTTGGAAAAGGACATGCTGCAACTGGCTTCTGGTATTTTGCGCACCATCATTATAGTTGGAGTAATAGCACTTGTTGTCGCAACGATCTCTACCATTTTACTAGCTGGCTACATTACTAGGCCGATCTTAAAGCTGAACGCCGAAGTGACCAAGGTTGCAGAAGGAGATTTAACAGGGGATATCGAAATTCGCTCCAAGGATGAAATAGGTGTGTTGGCAACTTCATTTAAAACAATGCTTGTTAACATGCGCGAGATGATTGGGACAGTGGCAGATTCTTCTCAAAAAGTGAAGGTGGCCGTTGAGGATATGAGTGCCGTTACAGAAGAGGTTTCCGCGACAAGTGAAGAGATGAACCGTGCGATTGAGGAGCTTTCAAAAGGTGCGGTTCAACAAGCGACCGACCTTGAAGGCACAAGCTCACGCACACAAAATCTTGCTGATAATATAGAAGATGTTTTATCTAAACAGGAGACTCTAGATGCACTTTCCGGACAGATCATCACGGCCAATGAAACGGGTGTAAGGAAACTAGAAGTCCTTCAGGGGCATACACGTGAATCAACGGAGATCGTGATGAGCCTCAGTTCGTTGATGACCCAGTTTACGGAGAAAATCAATAGTATCGAAGAAATCACGCATACCATCAATGAAATTTCCAATCAGACGAATCTGTTGGCGTTAAATGCAAGCATTGAAGCGGCACGCGCCGGCGAACATGGTCGTGGATTTGCCGTCGTGGCAACGGAAGTGAGGAAGCTGGCCGAGCAAACCGCCGATTCGACCCATCACATTAAAGAGACGATTTCAAGTATCCAGGAAGAGTCCAAGGTGATATTGGAAGAGATGGAGAGAACAAACCGAATCTCTGGGGAGCAAAGTGTTGCTGTAAAAGATACCGGTGAATCCTTTGGGGAAATTGCCACCAACATTCGCTCCATTGTAGGGTTCCTCGAGGACATCATGGCTAACATGAACGAAATGAACGAGTCCAAGGAAGAGGTGCTCGCCTCCGTTCAAAGCATCTCCGCCATCGCCGAGCAATCTGCTGCAGGCACGGAAGAAATCGCCGCTTCCACAGACGAGCAGGTGAAAGCGATCAGCAGTATCGCTTATTCGGCCGAGGAGTTGCTCGCGATGAGTGAGGATCTCAGCGAATTGATAAAGAGGTTTAAATTGTAGGATATTTTTGGGGGACCCCGGCCGGGTGGATTTTTGGATGGCCGGGGTTTTTTGAAAAGGATTTATTGAGGGCATTCACTATACAAGGAGAGGTTTCCTGATATAATCCAGGATTTCCTGATATATGTTGATTTTTCCGGATATAACTCAATTTTTCCGGATATCTCTCAAAATTTCCTGATATAACTCATTTTTTCCTGATATATCCTTCGGTTTTCCCGATATCTTTATTTTTGCAAAGGTATTTTAAGTGTCCCCCGCACTATTCCCGCCGCTTTGCTCCAATATCACCCCACTTTTACCCCACCTCAGCAAAATTTTACTAGATTGCTTGGAACGTTTTCCAAAAGTCGCTTGTCTAATTAGGGAAAGGAGGTCACAACATAGTGAAAAGATTAAAAGCATTGTTCAAATCGTCCGCAAGTGGCCCGACATTCGAGTCCCTGATAAAAGATGAACAAGAAAAATTATATAAGATAGCCTATGCCTATGTGAAAAATGAACAGGATGCATTGGACGTGGTGCAAGAGGCGATCATCAACGCATACAAGTCATTCCCGAAACTTGAGAATCCCCAATATTTTTCCACATGGATGACCCGTATTCTGATCAACACCGCAATCAACGAGCTGCGAAGAAGAAAAAAGATTACCTTCCTTGATGTAGAAAAGCATGAACAATCCGTCAAGGAAACGCATCTTTCTATACATAAGTTGGACCTTGCCCAAGTACTGGAAAGGCTGAAACCAGAACAGCGGAGCTTACTGATGATGAGGTTTACCTATGGTTACTCCATCAAAGAAATGGCGCAGATTTTTGAAAAGCCAGAAGGAACGATCAAGTCGCAGTTACACAGGACACTCGCTCAGGTAAAAGCGGAATTGGAAGAAGGGGGAGAGAAGTATGGAGAAGCTTAGCCGCGAAATCGGGTCTGAATTTGAGGAGATATATGTACCAAAGAAAGAACTGGATGCGAGGGTGCAGAAAGCATTGGAAATTGCGCAAAAGCGGGAACGGAAGAAGTCCTCCAGGTTACAAGCTTTAAAAATGAATGCTGTTGCCGTTTTGGTAATCGGGATTGTCGCGGTCTTGTTCCAATCAAACTTTTGGGATACAGATAGTACTTCTGGATTTGGGTATCAAAAGGGGATTATATATAACCATAGTGGAGGCACGACGGGAATTAAACAAATAGCAAAAGAAGGCCGCGTCCACCATTTAAACCTAGAAGAGGAAACCTCAAATGTGAAGGTACAATTGAAGGAAGCCTATTACGATGCAGGCGTTGTGATGGTAGGTTATCAAATGGAATCAAAAACCCCATTTGAAGGGAATGTACTTGTTCATCTTACTGCTAGGGATGCAACAGGCTATTATACTTCCAGATTCATGGACTTGGATCCAAACCACACCGAGCAAGGGGTATTTCAGTTTGAACACTCGGACTATTTCATTGAGGATGAAAACTTTGAGCTTAGGCTCATTTTCATGAATGAGGATCACAAGAAAGAAGAAATAAGCTTTCAGTATACACTCGAAAAAGCTTCCGGTCTAATGGAAAAGGCCGTAGGGAATGAAGCGGAAAATCAAGCTGGTGTCTGGCTAAGAGTGGATCATGTGAAAGAAACGATGTCCCAATTAGAACTTATTGGCACGATGCGTCTGCCAGAACACTTTGGGGATATCCAGGAGGAAATCTGGCCCCAGCTCGCATTGGTTGGTACATCTGAGGACGGCTCCATTAAAGTTTCAACCCCAAATGGTCAAGGATGGGGTTACAATTCCCCTGAAAAAGTGGATATAAGATTACAGGGAGAGTTTGCCCCGTTACGCGATGTTAAGGAAACGAAAGCAATTCCTTTTATCAGTAAACGGGACACACAAGAAATTTCGCAAAGCCTGGAAAAGGGGACCACGATGGAAGTCATGGGCCAAACAATCAAGGTCAATCAAATAGTACAAAGCCCCGATGAAGTAACAATCAACATTTCAAAGGGGAGCTTGCCGGTGGAATATATAGTGGGGTTTGTAACTTTAGGGGTGATAGGTGGTTACAGCGAAAACGTGGATTCCTATAAATTAACGGGTGATAGGATGGAGTTGACCTATAAATTGAGAGGAAATCCAAGGGACTTAGAAATAAATCACCTTCCTGTGGAGCATTTCTTTAGCGACTTAAGAGTTGATGTGAAATGATGATTTTTGAAACGGCGGTCTCGTTCAGTCGTTTCTTTATAAGTAATTATACTTAATAAACATCCACTAATAGTAAAAACATAATTCTATATTCCTCTTTTTAATTTCCACCCTGATAATTTTTCAGGTGTTTACGAAATATCTTCTTGATTTCGACAAAATACTTCTAACAGAAGAATATATTGGTAGATAACAAGGGGGATTATGGTGGAAAGTCAGAATATTAAGTCTCGTAAAGAGAGAATTGAGACACAAAAAAGGGCAAGCAAAATGAAGAGAAATAGAAAAATGGTTAGTTATGTCCTAGCTGGAACGCTTGCAGCTAGTGCATATATCACGGTCAATATAAAAAGCGGTGGAGTGTTGGCAAATGCCCAAGTTTATCAAGTAAAGCCAGGTGATACCCTATATTCACTAGCTCAAAAACACGGCTTGTCCGTCAATGAATTAAAGGCGCTTAATGGTCTAAAGTCTGATGTTATCAAAGTGGGGCAAACATTGAAGGTTAGTGAGGCTGGTTCGAAAGATAGGGAAACGCAAAGAGTCGTTCATCATACGGTTACCAAAGGCGATACTTTATTCTCAATCTCCCAGAAGTACGGAACAACCGTCTCAGCAATTAAACAACTAAATGCTTTAAAGAGTGATGTCATCAAAGTAGGAAAAACGCTTACAGTCAGCAACGGCCAAACGGCTGCTGTTTATAAGGTAAAGTCAGGAGATACATTGTTTAGCATTGGTAAAAGGTTTAGTGTTCCAGTGGGGTTGATCCAGAAGGAAAATAACCTCACAACAGACATTATTTTTGTTGGTCAGCAGTTGAGCATCCCGACTACTAAAAGCCTCCCAGTAAAAGAAAATAAACAGGAAACAGTAACAAAGGCATATTACACGGTTGCGCCAGGAGAAACATTATGGGGAATAGCCAACAAGTTCAATCTATCTGCTTACAAATTGAAAAAGGATAACAACCTCTCCTCTGATCATGTATTGATAGGCCAAGAACTTAAGATCCAAACGGACGGGTTAATAAAAGCCAATGCCGTCATAACCGGAGTGGTCGATCGTAATTCAGTGGAGTTTATAATTGAAGGTGAAAAAGAACCACTTGTCTTACGTGTGGCATATGGCACAGCAGGGAATTATGATCTCATCGCTGGGGCAGAGCTAATGATCATTTATAAAAATGGGGTTAGCCCCGTGTTGGTTGACCTTGTGTTTGCTAATGAGGGGTTTGGTTACTGATAATAAGGAAGGGGATCACTTTACTTTGAGTGGTCCTTTTTTTTGCAGAAATCATGAAAAAAAGCCAATTTTAAAAGGAAAATGCTACTAATTAGTGTTAGGTAAATGGGCTTCGGACACAAATCTTCTTTCTTCGGACAAGAAATGCGAGAAATGCGTGAGGTTCGGACATATTACTTAGGAGTTCGGACAACTTTTGCTGGTCGTTCGGACACCCAAAAAATTCGTTCGGACAAGAACGGGGAAACTTTGGACAAGTTCACGATAACTTTGGACAACTTTTAAAAAACTTCGGACTACTTCCCGAAAACTTTGGACATTTAAAAAGGAGGAAGCAATTCCAAGCAAACACGCACCCCCATCCATCACTCCCCTTCCGAGCAACAACCAACCTCCCCATGGAATAACTCTCAATTAAGAAGGTATTTTGCCAGCTTTATAGAAATAGTTTCCAATGATAAAAAGAAAGCAGGTACCCCATGTTCAAAAACAAACCAGCCTTATATATTTCTGTATCACTGATTGCCATCGCAATGATGATGTCCTTTCCCTTTAAACTTAGCGCACCATACGGACCTGAACGAGTTTCCATATTGGCGATACCTACTAGGACAGTGGAAGGACCGGTGTATCTGGGAATGATCATTGTATCCATTCTATTGTTAGGATTAGTCTTCTTGGTGCTGGCTTTGAAAAAATATCGTGCACGCGCTGTCCTTATTGCCATTCTTCTATTTGTGTTTGGTCCGTTAAAGATTGCAGAGGCATACCAGGATACCTTTGCTACAGGCCTCGATGCAATTTCGTATGACCGGGACAGGAGTACCTGCTCCTATGAGAAGAAGAATGACATAACCATGACAGCACATTGCGAATTATATCTTCAAAACCATAGTAAGGAGGATGTGACATTAATGCTCACTTTTTATGAAGAAGAGTATGCAATAGGGTCACACTATATGAACGGTGCAGGTCCATTCGAAGTAACCGTCCTAAAACAGAACCAGAATCCTATAATTGTGAAGCGAGAGCTGAAACTAGAAAAGGAGCAGCCTTTTTCAGGATCTGATAGTCATTTCAACGTCATTGTGGAAGCCAAAGGAAAGAAACGAATACTTTAGTCAAACGTTTGTTTAATATCTCCAATCCGTTGGTATTCCTAATCAAACGGCAATTCATCAAACGTTTGTTTAAAGGGATTCACCAACATTAATCAAACGTTCGTTCAATAAAAAACCCCGCTTGGCCACTCCACACGGCCACGCGGGGTTTCTTATCTACAACACATTGAAATACCTAGCCTCTGGATGGGCAAACACAATCGCTGACACCGAGGCTTCCGGCTCCATCATACACCCATCTGTCAGCTCCACGCCGATATCCTCCGGCTGGATCAATTTGAACAGCTTCTGCTGATCATCCAGGTTTGGACACGCTGGGTAACCAAACGAAAAACGCTGGCCTTGGTACTTGGCGGAGAATCGTTCCTTCATGGTAAAGCTGACAGGATCCGGGAAGCCCCAGCGGTCCCGCATTTGCTGGTGGACCAGTTCGGCAAGGCCTTCTGCTGTCTCAAGGGCTAAAGCCTGCAGGGCATGGCTTTCCAGGAATCGGCCTTCCTTTTTATAAGCGGCACCGAGTTCGCGAATTCCTCGTCCGGCAGTTACCGCAAACAGTCCCACATAATCCATCACGCCACTTTCACGTGACTTCACATAATCGGATAAACAGAGATGAGGTGCTTTTGCCTGTCTTGGAAAATCGAATTGCTCAATCACTTTGGACGTGTCTTCCGGATCATAGATGAACAAGGTATCTCCTTCTGACTGGGCCGGGAAGTATTGGTACACGGCAGCTGGAGTGATCAGTTTTTTCAGCTTCGCCTCCGATAACAACTGATCCACCACTTCCTTCACCTGCAAGGTGCGTTCGTCTTTTTCAGCCAACAACTTCTCGATTTTCCCTTTCACCCCAAGATGATGACCAATCAACATTTGCATATTGATGTATGGCTCAACATGGGAGACGGAGATGTTCCGTAGCAGGTGGCGTTTTGTATCACTTGGCGTGAAGACACGGACATCCCGCGAGACTGTAGAACGAACCTTTACGGCTGTCGCCACCGCACTACTATCTGACACATCTCCAGAAGCATTTCCTGCAAAAGCCTCGGCCTCACTCAGCTTCTTCCGCTTCGCAGCCTGCTCGGTAACCAACACTTCCAACTCCTCAGGGGAGCGAAGCTGATTGGCAAGGGACAAGCCGTTCATCGCATCTTTTGCGTACAGGACAAGCCCTTCGTATTCTTTGGAGATCTTGTTATCTGTGAACTTCCTCGATAACGCAGCCCCTCCTACTAAAATCGGGACCGAAATATCCGACTGCTTCATATCATGCGCCGTCAATACCATCTGTTGAGCGGATTTCACAAGCAGCCCGGATAAGCCGACGATATCTGGTTTCTCTTTTTTGATAGCCTGTATCAAGTCGGTGGAAGTCACTTTGATGCCGAGATCGACCACGTTATAACCGTTGTTGCTCAAAATGATGTCGACCAGGTTTTTCCCGATGTCATGCACATCGCCCTTTACAGTCGCAAGCAAGACCTTTCCTTTTGAGGAGGAGGTATCGCTTGCTTCCATGTGTGGCTCAAGAAAAGCAACGGATGCTTTCATGACCTCTGCGCTTTGTAGAACTTCCGCAACGATCAGCTGATTGTCGTTAAAGAGCCGGCCGACTTCCTTCATCCCGTTCATCAATGGACCATTGATGATTTCAAGTGGAGTGGGATAGGCGGCCAACGCAAGCTCAAGGTCAGGGAGGAGCCCTTCTTTTGTCCCTTCCACCACATAGTAGGCAAGTCTTTCATCAAGAGGCATATCCGGAATATTGGATTTTGCCTCTTTCTTTTTGCCGCGGTAAAAATCAGTGAATAATGCGAGTGACTCATCGGTGGTCTCAAACAGCAATTTCTCAGCCATCTCAACCTCTTCGGCTGGGATGGAAGCAAAACGCTCCAGCTTTTCCGTGTTGACGATCGCATAGTCGAGGCCTGCCTGTGTGCAGTGATAGAGATAGACAGCATTGAGCACTTCACGCCCAACAGGTGGGAGCCCGAAAGAAACGTTGCTGACGCCAAGAATCGTCAGACAGGCAGGGAAGTGTTCTTTTATCAGACGGATCCCCTCAACGGTTGCATTCGCCGAACCGATATACTGTTCATCACCGGTACCGACAGGGAAGACAAGTGGGTCGAAGATAATATCTGTCGGAGAGACCTTGTACTTGTTTACCAAAAGATCATAGGATCGCTTGGCAATCTCCAATTTCCGTTCAGCGGAGACACCCATCCCCTCTTCATCGATCGTCCCGACGACAAGTGCCGCACCGTATTTATGGACAAGTGGTACGATGGCGTCAAAGCGCTCCTCGCCATCCTCGAGGTTGATGGAATTGATGATCGCTTTTCCTTGCGAGTATTTCAAAGCGGCCTCGATGACTTCTTCGTCCGTGGAATCGATGACAAGCGGTACCTTCACTTTCTTGACGACCTCTTGTACAAAGGCTTTCATATCCTCCAGCTCATCGCGATCAGGATCTGCCAGGCAGATATCGATGACGTGGGCTCCGCCTTTGACCTGGGCACGCGCCACTTCTGCCGCTTCTTCAAATTTCTTCTCCGCAATCAATCTCTTAAACTTGCGGGAGCCGATGACATTGGTTCGCTCCCCGACCATGATCGGGCGTAGGGAAGGGTCGTCATAGATGAATGACTCAATCCCGGACACGCTATGGTGGTCGGAAACGTTGGAATTGCCACGCGGCTTGTAATCCTGCATTACATCCGAAATCGCGCGAATATGGTCTGGGGTGGTCCCGCAGCAGCCGCCGACAATGTTCAGCCAACCTTGCTCGGCAAAGCCAGCTAGCTTAGTGGCAAGGGACTGAGGTGTTTCATGGTAATGACCTTCCTCATCCGGCAAGCCGGCGTTTGGATAGCAGCTGACCGCACTTTTAGAAAGGTTGGAAAGCGTACGGATGTGATCCTGCATGAATTCCGGACCTGTCGCACAGTTCAATCCGACTGCAAGTGGCTTCATGTGCTCCACAGAAACGTAAAATGCATCGATCGCCTGACCTGCAAGGGTGGTTCCCATCGGTTCGATGGTACCGGAGATGATGACAGGGATGGTGACACCAGTTTTTTCAAAAGCTCGCTGGATCCCAAGGAACGCACATTTCACATTCAGCAAGTCCTGGCTCGTCTCTACTAAAAGACAATCGGAGCCGCCGTCCAGCAATCCACGTGCTTGCTCCTCAAAGGAATCTGTTAACGCATCAAAGGTGGTTCCACCCGTAACGCTCAGTGTTTTCGTTGTCGGACCGATGGAGCCTGCCACAAAGCGGGGCCATTCCGGTGTGGACACAAGAGCTGTTGCACGCTTGGCAATTTCCGCTCCTAAACGATTAATTTCGTAAGCCTTGTATCCAAGATCATATTCATCAAGGACAAGATCAGTCCCGCCGAAAGTATTTGTCTCCACAATATCGGCACCGGCGTTCAAATACTCCACATGGATACGCTCGATGACATCAGGGGCGGTGATATTCAGGTTTTCATTACAGCCGTCGTATTCTTCTCCACCAAAATCATCAGGTGTAAGATTAGCTTGCTGTAGCATCGTTCCCATGGCGCCGTCCATGATCAATATTTTCTTTTGCAGCTGTTGTTCTAGTAGTGTGATAGGTTTAGACATTTTGAACCCTCCTGGATGAATGGAACGGACCGTATTTTTTGGCATAGGTGGCAAGCTCGACTGTCAGTTCATAACGCATGAATGGTGTGATCAGATAGATGCCATTGAATAGTTCAAGTGCCGCATCCAGCAGCCCCTTCGCGATGTTCAGCCCCTCAAGGCTTGCCTGCTGCGGGTCATCCTGGTGATGGTTCATCGCTTCAAGCACCTGTGGAGTCAGCTTGATTCCCGGCACCTCATGGTGAAGGAAATTTGCGTTCCTGCTGCTGATCAACGGCATGATGCCAATATAGATGGGGGCATCGATATGTTTGGTAGCATGATAGACTTCCAATAATTTTTCCTCTGAAAAGACGGGCTGACTGATAAAGTAGTCTGCTCCCGCATCTATTTTTTTCTCCAGCCGTTCGACGGCCTTATCGATGACGCGCACGTTCGGATTGAAGGCTGCCCCGACAGAAAAGTTGGTGCGTTCCCCAAGCTCTTTTCCGGAAAGGGAGACGCCCTGGTTGAATTGCTTGATCATATTGATCAGTCCGAACGACGTCACATCGTAAACGGAGGAGGCCCCAGGGAAATCACCGACCTTCGTCGGATCACCAGTCACGGCCAGGACATCGTGGATGCCTAGCTGATGCAGTCCCATCAAGTGGGATTGCAAACCGATGAGATTTCGGTCGCGACAGGTGATATGGATAAGTGGGCGCAAGCCGATGTCCGATTTCACGATCGAGCCGAGTGCGGTGTTGCAGACCCTTGGGGAGGCAAGGGAATTGTCCGCCAACGTTAGCGCATCAATGCCCGCATCCTTCAACGCCTGTGCGCCGCTCATGAATTTTTCTGTGTTCAACTTACGCGGTGGATCTAGCTCCACGATGATGGATTGTTCCTTTTTTGCCTTTTCAAAAATAGGTGTCGGCACGTCCTTCTTTTGCGAAGGGATGATGATTTTTCTTTCTTTTCGCTTTACCTGCTTTTCTTTTAAAGGAGCTACGTCCTGAAGCGCCTCGGAGAAAGCCTGGATATGGGCAGGCGTTGTCCCGCAACAGCCCCCTAGCAAACTCACACCCTGATCCCGAAAAGCCAATGCCGTTTGTTTAAAATATTCGGCATCACTCTCGTACTCCAGCTTCCCGTCGACATAGGAGGGAAGGCTCGCATTAGGATAAGCAGAAAGGTAGGCATGCTTTGGAATCGATACCTCCTCGAGCGTCGAAATCATGTGGAAAGGTCCCAACCTACAATTGAGGCCAACGATATCTGCACCAAGTGATTCCAAGCGGTTGAGGGCATCTGTGATATGCACGCGGTTCTGCAGGAAGCCCACTTCCTGAAGGGAAACCTGGGCGATGATGGGCAGGTTCGTTTCTTTTCTAGCAATCTGCAAGACTGTTTCCAGTTCCTCGAGGTCATAGAAGGTCTCCAGCAAGATCCCATCCACCCCTTCAAGCAGCAGGCAGTAAAGCTGCTCCCGGAAGGTGCGTTTGATCTCCTCAAGCGGAATGGCTTCAGGCTTGATGGCACGGATGCCGCCAATTGTACCCACCACATGGGCGTCAGGTTGATCTGCCACCGCTTTTTTGGCCAGCCTTACCGCTGCGCTGTTTATTTCTTTCACCTGATCCTGTAACCCGTAGCGCTCTAGTTTATGATAATTGGCCGCATACGTATTTGTCTGGATGAGGTTCGCACCGGCATTAAGATAAGCCTTGTGGATGTTATAAATTTGACTAGGATGCGACAGGTTCAGCTCCTCAAAGCAACAATCCGATCCGAAGGAATAGAGGAGGGTCCCCATCGCACCGTCTGCAATCAATATTTTGTCCTGCTGTAAACTATCTAAGATTCCCATGATATACCCTCCGTTGTTCTAGGTCTGCATTTCTAGCTGTAGTTATCTGTTGTAATGCCTGTTCAAAGTCATTTATTAAATCATCCGCACTTTCGAGGCCTACTGACAGGCGAAGTAAAGAATTCGAGATGCCACGTTTCAACCGTTCTGCTTCTGGCATCGCCGCATGGGACATTTTCGCCGGGAAGGAGAGGATTGATTCCACTGCCCCTAAGCTAACGGCAAATACGGGGATCTCCACCTCACCGACAAATTTCCGGAGGTCTCCTTCACTGTGTAGCTCAAAAGAAAGAACGGCACCTGGTCCCTGAGCCTGCCTGTGTTGAAGCGTGAAACCGGGATGGGTCGTCAATCCTGGAAAATAGACATTCTTTACAGCAGGATGCTTTTCTAGGTAACTAGCAATCTTGTAGGCTGACTTTTGTGACTGTTCGAGCCTGACATGCAACGTCTTGAGTCCTCTTAAGACGAGCCAAGCATCTTGGACACCAAGTACGGCCCCGAAGGAATTTTGCAAAAAGGCTAAACGATCCGCAAGTACGGGATCCTTTGCCACCGCAAGTCCTGCCACCACATCACTATGTCCGGATAGGAACTTGGTGGCACTGTGAAGGACAAGGTCCGCGCCAAGCTCCAGGGGCTTTTGCAGTGCCGGTGTCAGGAAGGTGTTATCAACAAACGTCCAGGCTCCCGTGGATTTGGCAAGTGTGGATATCGCCGTGATGTCCGTCACTTTTAACAAAGGATTAGATGGTGTCTCCACGTAGAAAAGCTTGGTGTTGGCTTGAATGGCTGCTTTCACTTTATCCAAGTCCGTCATATCCACAAAAGTATGCTCCACTCCATAGCGGGTCAGCACCTCTGAAACCATCCGGTAAGTACCACCATAAACGTCTTCTGAGATCAATACGTGATCCCCTTGTGAGAGAAGGAGGAAAGCAGTCGAAATCGCCGCCATCCCGGATGAAAAGGCAAAACCTCTTGTTCCTTCTTCCAGCTGGGCGATCGTTTCCTCGAGGGCCTCCCGGGTCGGATTGGCAGAACGGCCATAATCATATTTGCCAAAGGAATCGATATCTGATTGATGGAAGGTGGAAGCATGTTGAATGGGCACGCTGACAGCACCATTGCTCTTGTCTACCTTGTGGCGATTGTGCAACAGCTTCGTTTGAAAAGAATGGCTCACGATAGGACCTCCTTTTGGATGGAAGCAGCCTTTAGCGCCGCCTCTAAGTCTTCAATCAAGTCTTCTGCGTCTTCAATGCCGACCGAAAAGCGCAACAGCCTGTTGCAAACACCGGTCTCGATGCGGATTTTTTCCGGGATGTCCGCATGTGTCTGGGTGGCAGGGTACGTGATGAAGCTTTCTACGCCGCCGAGGCTTTCGGCAAAAGTGATGAGGTTGAGGTTCTGGAGCAACGGGTTCACCCATGCCTCATCTTGGATTCGGAAGGAGAGCATCCCGCCCCTTCCCGGATACAGCACATCTGTGATGGCATCGTGTTGTCTCAAGTAATCAGCAATTCGCTTCGCATTCTTTTCGTGCCGTTCCATGCGAAGGGAGAGAGTCTTCATCCCGCGAATCAATAGCCACGAATCGAATGGACTCAGCACGGCGCCAGCTGCGTTATGGTGGAGGGAGAGTGATTCACAAAGCTCCGCGCCTTTTGCGACAATGAGTCCTGCGAGCACATCATTATGCCCGCCAAGGTATTTGGTGGCGCTATGAATGACGATGTCTGCGCCTAATGTTATGGGGTTTAATAGAACAGGAGTGTAGAACGTATTGTCAACGATCAAAAGGATTCCGTGAGCTTTCGCAAGCTGGGAAACGGCTTCAAGATCTGTTTCTACCATCAGGGGATTGGTTGGAGTCTCCACAAAAATGGCCTTCGTCTGTGGAGTGATTGCGTCTTCGATACGTGAAAGATCGGTCGTGTCCACATAGCTACAACACAGTCCCCATTTCTTATAGCCTTCTTCAAAAAGACGGTATGTGCCGCCGTACAAATCCTTACATACGATAAGATGGTCACCGGTCTTGAAAAGGGAAAGGATCGTCAAAATCGCAGCCATGCCGGAGCTACAGGCAAACCCTTGGTCGCCGCCCTCGAGGTCTGCAATCGCTTTTTCCAACACATGTCGCGTCGGATTTCCGGTTCTTGTGTAGTCATAACCTGTTGATTGCCCAATCCCTTCGTGTCGATAGGCAGTGGAGAAATAAACAGGCGGATTGACGGTTCCAGTGGCAGTTTCTGAGCGGTTTCCAATTTGCGCAAGCTTCGTTTCCGTTTTATACATGATAAAGGCCTCCTATATTTGCAAGTGACGACTTTCTATAGGCAGAGTGGATGGGGATTCAGTCTTCCAAGGTGTGAGACTCCGGCGGGAGAAGCGTGTCAAGGGTGGCCCCGCATAAGCTGAGGAAGCTCACAAGACCGCCCGCGGAAGCGAACACCTAGAACGGAAAGCAACAGGGGAGCTTCAGAGATAAGAAAAGGCCGAGAATAAAAAGAAAAAGCCTTCTATAAGAAGAAGACTTTTCTATCAAAAGTTCATTCTTCTCATCTCTGCAAGCATCACAGCTTGCTGGAATTAGCACCTTTTCAACGTCCGATCTAACGGGCGCTGCTGGTTGCTGAGGTGTCTTCGGGCCATTCCCTCAACCTCTCTGGATAAGAAAGTTCACTATTTAATTATCTGAACAATTTAATTATTTTACTAATTTACAACAGGTAAGGGGGAAATGCAATGTTTTTTTCTGAATGATTTAATTTTATGCGGTAAAGGGGTGGGGTAGAAGTTGCAAGTATGGAATTTTTGTAAATGATTAATACGTTTGATGAAAATTACTTTGTATAGTAGATCTTTCAACTAATCCCTTCACAATAACGCTTAATTCCTTCGTTAACTTGTTCAATTCCCTCACAACGACTGCCATTCCTATAGATTTGGTGTCATGGAGGAATTTCAAAAAATTAATCCCTTCACAAGAGAGAGAAATCCCTTCATAAGTGGAAAGAATTCCGTCATATCTCCTCTTAATCCCATCATAACGCAAAAAAATCCCTTCACATGAAAAGGAGGGCCCAATTGTAGCTTGAAAAATCCGTTACTTTAATAACGGAAGAGGGAAAACATAAATATGTCATAAAATGGTCAATCCCAAAAGAAGAAATTCAAACGGGCATGTTATATAATGTTAACTATAAAGTATGTGAAGTTTTTCACTAACTAAACTATTCCATCCGATTTTCACTTACAGAAAAGAGGGGTTTTAACGATATGACTGATTTAAAAACGATCGCAAAATCACATAGAGGCACAAGAATGACGCTAATCCTAATCGCCATCCTGACAGGGGCGACGGTCATCGGGCAGGCGTATTTCTTTGTCACCATCGTCGATCGCGTGTTCCTAAGGGGCCACACGTTCCAAGAGATCCTCCCATTCCTTGGGGGGCTTCTTGCGGTATTGGCTGCAAGAGCGGCATTGGCCTATTGGAGCGGTCTCACCGGCGTGAAGCTTGCTGCCAAAGTAAAACGCGATTTCCGGATTGCCTTGCTCCGTAAATTTTCTAATAGCCCGGTTCAAGCTTCCCTAAAAGGTCAATCTGGCCAAAAGGTGAGCGTCATGATGGATGCGGTGGATGAAATTGATCCGTATTTCAGCAGGTATGTGCCACAGGTCATCCAATCGAGCATCATCCCGATCATGATCTTGATTGCTGCATTCAGCCAGCATGTAAATACAGGGTTGATCATCTTGGTCACAGCACCGTTCATTCCGATTTTCATGATTGTCGTAGGCTTGAAAACGAAGAAGAAATCAGAAGAGCAGATGGATAAACTGAACGCATTTTCCGGAACGTTCCTTGATACCTTGCAGGGGCTGACGACGTTGAAGCTGTTCGGTCGCTCTGCCAAGCAACAAGAAACAATTGAAAGCAGTAGCTTAAGCTTCCGTGATGCGACGATGGAAGTGTTGAGAATCGCATTTCTATCTTCCTTGATGCTTGAGTTCATTTCGATGCTTGCCATCGGATTGATCGCGCTTGAGGTAGGATTACAGCTTGTTGTTTTTGAAAATGTGACGTTCTTTACTGCTTTTTTCGTATTGGTATTGGCACCTGAGTTCTACCTTTACCTGAAGGAGCTTGGAAGCGCCTTTCATACAGGGCGCGGAAGCATGGGAGCAGCGAAAAAAGTGACAGATGAGCTCGCAGAAGAGGAGGCACCTATGGAATGGGGAGACGAATCCCTAACAACAGAGGACGGTCCGCCTTCTATCCAATTGAAAAACCTGGGCTTCCGTTATGGGGAACAAGGCTTTGCCATAAATAATTTATCAGTGGATATTCCGCCCTATACGCAGCTTGCCTTGATTGGTCGAAGTGGTGCGGGAAAATCAACATTGCTCAACCTGATGGCAGGGTTGATCCGCCCGACAGAAGGCGAAGTGCTGGTGGATGGAAAACCATTATTTGAATATGAGGAAAAAGGATGGTTTGACCGTGTGAGCTATATCTCGCAGAATCCTTATCTTTTTTCCGGAACAATAGCAGAGAACATCGCTATCGGTGGAAAAGCGGAAGCGACACAAGCGGAAATAAAAGCCGCTGCGGAGAAAGCGGGAATCCTGACGTTAATAGAATCTTTACCTGAAGGCTTCCAAACGAGGATCGGAGAAGCGGGAAGAGGATTATCCGGAGGGGAGAAGCAGCGATTAGCGTTGGCACGGGCCTTTTTGAAAAAGCCGTCGGTTATCCTGTTCGATGAACCAACAACAGGACTCGATCTGCAGACAGAGCGGATATTGCAAGCTTCCATGAAGGAACTGGCCAAAACGTCGACTGTCATTACCGTTGCACACAGACTGCATACGATCAAAAAAGCGGACTCCATTTTACTGCTCGAATCAGGTGAATTAATCGCCCGAGGAAAACATGAAGAGCTGGTCGAAGCAGTACCGGCTTACCGTGAAATGGTGTCTGCCCAGCAAGGAGGGAGCGCAGGATGAGAGAATTAGCACATGTTGTGAAACTGGTCATGTTGGAAAAGAAAGACATACTCCTGTCCATTTTGCTCGGATTCTCTGCAGGGATTACGGCTGTGGGGCTGTTTGCCTCTAGTGGTTACCTCATTTCCAAGGCGGCACTTGCTCCACCGATCTATACGTTGACGGTGATGATTGCGGTATTGAAGCTTTTCGGTTTTGCGAGGGCATTCAGCCGCTACGGCGAGAGACTATACTCGCATAGGGCGACCTTTACAATATTAAGTAATCTACGCGTTTCTTTTTATAAAAAAATAGAGCCCCTTGCGCCACAGATTTTTCAGAAGTATCGCAGCGGCGATTTGCTTGCACGGATTGTGGGGGACGTGGAGAGCTTGCAGAATTTCTTTCTTCGCGTATTTTATCCACCGATTGTGCTAGTGCTCATCTTTTTAAGTACGATATTTTTCATTTCGTTTTTCTCTGTGTATTTAGCAGTAGTGATGTTGATCGGACTGATTTTGACAGGCTTTGTGGTACCGGCTATCTTTGCGGTAGGACAACGTCGATTGCAAAATCGTGTCAGGGAAGAGCGAGGGTCGCTTTCTACAGAGGTGACGGAGCTACTTTACGGATTCCGGGATTTGAAAATCTATCAGCAACTGGAAGGTAAGGAAAAGTTGCTTGCCGATGCTGCAGGTTCTTATGTGGCGGAGCAAGAGCGAGAAGGGAAACAGGCGATGTTCAATCAATCGGTGAACACGTTTATCACGTTGCTTGTTTCATGGACCTTGCTTGCACTTGGAGCCTATCTGACGGTGGAAGGACAGTTTGATGGGCTGTTCCTTGCGATGCTTGTGATGATCTCCTTGACTGTATTTGAAAATGCCGCGCCGATGGCGGTTTTCCCTAATCATTATGAAGATAGCAGACGGGCTGCAGCAAGGCTGAATGATGTGGTGAGTGTGGAATCGCCAGCCAGGGACGCAACTTTGGGATCAAAGATGGACTTACCAGCAAATAAGGCGTTTTCCTTCCAAATGAGAGATGTTAACTTCCGTTTTCCGGGAGAATCCCGCCTGACATTGGACGGGGTGAGTATCAACTTGCCTGAAGGATCCAAAACGGCAATCGTCGGTCCAAGCGGATCCGGTAAATCTACGTTATTACAGCTGCTGTTGAAAATCTATGACGCGGAGAAAGGGATTGTTTCACTGGATGAGTGGGATTATGCTGCAGTGGAGCAGGAGGACCTGTGGAGCAAAGCGAATGTCGTCATGCAGGAAAACCACTTTTTCTACGGCACGATCAGGGAGAATCTAGCTCTTGCCAAGGATGGACTGGGCGATGAGGAGATGCTGGAGGCGTTGGGCGCAGTGAAGCTTGACGGGTTCTCTTTGGATGATGAGGTGTTGGAAAAAGGGGAGAATCTTTCCGGTGGAGAGAAACAACGCCTAGCGATAGCACGTTCGTTGCTGAAGGCAGAACGCTTGTGGTTGCTGGATGAGCCGACCTCCTCCGTGGATGCTGTGACAGAAGCGACGATTTTGGAGGAGCTTTTTGAAAAAGCGGCAGATGATACATTGGTGCTCGTAAGTCATCGATTGACTGGCCTGGAGAAGATGGATCGGATCATTGTCATGGAGAATGGCCGTGTTGTGGAGGCAGGCACGTTTGATGAATTGATGAAGGCGCAAGGTTATTTTTATGAGATGAAAGAGATTGAGAAGAGTGTGTTTATGTAAGTTGGGGGCTTTGTTTTGATCTGGCCGTCTGGGGAGAATTGCTGATCCTTGGACGGCTATATTTTATATTGGATGGGGGCGAAGGGGCTGGTTGGGATTGGCGGAAAAATGAAATGTCCGAAGTTTTTCTGATCTTGTCCGAAGATTTGGCGGAGTTGTCCGAAGATTCGAGAAAGTTGTCCAAAGTTTTGGGATTCTTGTCCGAACCAAATTTTCAATTGTCCAAACGCCGCCCACTCTTGTCCGAACAAGCTATGGCAAATGTCCGAACCCCCATCCCAAAAGCATATTAAGTGTACGAACCCATGAAATAGTTGTCCGAATGCTTTTTCACAATCTTAAAATCCCACAAATCCCCCCAATATCAGCATAATACAAACATTCAAAAGACTAATTTGCCAAAAACCCTTCATAAAAAACATGCCCGGGGAGCTACAACACCCCAGATTTTACCCGACCTCAAAAAAGCAGCCCCATCAAAGGGCTGCCCTCATCAAACCATTAATCATCCCACTCTACATACAACACTTTTCCTGTAATGGCATCAATATAGACCGTTACATCTTCATCGTCGCCATTTTGAAAGTTTTCAATTTCCACTTCATACACAAGCTTTCCGTTTTCGCGTTCTAGTTCAATATCTTCGAGCTTGCCCGGTACTTCCTTCTTTGCGATGCCTATGGCCTCACCGATGGAGATCACGGCTTCATTCGCTCCAGCGTCCTCAGCCTTCCCGTTTCCACCAGTAGTGGATGCTTTTTTACCCCTACGCTCATCTCTTTCTTCCTTGATGATCTCGCCATTCGAGGCATCCACCTTGAAATCAAACTCGTATTCATCGTTTTTCACTTCGATTTCATAAACAAGACGCCCATTCTCGCGATCTTTCTCGGCTTCCTTGATAACGCCATTTTCCACCTTCGCCAATACGATATCAGATGCTTCGGATAATGTGATGCCGGTCTTTTCTTCAGTCGGAGTGGCAACCTGGACCTGTTTCAAGTTTTCCTTTGTGTCCTCGTTCTTTAATGTTTCTGCTCCTACGCTGATTCCTCCGATAAGTACGGCTCCTGCTATCACTGCTGTGAAAATTTTCATTGTGAATTCCTCCTTGAAATGTTGTTTGTTTCGCTTGCTACACTTACATAATAGCCAGCCAACATTAATAGAAAAGGAGGAAAACATTAAAAAATCTTAATGAAACTTCTGTTTATCTTAATCCCATGTCAAGGACAGGATTTCACCTGTATAAGCATTGATGATGATGGTTGCCTCCGAATCCTCATCCACTTCGATTTCGACTTCATATACCTTGACGCCATTATCTTCATCAAGCTCCACATCATCCACTTTACCTGGCACTTCGTTTAAGGCGATTTCAATGGCTTCATCCCTGCTAAGCATGCTTGGAGCGGGCTTCTCCTCTGCGGGATCTTGGGGCTCTTCGCCACCTGGCTCCTGTTTCCCTGAGCCAGGTTCTCCTCCACCGGCATCCTCTTTACGGTTCATGAGTTTCAACGAGGTGATCTCTCGTGATCGGCCATCCACCATCAGCTGATATTCCCCCATGTCATTTTCCATGAACACTTCAAAGGATTCCTCTTTTTGTTGCATGGAGGTAATGATGCTGCCCCTATATTGGCTTTCCACCAGCTCCCGTACTTCCGCTTCTGAAGCCAAGGCCTCCGTCTTGTTAAAAAAAAGATAGAAGAGCGCAATCCCTGAAAGTACCACAAAAGCGCCAGTGATTAGAATCAGGAACCGTTTCTTATTTTTCATTCTCGTTCACTGTCCTTTCCCTTGGGCAATGTCACTTTCACGGTCGTACCTTTTCCTTCCACACTTGTAAAGTCGATCCTTCCTTGGTGTGCGTCCACAATCTGCTTGGCGATGGAAAGACCAAGCCCTGCACCACCTGACTCGCGGTTTCTGGCTTTATCGACCCGGTAAAAGCGGTCAAAGACTTTGTCCAGGTCCTCTTTCGGGATCCCCATCCCTTTATCCCGTACAGAGAAGTAGCAGTTGCCAGCCGTCTCGCCAAGCTCCAACTCTACTTCTGCTTCACTATATTTCCGCGCGTTATCCAAAAGAATATAAAGTAACTGTTTTATTTTATTGGTGTCTGCCAAAACAGAAGATGTTAGTCCACCATCCATTAGCCTGATTTCCCTGTTAAAAGAAACCTCCATGTTGTGTGCTGCTTGCTTGCAGAGGTCTTGCAGATCGACCGTTTCTTTTTTTAGCACCATATCATTATCCGCATTGGCCAGTTGCAGCATCTGCTCGGTCATTTCCTTCATCCGGATCGATTCGGAGTAGATGGCGTCCACCGATTCCTCCAATAGCTCAGGCTTTTTCATGCCCCAGCGTTTGAGCATGCTGGCATAGCTCTCGATTACCGTTAGTGGCGTCTTCAATTCATGGGAGGCATCGGAAACGAACTGCTGTTGTTTTTGATAGTTTTTCTCGAGGATATCAATCATCTGGTTGAACGTGTTGCCCATTGTATAAAGCTCATCCTTGGAAGTGCCCTCAAGTCGCAGCTTCTGATAATCCCCGGTCTGCTGGATCTGCTTCATCGTTTTCGTCATGGCATGAATCGGGGTCAAAATGATCCGGCTCAATACGTTTCCGAAAAATAAGGCAGGAATCAAGATGATAACCGAAGCGAGCAGTAGCACGATAAGCAGGGTGTTGATCGTTCGTTTGGAATCCTCCAGCTTTTCTGTGACCTCCAGCATCACGATGTTTCCGTCCGTCCATATCAACGGGTAGGAAACGACCGCATATGGAGTGCCTTCCAATGTTCGAACGGTGGAAAACTGCTGATTCTGAAACTTAGTGGGAACCAACCTCATATCGTACTCCTTGGCACTGTTGGCAACAGAGGTATTCTCTTCTGTCACGATACGGATCATTCCGTTAGGAGGGAGGTAGGCATTGAGCAGGGAGCTGAAATCCGTTTCGTTCTCGCTTATCGCCCTGTTCACGGCCGCTGTCACTGACTCGGCATGATCCCTGACCCGGTTCAGGTCATTGTCCAGAATGTTTTTTTGGAAAAGAAAATAGATGGCCCCGTTAACTAGAAGCAACATGATGACGAGCCATACGGTGGAAAACAAGAGAATTTTGCTTTTTATTTTCATCTGCCTGCTACTCCTTTAATCGGTATCCGACACCGCGGACAGTCAAGAGCACATCTGAGATGTCCAGCTTTTTCCGAAGATGCCTGATGTAAACGTCGACGATATTGGTGTCCCCGTAATAATCAAAGCCCCATACCCGGTTGAGGATTTGTTCGCGATTCAGTGCCTGTCCTTTGTTTTCGATAAAGTAGACAAGAAGGTCGAACTCTTTGGGAGTCAGGTCCACTTGTTCTTCGCCACGGAGGACCTCGCGTGTTTTTTCATTAACGGTCCAGTCTTGGACATTCAAGACACTGGAATGCTCAGATTTTACCTGTACCATTCGCAGGGAGGCCCTTACTCTTGCCAAAAGCTCCTCTATTTCAAAAGGCTTTGTCACATAATCGTTTGCTCCAAGATCGAGACCGCTTACTTTATCGGGGATGGAATTGCGGGCGGTCAATAGAATGACAGGAGTGTTTGGATCGGCAGTGCGGATCCTCCTCAATACTTCTAAACCGCTCAATTCCGGCAGCATCACATCAAGCAACACCAAGTCCCAATTCTGCTCTTTGAATTTTTCCAAGCCACTGGTGCCAGTAAATGCAGCGTCCGTCTCATAGCCCTCATGCTCGAGCTCCAGTTGAAGGACACGGGCAATCTTTTTTTCGTCTTCAATGATCAGTATGTTAGCCATCGCATAATCTCCCACTCTCTACATAGGATTCTTTTGATTTCTTTATAACATAGGTAGTCGCTTGTTTCCTAATATAATTACATTGACGTGTATTGGGTAAGGGTAGTATAGTAGAATGTAAATGATAATGATTATCATTAGGGGGTCGAAGAAAAAAGGCACGATTACATAACTATTTGGAAAAGGGTGTGGAAGTATTGGTACGACGGTTTTTCTCTTACTATAAGCCATATAAGTGGCTGTTCATTTTGGATTTTTCCTGCGCCGTCTTGGTAGGGTTGCTGGAGCTTGCTTTTCCGATTGCCGTTAACCAGGTAATTGATAAGCTGTTGCCACAACAGAATTGGACGGTGATTGTTTGGGCCTGCATCGGGTTGCTAGCCATCTATGCGATCAATACCTGCCTACATTATATTGTTACCTATTGGGGACATATGCTTGGGATCAATATTGAAACCGACATGCGCAGGAAGCTATTTCAGCACATGCAGAAGCTGTCATTCGGCTATTATGACAATAATAAAACAGGGCACTCCATTTCCAGGCTCACCAAGGACCTAGAAGAGATCGGAGAAGTTGCCCACCATGGACCTGAGGATGTTTTTGTGGCATTGATGACCCTTATAGGGGCGTTTTTCATCATGCTCGCCATCAATTGGAAGCTTGCCATTCTATCATTTTTGGTCATACCGCTTCTGATGATCCTAGCCATCCATTTTAATAAAAAAATGACACGAACATTCCGCAGAATGTTCAGTGACGTGGCAGAGATTAATGCAAGAGTGGAGGATAGCATCGGAGGAATCCGCGTGGTGCAGGCTTTTGCTAACGAAAAACATGAACAGAAGCAATTTGCGGTGAATAATGAAAGCTACCGTTCTACAAAACTAGCTTCGTATAAAATCATGGCCCAGAATGTCACGGCAAACTACATGCTGATGCGACTTGTGACGTTATTTACCTTGTTGTTTGGGACCTTCTTCGTCATTCGCGGGGAGCTTAGCTACGGGGAGTTTGTCGCATTCATCCTTCTTTCAAATATATTACTAGGACCTATTCAGAAAATAAATGCGGTAATCGAAAGTTATCCAAAAGGGATTGCCGGGTTTAAACGTTACACAGAGATCATGGACACCGAACCAGATATTGCAGATGCGCCAGGTGCGGTCCATGCCGATCTTGAAGGGGAGATTCATTACCGAAATGTATCGTTTGGCTATGAAGGCAACGAGAGAGTATTGAGAAACATCAACCTCACCGTCAGGGCAGGGGAAACGGTCGCGATTGTTGGTCCATCAGGTGCCGGAAAAACAACGCTTTGCAGTCTTTTGCCAAGGTTCTATGAACTAGAGGAAGGCAGCATCCTCATTGACGGCTATGATACGCGGGAATTGAAGCTCGAATCCTTACGAAGCCAAATAGGCATCGTGCAGCAGGATGTTTTTCTCTTTTCAGGAACCATCCGAGAGAATATTGCATACGGAAAACTTGAAGCCACAGATGAAGAAATCATGGAGGCGGCAAGACGCTCCCAGCTTGATGAATTCATTTCCACTCAACCACAGGGACTTGATACAGTCATTGGGGAACGAGGGGTGAAATTATCTGGCGGTCAAAAGCAACGCCTTGCCATTTCACGGATCTTCCTCAAAAATCCACCGATCCTTATACTCGATGAAGCGACATCTGCTCTAGATACGGAAACAGAACGCGCTATCCAGGGGTCGTTGACGGAGCTTTCCAAAGACCGGACAACGCTTGTCATCGCCCATCGTCTGGCCACCATCAAAAATGCAGACCGCATTATGGTCGTGACCAAGGATGGCATCGCAGAACAGGGCCGACATGAGGAACTGATTGAGGCAGAGGGGATCTATAGCAGATTGCACCAAGCACAATTTGGTTAAAGACAAGGGAATTTTTGTAAGGGTGTTTCAACAGTTTCCACGGGGGAATGTATAGAGAAAAGAACTATCATTTTCCTAGGAGGAACGACAATGAAAAAAACGATATTAGGTGTTTATGATACCGAGAAAAAAGCCAGAAATGTGGTAGAAGGTTTGATTGTTCAAGGGTATCAGGCAGAAGAGATCGTCATCGTGGCACTAGGTGATTCCCTTGGCTCCGATTATCCATTGGGAACACGAATCGAGAGGATTGAAGCGGAAGAGGACGACTCTATGGTCGATAAAATCTTTTTGCCAGATGAAGTGCAGGCACCACAAGGGATCGGCAACAAGCTGCTCGCCCTCGGCCTATCAGATCGTGATGCGCCGATGTATGCAACAGATGTGGAGAACGGCAGGATCCTGGTGCTGGTGAATGAAAAGCAGAGCAAGGAAGCAAAAACCATCGAAACTTGTGTGGAAGATCGTGCACAGCAAGGAATGCATGCAGCAGGTGTAAGACAGATAGATTGAAAAAAAGAGGGACGACTCCTTTGACGGGTCGTTCCTCTTTTTTTAAGGCTCTTTTCTCAAAGATTGTTGCTATTCACTTCGGCAATCTTAAGACCCGCAAGCGTTGGGAGGAGGCTCAAGGTCGCCCTTAGGATAAGCGCAGCATTTGTGGAAAGGAACAGCGGTGTTTAAAAGAACCATTCAATAAAAAGACCGGGCGGTATTTGCCCGGTTTCAGACTGTTGACAAACTATAAACTAGTTAGGTTATCTGTTGGAAGAGTTGATCTTCGTTGCAGGAGCTTCGCTTTCCGCGGGCGGTCCGGGAGCCTCCTCGGGCTAACGCCCTGCGGGGTCTCCCATGTCCCTTCCTCCCGCAGGAGTCTTCGCTCCTTCCACTGCGATCAACTAGAGAATTTCATTATTTTAAGCTTTGTCTACACACTGAGACCGGGCGGTATTTGCCTGGTTTATATTATGGTAAAAAAGAATAGTGTTATTTTTCGTACTCCTTCAACGGTTTTGTTGCTGGCCCTTCCAATACGTCCCCCTTATAGGAGAATCGGGAAGCATGACATGGGCAATCCCAGGAACGTTCCGCATCGTTCCATTCCACGTCGCATCCCATATGTGTGCAGGTAGGCTTTATGAGGTGGCAGGTGCCTTCGCTGTCCTTATAGGCTCCTACTTTTTTGCCATCCAAATGGACAATGCCACCCTCATCACACCTCAGCTCCTCTAAGCTGCGAGACTTTCTCTTCAATTTTCCTTTAACCAGCTCTTTGGCTACTGTTGCATTTTCCTTTACAAAATTTTTGATGCTGCTGGCCTCCATTTCGCCCCTGCTAGGATGGAAAAGGTCCTTATACGGATTGACCTGGTTGAGGATCGTATCTTTCAATATACAGGCGGCAATCGTCCCGTTTGTCATTCCCCACTTGGCATAAGCGGTGGCTACGAGCACATTTTCCGACCCTTTCTGAATGGGACCGATATATGGCAGGCGATCGAGCGAAAAAATATCCTGTGAAGACCAATGATACGGGATATCATTTATATCAAAATACCTGGCTCCAAACTCGGCAAGCTTCTCATAATTGGTGAGGGTGTCTCGATCATGTTGGCCGGTGGGATGCCCTTCCCCTCCAAGGAGCAATAATTTCTCTCCGTCAGGACCCATTGCAGATCGGATAGAGCGGGTCGGTTCATCCGCACTCAAGTACATGCCTTCCGGAATACTAACTTGTTCCATGTTAGCAGCTAGAGCGTAAGAGCGTTCAACATGCAATCTGGAAAAGAGTAGGCCATTCATATCGTTGAATGGGTAATGCGTGCTGACGATGATACTTTTGCTTTTCACCTCAAAACCACTCTCTGTTTCAACAATCGAGGAATCCTTCTGTATGTCCCTGGCTTTTGTATGTTCATACACGTTACCACCCAATTCTGTAAAAGCTCGTAGCAACCCATTTAAATATTTGACTGGATGAAACTGTGCCTGATCTCGCATCATCACACCATTTTTCACGGGAAAAGGGAGTGACAGATCTTCCGTATGGGCAAAGCCGCCATTTATACCAAGTTTGAGATAGGCATTTGCTTCTTCCTCCACCTTTTGCTCCATTTCCTTGCTTGTGGAGTAGACGAATGACGGGAGTGTGTGGAAATCGCAATCTATTTGCAAATCGTTGATGCTTTCCTGGATGAAAGATAAACCTTCCTGATTTGCTTCATAGTAAAGCCGTGCCTTTTCTTGTCCGTGTTGCTTGATTAGGTCTTGATAGATCAACCCGTGTTGGGAGGAAATTTTGGCGGTCGTAAAACCGGTGGTACCTCCGATGACCCTGCCTGCTTCGAGGAGTGCGACACTCAATCCTTCCTTCGCAAGAAGATATGCGGCGGTGATGCCTGTAATTCCAGCCCCGATGACAGTCACATCCGCAGAGATGTTCTCTTTAAGTGGGGAGAATGTGTCCGATGAATGTTGTTGCTGCCAGAGTGAAGCAGGATGAGATGATAGTTTTGCAATTTTATGCATGTCAGAACCTCCATAAATAAGTGTTACTATTTCCTACCCTACTTGATGGGAAAATATCGTTCTGGAGAGTATTTGGAAGATTGATAGGAAAACAGGTTGCAATATTTTTTAATGGAAAAAGAGAGCTGGAATAGTTATCCTATTTATGGAAGGTGACTGAAACAAAGTCAGCGACAAGCCGTACAAACAGTAGAAATGGAGGGAGACAGATGAGATTATTCATAACGTTACTGAGTATAACCGTGTTTTTCCTTGGAGGTTGCTCATCAAAAGGGGAAAACATAGCAACTGAGCCAACTCCTTCTTCCAATGAGGAAGAGTGGCAGGGGGAAGAGGATAGCGACGAAAAAGAGCCAGCAGAAGAGGTGGAATCTTCTGAGAATGAGGTTCTTGGGAAGTTGGATGAAGTGGTGATCCCGTCCAACCTGGAGGAATTTGTAGCAGTCCAGTCCGGAACAATGACTGGGGATATGGAGTATAAAGAGGAAACCAGTATGTGGCCCTCGCTTAATCCTTTGAGCGGTTTGGAAGAAGAATTTCTTTTACATATGGAAAATGTAACGAAGGAAACGACAGATTCGGAGGATTTAATGAAGGCTTTTATCCACCTTTTAGGAAACAATGCGTACCCTGAGACAATCGGAAAACTAGCAAACTATGAGCCTTCTTTTAATGAACCTTTGTTGCCCGAGCCAGAGCTGAACGATGAAGCGCCTAATGGGCAAGGGACGCCTGCAAAAGCCTTGATCCTTTTGGATGCTAGCTCCAGTATGCTGTTGGATGTAGATGGCAAGCAGAAAATGAAGGTGGCAAAGGATGCCGTGCTGAGCTTCGGGAAAACAATCGGAGCGAACAGTGATGTGTCATTGTATGTGTACGGGCACGCCGGCTCCCAGGAAGACAAGGATATGCAAGTGTCCTGTACAACGATAGATGAAGTCTATCCAGCACAGGCATATAACGAAAAAGCATTCTTTGAAGCGGTTCAAGGGGTAGAAGCAAAAGGATGGACCCCACTTGCGGAAGCAATTAAGACTGCTCGTGAAGATAGTGCAGATTACGACGGGGATATTACCCTTTATATTGTAAGTGACGGGATGGAAACGTGCGAGGGTAACCCGGTAGAGGAAGCTAGAGCCTTTGCAGATGAAAAAGAAGGGCGCCATGTCAATATCATCGGGTTCAATGTCGACAAGCAATCCGAAGATCAGTTAAAGGACGTGGCAGCTGCCGGAAACGGTGAGTACATCTCTGCCGACAGCGCAGACGACCTGCAGAACAGCATGAAATACAAGTGGTTACCAGATAGTTTAGACTTGATGAACAAATCACTCGCATCACCAAAAGGAACCTTTGCCGTCGCCTTTGCCAATCTGGACCTTGATAATATGAAAATGGCCATTCAAAATGCCATCAACAAAGAAACAGAGCGCTTCAGAGCCGCTGCCACTTCCCTGAAGAATGCAGAGCAGATTACAGAAGAAGAGAAAGCGGCCTTACTTGCTAGAATCGAGGAATATGGAGAGACGATGCGGAGTCTAACAGAAGAATTGCATGACAAAAAGGATCAGGAAATGAACGATGAACTTGATCGAATCGATGCAGAAATTAAAGATTGGATCGAGCGAATGAAAAAGCTGAAAGAAGAGAACGGGTAAGACGAGGGAACCAGCTGGAAGATGCTTTGCGGCTTTGGCACGAACTCTGGGTGTTTTGGCATGAACTTTGGCCTTTTTGGCACGAACTTGCCCAGTTTTGGCATGAACTTCACCCATTTCGGCATCAACTCGGATTTGTAATATCGACTGCGACGGCTCCCCCTGCGTAATAGCTACAAAAGTAAAATAGTAAAAGGATCCAGTTGGTACGACGTTTTAATGAATGATAAGATTTTCATTTTGAAACAAGAGAAATTTTAAGGTAATATACAAAGTGGAAGAGTTAGCACGAATAGCTCGATATTACATTTAAGCAAGGAGAGTACTCATGACAAAAGTTTTAGTACTAGGACATAAAAACCCAGATACAGATTCCATCTGCTCGGCAATTGCTTATGCAGAGTTGAAAAAGCAATTGGGCATGGATGCAGAGCCAGTCCGCCTAGGTGAATTAAACGGCGAAACGGAATATGCCCTTAAAGAATTCAACAGTGAAGTGCCGCGTCTAGTGGAAACTGTTGCAAACGAAGTGAAGGAAGTAATTTTGGTCGACCACAACGAGCGCCAACAAAGCGTAAGCGATATTGATCAAGTTCGCGTCCTTGAGGTAATCGATCACCACCGTATCGCAAACTTTGAGACAGCTGATCCATTATACTACCGTGCAGAGCCTGTAGGTTGCACAGCGACGATCTTGAACAAGCTTTACAAGGAAAATGGAGTGGAAATCTCCAAGCCGGTTGCAGGTTTGATGCTTTCTGCCATCATTTCTGATTCTCTATTGTTCAAATCCCCAACTTGCACGGAACAAGATGTACAGGCTGCTAAAGAGCTTGCTGAAATTGCGGGTGTGAATGCAGAAGAATACGGTTTAGCGATGTTAAAAGCGGGAGCGGACCTTAGCGACAAAACGGTAGAACAGCTTATCTCCCTTGATGCAAAGGAATTCCAGATGGGCAACTACAAAGTGGAAATCGCACAAGTGAACACGGTTGATACAAATGACGTTCTTGCAAAACAAGAAGAGTTGGAAGCGGTAATCACAGCAAATGTGGCGAACAAGAACTTAGATTTATTCTTGCTGGTAGTGACGGATATCTTAGAGAATGATTCTGTTGCGCTTGCACTTGGCTCACAGGCTCCGGCTGTGGAGAAAGCGTACAATGTGAAGCTTGAGAACAACACTGCCTTGTTAAAAGGTTTGGTTTCCCGTAAGAAGCAAGTTGTACCTGTGTTGACAGATGCTTTAACAAAATAATGAGTCCCTTTGGATAGAAGTAGACGCATGGATTGATTCTTTTAGTGAGTTGATCCATGCGTTTTTTTGGATTTTTGAATAGAAACAGGGGTTTTTTAGGCAATTTTTGATGCTAATAAATCCGTTCGGACAACTATCGTGGAGGTTCGGACAATTGAGCCCTTTTTCAGCATAGGTTCGGACAAGTTCATGGCCGGGTTCGTACAACATGCATGGACGTTCGGACATTGAAAAGTTCGTTCGGACAACTATCGGAGAACTTCGGACAACTTTGCCAAAACTTCGGACAAGAACGCCAAAACTTCGGACAAAAAACGAAAATCTTCGGACATTTGCCCAAAACAGAAGCGAGCTCAGCCCGCAGGTCCCCCGTCCACCCCAAAAATCCCGCACAAAGACCCAAGGTGATCCAACTCCCCTCCAAGACCGTTAGGTTCCTAAAGAGCCTAAACCCAAAGTGTAAAAGGATAGTGTTATATATATAGCTAGAGAGAAATCGATAAAGAGGGACGTCCATGAAAATAAGGTTGGCCCGGGCCCTGATCACGAATCCTCAACTTTTGCTTTTGGATGAGCCGTTCAGCAGCATCGATAACGAAAAAAGGGACGAATTGCGACTATGGGTGAAGAATTTATTGAAAGAAGAAGGTATTGCAAGCCTTTTTATCACCCATGATAAAGAAGAAGCCATGCTGATGGGGGATCGGGTCGTCATATTTGCCGAACAGAAAATCCAGCAGATTGGCAAACCGATGGACGTGTATGAGGAGCCAGCGACACCTTTTGTGGCAAAATTCTATTCCGATGGCCTTCTAATAGATGCCAATTCCTTTGTTCATTCGAAAAAATTGACAGTTGCAAATGAACAGGCAGAGGAAAGCTATCAGTCCTATAAAGGAACGGTAGTACAGAAAAAAGTGAAACATGGAAGCCTTTTTTATGATATCCAGATGGAAGCCCTTAATCAAAAGCTCACTCTTCCCTCTATTCGGTTTACCCATTTCCTTTTAGGGACGGTACTCGGAATCATCCCAGGTACGTTTGCCTTTAACTTTCTGGGATCAAGCTTTGTAGAGGGTGACTATACCTATATGTTGGTGGCGGTGGTCGTGTTTCTTCTGATTGCTGTCATTCCTATATTTTTCAAAAATCGTCTTCAAAAATTCTTCAAATAAAGGAAGGTTTCTATGCTTGATACGCATGCCCGGAAATATGTACAACCTTTAATATCACATACGGCAGAGCGATTGCTGAAGTTCGGATTGACCCCAAACCAGGTTACGGTCATTTCTTTTTGTATCGGCGTTTCATCTGGAGCTTTTTTCTATTTCGGCCTCCCGATTATAGCAGTATTGGTTCTGTGGGTTTCGGGCTTTCTTGATGCGGTCGATGGCACGATGGCCCGCAAAACCAAGTCCTCTCCATGGGGAACGGTGATGGATGTCACGTTTGATCGACTGGTTGAGATAAGTGTCATCCTCGGAGTGGCTTTTGTCTATCCCGAAATACAGTGGGCTTTATTATTATTGAGCGTGTCCATCATTTTTTCCATTACGGTCTTTTTAACGGTAGGAGCGGTGTCTGAAAACCAAGGCATGAAGTCATTTTATTATCAAGCTGGGCTTGCGGAGAGAACAGAAGGATTTATTCTACTTTCCCTTATGATGTTGCTGCCGGCTTTTGTCCTATGGACCACCTTGATTTTCCTAGTGGTTGAAATTATCACTGGCCTGCAGCGTTTCTTCGAGGCAAAAAGAATTTTACAATAAGGCTATTGAGGAAAAGGCTACAGATACCCTAGTTGATGATTGGAGCACAGGGCGAAGACTCCAGCGGGAGGTAGCGCGTAGTGGAGACCCCACAGGCGCCCCGCGGAAAGCGAAGCACAGTGCGGAAATCAACAGCGCGTTATTAGATGCTCATGAAAAAAGCTGGAAAGCTTCAGTGTTGTCACTGATCCTTCCCAGCTTTTTTCTATTTATCATCACTACGGCCTTCTGCGACCAGTGAATAAGTTAAAGACTAATGCGATTAGTGCTAATACAAGGATGATGTGGATTAGGTTCCCTGCGATATCAAAAGAGAATCCAAGTAACCATAAGATAAGTAATACTGCAAAGATTGTCCATAACATAGTGATATGCCTCCTAAACATCTGACTTAAAATAGCTGTACTATTGTTTTACCCATAGGATATACAATTAGTCGTAGAAATTTATGGATAAGTGTTACCTGACACCTCGTCTTCTTCCGAATAGGTTAAATACGATTGCCAATACAGCTAGGACTAGAAGAATGTGAATTAGTCCTCCACCGATTTCCATTGCGAAACCAAGTAACCAAAGAACTAATAGTACAACAAATATTGTCCATAACATGTGATTTTCCTCCTCTATCGTTTTAGTATTTTTTTCATCGTCTACACAGAAGGTAATTCCCTTGGGTGAGAATTTTAAACCAATATTTTTTATGATGGAATATTTGATAGGAACTAAAAGTAGGAAAAAAGTTTCGAAAAAAAGTTTGTTCCTAAATTAAGGTTTTAAATAATGCCAAGGTGGAATGGAGTAACTAGTGACGAGCTATCAGATGTCACAAATTGAAGTGGGAGGTGATGTTGATTATGAATCAGACAACCATGAAAGGTAAGTGGAACCAGATGAAAGGTGACGCCAAGAAGAAATGGGGAAATCTCACGGATGATGATCTTCAACAAATTGAGGGAGATCGTGATAAGCTGGTAGGCAAAATTCAGGAGCGTCACGGGAAGTCCAAAGAAGAGGCGGAACGTGAAGTGGACGGTTGGATGTAGGCAATACTTAGGTATTTTTAAAGAAATTACTTAAAGGAGAGGAAACGACATGGCAAATAACAACAATAGCAACAACTCTAATAACAGCAACTCCAATAATTCTAACAACGGTAACAACTCTAACAATAACAATTCTAGCAACAACAGCAACAGCGGCAACAACAACAGCGGCAACAACAGCAACAACAGCGGTAACAACAGCAACAGCGGCAACAACAGCGGTAACAACAGCAACAGCGGCAACAACAGCAACAACAGCAACAACAGCGGCAACAGCGGCAACAACAACAGCGGCAACAACAGCAACAACAGCGGTAACAACAGCAACAGCGGCAACAACAGCGGTAACAACAGCAACAGCGGCAACAACAGCAACAACAGCAACAACAGCGGCAACAGCGGCAACAACAGCGGTAACAGCGGCAACAACAGCAACAGCGGCAACAACAACAGCGGCAACAACAGCAACAGCGGCAACAACGGTAACAACAGTAACAGCGCAACAACAGCAACAGCAGCAACAGCGGCAATAACAGTAACAGCGGCAATAACAGCGGTAACAACAGCAACAGCAACAACAACAGCAACAACAGCGGTAACAGCGGTAACAGCGGCAACAGCGGCAACAGCGGCAACAGCGGCAACAACAGCGGTAACAGCGGCAACAGCGGCAACAACAGCAACAGCGGCAACAGCGGCAACAACAGCAACAGCAGCAACAGCGGCAACAGCGGCAACAGTGGCAACAACAGTAACAGCGGCAACAGCGGTAACAGCGGTAACAACAGCAGCAACAACAACAACTCTAACAGCAACAGCTCTAACAATTCCTCAATGTCATATGAGGAACGCGGACGTATGGGTGGAGAAAAGACCAAACAGGAATATGGTCAGGAGCACTTCGAGGAAATCGGCAGACAGGGCGGTAATAAGACGTTGAACGAGCACGGCACAGAGCACTTCGAGGAAATCGGTAAAAAAGGCGGAAACAATTCCAACTAATTTGAGTCACATAGATACGTAACATAATGGGCAGCCGGGATAAGTGAAGGCTGCCTCTTATCATTCAAAAAACAGAGGAGTGGGAAAAATGAGTGAAGAACGTTTTGATTCCGTACAAACTGATGGTCAACCGGCACAGGAGCAAGGGAAGCAACCAGGTGATGAAAATGAAATGATTCCAGAACCAATCTGCGATAACCCGGACTACAAGGGAAGCGGCAAGCTCCAAGGAAAGAATGCTATCATCACTGGCGGAGACAGTGGAATTGGTCGTGCCGTGGCCATTGCCTATGCAAAGGAAGGTGCAAATGTCAGCATCGTTTACTTGGACGAACATGAGGATGCCAAAAAAACAAAGCAAATGGTGGAAGAGTATGGTGCCAAGTGTTTACTTTATTCTGGAGATATCGGTCAGAAGGACTTTTGTACCGACGTAGTCAAGCAGACAGTGGAGGAGCTGGGAGGCTTACATATTCTTGTGAACAATGCGGCCGAACAGCATGTGCAGGAGAAAATCGAGGATATTTCAGAAGAGCAGCTGATGCGTACGTTCCAGACCAATATCTTTTCTTATTTCTATTTCATCCAAGCGGCCATGCCATACCTCGACAAAGGAAGCTCTATCATTAATACCGCTTCGGTAGTAGCTTACAAAGGTATGCCAATTCTGATGGACTACTCTGCAACAAAAGGTGCCATTGTTGCCCTTACACGTTCGCTATCTGAGAACATTGTAGGAAGTGGCATCCGAGTGAACGGCGTGGCGCCGGGACCGATTTGGACGCCGCTCATTCCGGCTTCTTTTGATGGGGAAAAGGTTGAGGACTTTGGAACGAACAGTCCAATGGGAAGACCTGGTCAACCGGCTGAACTGGCACCGGCTTATGTCTACTTGGCATCGGAGGATTCCTCTTATGTCTCAGGACAAATGATTCACATCAATGGAGGAACAGTCGTGAACGGTTAAAAAAGGGGACGGTTCATTTGCTTCGGAAGCAAGTGAGCCGTCCCTACTTTAGTTAAGGCTGATTTCGTACCGTTATATTCCTGCTGTATTAAAAATACAACTTGTAATCTTTAGAGTTTGTAAGCGGTAAAAGGTTCAACTGGAGAAAAGGGCCTTAGTTAAATTGATTTGTCCGGTCCACAGTGTATGGAAAGTCATATTCTCTCCTTGCGTGGTTGAACTGATACAATTGAAGGGTGAATTTATGGTCACGGATCATGGAAAGCTCATTTCCATCGTTGAAATAGAAAACCATCCTGTGTTTTTCCCCATGCTTCGGTAAAATCAGGACAACCTCTTTTACATCCTCCCATGAATATTGGTTGGTCTTGAACGTACCTGTTGCACTCCACGAGATACTCTCGGAACCTAAAGCCTGGTAACTGAACGTTCCAAGCGTGAAGAAGAACAACGCCACGATGATTCCTACTCCAACCAACCACTTCGCATACCTTACAAACAGAAATGCCAGAAAGAAAAACAACGCCAATAAGACTCCTGAAATCCCATAAAGCCAATACGTATCAGGGGATTCCTGCAAAAGCCAAATCGTTTTATCATCGAAAAAGATCCCTTGGAATAGAAAGGGGCCGACTAATATGTATAAAGGCAACAACACAAGGGTTACTATTGCATACATAAGATAAACATGCTTTTTTTCTATATTATTCAACGTTAGATTTCTCCTCTCAGATGAGTGAAAATTAATACTATTCTATACTCTTCATTATACACTAATTGGAAGTCGGAATTGTGCATTATTTCCTTCGTGCGATAAAAGGATTTTCTCAAAATTTGTAGAAATTTAAGGTATCGAAAGGAGTGGGGAAATCCATGAGCTTACAAACGTATATCTACGTGTTGCGACTGCCTGAAAGATTATATGATCCGGAGTATTGGACTGAAGAGGAAAAGAACGTTGTATCCCGACACTTCTCCTACTTGAAGAAGAATGTGGAAAATGGAGTGGTCATCCTCGCGGGAAGAACTGAACAGACGGATGAAACCGGGTTTGGCATTGTAATATTCTTGGCTAGAAGTGAAACGGAAGCTGAAAGGTTTATGAACCACGATCCTGCGGTCGCAAGCGAAATAATGACAGGAGAACTCTCCCGCTACCGACTTGCATTGTTGAACGAAAAATTTTCCGTAGGGGTATAAAAAGGACAGTGGCATTGTTCAAGGCCACTGAAAAAGTACATTATTTTAATAACACTGTTGATTTCCACAAACAGCTTCGCTTATCCAGAGGGCGACAATCTTGAGCCTCCTAGGGCTAACGCTCTGCGGGGTCTCAAGATTGTCGCTACCCTCCCGCTGGAGTCTTCGCCGATTGCTCCAATCCATAGCTAGAAATCGTAATAAAGAAAAGTTATTGGGGGTTTCAGTGGCCTTGCATCGTTCCACGGCCCTTTTTGTTCTATTTACACTCCTGCAAAATGCTGGCTTTCCGTTTCAAACGCGTTCTCCTCAATTTCAAAACCAAGGTCATTAATCATCTGATAATCTTGATTGGATGCCTGCCCGCTGGTTGTCAGGTAATCACCTACAAAGATGGAGTTCGCCATGTACAACCCTAGACTTTGAAGTGTTCTGAGGTTGAACTCGCGGCCACCAGAAATCCTGATTTCTTTTGTAGGATTCACAAAACGGAACATCGCCAAGATCTTCAGGCATTTAATAGGAGTCAAATCGTCCATACCCGCAAGCTTTGTCCCTTCAATTGGATGGAGGAAGTTGACTGGAATGGAGTCGGCATCAAGTTCCTTTAATGAATAAGCCATTTCCACGACGTCCTCAAGCGACTCCCCCATACCACAAATGACGCCGGAGCAAGGGGAAATCCCAGCATTCTTCAACGTTTCCAGGGTGCGGATTCGATCTTCATAGTCATGCGTGGTGGTAATCTCGCTATGATGTCCTTTACTTGTATTGATATTGTGGTTGAAGCGATCCACACCTGCTTCCTTCAACAGCTTGGCCTGTGCATCGTTAACCAGTCCAAGACAGGCGCAAATCTTCATATTGTCGACATCTTTTTTGATATCCTGTACGGCCTGGACCACCGTATCCACATCACGGTTTGTGGGTTTGCGTCCGCTCATGACGATACAATATGTCCCAATCTTATTTTTTTTGGCTTCCTTGGCGCCATCCACGATGATCTTTTTGCTCACAAGCGGATAGCTGTCAATTTCGGTGTCAGCTTTCATGGATTGGGAGCAATAGCCACAGTCTTCCGGGCAAAGGCCGCTTTTGGCGTTTATAATAAGGTTCAGTTTTACTTTTTTTCCGTAGTAATGCTTTCGGATTTGAAAGGCTGCTTGTACAAGTTCCAATACGTGATCATCGTCTTCATTTAGAATGCGTAAAGCTTCTTCTTGTGTTATGTGATAGCCACCCACCACTTTTTCTGCAAGCTGTTTCCAAGTCAAAGTAATCACTCCTAGGTAATAAATATGTAAACTTAATAACAAATAAAGTTTACATTTAAAGTTGTAGGCTGACAAGGAAAAGAAGTAAATCTGATAGAAAATTGCAAATTGTTTTGTAAGCGGTTATAATTGTTTTTCCGGCAAGGCTCTTTTCTCAACCTTTGTTGTTAGCCCATAGTAAAAAGTCGGCAGTTGGACTTTTTACCGCATATATATCCTAACTATTCCATTGCTGTATAAATAGAATTATTAGAAAAAGAGCATGGCAGTAAGGAATATAACAAGTGATATAAAAATGCATGAAGGTTTAGAAAATGCCTCCCAAAAAGAACAGAAAACCGTTGCGTACTTTGAAAAGGTTACCAAGGATGTATACCATGAATGGAGAAAACTCTAGTTCATGGTTTTTTGCGTCTTTATTAAAGGCTGTTTTTTCTTTGAGAAAAGAGCCTTACAAAACCTCAGGAGTGTGAAGAGTTTGGCAGAAAAGAAGAAGAGGCATCCTGATTTTGATCAGGAAGTGGAACGGCTGACATTTACCAAAAAGTATATGGATATTGTGATCCAGGCAACAGAAATGGACGAAGAGTCCTTTAAGGCAAGCTTTAAAGATGCACTGGACGGAATGGACTTTAAGGACAGTAGTTTAAGCTATATGAGCATGCTCACCAACGCGAACCTGCTTCAGCGGACGACCGAAGAAATCCGCAGCCTCAAGAAAATCTACCATAAGCCCTACTTTGCCAGAGTGGATTACAAACGCGCAGGCAAAGACGAAGAGGAAATTCTTTATTTTGGAAAAGCCTCTTTGTTTGATAGGGAAACGCAAGATCCAATTATCGTGGACTGGCGCTCTCCCATTGCCAATCTCTACTATGACGGAAGATTAGGAGATGTGGAATACGAAGCGGAAGGCGAAGTTTACGACGGTTACCTCTCCCTGAAAAGACAATATATCATGGAGGATGGCGAGCTTCAGGACATAAGGGATGTCGACCTGACGACTACCGATGAGCTTCTGCAAGAGTCACTTTCCGGCAGTTCAAGCAACCGCTTGACCGATATCGTGTCCACCATCCAGGAAGAACAGAACCGCATCATCCGGGCGGACCTCAATAAACCGATAATCGTGCAAGGGGCGGCGGGAAGCGGGAAAACGACCATTGCCCTTCACAGAATTTCCTATTTCATCTATACCTACCAGGACCAATTCCGACCAGAACAGCTTATGATTCTAGCACCCAATAACCTGTTCATCGACTACATCTCGGAAGTTTTGCCAGAGCTAGGGGTGGACAGGATCCTGCAAACGACCTTCATAGATTTTGTCTTGAGTTGCATCGGGAAGAAAATAAAGTTAAGACCACCGTCTGAGAAACTAATGGGCTTCATCAATCACGAATATGAGGACCCCGAGATGGTACAATGGCTCGCAAGCTTCAAGGGGTCCTTGGAATTTAAGGGAATCATCGATCGCTATCTTTCTGACATCCTGGAAACACTCATTCCGACAGAGGATTTCTATCTCACTGCTAAGTTCAAACTCTATACTGCTGAAAAAATGGAGCAACTGATCCGCAATGAGTATACCTACCTCCCGTATTATCGCCGGGTGGAAAAGGTGAAAAGCGTTCTGCAAAACTATGTGCGGACCGAGAAGAAGGTGCTTCTCCATAAAGTGGAAAAATTCTATGACCACAAGCTAGACAAAGCGTTGTTTAACATGAACTTAGATCCTGCCAAACGGAAAAGCTATGTGACAAAAGCGATGGACAAAAAAGATGAGATGACCGAAGAGATAAAACGGGAGTCCCGAACCGCCGTCAACGCTTTTATCCGAAAGCTCCCGAAACAGACACTTTTTCATTATTTTAAAGAGCTTGTAACGGACAGGACGACGTTTGCGAAATATGCGAGTGGCTATCTGGATGACTATCAGATTAAGTACTTTGTGGACTATCAGGTGAAATTACATAGACAGAAAAAGTATGAACTGGAGGACTTGGCGGCACTACTCTATTTGCAACACCATTTGTACGGAATTGATAAGGATTTGCGTGCTCGCAACGTGGTGATTGATGAGGCGCAGGATTACAGTTATTTTCAACTGGCAGCGTTGAAGAGTGCACTGGAAACAGATATGTTCACCATTGTTGGCGACCTTGCCCAAGGCATCCATTCCTATCGTGGCATCCAGGATTGGAACAAGGTAAAGGAGTCCATCTTTCCTCGGGCGGCCTATACGACTTTGCAAAAAAGCTACCGGACAACCGTTGAAATTATGGAAATGGCAAATGATCTCCTGAAGCTATTGCCATTCGAGCTGCCAAAAGTGGAGCCGGTAGTGAGACATGGTGCGAAACCGGTATTTCATGAGTGGCCTGCTTCTGGCGGCGGACCTCGTAAAATGGCGGGCATGCTCGAGACAGAAATTAAGAAGTTGTACTCTGTGGACGGTCGAAAAACAATCGCGGTAATTGGCAAAACCGAGAAGGAATGCAAGAAGATAGAGGAGATGCTAAGCAAGTATACAGATTTACGCGTACAACTGCTTCAAGAAAATGAAGAAATCAATCAAGAGGATGTTGTCATCGTTCATGCGCAATTGGCGAAGGGGCTCGAGTTTGATGCTGTGCTATTGTGCGCGCTGGATGAAGTGTTTACGGTAACTGAAATTGATGTGAAATTGCTGTACGTTGCCATGACGAGACCACTGCATCATTTGAGTTTTTATGGGAATGATGTGGGGGATTTCCTTCTGGGACATGTGGCAGGGGGTAAGTTTGTGCTAGAAGAGTAGTGATGAATGAAGAGCGACAGAGCCTTAAGTTAGAGGTTCTGTTGCTTTTTTGTTGTTGAAAACGATTTACACTTTCAATGGAACACGAAAAAGGAGTGACGTGGGAAATCCGGGTTTCATAGCCTCTCTATGAAGCCCGGATTTGAAGGAGCAATGGGAATCTGGGCCTCATAGCCTCCCTATGGAACCCGAGATAGGGGTAACATCATAAATCCGGTACTTATACCCACTACTTTCAAACGGATTTTCGCTGAATCATCCCACCCCAAACACCATTCTTACCTCCTAAGCCTTCCCTTCAACACCAACACGACAAACCCGAGCGCCACCAAAGCCAATATCACTTTCCCGGCCGTATTCCACTGCAGCACCTGATAAACCGAAAATGCCTCCAACAACAATGCGGGAACCTTTCCGACAGTACTTGCCACCGCAAATCCGACCAAGCTGATTTTGCTAGTTGCCCCTGCTAATGTCACAAGACCGGATGGTGCAAATGGGAACAGGCGTAAAGCCAATACCAACAAGAAGGCTTCCCGTCCGCCGGTTTCCTGCAACTTCACCAGCCATTTGTTTTTCATCAACGCGTCAGGGGCAAACCTCTTAATTCCTTTTCGATAGAGCCAAAAGCTTACAACAGCCCCAATAGACTCGCCCAAAAAGGAAACCAACGTGCCGAGCCAAAAACCGAAGAAAGCCAAATTGGCGGCGGTGAGAAATACACTTGGCATAAAAGCGAGTATGCTTATGAAGGTATTGATTAGAATACTAAGTACGATGGCAAACGGACCGACCGCAGTAAACCATTCCAATACTTGATCTCTCCACATGATCATTACCTCTTTTAAAGTTATTTTAATATTATAAATTCAAACCCTTTACATACCGTATAGGGGTATGTTACTCTAAAAGGGATAGGAGGTCAAGAACGATGGAAAACCTTCCAATAGAAACAATGAATACTGAAGATTGCTGCCATACGGATAGTGGTAAACGTAAAAGTCATCATTCCGAAGAGGATAAAAAGGCATTGATCTCCCGCTTGAACCGAATCGAGGGTCAGGTCCGAGGGGTAAAACGATTGATTGAAGAGGACACATATTGTGATGATGTGCTGACTCAGATCTCTGCTGTTCAGTCCGCTCTGAATGGCCTCGGCAAGTTGCTTTTAGAGGGACATATGAAATCCTGTATCGTGGAAAGAATTCAAGAGGGCGATACAGAAGTGATAGATGAGTTGTTAGTAACAGTGAAAAGACTAATGAAATAAGGGGAGATTGGGAATGGAACAAGTAACATTAAAAGTAAATGGAATGTCTTGTGGGCATTGTGTGAAAGCGGTAGAAGGAAGCGTTGGGGAATTGGATGGAGTGAACTCTGTCAAAGTAGACCTAGCATCTGGCACAGTAGCCGTAGAATTCAAAAGTGAACAAGTGACAGTGGAGAAAATCAAGGAAACAATCGACGAAGAAGGTTATGAAGTAGCGTGATTCAGTCCATTTGATGCGTGCTTTCTTACGGGAAAAGCACGTTTTATTCGCAAGGAAATATACCCCCTGTGGGTATAAAGGAGGTTGCAATCATGAGCGATCAGAAGAGAAAAGAAACGCAGTTGCAAATTACGGGGATGACGTGTGCTGCATGCTCTACAAGGGTGGAGAGGGGACTGAACAAGCTTGCCGGAGTGGAAACGGCCAATGTGAACCTTGCCCTTGAGAATGCATCCATCACCTATAATCCGGAACAGGTTTCCGAAAAAGACATAGAAGAGAAAATCCAGGATCTTGGCTATGATGTGGTCAAGGAAAAAGCGGAATTTCTCATCACAGGCATGACATGTGCCGCTTGCTCGAGCAGGATCGAGAAGGTACTGGGCAAAATGGAAGGTGTAAATTCAGCTAATGTGAACCTGGCATTGGAAAGTGGAACGGTGGAATATAATCCGTCCAAGTTGAAGCCATCAGACATCATAGCCCGCATTGAAAAAGCCGGCTATGGTGCAACGGAAAAGGTGGAAAAAAGCGAGAATGCCGAGAGCTTCCGCCAAAAGGAGCTAGAAAAACAACAAGGGAAGTTTGTTTTTTCCTTGATTTTAACCATTCCGCTGCTTTGGGCGATGGTGAGTCATTTTTCCTTTACTTCCTTCATTTATCTGCCTGATATGTTTATGAACCCTTGGGTCCAGCTCGCACTCGCGACACCTGTTCAATTTTTTATCGGTTGGCAGTTCTATACTGGTGCCTATAAAGCGTTGAAAAATAAGAGTGCCAATATGGATGTGTTGGTTGCACTCGGTACGACGGCTGCGTATGTGTACAGTCTTTACTTATCGATTGAATCCATCGGTTCGGGTGCCCATATGGTCGACCTTTATTTTGAAACGAGTGCCGTCATCATCACCCTCATTATTTTAGGAAAGCTTTTTGAGGTGAGGGCGAAGGGCCGTTCTTCAGAGGCAATCAAAAAGCTGATGGGCTTGCAGGCTAAGACAGCCCTCGTATTACGCGATGGCAAAGAGATGGAGGTCCCATTGGAAGAGGTTCTTGTGGGAGATATCGTTTCCGTCAAGCCCGGTGAAAAAGTGCCGGTAGATGGAGAAATTCTTGAAGGACAATCAGCGGTGGATGAGTCAATGCTGACAGGAGAAAGCATCCCTGTCGATAAAAAGATGGGCGACACTGTCTATGGTTCGACCATCAATAAAAATGGCTTTTTAAAAGTAAAAGCGACAAAGGTCGGGAAGGAGACCGCCCTTGCTCAAATCATCCGGATTGTGGAGCAGGCGCAAGGCTCCAAAGCACCGATACAGCGTCTAGCAGATAAAATTTCAGGCATTTTCGTTCCGATTGTGGTCGGGATTGCCATTCTTACTTTCTTGGTTTGGTATTTCTTCGTCGATCCAGGGAACTTTGCACAAGCATTGGTCAACCTGATTGCTGTCCTTGTCATCGCTTGTCCGTGTGCGCTTGGCCTTGCAACGCCGACGTCCATCATGGCGGGCTCAGGCCGGGCAGCCGAGCTTGGAATTCTATTTAAAGGCGGCGAGCATTTAGAACAGACCCACCGCATCACAACCGTTGTGCTGGACAAAACAGGGACGGTGACAAATGGGGAGCCGGTTCTGACAGATGTAAAGTTGGAGGAGGGTGAGGATGAAGCGACAATCCTAGCGATGGTTGGAGCTGCAGAGAAACAATCCGAACATCCATTGGCGCAAGCGATCGTGGATGGTATTCAAGAGAAAGGAATCGAGTTTGGTTCCGTCAATGCTTTTGAAGCAATACCTGGGTATGGTATCGAAGCGAGTGTTGGCGAAGACCGTGTAATCGTCGGAACACGCAAGCTCATGGTGAAGCATGGAGTAGCTGTTGAGCAGGCGGAAAATACGATTCGCACGCTCGAGACAGAAGGAAAAACCGCGATGCTAATTGCGGTAAACGAAGAATACAAAGGCATTATCGCGGTCGCAGATACAATCAAAGATACCTCCAAGCAAGCCGTTAAACGTTTGAAGGACATGGGACTGGAAGTTGTCATGATGACCGGGGACAACGAACGTACCGCTAAAGCGATTGCCGGACTTGCCGGCATCGATAACGTCATAGCTGAAGTACTTCCGGAGCAGAAAGCGGAAGAGGTTGCGAAATTGCAGAAGCAAGGCAAAAAAGTCGCGATGGTGGGTGATGGCATTAATGATGCACCAGCCTTGGTGACAGCGGATATTGGGATGGCCATTGGAACAGGAACGGATGTCGCGATGGAAGCGGCGGACATCACCTTGATGCGTGGGGATTTGAATAGCATTGTCGATGCGATTGTGATGAGTAAAAAAACAATCACAAACATTAAGCAGAACCTATTCTGGGCATTTGCCTACAACTCTATGGGTATACCAATTGCCGCTTTAGGCTTCTTGGCACCATGGGTAGCGGGAGCGGCGATGGCGTTCAGCTCCGTGTCGGTTGTCCTGAATGCACTGCGACTACAGAAAGTGAAACTTTAAGGCTCTTTTCTCAAAGATTGTTGATATAGACTAGTGAGAAGTAAGTAGACAATTGGACTTTTTATTGCTTACTTACTATTGATTGCACGTAGCATATTGAGTATTGCAGGGAAAAGAGCAAGCAGTAAAAGAAACAAAGTATACGAAAATAGCTTTAATAAGGTGGGGACAGAATGAAAAAGTGGATTGGATCCGCGTTGGTATATTTATTGGTGGTCATCGGGGGGTATGCGGCGTATTCGTTTTATGCAGGTGGGGATGAGGCTCATAATAGTGCAGACCACGGAGATCATGGCGACCATGAAGGAGCTACATCTAGTGAAGTGCAGGCAGATGTACAGCTAGAAGGAGAAGAGCTGACAATTACACTGACGGACCTTGAGGGCAACCCGATGGATGAGCTCGAAATCAGTCATGAGAAACTGATGCATTTAATTGTCATCAGCGAGGATCTGGATGTATTCCAGCATCTTCATCCGGAAAAGGTATCAGCAGGAGTTTTTAAGACTACCGCAGACTTGGAGGATGGGATGTACCAAGCATTTGTAGATATCAAGCCAAGTGAATTGCAATATGTAAATGAACCGCACCAAGTGATGGTAGGGGAACATGCTGGTCATGAAGATGCTCATGTTCATCTTGAACGGGAATCAGAGTGGACAAAGGAGCAGGATGGGTATTCCGTTACCCTTGAGGTGGATAATTTTTCGGTAAAAGAAAACGTGGTTCTCTCCTTTGAGATAGAAGGAGCTCAGCCTGAAAACTACCTGGGTGCTTTAGGGCATGTGGTCGTGGTGGATGAAGGGTTGGATGAGTTTATCCACGTGCATCCGCGTGAAGGAACAGAGCCAGTTTTTGAAGCCCATTTCAGTAAACCTGGCATGTATAAACTCTGGGCTGAATTCAAATTAAACGGCGAAGTATATGCCTTCCCGTATGTGTTGGAAATCACAGAGTAAAGGGGATATGGATATGGGGGAGAAATCGGTGAAACTAGCGGTCAATGGCGGGATAGACTTTGGCGCCAAGCTGAATGGCAAGCAGCTACTGATGCTTGCCCGCTATATGGGAGATGAGCAAGAACTCGAAGTCACGACCTTTCAGCAATTGTATGTGGATGTTCCAGAAGGACGATTGGAGGAAGCGAAGGCCGATTTTGCAAGTGTTGGTCTGCAGTGTTATCCAGTCGGCAATTTTGTCAAAAGCCTTCGCACCTGTAATTTTTGTAAGGGAGAGCTGGAGGAAGGTATGCCCGTTGCAAAAGAAATCAATCGCCGGATTGCCGGGAGGGAAGTACCTTTTACTTTGAAGCCGGCCTACACAGGCTGCCCGGTCGGGTGCGGCGAGCCGTTGGTCAATGATATCGGTGTAATCAAACAGCACGGAGATCGTTTTGATTTGTATGTCGGTGGCAAGGCAAAAGGACTAGACGCCAGGACTGGCGTGCTGTTTGCGGACGGTCTGGAGGAACAAGTGTTGTATTCCATGATTGATAGATTGATAGATACCTATGCCGCTGAAGGCAAGAAGCGCGAGCAGTTTGCCAAGTTTGTGGGACGTTACGGACTCGATGAGCTGAGGGAGAAGGTAATGGCATAGGGGTATAGTAAGGTGGCGCTCGGGGAGCCAACGGTCTAGAGGGATGGCTGGCTGGTTTCTCGGGTGCTTTTTTATGGGGGGATTTAAGGGAGAGGTGATGATTTGATGCTGCTTGAAGCCACATCTATGCCTGGTTTTCTCTCAAATGTCCGAAGATTTTGCATTCTTGTCCGAAGTTTCCCCGAACTTGTCCGAATATTTCTTGATATTGTCCGAACATCGGCTCGAAAAGTCCAAACCGCATTTTTGAATGTCCGAACACATTAAAATGTTGTCCGAAGCGAAACAATAAATGTCCGAACATCCCCCTTGTCACGGTAAAAGTGTCCGAACCCAAGAAAAAGTTGTCCGAACGGTTTTTCTACTCCGGAAAACAAGCTGTTTCAGGAGCAATTTTGCCTGATTACTACAAAATATCACCCTCAACTCCCCCAATTCAAAATCACTAGTCCTATCCTCCGAAACTATTCATCCCTCCCTTGTAACTTTTTGACAACCCCTTCGTCTAACCGTATAAAAGGGGGCAATTGTATGAAAAAAAGGGTGGTAATTTTTTCTTTCCTCGTAGTGGGGCTTGCAATAATATTTGCAGCTTTCTATCAAACAAAGGAACCATTTACCGTGAATGGCACGGGCAATCCGATTTTAGCAAAAGATACACAAACCGTACTTTCCAATAAAACATGGATGCTGACTTTTACCAAAGAATTCAAAAAGGAAAGCATCGATCAGGATGAATCCATCTATGTGACGGATAAAGATGGCAACAGAGTCGAATCAAGGCTTGAGATATCGGATGACCATGTAACGGTAATGCCTCCTGACGGTGGATATGATCCAAAGAAAGGACCATATGTGCTCCACATCAGCGGAGATATCGAATCGGTGGACGGAAAAAAGCTTGATGAGCAAAAAAATATTAAATTTACAGCAATAGCTGAACTGCCAACCGTGGCTTCCAAAAAGGAGCTTAACAAACTATTCACTGCTCAACTCGAGCAAATGGAAACAGCGCAGAGAAGCAGCAAATCGTTTTTCGAATTCAGTAAAGAAGAATCCACCTCAACCTCAGATGATAGCGCAAGTGGTTCAGATAATGCAGATATGGGAGCAAGCGAGGCAGAATCCGCTGGTGGTGGCCACTCCGATACAAACGTCCAGGTCCAAGGGGTCGACGAAGCAGATATCGTCAAGACCGATGGAGATTTCATCTATCAAGCGACAGACCAAAAGCTAAAGATTACAAAGGCTGCACCTGTAGAAAAAATGACGGTTGTGTCAGAGTTGAGGTATAAAGATTTCAGCCCGTACCAGTTGTTTTTAGACGGCAACCAGCTGGTGGTCATCGGAACCTTTTGGGATGAAAAGATGTATTCTAGCGACAGTTCCAAAGTTGCGGGGGAGATGATCATGCCGATGTACGATTCGACAAAGGCCATCATCTATGATATTTCCGACCGCTCCAATCCTGTCGTGCAAAAGACAATAACCCTTGAAGGGAATTACGTATCAAGTAGAAAGATAGAAAACCATGTTTATCTGATCACCAATAAATATGCTGACTATTGGATACTTCGGGAGCATCCGGAAGCAGACTTGCGACCACGTATTTCTGATACAAATGGCGAAGAAGAGGAGAAGCTTGAAGCTGTCCCATATGATGGCATCCGCTATTTTCCTGATTCAAGCGAAAATAATTTCATGACGATTGCTTCACTAGATCTGAATCAGATACAAGACGATGCGGCTATTACTACCTATGTGGGAAGCGGAAACCAAATATACATGTCCAAGGAAAATCTATATGTAGCCGTTCCTAACTACAGCCATGGACCGCACTGGACACATAATGAAAGTACCGAGGTTTACAAGTTCGAGGTGGAGGGCACTTCTGTGGAGTTTCATGCCAATGGCTCCATTCCCGGATACCTGTTGAACCAATTTTCCATGGATGAGCACAAAGGATATTTTCGTGTCGCGGCAACAAAAGGGCAGACATGGGATGAGCATTCACCATCCAGCAACCATCTTTTCATCTTAGATGGAGGAATGAATGTGGTAAGCAGCGTGGAAGACTTGGCAAGGGGAGAGCGCATCTATTCCGTTCGCTTTATGCAGGATAAAGCGTATGTGGTCACCTTTAAAGAAGTTGATCCACTCTTTGTCTTTGACCTTAGCAATCCGAATGAGCCAAAGGTGCTTGGAGAACTCAAGATACCGGGCTTCAGCAACTATCTGCATCCGTATGATGAGAACCACCTGATTGGTTTTGGGTATGATACGAAGCTTGAAAAGGATCAATGGGGAACAAGGGTAGTGACAAATGGAGTGAAGATATCCTTGTTTGACGTAAGCGATCCGACGAATCCATTGGAGAAACATACAGAAATCATCGGGGGCAGGTCCACCCATTCTCCATTGAACTATGACCATAAAGCATTGCTTTTTAACAAGGAGAAGGATATCTTCGCATTCCCTATCACGAGTTATAATGAAAATGATAAAGACGGTAGCTATCGCTTGGCATTTGAAGGTGCGATGGTTTACGGAATCGACCCGGATAAGGGCTTTACCTTGCACAAGAAAATCACCCATCAGCAGGAAAATAGCTTATATGAAGATTGGGAGAACATGGTGCAACGTATCCTTTATATCGATGAACACCTTTATACGGTGACACCGAAGGAAGTTAAAGCGACGAAAATCACCTGGTAAGGATGGGGGAGCGGAACAAACCGCTCTCTTTTTTCGTCTTATATAAGGAAATAATGACAGAAAACAACGGCGTTTTATTTCCTAGGAAAGAATCCTGTCGAAAATAATCTAGGCTTTTAGGTTTGCCCATTACACCTCGGTGGAATGACATTCATATATTATGGGAAAAGATTTTCTTTTTTCCACCTACTTAATGGAGGAAGAAGTTTCGAAAACTTGTATGTAGGTGCTATAATGAAATAATTGAGGTAAGGGCATAAAGATTAAAAGAATGAACACATAAACAGATCATCTCTTGAGGGGGAACGCAATATGAAAACAAAATTGCATTTATTATACGGTGGGAAATCAGCGGAACATCAAGTTTCCTTACAAACGGCACTAGCTGTGACAAAGGCTTTGGATACAGAAAAGTTTGAAGTATATCCGTTATACATAACGGAAACTGGAGAATGGAAGCGCGGTGGCTTATTAGATGGGCCAGCAGAGAGCGTACACCAACTAAAGCTTGAAGACGGAGGGACTACAATCGCTCCGCTTGCATTGACTGAGGAAGAAGAAATGGAAGAAGCTCCAACGGTCGTGTTTCCTCTATTACATGGTCCGAACGGCGAAGATGGAACAGTTCAAGGAATGTTGGAACTCTTAAACCTTCCTTATGTAGGAAATGGCGTGTTAGCATCATCAGCCGGGATGGATAAAGTTATCATGAAAAATCTTTTCGACCAAGCAGGGCTGCCACAAGTCGGTTATGCACATTTCCTTCGCTCTGAGTGGGAAAAGGCTACGGATGCAACGTATGAAAAAGTGGAATCCGAGCTTGGATACCCTTGCTTTGTAAAGCCTGCTAACTTAGGTTCAAGTGTCGGGATCAGTAAAGCGAAAAACCGTGAAGAGCTTGAAAAGGCTTTCCGTGAAGCGTTCGATTATGATCGAAAAATCATCGTGGAACAAGGTTTAGAAGGGGCACGTGAAATCGAGATTGGCGTTCTTGGTAACGATGAGCCTGAATGTTCTGTGGTTGGGGAAATCGCCCCTAAGACAGAGTTCTATGATTATAAAGCAAAGTATGAAGATGGCGATACTGCGATGATCATCCCTGCGGAGATCAGTGATGAAATCTATGAGCAAGTAAAAGAAATGGCAATCACTGCTTTTAAAGCGATTGATGGAGCAGGCCTTGTGCGCGCAGATTTCTTTTTAACAAAAGAGGGTAAACTATACATCAACGAAGTGAACACGATGCCAGGTTTCACCCCGTTCAGCATGTTCCCATTATTATGGCAGCATACTGATGTTTCCTACCCGGAACTCATCAAAAAGCTGGTAGGATACGCACAAGAACGCCACGCAGAAAAACAAAAAATCAAGCACACATTTTAATAATAGGCTTTGTTAAAGTTAGTTGTTGATTATGACCTGTTTCTAGCTGGTGATTAGAGCAAAAGGCGTAGACTCCTGCGGGAGAATAGCGACAATCTTGAGACCCCTCAAGTGAAACGAGGAGGCTCAAGGTCGCCCTCTGGATAAGCGAAGCCTATTGCGGAAATCAACAGCGGCGTTTAACAGAGCCTAATAATAAAAAGAATCCCCCTGAAGATTGAAGTGAAAGGTGTGAGACCCCGGCGGGAGGTAGCGGTAGGTTGAGACCCCCAAGCGTTGTGAGGAGGCTCAAGCACCGTCCCGCGGAAAGCGAACACCTGGAACGGAAATATACAGGGAGTTGAACGAAACACACAATATGCAGATAAACAGACAGGGGTTGGGTCATCACGGGCGATAACGCAGGATACGTGATGTCAGCCTCTTCTCTGTTTAAAGATGAACAGGAGGGTGAAAATCCATATGATAAAAAGAACCTTGAAGGAAATTCAGGAGATGGCAAAAGGAGAGGAAATCTCCTCTGAATACAGCGCCATCGTAGTGGAGGGTGTTTCAAAGGACACGCGCGAGGACATGAGCGGCAAATTGTACATTCCGATTATCGGGGAGAATTTTAACGGTCATGCATTTGTTCGTGATGCCATTGAAAAGAAAGGGGCAGTTGCTTCCTTTTGGCAAAAAGATCAGCCTGAGCCGCCGGCAGACCTGAACCTTATATTTGTCGACGATACGATTGAGGCGTTGCAGTATCTTGCAAGCAGCTATCGCAATGAAATCGGCATGAAGGTCGTGGGGATTACAGGAAGCAATGGGAAGACAACGACAAAGGATATGGTTACTTCCGTCCTTGAGACATCCTTCCGCGTACATAAAACGGCGGGTAACTACAATAACCATATCGGTTTGCCGCTGACCATCCTATCCATGAAAGAGGACACGGAAGTCGCTGTACTTGAGATGGGGATGAGTGGTCGTGGTGAAATTGAGCTGCTGTCTAATATCGCTAAGCCCGACGCAGCCATTATCACGAACATCGGGGAATCTCATATGCAAGACCTTGGTTCACGTGAGGGGATTGCAGAAGCAAAACTTGAGATCGCTTCAGGGCTGAAACCGGACGGGAAGCTGATTATCAATGGAGATGAGCCACTGCTGACTGACAGAGTTGGTGGCAATGCTAACGTCATTCCATTCGGGTTGAAAGCAAAAAACGCATATCAAGCAAAGGACATTGCGCTTAAGGGGAAAGGCACTCATTTTATAATAGAAGAAACAGAGTATTTCATCCCGGTACTTGGTGCCCATAATGTGACGAATGCTCTTGCGGCAATCATCGTCGGTGAGCTGTTCGGGGTGACAGAAGAGAACCGGAAAAAAGGACTGGAGCAACTGGTCATCACTGGTATGAGAAACGAAGTGGTGGAAACCACTGGTGGTTGGACCGTAATCAATGATGCCTACAATGCAAGCCCGACGTCCATGCGTGCTGCATTGGATCTATTGGGAAGCCTCAGTGGTTATAAGAAGAAAATTGCCGTGCTTGGTGATATGCTAGAACTTGGTGATATGGAGAAAACCTTCCACTATGAAATCGGGCAATATGTAAAAGGGAAGAATGTGGATTATGTCTTCACTTTCGGGGAACTTGGCATGGAGATTGCTAAAGGAGCGCAGGAAGTGATGGAACCGGTTCGAGTGAAGCCGTTCATGAACAAGCAGGAGCTGACAATGGAACTTCTGCCTTTACTGGAGGCTGGTGATGTGGTAATAGTAAAGGGATCACGCGGAATGAAGCTAGAAGAGGTAATAGAAGGAATTAAATAATTTCTTTTTAAGAATACAAAACCCTGGATAAGTGAAAATTAGAAGTGTACTTGTAGTAGCCCTCGACTCAGAAGGGTAGAAAAATATTTTGCCGATTTTTTCGGCAAGAGAGTGCGTTTGTAAGCGTAATCTCCTATAAGTTGACATTAACCTTTATTGCTATTTAGTAACCAAAGTGTTATGATAACAGGTAATGTGTATAAAATGTCTACTTATAAAGATTAGGCAAGCGCTTTGACGCGTGCCTAATTTATTAATTTGTATAGATAAAGGAGTAGGAATAATTTGGCGTTATTTAAAGAATTAGGTTTATCAGAAGATATAATGAAGTCGATCGACAGAATGGGGTTTGAAGAAGCTACCCCTATCCAATCGGAAACGATTCCTGTTGCATTAACCGGTAAAGACGTTATCGGGCAAGCTCAAACAGGTACAGGTAAAACGATTGCATTTGGTCTTCCATTACTTGAAAATGTTGATGTGAAAAATGATTCCATTCAAGGTATCGTAATTGCACCGACTCGTGAATTGGCAATCCAGGTTGCTGAAGAAATTTATAAGGCTTCTTACCATAAACGTGCTCGTGTTCTTTCCGTTTTCGGAGGCCAGGACATCAGCAGACAGATCCGTTCATTGAAAAAGAACCCTCACATCGTAGTTGGTACTCCAGGTCGTCTACTGGACCATATCAACCGTAAGACTCTTCGTCTTCAAAATGTGAACACGGTTGTTCTTGATGAAGCGGATGAAATGCTAAACATGGGATTCATCGAGGATATCGAAAAAATCCTTGCTGAAACTCCAGAACAAAAACAAACTTTACTTTTCTCTGCTACAATGCCTGCACCGATCCGTGCAATCGCTGAACGTTTCATGAGCGAGCCTGTAAGTGTAAAGGTAAAAGCGAAAGAAGTAACAGTTTCCAACATCCAACAATACTACGTGGAAGTTCCGGAAAAGAAGAAGTTCGACACATTGACTCGTCTTCTTGACATTCAATCTCCAGAGCTTGCTATCATCTTCGGTCGTACAAAGCGCCGTGTTGATGAGTTATCTGACGCTTTGAACGTGCGTGGATACTCTGCAGAAGGAATCCACGGTGACCTTTCCCAAGCGAAGCGTATGAGTGTACTACGTAAGTTTAAAGAAGGTTCCATCGATGTACTTGTTGCAACAGACGTAGCAGCTCGTGGACTAGACATCTCTGGTGTAACACATGTTTACAACTTCGACATTCCACAAGACCCTGAAAGCTATGTTCACCGTATTGGACGTACAGGTCGTGCTGGTAAGAGTGGATTGGCGATCACATTCGTTAGCCCTCGTGAAGTTAGTTACTTGCACCATGTAGAGCGTGTAACTAAACGTAAAATGGACAAAATGAAGGCACCTACTCTAGACGAAGCGCTAGAAGGCCAACAGAAAATGTCCATGGAAAAATTAACGCAAGCGGTTGAAGCGCAAAACCTTGGTTTCTACCGTAGTGCAGCAGAACAATTACTTGAAGAGCACGATGCAGTGACACTTGTATCTGCAGCTTTGAAATTGTTCACAAAAGAGCCGGACGAAACACCTATCCGTCTTACTGAAGAAGCACCTATGCACTCAAGAAGAGGCGGCGGTGGTGGTGGCCGTGGCGGCGACCGTAACCGTGGTGGTGGAAAAAGTCATGGCGGCGGCGGAAAAGGCGGCTGGAACAAGCGCTCCGACAACCGTGGCGGCGGTTCTGGTTCAAGAGACGCTAACGCGAAGCGCCAAGGCTACAAGCGCTCTTCCCGTAAAGAACGCGTATAATCTATGATAAAAGCTCGAAAACTGACCGGTGATGGTTGGCTTTCGGGCTTTTTTTGTAGGAATGAAGTTGAAAATACCAACAACAATCCAACCACACTTGGGCATACTACTCCCAAATCAGCAATCCAATAAGGAGTGACCCGCCACCATGACCCTTGTAAAACTAGGCTATGTTGCCATGAGTGTTCAGCTCACCAACGCCTCCCCGTCCAAAACCATGACCTATGCGCAATTCAGCAAACTCAAGGACAGGGAAGCGGCCATTGAAAAACTCGAACGCATCTCGATAGAAAACCTGGAGAACTGCCTGCGCCTTCTCAAGCACAATGTGGCTAATGATATTCGATTTTTCCGCTTCAGCTCCAAGTTGATCCCGCTTGCGAATCACGAAGAACTGAAAGACTGGAAATTCATGCGACCGCTCAAAGAAATTTTATCTCAAATAGGTGACTACATAGAAGCAAATCCGATGCGAGTGGATTTTCATCCAGACCACTTTGTCCTGTTAAATTCCAAAAAGAAAGAAATCATCAACCAGACCATCAAAACCCTTAGCATGCACCGATCGCTTTTAAAAGGAATGAGGGTGCCGACGAAACATAGATGTGTGCTTCATATTGGCGGTGGATATGATGACAGGGAACTGGCGCTTGAGCAATTCATCCACAACTGGGCGCTGGTACCGCAATCCCTTCAAGAAATGCTGATTCTGGAGAACGATGACACCACATTCCATCTCCGGGATGCTTTATATGTATGTGAAAAGCTAAATGTGCCCCTTGTATTTGACTACCATCATCACCTGGCCCACTACGAAAAAGAAGCCAAGCCATGGGAAGAGGACTGGGAGAGGGTGGTGCAAACGTGGGAGCACTCCCCATTACCTGTGAAAATGCATATCTCAAGTCCAAGGGATGAAAAGAACTTCCGGGCGCATGCGGAATATGTGGATCCAAAGATGTTCATGGACTTTCTACAAGGAATGAAAGGGAGCACACCCGAAATTCATTGCATGATCGAGGCGAAGAAGAAGGATGAAGCGCTTTTTCAGCTCATGCGCGATATGAAGGATTATTCCGATATAGAAATAGTGGATGGGGCCTCTTTTGTAATCAATTAAAATTTTCCAATGATACCGTTAAGTAGTATACTAGGAACTGCGGCAACGAGAATAAGCTGCTAACAAGTAATTCGGAGGGAATGACATGAGGCCGGAACCTAATCAGATGATAGATAGAAAAGCACTGTCGGTATGGAGAATTTCCGCCGCGCTTAACGCCATCTTCTACTTATTGATGGTGGGGGCATTTTGGTTTATCCAACGGACGTTCGATCTGCCTTGGTGGACACTGCTGATAGCGGGGGGACTTTTTGTCATTATCATTATTTTTACCGTATTTATCTTCCCGGCCATGCAGTGGAAACGCTGGCGGTTTGAGGTGCATGAGCATGAGATCGACCTGCAGCATGGCATTTTTATAAAAAGAAGGACATTGGTTCCGATGGTTCGCGTCCAGCATGTGGATACGAGACAAGGCCCAATTTTGAAAAAGTATCACCTTTCAACTGTTTTGATTTCAACGGCAGCGACCATCCATGAGATTCCTGCACTTGATGAAGAGCAGGCAGATCAACTTCGTGACTACATATCAAGGCTAGCTAGGGTGACTGAAGATGATGTTTGAGAAAAGAAGGATGCATCCTGCTGCCATCGTCGTGGGATTTTTCAAGCAACTGCGGGAACTCCTGTTTCCGATCATCCTCTTCGTATTCTTTGGGAGTACTGGGGATGGGTGGTTCGGGGTCGTCTATATCGGTGTCATGCTCCTATGGTTTGCCGGGTTGATCGTGGTGGGCATCCTTTCCTGGTATCGATTTTATTATTGGATAGAGGATGGCGAATTGAGGATGGAATACGGTGTCTTCGTGAGAAAACGCCGTTTCATCCCGCAAGAGCGAATCCAGACATTGGACACATCCGAAGGCATCATTCAACGGATATTCGGCTTGGTAAAGGTGCAGGTCGAGACGGCAGGTGGTGGTGCGGAAGCCGAGGCAAGCCTTACCGCTGTCACAAAGGATGAGGCCCATCGTTTAAGAGAAGCCCTATTGTATAAAAAACATCAGGCTGATATTGGGGACGAGACAGATGATCTAACGGAATCGGAAGATCTAGAAGCGGAAAAGGTGGAAGAATTGCCGAAGCCGGTTTTCACTGTTTCATGGAAATCGCTATTCATTGTCGGGACAACCTCCGGAGGCATTGGGGTCGTCCTATCAGCAGTCATCGCGTTTACTTCTCAGTTTGACCAGATCGTGCCATATGAAGATATCATCGATCGCTTCGGGATGGTGTTGCAAACGAGTGTGTTCCTGATTGCTTCCATTATATTTTTGGTTCTATTCCTCTCTTGGCTCATCTCCATCGTCATGACCATGTTCAAATATGGGAATTTTACCGTCGTGAAAAATAAGGATGAATTGCAAATCTCAAGGGGGATCATCGAGAAAAGGCAGCTGACCATTTCGCTTGAGAGGATCCAGGCAATCCGAATCACCCAAAATATATTAAGGCAGCCATTCGGGTTTGCTACCGTCTATGTGGAGAGTGCCGGCAGCTCTGGTGGGAAGGAAGCGGACTTTTCGACGATCCTATTCCCATTAGTGAAAATGTCCGAAGTAGAAGCATATTTGAAGGAGTTTGTTCCAGCTTATCAGCTTTCTAAAGACATCCAACCTTTACCAAAACGATCTTTGATCCGTTACTTAATCCGATTAGGGGTGCCGGCAATCCTGCTATCTGCCCCATTCGCCTATTTCTTTCAACCCTATGGATACTTTGCGTTCCTGTCAGTAGGGGTAGCGTTGCTTCTTGGATACAGCCAATTCAATACAGCTGGCTGGTCCCTTGGCCAAACTGGAAGTGGAAATGGAGAGCAATTGCAACTTTCCTACCGTCATCTCAGCAAAAATATCGTCATGGTGAGGAAAAAACGGATCCAGTCGTTTGAATTGAGAGAATCATTTTTCCAAGGGAAAAGGAAGCTTTATACCGTAAAGGCTTCGATTAAAACAGGCCTTGGAGGGAAGAACTTCCAAGTGGTGGACGTGGATAACGAGGATGGCGACCGAATATACGAGTGGTATTCCCATGAAAAAAAGCAAGGGAACGTCGTGTAACCGACTCCCTTGCTTTTGTTTTGTAATAAGATTAGCGTAGTGAGGAGCCTCAAGCACCGCCCCGCGAAAAGCGAACACCTGGAACGGAAATCTACAGGGGTTATTACATATACCTCGCCAAAATACCGACAAGCACCAAGCCGATCAACACAATCCATACAATGGTCTGCTTCCCGCTCCGGGGTGCCCGTGGACTATCGGTTTTAGGGAAAATGGCCCGAAACGAACGTGGGGCTGTATTAGGTCCTCTCCCTAAAAAGAAAGGAGCCAACACCGTTCCGGCAAAAAATCCGAATAAATGAGCAACCACATTGATGTTCTGGTTTAAAAAGGTCATGACAAGACCTATCACCAAGATGGTTAAGATTACTTGTGAATTGGCCCGATCTAAAAGGTCTGGGCGCAGGAACACCATATAAAAATAAAGGCCGAAAATCGCAAATATAGCACCGGATGGGCCGAGATGCATATAGATTTCAGGTTTTAATAGTAAAGTTGCCACGTTTGCTAGGATACCACCTAGTACATAGAACACAAGGAATTTCACCTTGCCCAGCATGCGCTCCACGCCAGGGCCGAACAGGACCAGGGACAGGGAATTGAACAATAAGTGCGTCAGGCTGGCATGAAGGAAAATGGGTGTGACAAGCCGCCAAATTTCCCCTTGCCAAATAAGTAAATTGAAACCGATTGTTAAACTGCGAAACGTTGGAGAAAATTGTACAATCAGCCATAAAACAAGATGGATGGCTACAATTATGGTGATAATAGGATATAATCTTCTAAACGTACGAAAATTTTCCGTTCGGACAAACATTTGCTTCACCCCTTCTATATATAGGTTGTTACAATGACAATCAATAGTAAAAAGCCGGATGCGGATAGTCTATAAGTAAGAGTACCATGTAACCGCCTTAAATGTCTTTTTAGGTGAATTGGATAAGCTCTTTTCTCAAAGAATGTTGGACTTTTTACCAGAATAGAATCTCTACAAAAGGCATGAAAGCTTTTTTGGATAGTTAGGAGTAGGGCACGACAGCAAGGATTATAACGGTTTGTTTATAAATGAGAAAACAGCCATTGGAGAATATATCACTATTATATGAGAAAGGTTGGTCGAAGTATGATTATTGGAACCGGGATAGATATTATCGAGCTCGCGCGGATCGAAAAGTTGATGGAACGCCAGCCGAATTTTATAGATAGAATCCTTACGCCGCCGGAAAAGGAGAGATTCTCTTCCTTGAGCGCCAAACGGAAAGTGGAATTCCTTGCAGGCCGTTTTGCGGCAAAAGAGGCATTCTCCAAAGCGAATGGGACCGGAATCGGAAAAGAACTGAGTTTTCAGGACATGACGATTGCTTCCACGGAAAAAGGAAAGCCTTATTTTATGGCACCTTCACTGGAGGATGGAAAGGTCCACTTGTCCATCTCCCACAGTGAGCAGTATGCCATCGCGCAAGTAATTATCGAAAGCTTGTCAAGCTAGTCTGCATATTCCCCAAAACTGCCTCATATACATAGTTCAGAAAGGAGACAAGGTGTACAAGTAAGAGGTGCAGCCAACCTGCAATACGTATAGAAGCGGCGAGCCTGTTATCTCTGCACTCTCACTTTTCTCTAAGATAATCATGTATTGAAAGCAAAGGGGATGAATAATTTGAGAAAAGCATGGCTATTGTTAGTGGTTGGCCTTGTGAGTATCCTTGTTCTCGCAGGGTGCGGTACGAAATCGAAAGAAGATGTAACAGCTTCTCTTGGTGCGAAAGTGGAAGAGATGAAAGGCTATGAATCCAATGCGAAAATGACACTTCAAACCGGCGCCGAGCCACAAGTGTATGAGGTGCAGATCGGTCACAACAAACCGAACTATTACAAAGTCAACCTGAAAAATGCGGAAAAAGATCAAAGCCAAATCATTATCCGCAATGATGAAGGCGTATTCGTTTTAACGCCAGCATTGAATAAAAGTTTCCGTTTCCATAGCGAATGGCCGCAGAACAGCAGCCAAGCCTACCTGTTCGAATCGCTTGTGAATGACATTAAAAACGATCCGGATGCAACCTTCACTGCAACGGAAGAGCACTATGTATTCGAAACAAAAACAAACTATCAGAATAATAAACTGTTACCAACACAAGAAATCACGCTTAGTAAAAAAGATTTATCACCTGTTTCGGTAAAAGTGATGGATCCAGATAAAAAGCCTTTGGTTCTAGTGGAGTTCTCTGATTTCAAATTCGATGCAAGCTTTGATGCGGATGCGTTTGATGTGAAAAAGAATATGACTGGGGCTCGTGCAAGCCTGGAAATGCCTGCTTCCGGACCTGTCACGGAAGAGTCGGATGAATTCTCTGCCATGACACCGCTGGATACTCCTGCCGGTACTGATCTTAAAGAAGAAACGGTTGTGGAAACAGCCAATGGAAAACGTGTCGTCATGACATATGAAGGGGATAAGACCTTTACGCTTATCCAGGAAAAGGCCCGGAATGCCGATGTCCCGACATCCACATTCGTCAACGGACAACCAGCTGACCTTGGCTTCACCGTAGGAGCCATGACAGAAAACAGCCTGACATGGACCTACCAAGGAGTCGACTTCACCCTGGCATCCAAAGACCTCACCCAAGAAGAACTACTCATGGTCGCACGCTCCGTCCAAGGCGCAGCCATCAAATAGTAAGGCTCTTTTCTCAAAGGTTGTAGTTATCCACCAGTAAAAAGTCGGCAATTGGACTTTTTACCGCATATCTACTCTAAGATAAGCAAGCTGTCTATTCCGTACAGCTAAGAAAAGAGCACGACAGCAAGGTAGCTACGAGTGACAATTAAATGCGAAAGATCATCAGATTCACGTTAACATCCAATAATAAGCACCACCTAGCGGGCCCGTTGAGACGGGCCTGTATTTTTTTGTGGAAAGAAAAATTCCTGTGGGGGGTCAGACCCCCGCAGGAATTTCGCCCTCCACGTCGAAGAGCTGTCGAAGAGCTATTGTTCGGGCATGACTTTCGCGCTTTTTTTGGGTATGATAGTACATATATTTTTAGTCAGAGGGTAAAAGGAAGTGCTTAGGAAGATGTCAAGCTTTCATCGGGACACATGGGTTGAAGTGGACTTGGATTGTATATATGAGAATGTGAAAGCCATACAGGAGCATGTGACAAAGGATGTCACGGTCATAGCCGTCGTGAAGGCGAACGCGTATGGGCATGGAGATGCGCAGATTGCAAAAGTTGCACTGGAGGCTGGAGCGAAATATCTTGCCGTTTCCTTCCTGGATGAGGCAATGTCGCTAAGAAAGCAAGGCATCACCGCCCCGATTCTCGTGCTTGGGGCATCAAGGGTTTCAGATCTGCCGCTCGCCGCGAAAGAGAAAATCACACTGACTGTTTTTCAAAAGGAATGGGTGGAAGAAGCAATCAGTGCATACAAAAATACTGTCCTTGAAACAGTCAACCTGCATCTCAAGCTGGACACAGGGATGGGGCGTATCGGGGCACGCACAAAAGAAGAAGTCACACAAATTATGGACCTCATAGAAAAAGAGCCAAACCTTCAAATAGAAGGAGTTTATACACATTTTGCAACAGCTGATGAACTTCACTCCAATTATGTGGAGCAGCAGTTTGGAAGGTTTGAAGCACTGCTAGGGGATATAAAAGAAAAATACACGATCCCGATGATACATTGCGGAAATAGCGCTACCACGTTGCGATTCCCGGAACGTATTTTTAACGCGGTTCGGGTGGGTATTGCCATCTATGGACTGACACCATCACCGGAAATGGAACCCACACTCCCTTTTCAACTAAAAGAAGCCTTTTCCCTTCTTACTAAGCTTGTTCATGTGAAAAAGCTTTCGATAGGAGAAAGTGTCAGCTATGGAGCCACCTACACGACAAAAGAGGAAGAGTGGATCGGGACAGTTCCGGTTGGTTATGCGGACGGGTGGATACGAAAGTTACAAGGGATGAACGTATTGGTGGACGGAAAATTTGCGCCAATTATTGGTAGGATCTGTATGGACCAATTTATGATCAAGCTACCACATGAATTGCCGCTTGGGACCACGGTAACACTGATTGGAAAACAAGGCGACAAACGAATAAGCTCCAATGATGTGGCAGCAAAGCTTGAAACCATCAACTATGAAGTACCGTGCATGATCAGTTACAGGGTTCCGCGCATGTTTTGGAGGAACAACAATATAATGGAAGTGAGAAATTATTTGCAGGACCAACCCGTAGAATAGTTAATGGTAATTTTCTGCATAAAAAAGGGATTTTATAGTGATAATAGAGAAGAATTAGCTAAATGGACTTTGCAATTATCGGCGTTGATGGTATTATGGAATATGGAATAGTATTAAGTGTCTGTAGTTCTTGGAGGTGTATGCTGTGTCTGAATCCAGCGCAACAACTGAAATCTTGATTCGATTACCTCAAAACTTAGTATCGGAATTAGATGGTTTGGTAAAACAAGAAAACGGCAATCGAAACGAACTGATTTTTCAAGCAACAAAGATGTATCTTCGCGAGCGCAAGAAGCGTCAGATTCGCGAGTCCATGAGACGTGGCTACATGGAGATGTCTAAAATCAATTTAAACATTGCATCTGAAGCTTTTTTGGCTGAATATGAGGCGGAGCATACGGTTGAACGCTTAGTTAGCGGGGGGTAATCATTTGATTGTCAAACGCGGTGACGTTTATTTTGCTGATTTATCCCCGGTTGTTGGGTCTGAGCAAGGAGGCGTTCGACCAGTACTTGTCATCCAAAATGATATCGGAAATCGATTTAGCCCGACCGTTATAGTTGCTGCAATTACTGCTCAAATCCAAAAAGCCAAACTCCCAACACATGTAGAAATCGATGCAAAGCGATATGGTTTTGAACGCGACTCTGTTATCCTGCTCGAACAAATTCGAACAATCGATAAACAAAGGTTGACGGACAAAATAACTCATCTTGACGAAGAGATGATGGACAAAGTGGATGAGGCGCTTCAAATAAGTTTAGGACTTATTGACTTTTAATATGTTGAATCCGTTTTATCGATAAAGAGCTATTCACAAGTGCGTGAGTAGCTTTTTTATTTTGCAGTGATAAGATGAGAGGACCCTAGCTGTTCTAATGGAGCAAAAGGCGAAGACTCCGGCGGGGGTATTCTTGAGACCCCTGAATTATTGTGAGGAGGCTCAAGGTCTTCCCGCGGAAAGCGAACCCATTTGCGGAGATCAAACCCGGCGAACATCTATTTCTAAAGAGATACCACCATAATTAGGTAAATAAACCACAATTTTGGATGATATGGGATTAAACATATTTGACTTTTAAAATGATAAAAATTTATAGTGGTATTAGTAGAACTATAATTATTTGTCGAATTTATAAATATATCTTTACCGAAAAAGGAGTCGGGATAATGAATCATGAGATAATCAATTATATTGAGGGAAACCGTGAAACAATTTTTAACCGCTGGATTGAAGGTATGGATGAAATCGGTGAAAAAAAGGAATTCAAAGCCATTTCTGAAAAAGTGTACTTGAGTACTAGTCGTGAATACATCAATTTGCTGCTAAATAATATCAGCAGGAATTCAGAAGACCTGTCTAGTGTATTGACGGATTTTGCTGAGAAGATTGTGCGCTTCGGTTGGCCGCTTGTCTATGTGACGGAAGGTTTGACCCTTTTTGGGAAGATTGTATATGAAGGGATGACAGAAGAGGCGAATGATAGCCGTAAAGTTTCCTTGATGTACGATTTTGAAAAGTGGCTTCGCCCGGTCCAAAACGAAATTTTAAAAACTTATACAGGATCATGGGAACACACTGTTTCTATGCAGAAGATCGCATTGCAGGAATTGGCTGCACCGCTTATCCCGGTTTTTGACAGGATTTCTGTCATGCCACTTGTAGGTACGATCGATACGGAACGTGCAAGGCAGATCATGGAAAATCTTCTTCAAGGAGTCGTCAAGCATCGTGCAGAAGTGGTGTTGATCGACATAACCGGGGTTCCTGTGGTAGATACCATGGTGGCCCATCATATCATCCAGGCAGCAGAAGCGGTCCGCCTTGTCGGGGCAAAGTGTCTGCTTGTGGGAATCCGTCCTGAAATTGCGCAGACCATTGTCAATTTAGGCATCAACCTGGATCAAATCATTACGAAAAACTCCTTGAAAAAAGGAATTGAGACAGCACTTGAGATGACAAACAGACAAATTGTGACTGTGGGGGATCAAACGTGAGAATACCAATATTAAAACTGCATAATTGCCTTTTAATATCGATTCAGTGGGAGCTTGATGATCAGACAGCGTTGCAATTTCAAGAGGATCTTCTAAATAGAATCCATGAAACAGGTGCGAACGGAGTCGTGATCGACCTGACATCTGTGGATATGATTGACTCGTTCATCGCGAAAGTGCTTGGGGACGTAATCAGCATGTCAAAACTCATGGGGGCGCAAGTTGTATTGACGGGTATCCAGCCAGCGGTAGCCATTACTTTGGTGGAACTGGGGATCCAATTGGATGAAGTGTTCACAGCACTAGATTTAGAAAAGGGTCTAGAGAAACTACAACAGGAACTGGGGGAGTAAATGATGACTGTCCAATCCTGTGTAAGCATAAGAAACGAATGGGACATTGTCGCTGCCCGTCAAATGGGTAGGGATGTCGCCAAAGATCTAGGTTTCGGAACAGTAGACCAAGCGAGGATAACGACGGCAATATCTGAGTTGGCTCGAAATATATATTTATATGCAGGTACAGGTCAAATTTGTATCGAAGAAATGGACGAGTATGGAAAACGGGGACTGAAGGTGATCGCTACAGATGATGGTCCCGGAATCGCTGATATTCGACAAGTCATGGAAGATGGATTTTCCACTTCAGGCGGCCTGGGGGCAGGACTGCCTGGTGTTAAACGGTTGATGGATACGTTCCAGATTGATTCTTCTTCAGGGGAAGGAACGACAATCTATGCCGTGAAGTGGGTTCGCTAGAAGGGGGGATAACCCATGGATTATGAAAAGTTAGAATGTGAATATAAAGAAATACTTTCCGCCTATCTGAATAGACAGTCGGAGGAAGCCTTGTATAAGGGACAGGAGTTCAGTAGAAGACTGCTTGGGGAAAAAGTATCTCCCGAAGAAATCATCAGTGTGCATAAATCGATGTTGCAGGACCTTTCTCCCGATATCCCGGACAATATTCTGCATTCCCTGGACTTTCTTCTTGAAGTCATGATCGGATATGGGATTGCATATCGTGAGCATCAAAGCCTGCGTCACAGGCAACAGGAGATTCAGACAGAAATTGAAATTGCGGCAAATGTGCAACAGACGCTGCTTGAAACGCAGATACCTAAAACGGATTCTGTGGAGATCGGTGCGATAAGTGTTCCTGCCAAGCATATGAGCGGGGACTACTATCATTTTGTTCACAGTGATAATGATTCGTTCAGTGTCGCGATTGCAGATGTCATCGGTAAGGGAATTCCGGCGGCAATGTGTATGAGCATGATCAAATATGCGATGGATAGTTTACCAGATACCAGAGTTGCTCCGAGTTATGTTCTTGGGAATTTAAACAGAGTGGTAGAGCAAAATGTGGATGCGAGCATGTTCATAACGATGTTCTATGGAATGTATGACCTTCACAAACACCTCTTTTCCTTCTCTTCCGCAGGACATGAGCCACCTTTATATTTTGATGCAAAGAAAAATGAATTCTATGAACTGGATGCAAGGGGGCTTGTATTAGGGATCGACCGCCTGGCAACCTATCAGCAGTATGAAAAAGAAATAGAAATAGATGATATGGTCATATTATTCTCTGACGGAGTGACAGAGTGTCGAACAGACGAAGGTTTTGTAGAGGTTGATAAAATAATAGATTTAATAAGGTCATATATCCACCTGCCTCCTCAAGCTATAGTGGAACTGGTGTACAGGGACCTAGAAAAAATCCAGGACTTCCAGCTCAGGGACGACTTTACCTTAATTATTTTAAAAAGAAAGGTTTAAATGTTTGAGAAGCGGGTATTTAGTATTGGGATGACCTGAAATTGGAATCTTAATTCATGTTTGGGGTGACGTAAGAATGAATATGGACATTCAGATAAAAGAAGATCAAAACCAGACGATTGTTGTTCTGGAAGGGGAAATTGATGCCTATACTGCACCAAAGGTTAAGGAAGAGGTTGCCCCGTTATTGGAAGGTTTCACTGGAGAACTCATTTTTGACTTATCCAATGTTAATTATATGGACAGCACAGGTTTAGGGATGTTTGTAGGTTTCTTTAAAACCGTAAAGGCAAATGGCGGTGTGTTTCGCTTGATAGGTTTATCCGACCGTCTGAAGCGATTGTTTGACATTACTGGTCTAGCGGGAATAATGGAAATCAAATAGGCTAGAAAGTAGCCAATTAAATTAAGTTCACTTAAAGGTGGGGGAACAATGAACCGGGCTTACGATTATATAGAAATGTCGTTTCCAGCTAAGGCTGAGTACGTAGGAGTCATCCGACTTACCTTATCTGGAATTGCGAATCGTATGGGTTTTTCCTACGATGAAATCGAAGATATCAAGATTGCTTTGAGCGAAGCTTGTACAAACGCTGTGGAGCATGCTTATAAGCAGGACGAAAAAGGAAATATTCGAATCGGATTCGGAATTTATAAAGACCGACTCGAGTTGGTGGTAGCTGACAATGGTCAAAGCTTCGACTTTGATAAAGTGAGAGAAGAATTAGGTCCATACACCGAGTCGCAACCAGTAGAAACTTTGCCAGAAGGAGGGTTAGGATTATTCTTAATCCAAACGCTGATGGATGATGTGAAGGTGCACAGCAATCAGGGCGTTACCGTCTTCATGACAAAGTATGTACAAGGAGAGCAGGTGGAAAGGGATGCAGAGTCAATCTCAATCCAGTAAGCTGGATGTTAATATGCTATTAGAGCGGTACCAACAAGACGGTTGTGAAGTATCGCAGTTGCAATTAGTCGAGCATTATACTGCACTTGTTGAATCCATCGCTCGTAAATACTCAAGGGGAAAAGCCTTTCATGAAGACCTATCCCAGGTTGGGATGATTGGATTGCTTGGGGCCATGAAACGTTTTGATGCAAGCTTTGGTCGAAGTTTCGAAGCATTTGCCGTACCGACGATCATCGGTGAAATCAAACGTTTCCTGCGCGATAAGACATGGAGTGTGCATGTCCCTCGCAGAATCAAGGAAATAGGACCGAAAATTAAATCAGCAGTGGAAGAGCTGACAAATGAACTTCAACGTTCACCGAAAGTAGTGGAAATTGCGGACTACCTCGAGGTTACGGAAGAAGAAGTATTGGAAGCGATGGAGATGAGCCAGAACTACCAAGCTCTATCTGTCGATAATGCTATTGAAGCAGACTCTGACGGAAGCACGGTGACCATCCTAGATATTGTAGGGAATCAGGATGCCGGCTTTGATCAAGTGGATCAGCGACTTCTCTTACAGAAAATCTTCCATGTGCTATCGGAGCGGGAAAAGCAGATTATCGAATGCACATTCTTTAAAAATATGAGTCAAAAAGAGACAGGGGAAAAACTGGGTATTTCTCAAATGCACGTTTCCAGGCTTCAACGCAAGGCACTAACCAAGCTGAAGCAAGCCTTCATGGCAGATAACGCAAATACGGAGATTTTTTCATGATAGAACAATTCAAACATGAAAGAGCTAACGTCAATGCCTACCAGAATGCCAAAAATGGAATGTATTTCTGTGGAGACAGCTACTACGTGAATACAACAGATGACTATTTTCTGTGTGTAGTAGCGGATGGTCTAGGTAGTGGGGAATATGCGCATGATGCATCACAAGCGGTCATTTCCGCTGCCAAAGATCATGAAACTGAAGACGTTTCGGTCATTATGAAAGCTTGTAACGAAGCGATGAGAAATAAGCGTGGAGCAGCAGTATCCGTGTTGAAGGTCAACTATGCCCAGCGGGAGGTTGTTTACAGCTGTGTTGGAAATATTCGATTCTACCTATATCCTCCGACAGAAAAGCTAATCTATCCTCTTCCGGTCAAAGGCTATCTTTCTGGAAAACCTCAGAACCTTAAAACCCATCGCTTTCCTTACAGTTCCAAAATGAAATTCTTCATCTATTCGGATGGATTGAATATCCCGTCCGTAAAAAAATATATTAAGGATATACCATCTGCGACGACATTGCTTGAAATCGCAGCAATGTTTACCGGCAACGGAATGGATGACGTCACCATCATCTCTGGTGAAATTCATTAGGAGTGCGTATGAATGTAGAAACCATGTTGATCGTAGTGGAAGGTCCGAAGACTTCCGCGGGAGGAAGGGACACGGAATACCCCCCCTCAGGGCGAATGCCCGAGGAGGCTTCCGGACAGCCCGCGAAAAGCGAAGCACCTGGAACGAAGATCAACAGTTGAATGCAAATACTTTTGGGTTTCAACAGTCCAAGACTAACAAATTAGTGTTAGTCTTTTTTCTTTGTTCATTAATTTGTTAAAATGGAAGATGGGATACTATGTTGGGAGGCTACAAAATTGGAATGGAACGAAAAAAGTGAGCAATTGGTAAATTTGCTAGTCAAAGATGTAGAGGTATCAAAATCGCAGGCCAAAAAAGTGATAGGACTTTTAGAAGAGGGCAATACAGTCCCTTTTATCGCCAGATACAGAAAAGAACAGACTGGTTCGTTAGATGAAGTCCAAATCAGGGCGATCATGGAAAAATGGCAATACATACAAAACCTTGAAAATAGAAAAGAAGAAGTTATCCGCCTTATTGAAGAACAAGGAAAACTGACGCCTGAACTTAAGGCAAATCTTCTTAAGTCGACAAAACTGCAACAGGTTGAAGACCTTTACCGTCCATACAAACAAAAGCGCCGGACAAAAGCGACTGTTGCAAAAGAAAAGGGGCTCGAGCCATATGCTCAATGGTTGCTCACCTTCCCGTCATCTCCATCATTGGAGGAGAAAGCACAGGGCTTTCTATCCGAGGAAAAAGAAGTGACCTCCGTTGAAGAGGTGCTAGAGGGTGCGAAGGATATCCTTGCCGAAACATTTTCAGATGAGCCTTCTTATCGCCAATACATTCGTGACGTTACTTTTAAGCAAGGAAAGGTCGTTTCGACAGTAAAGAAAGCGGAAAAAGACGAAAAAGAAGTTTACGCCATGTACTATGAGTATGAAGAAGCCATATCTCGGATTCTTCCTCACCGGATCCTGGCTGTAAACCGTGGGGAAAAAGAGGATGTTTTACGACTTTCCATCTCTGCTCCAACAGACAGGGTGATTGATTACTTAAATCGCCAAGTGATAAAGAGGGAGTCGTCCATTGCAACCCCTCTTGTAAAGGAAGCGATTGAAGACGGCTACAAACGATTGATTGAACCGGCCATTGAGCGTGAAATTAGAAAAGAGTTAACGGAAAAGGCCGAGGAACAGGCTATCCATATCTTTTCCGAAAATCTGAGAAACCTTTTGCTCCAACCACCTTTAAAAGGGCGAGTTGTATTGGGGGTAGACCCTGCATATCGAACGGGATGTAAGCTCGCGGTAGTGGACGAGATTGGAAAAGTGCTCCATATCAGTGTCATTTATCCGCACACTGGCGCAAACAAGCGAGAAGAGGCTATCAGGAAGCTACTCGATGTGCTGGCTACCTATAAAATCGAAGTGATCGCAATAGGTAATGGTACGGCATCCCGTGAAACAGAACAGCTAATCGCAGAAGTAATGAAAGAAAGCGGGAATAGCATCTCCTACTTGATCGTTAATGAAGCGGGAGCGAGTGTCTATTCCGCTTCTGATCTTGCAAGAGAGGAATTTCCGGATCTGCAAGTAGAAGAGAGAAGTGCCGTTTCCATTGCCAGACGACTACAAGACCCGTTGGCGGAACTAGTGAAAATAGATCCGAAATCAGTAGGGGTGGGTCAATATCAGCATGACGTCGCTCAAAAGCGCCTGGCGGAATCCCTTAATTTCGTAGTCGAAACAGTGGTAAACCAAGTAGGAGTGAATGTAAACACTGCATCTTCCTCTTTGCTTCAATATGTTGCTGGCTTATCAAAGACCGTCACCAACAATATCGTCAAAAAGCGTGAAGAGGATGGCAAATTCGCCAGTAGGGCAGACCTGAAGGGTATCCCTAGACTTGGTGCCAAAACCTATGAACAGTGTATCGGATTCCTTCGAATCATCGACGGGAAACAACCGCTTGATAGAACAGGTATCCATCCCGAAACCTATCCGGACGTAAAGAAACTCTTAAAGCAGCTAGGGGCTTCCGAAAAAGAAATTGGAACGGCCAAGCTCCAAGAAGCACTTAAAGGCGTAGATGTTTCCAAGCTTGCGGAAGATTTAAATATCGGACCTATCACGCTTCAGGATATCATTGATTCCTTGATCAGACCCGAGCGTGATCCTCGCGATGATATGCCAACTCCGCTTCTTAAACAGGATGTTTTGAAAATGGAAGACCTGCAAAAAGGAATGGAGCTAGAAGGAACGGTCCGTAATGTAGTCGACTTCGGAGCATTCGTTGATATCGGAGTAAAGCAGGATGGTCTGGTCCATATCTCCAAGCTAAGCAACCGGTTTGTAAAACACCCACTCGATGTTGTCTCGGTGGGGGACATCGTAACCGTTTGGGTGGACGGTGTGGAAGTCAACAAAGGACGTGTCTCCTTGACTATGTTGCAACCACAAAAACAGGAAGTATAAATACAGCACACAATGAACCCCGAGCGCAATGTTCCATGCAACTCGGGGTTTAGCTTTAGCCATTCTTCTTATAATAAAAAAACCAACACTGATTCAACATTTTGATTTGGTAACGATCCTTTTCCAGGTAAGCGCGTTGCATCTGCTTTCTAAACCAAGACGGCATCTTCCTGTACCTCCTTCTACATTTAACTCGAAGGCTACAAATGACTTAATTTATTCTATAGTATGCAGTATAATGGGGAGGGTTCAAAGGAAGGGGGAGGACAGATGGAAGACAAGGATCTTCAGAAGCTAATAGAAGAAATATCTATGACCTATTTTAATAGACCTTTTCTACATACAGCATCATTCAACCACCGCTTGAAAACAACGGGAGGGAGATACCTGACCTCCACAAGCAACATCGAAATCAACAAAAAATACTACGATGCGTTAGGGATGGACGAGCTTGTAGGGATTATCAAACATGAACTCTGTCATTACCACTTGCATATCCAAGGGAAAGGATATAAGCATCGAGACCGGGATTTCCGCACCCTGCTGAAAAAAGTCGGAGCCCCAAGGTTCTGTACACCGATTGAGGCACCGCAGTCCAAGCCGAAAACTTTCCGTATATATGAATGCAAGGACTGTCACCAATTATATAAAAGAGTAAGAAGGGTGAATACAATCAAGTATAGATGTGGAAAATGTAGAGGGAAGCTAAGAGAAATCGAAAAGCGTGTTGACATACGACCATGAAATATGATACTTTATTCTAGTCGCTGTTTTAAAAAAGTGACGAAATGACAATTATGATGATATATCATTTTGTTGCAAAAAAACTTGACTTTTTCGTACAATCTTATTAAAATTAAAACAGTCGGTTGCGACGAATAAGAACGAAAATCGACATAACAATTTCATTACCGTAGTAATATTCCACCATAGCTCAGCGGTAGAGCACGCTCGAATAATCTCCCTTGAGATTCTACAGCGTACCGATTGAGCAACTTCACTGTAATGCTTCCCGAAATCGGGACGTTCGGCGTCTGCAAGTTATAAGATGCGTAGTGAAACCTTTTGCATTATTCCACCATAGCTCAGCGGTAGAGCATTCGGCTGTTAACCGAAGGGTCGTAGGTTCGAATCCTACTGGTGGAGCCATAAATGGAGAAGTACTCAAGTGGCTGAAGAGGCGCCCCTGCTAAGGGTGTAGGTCGTGTAAGCGGCGCGAGGGTTCAAATCCCTCCTTCTCCGCCATTCTTAAGGCCCGTTGGTCAAGCGGTTAAGACACCGCCCTTTCACGGCGGTAACACGGGTTCGAATCCCGTACGGGTCACTACTAAGTGGGTTGCAAAGCAAGATTGCTTTGCTGCCCACTTCCAATCTGGAGGATTAGCTCAGCTGGGAGAGCACCTGCCTTACAAGCAGGGGGTCGGCGGTTCGATCCCGTCATCCTCCACCAGAGGGACATTATCCTCTATCTATTTAAGAACATCGTGGACTTTGGTGTCGATATTATTCCGCCTATTTCCTTCTGAAATAGTCAAAATAATATCTGCGGTGTAAGCTCATGTAGCTACTCCAAGAAGATAGATTCACGAAGTATAATCAGTGGGCTATAGCCAAGCGGTAAGGCATCGCACTTTGACTGCGACATGCGTTGGTTCGAATCCAGCTAGCCCAGCCAACTTTATAAAATGTATGCGGGTGTGGCGGAATTGGCAGACGCGCTAGACTTAGGATCTAGTGTCTTTGACGTGGGGGTTCGAGTCCCTTCACCCGCACCATACATTTTCTAGCCATTCATTTTCGCGGTCGTGGCGGAATGGCAGACGCGCTAGGTTGAGGGCCTAGTGGGGGCAACCCCGTGGAAGTTCGACTCTTCTCGGCCGCACCAAAAAATAATTTCAAAAAAGTGTTGACATGAAACGCTGAAATTGATATTATAGTTAAGTCGCCTCTGAGAGCGACATTGAAAATAAACATTATTACGAAGCGCCCGTAGCTCAATTGGATAGAGCGTTTGACTACGGATCAAAAGGTTAGGGGTTCGAGTCCTCTCGGGCGCGCCATTATTTATAAAGTGAACGGGGAGTAGCTCAGCTTGGTAGAGCACTTGGTTTGGGACCAAGGGGTCGCAGGTTCAAATCCTGTCTTCCCGATTTCTAGATAATGCGGGTGTAGTTTAATGGTAAAACCTCAGCCTTCCAAGCTGATGTCGTGGGTTCGATTCCCATCACCCGCTCCATAATATTGAATGATCTTTGAAAACTAAACAAAACAACAGCGTCATAACGTTAATTCTACGGGATTAACAAAATGATTTAAGTAACACAAGCTAGCAAATTTTGAGCAAAAGCTCAGACTCTTTATTGGAGAGTTTGATCCTGGCTCAGGACGAACGCTGGCGGCGTGCCTAATACATGCAAGTCGAGCGGACCTTTTAAAAGCTTGCTTTTGAAAGGTCAGCGGCGGACGGGTGAGTAACACGTGGGCAACCTGCCTGTAAGACTGGGATAACTTCGGGAAACCGGAGCTAATACCGGATAATATAAGGAACCTCCTGGTTCTTTATTGAAAGATGGTTTCGGCTATCACTTACAGATGGGCCCGCGGCGCATTAGCTAGTTGGTGAGGTAACGGCTCACCAAGGCGACGATGCGTAGCCGACCTGAGAGGGTGATCGGCCACACTGGGACTGAGACACGGCCCAGACTCCTACGGGAGGCAGCAGTAGGGAATCTTCCACAATGGACGAAAGTCTGATGGAGCAACGCCGCGTGAGCGATGAAGGCCTTCGGGTCGTAAAGCTCTGTTGTTAGGGAAGAACAAGTGCGAGAGTAACTGCTCGCACCTTGACGGTACCTAACCAGAAAGCCACGGCTAACTACGTGCCAGCAGCCGCGGTAATACGTAGGTGGCAAGCGTTGTCCGGAATTATTGGGCGTAAAGCGCGCGCAGGTGGTCCTTTAAGTCTGATGTGAAAGCCCACGGCTCAACCGTGGAGGGTCATTGGAAACTGGGGGACTTGAGTGCAGAAGAGGAAAGTGGAATTCCAAGTGTAGCGGTGAAATGCGTAGAGATTTGGAGGAACACCAGTGGCGAAGGCGACTTTCTGGTCTGTAACTGACACTGAGGCGCGAAAGCGTGGGGAGCAAACAGGATTAGATACCCTGGTAGTCCACGCCGTAAACGATGAGTGCTAAGTGTTAGAGGGTTTCCGCCCTTTAGTGCTGCAGCTAACGCATTAAGCACTCCGCCTGGGGAGTACGGTCGCAAGACTGAAACTCAAAGGAATTGACGGGGGCCCGCACAAGCGGTGGAGCATGTGGTTTAATTCGAAGCAACGCGAAGAACCTTACCAGGTCTTGACATCCTCTGACACTCCTAGAGATAGGACGTTCCCCTTCGGGGGACAGAGTGACAGGTGGTGCATGGTTGTCGTCAGCTCGTGTCGTGAGATGTTGGGTTAAGTCCCGCAACGAGCGCAACCCTTGATCTTAGTTGCCAGCATTCAGTTGGGCACTCTAAGGTGACTGCCGGTGACAAACCGGAGGAAGGTGGGGATGACGTCAAATCATCATGCCCCTTATGACCTGGGCTACACACGTGCTACAATGGACGGTACAAAGGGCAGCAAAACCGCGAGGTCGAGCCAATCCCATAAAACCGTTCTCAGTTCGGATTGCAGGCTGCAACTCGCCTGCATGAAGCCGGAATCGCTAGTAATCGCGGATCAGCATGCCGCGGTGAATACGTTCCCGGGCCTTGTACACACCGCCCGTCACACCACGAGAGTTTGTAACACCCGAAGTCGGTGGGGTAACCTTTTGGAGCCAGCCGCCTAAGGTGGGACAGATGATTGGGGTGAAGTCGTAACAAGGTAGCCGTATCGGAAGGTGCGGCTGGATCACCTCCTTTCTAAGGAATGTACGCTTGTTGTTTTGTTTAGTTTTGAGAGAGCATTCTCTCTAAATAGGCAATTCTTACGAATTGTCATAGTTGTTCCTTGAAAACTAGATAATGTAACTAATATCAAGATATTCACAAAATATCGTTCATCTTAGTAATTTTCTTTATAGATATCATCGCTGATATCGACACATGACCAATTTTGGTCGACGGTTAAGTTATTAAGGGCGCACGGTGGATGCCTTGGCACTAGGAGCCGATGAAGGACGGGACTAACACCGATATGCTTCGGGGAGCTGTAAGTAAGCTTTGATCCGGAGATTTCCGAATGGGGAAACCCACTGCTCGTAATGGAGCAGTATCTTTACCTGAATACATAGGGTAATGAAGGCAGACCCGGGGAACTGAAACATCTTAGTACCCGGAGGAAGAGAAAGCAAACGCGATTTCCTGAGTAGCGGCGAGCGAAACGGAATTAGCCCAAACCAAGAGGCTTGCCTCTTGGGGTTGTAGGACACTCAACATGGAGTTACAAAGGAACGGGGTAAATGAAGCGATCTGGAAAGGTCCGTCATAGAAGGTAAAAACCCTGTAGTTGAAACTTCGTTCCCTCCTGAGTGGATCCTGAGTACGGCGGGACACGAGAAATCCCGTCGGAAGCAGGGAGGACCATCTCCCAAGGCTAAATACTCCCTAGTGACCGATAGTGAACCAGTACCGTGAGGGAAAGGTGAAAAGCACCCCGGAAGGGGAGTGAAATAGATCCTGAAACCGTGTGCCTACAAGTAGTTAGAGCCCGTTAATGGGTGATAGCGTGCCTTTTGTAGAATGAACCGGCGAGTTACGATCCCGTGCAAGGTTAAGTCGAAGAGACGGAGCCGTAGCGAAAGCGAGTCTGAATAGGGCGAATGAGTACGTGGTCGTAGACCCGAAACCAGGTGATCTACCCATGTCCAGGGTGAAGTTCAGGTAACACTGAATGGAGGCCCGAACCGACTCACGTTGAAAAGTGAGCGGATGAGGTGTGGGTAGGGGTGAAATGCCAATCGAACCTGGAGATAGCTGGTTCTCTCCGAAATAGCTTTAGGGCTAGCCTCATGTGTTAGAGTCTTGGAGGTAGAGCACTGATTGGACTAGGGGTCCTCATCGGATTACCGAATTCAGTCAAACTCCGAATGCCAAAGACTTATCCATGGGAGTCAGACTGCGAGTGATAAGATCCGTAGTCAAGAGGGAAACAGCCCAGACCGCCAGCTAAGGTCCCCAAGTATACGTTAAGTGGAAAAGGATGTGGAGTTGCTTAGACAACCAGGATGTTGGCTTAGAAGCAGCCACCATTTAAAGAGTGCGTAATAGCTCACTGGTCGAGTGACTCTGCGCCGAAAATGTACCGGGGCTAAACGTATCACCGAAGCTGCGGACTGTTCTTACGAACAGTGGTAGGAGAGCGTTCTAAGGGCGTTGAAGCTAGACCGTAAGGACTGGTGGAGCGCTTAGAAGTGAGAATGCCGGTATGAGTAGCGAAAGAAGGGTGAGAATCCCTTCCACCGAATGCCTAAGGTTTCCTGAGGAAGGCTCGTCCGCTCAGGGTTAGTCGGGACCTAAGCCGAGGCCGAAAGGCGTAGGCGATGGATAACAGGTTGATATTCCTGTACCACCTCCACTCCGTTTGAGCAATGGGGGGACGCAGAAGGATAGGGTAAGCGCGCTGTTGGATATGCGCGTCTAAGCAGTAAGGCTGAGAAGTAGGCAAATCCGCTTCTCATTAAGGCTGAGCTGTGATAGCGAGGGAAATATAGTACCGAAGTTCCTGATTTCACACTGCCAAGAAAAGCCTCTAGCGAGGAGTATGGTGCCCGTACCGCAAACCGACACAGGTAGGCGAGGAGAGAATCCTAAGGTGAGCGAGAGAACTCTGGTTAAGGAACTCGGCAAAATGACCCCGTAACTTCGGGAGAAGGGGTGCTCTGTTAGGGTGTTAAAGCCCGAGAGAGCCGCAGTGAATAGGCCCAGGCGACTGTTTAGCAAAAACACAGGTCTCTGCGAAGCCGTAAGGCGAAGTATAGGGGCTGACGCCTGCCCGGTGCTGGAAGGTTAAGGGGAGAGGTTAGCGCAAGCGAAGCTTTGAACCGAAGCCCCAGTAAACGGCGGCCGTAACTATAACGGTCCTAAGGTAGCGAAATTCCTTGTCGGGTAAGTTCCGACCCGCACGAAAGGCGTAACGATCTGGGCACTGTCTCAACCAGAGACTCGGTGAAATTATAGTACCTGTGAAGATGCAGGTTACCCGCGACAGGACGGAAAGACCCCGTGGAGCTTTACTGTAGCCTGATATTGAATTTTGGTACAGCTTGTACAGGATAGGTAGGAGCCTGAGAAGCCGGAGCGCTAGCTTCGGTGGAGGCGTCGGTGGGATACTACCCTGGCTGTATTGAAATTCTAACCCGCAGCCCTTATCGGGCTGGGAGACAGTGTCAGGTGGGCAGTTTGACTGGGGCGGTCGCCTCCTAAAGAGTAACGGAGGCGCCCAAAGGTTCCCTCAGAATGGTTGGAAATCATTCGCAGAGTGTAAAGGCACAAGGGAGCTTGACTGCGAGACCTACAAGTCGAGCAGGGACGAAAGTCGGGCTTAGTGATCCGGTGGTTCCGCATGGAAGGGCCATCGCTCAACGGATAAAAGCTACCCCGGGGATAACAGGCTTATCTCCCCCAAGAGTCCACATCGACGGGGAGGTTTGGCACCTCGATGTCGGCTCATCGCATCCTGGGGCTGTAGTCGGTCCCAAGGGTTGGGCTGTTCGCCCATTAAAGCGGTACGCGAGCTGGGTTCAGAACGTCGTGAGACAGTTCGGTCCCTATCCGTCGTGGGCGCAGGAAATTTGAGAGGAGCTGTCCTTAGTACGAGAGGACCGGGATGGACGCACCGCTGGTGTACCAGTTGTCTTGCCAAAGGCATAGCTGGGTAGCTACGTGCGGACGGGATAAGTGCTGAAAGCATCTAAGCATGAAGCCCCCCTCAAGATGAGATTTCCTTTTACTTCGGTAAGTAAGATCCCTGAAAGATGATCAGGTAGATAGGTTCGAGGTGGAAGCATGGCGACATGTGGAGCTGACGAATACTAATCGATCGAGGACTTAACCCAACAATTGAAATAAGTGAACGATATGAATATCTTGATACGAACACATTATCTAGTTTTGAAGGAACAAGAAAGTTGAAAAACTTCTTGATTTTTCTACTTAGTTATTTTACAATAGTATATGTCTGGTAATGATGGCGAAGAGGTCACACCCGTTCCCATACCGAACACGGAAGTTAAGCTCTTCAGCGCCGATGGTAGTTGGGGGATCTCCCCCTGTGAGAGTAGGACGTTGCCAGGCAAGTGCTTTTGTAAAAATAGCATATATTATTGTCGCGGGGTGGAGCAGTCTGGTAGCTCGTCGGGCTCATAACCCGAAGGTCGCAGGTTCAAATCCTGTCCCCGCAACCAAATAAGGTCCCGTGGTGTAGCGGTTAACATGCCTGCCTGTCACGCAGGAGATCGCCGGTTCGATCCCGGTCGGGACCGCCATTCTTTTAAAATGCGAAACTAGGTTTCGTTATTTTTTTTGTCTTTTTTTATGACTTTTTGACGACTGAACCATTCATTTTTGCACTTATGGTGGCCCCATACACCCTCAATGACAACTGAACACCTCATATTTCCGCATGTGGTGGTTCCATACACCCTCAATGACGACTGAACATCTCATAATTCCGCGTGTGGTGGTTCCAAACGCCCTCAATGACGACTGAACATCTCATAATTCCGCGTGTGGTGGTTCCAAACGCTCTCAATGACGACTGAACACCTCATAATTCGGCTTGTGGTGGTTCCATACACCCTCAATGACGACTGAACACCTCATAATTCGGCTTGTGGTGGTTCCATACACCCTCAATGACGACTGAACACCTCATAATACGGCTTGTGGTGGTTCCATACACCCTCAATGACGACTGAACACCTCATAATACGGCTTGTGGTGGTTCCATACACCCTCAATGACGACTGAACATCTCATATTTCGGCTTGTGGTGGTTCCATACACCCTCAATGACGACCGAACACCTCATATTTCCGCATGTGGTGGTTCCATACGTCCTCAATGACGACCGAACACCTCTTGTGGTGGTTCCAAAGCCCCCAAAAAAATGAAGCCCCCACCAACGAGGCTCCATTCCAACTACCTTCTACCTGCAACCTATTTATTAATTATAATTAGCTTTATGCGCTTCAAGGATTTCTTCGGAAGTGGCAGCTGACCAATCTTCAATGGATGCCCCATCATTTGCGTCTACATAGGACTGAACCATTTTGTAGCTTTCGCTGTATCCATATTGGCTAGGTAGACCGTTTCTTCCACCTTTGAAGATTTCTTGTGCCTTTTTATCATCTTCCTTTTCCAATTCGCCTTCAATTCTTGACCATAGATCTTTGTTGTATGTTTCATCTACAGGTGCTACGTTGATGTTAGGGTATACAAGCTTTTGGAACATAGTTCCTTTTCCTTCGATTACAAGGTTGTCCAAAACGGTGAATGTTTCGCCGTTATAGTGGTTATCCATCCAGTAGCTGTGATGATACTTGTTAGCTACACCTGCTTTAAGAATGTTGTCTGTCGTGTTGCGGTCAAAGAAAACAACAATTTGGCCTATACCTGCAGTTACAAAGGTTGCCGGTGCGTTGTTGTCTGTCGGGAATACACATACAGTGGTTTTGCTACCTTCTAGTGGAAGCTCATTGGACGATTTTGTTAAAGAATCTTTGATGGCAGCATTGATCTTGCGAGTGTCCATTCTCTTTAGGTTATCCTGAACAGCGATTCTGTTCTTTGGTGGAGCAAGAACATAGTCTGTCTTCTGTTCAAATTCTCCGCCCTTGTAACATCTATCCGCAACCTCATCAAGGATGCTTGAAGTGTACAGTTCAGTTGCTTCTTCCCCTTTAAGTCCTTCTGCATAGAATGCTTCATACAACTGGTACACGTGAATAATCTCAAATTCTTGTCCATCTTTTTCAAAGGTGTACTCTAAGCCTACTGCCTCTTCGGTTTCGGCTTCTACTCCTCCGTTGTTACAACCTGTTAATGCTACAGCCATGATGAGAAAAAAGAAAAAACTAGTAAAGCGCATTGATTTCCCTCCTAAGATAGTATTTGCCCCCTATAGATTATATATCGGCAACCAAGTTTAAATATTCTATAAATTATGACAAATTCCTTCTTTTTCATTATATTTTTATTAAGGAAATATTACCCACAAAAAAGCCACCTCTAGAGGTGGCAGGATGTTTAGATATGTTTTATCAAAGTGTAGGGTGTATTTCCTACGATTAATCTACTAGTTTGACTAGCATGTGCGCAAGTTTGTGGCGCTCGTCTTTGTCGCCGACTTTCCAGAGTTCCTGAAGAAGCTTTTCTTCACTATTTCTTGGGTCCTCATGCTTCGCTAGGTAATCTCCTACTTTTTCAGCTGCAACAGCAAGCTGTTCTTCTCCTAGCCCCACTTTTTTCCCTTTGGAGACTTTTTCACTTAAATAGCTCTTGAAGGTATCGAAGTCGGCGAGGATCTGTTCTTTCTTGCTTGGATCCATATTTTCTACTTTACGTTCTACTCTGTCTTCTGTAGCTTCACGATCTGTGTATGCCATTTCATTTATTCCTCCTTTAAATTTAAGCGTTCTCTTGTCCATATCCTTTTTATGGGAGTGTTAAACCTTATCAAGCATATCCTGGCAGAATTATTTTCTTTATAGTGTCCCTTTCGCTATAATAGTGGGTAGCAGTCGGAAGCAAAGGAGTGAAGAGATTGTCCATTTCAGATGAGTTTGCTTTTATAAAAGATATACAGCCAGCTAGATTGTTTCATGAAGAGATGGTGATTGGGATCGGTGATGACGCGGCAATTGTCTCTTTTGAGGATGGATATGAGAAAATCGTGTGTGTGGATACGATGGTGGAAGATGTCCATTTTACAAGACAGACGATGGCGCCCTTTGATATTGGTTTTAAGGCACTTGCCGCTAACATCAGTGATGTGGCAGCGATGGGTGGATACCCGATGTATTATCTCGTTTCCATCACCATCCCGAAAAGCTGGAAACCCGATGAGCTGAAGGAAATCTATAACGGCATGAAGCAGCTTGGCGATCAATATGAAATGGATTTGATCGGTGGAGACACGACTTCCGGCAAAACGATGGTGTTAAGTGTTTTTGTTATTGGTAAAGTGGAAAAGGGGAAAAGGCTGCTCCGTTCTAATGCGAAGGAAGGCGATGTGGTGTTTGTCTCCGGTTCATTGGGCGATTCGGCTGGTGGATTGGATATCCTTTTACATAACAGGCCTGTTGCATATCAAACATTAGTAACGAAGCATCAACAGCCCAAGCCTCAGGTGGCCTTAGGAAGGATCTTGAGCCGCTATGAGCGTGTTTCCCTAAACGATGTGAGTGACGGCTTGGCAAGTGAGCTTCTGGAGATTGCAGAAGCCAGCCAGGTAGATATTTTGATAAATAAGGAAACAATACCTATAAGTGATGATTTACGGAACTATGATGCGGACAAGGCCTTCAGTTGGGCCATGACTGGCGGGGAAGATTTTGAGTTGGTAGGATCCCTTCCTGCTTCTGATTGGGATTCCTTGCATGAGAAATGTATGGCATCCGGTATACCGATCAGCAAGATCGGTTCCGTCCAGGGTGGTCAGGGACAAGTATTCTTGAAGACGGATGAAGGGCTGCAGAAGCTGAAAAAAGAAGGATATAATCATTTTAATAGAAGTTAGGAGTAGGATGATATGTTGCAAGTGGAGCTTATGACACATTCTGCCGAGGAGACCATGGCAAAGTCCGAGGCGCTAGGAAAATTGATGAGAGGCGGCGAGGTCCTGCTGCTGGAAGGTGATCTTGGCGCAGGGAAGACCACTTTTACAAAAGGGTTGGCAAAAGGGCTTGAGATCAAGAGGAATGTAAACAGTCCTACCTTCACCATCATCAAGGAATACCAAGGGCGCCTTCCGCTCTACCATATGGATGTGTACCGCTTGGCTGACAGTGAAGAGGACCTTGGATTTGATGATTATTTTGAAGGAGAAGGTGTGACGGTGGTGGAATGGGCACACCTGATCGAGGAATTTTTACCGAATGAGCGGTTGGAAATCTATATCTATCACCATGGGGACGATGAACGGAAGCTCGTGCTCACGCCAAAAGGGGAAAGATATGAAGCTATTTGTAAGGAGTTAATGGAATGACGAAAGTATTAGCAATCGATACATCCACCTATGTGTTAGGGGTAGCAATTGTCGAGGAAGATAAAGTAATTGGGGAACTGGTGACAAATGTGAAAAAGAACCACTCGCTGCGAGCAATGCCTGCAGTAGAGAAGCTTATGCAGGATTGTGATGTGAAACCTGCAGATCTTGAGCGGATTGTGGTGGGAAAAGGGCCAGGATCTTATACGGGAGTCAGGATCGGTGTGACGCTTGCGAAGACGTTGGCTTGGTCGTTGAAGATTCCGCTTGTTGGGATTTCCAGCTTGGAGCTTGTGGCAGCGAATGGCCGTTATTTTCAAGGAAGTATCTGTGCCTTGCAAGACGCAAGACGTGGTCAGGTGTATACGGGGCTTTATCGTTTCCAAGAGGACGAGCTGATCACGGAGATGGAGGACGTGAACATCCTGATGGTAGACTGGCTGCAGGCGTTAAAAGAAAGACAAGAGCCGGTATTGTTCATCGGGAATGACGTGCACCTTCATAAGGAAACCATCATAGAGTACCTTGGGGAACTGGCTCATTTTGCTCAGGTCAGCGAAAATAACCCAAGACCTAGTGAGCTGGCTTTTCTTGGCTTGAAAAGGGAGGCAGAAGATGCCCATTCCTTCGTGCCGAACTATACAAGGCTTGCAGAAGCAGAGGCGAAATGGCTGGAAAGTAAAGAAAAATAGGTGAGCGGAATGAATACAATGATAGGAATCTCAAAAATGACGGTTTATGATATTGAAGGGGTACATCGGGTGGAGCTTCATTCTTTTGCCACACCATGGACAAAGGATGCCTTCTATTATGAACTGACCAACAATCCCTATGCCCATTACCTCGTGATGAAAGAAGCCGAACGGGTAATCGGCTATTGTGGGATCTGGATTGTCATGGGGGAAGCGCAAATTACCAATATCGCTGTAGACCCAGCATGCAGGGGACGAAAACTTGGCGATCTTTTACTCGGAAAAGCAATGGAATATTGTAAAATGGTCGGAGCCACCACCGTTTCGCTGGAAGTGAGGGTTTCGAATGTAGTGGCACAGTCGCTCTATCGCAAACACGGCTTCCAAAACGGAGGCATCCGAAAAAAATACTATGTGGATAATAACGAAGATGCACTAGTGATGTGGGTGAATATATGAAAACAATCGATGAAAAAGACGAACTTATATTAGGGATTGAAACGAGCTGTGATGAGACGGCGGTGGCGATAATTAAGAATGGAAAAGAGATCGTGGCAAATATCGTTTCCTCGCAAATAGAGAGCCATCAACGTTTTGGCGGGGTTGTGCCGGAAATCGCTTCACGTCATCATGTCGAGCAGATGACAGTGGTATTAGAGGAAGCATTGGAACAGGGCGGTGTGACCATGGCAGACTTAGATGCCATCGCAGTGACAGAAGGACCGGGACTTGTTGGTGCGCTGTTGATTGGTGTGAATGCAGCGAAGGCGCTGGCGTTCGCTCACCAGAAGCCACTCGTCGGGGTTCATCACATTGCAGGCCATATCTATGCCAACCAACTTGTGGCAGACCTTGACTTCCCGTTGCTTGCGCTTGTGGTGTCAGGTGGACATACAGAGCTTGTGTACATGAAAGAGCACGGTTCCTTTGAGGTAATCGGGGAAACGCGTGATGACGCCGTTGGAGAAGCCTATGACAAGGTTGCGCGCACCCTTCAGCTACCTTATCCAGGCGGTCCTCACATCGATCGTATGGCTGCGGAGGGGTCACCTTCTATCAAGCTGCCAAGAGCGTGGCTGGAAGAGGACTCCTATGATTTCAGTTTCTCAGGATTGAAATCAGCTGTTATCAACACGTTACACAATGCCAAGCAAAAGGGGGAAGAAATCATCCCCGAGGATCTTGCGGCAAGCTTTCAGGAAAGCGTGATAGAGGTGTTGGTTGGAAAGACGATCCGTGCGATGAAGGAATATGGCGTGAACCAAGTGTTGCTGGCAGGTGGAGTAGCGGCGAACAAGGGCTTGCGTGCGGCCCTGCAGGATGCTGTGGATAAAGAAGGGAAGAATCTGGTGATTCCACCATTATCCCTGTGTACGGACAACGCTGCCATGATAGCAACGGCAGGTAGTGTGATGTATAGACTAGGAAAGCGATCTGGAATGGACTTGAATGCCAATCCGGGTTTGGATATTGAGAAGCCTTTTAACTGACTTTGTGCAGTTGGAAGGCTTTTTTTGTGCTTGCGTTTGAAGGGGGGTTATGTGCAATGGAAAGTGTTATCCACACAACTGTGGATTAAATGTGGATATTTACCCAAATATCCACTAAAATAAACCTCCGAAATGTGAATAAAAAGTGTGGATAACTTTGTGTGATTTTGTGGATAGTGTGAATAATTATCTTGATAACTTATAAAACAAGGGTGGATATGTGCATAAACCTGTGGGTAAGTGGGGCTAATCGACAAGCTTCAGCAAGATACCTTTTTTGTTCGACAAAATGCGCGTGAGGAAGAAAACGGGGATAACTTATGAGAATATTTCCTCTTGGAAAAATTTCTAAATACCATTGACTTCCAACTCTTTTACTTATATAGTTAGTTACATAAGTAATTAACCAAATAACAAGCACCGCTAATATAAAACAAGTAAATCAAAGTAGGTGAATACGTGGAATTTAATCTTAATAGTGATATACCCATTTTCCAGCAGGTGGCCGAACTGATCGAGAGCGGCATCTTAGAAGGCAGCATGCAGGAGGGGGAGCGGGTGCCATCCACTAACGAATTTGCGAAATACTATCAGATCAACCCAGCAACAGCAGCTAAGGGAATCAATCAGTTGGTAGATCAGGAAATCTTATTTAAGAAAAGAGGGGTCGGAATGTTTGTTGCAGAGGGAGCTAAGGAAATCATCCTTACAAAAAGGAAAGCGGCATTTTTCAAAGACTTTATCGTTCCTTTAAAAAAGGAAGCGGGGAAGCTTGGGATCAGTGAAGAGGAATTGACTGACTTTATACGCAAGGGGGAAGGGCAATGAGAGTAGAGCTGAGAAACGTGTCTAAAAACTTTGGCGTGAAAAAAGCAGTGGATGACCTGACGCTTACGCTAGAAGAAAACAAAATCTACGGTCTGCTTGGACGGAATGGGGCTGGTAAAACCACATTGATGCAGCTACTGGCAGGGCATGCGCTTCCTTCGTCTGGAGAAATTCTTATAAATGGTCAGAATCCATTTAACAACAGGCAGATCACGAAAGACATTTGTTTGGTAAACGAGAGCAATAACTTCATCAAGCGCTTAAAAATCAAGGATATCCTGAAAGTGGCGTCCCTCTTTTACCCTAACTGGTCCTGGGACACAGCTAATGCGTTGCTCACAACCTTCAACCTGGACCCCTCCCTCAAAACGAAAGGCTTATCCAAAGGGATGGAATCCTCGCTTGGCATTACCATCGGGCTTGCCAGCAGGGCGAAAATCACCATCCTAGATGAACCGTATATCGGACTTGATGCAGCAGCCAGGTTTAAGTTCTATGAAGTGCTGTTAGAGGAATATGAGGAATATCCGCGAACCATCATCTTATCCACTCATCTGATCGACGAAGTGAGCAACTTATTCGAAGAAGTAATCTTATTGAGGAGCGGGGAAGTGGTTTTCCACAAGTCCACAGAAGAACTTATGGACTCAAGCATAACGGTATCGGGAAAAAGGGAAGCGGTAGATGAATTCGCTCAAGGCAAGCGAGTATTGCATGAGTCGGTACTTGCAGGAAGGAAGACCGCAACGTTGTTTGGCGAAAGGCTGACAGTGGAAGAAGCGGCTGCTCATAACCTGGATGCAGATCGCAGCTCCATTCAACAATTAATGGTGTATATGACAGAAGAAGAGTCGAAAGGAGGCCAAAAGCATGCTTAACGAAATGAAAGCAGTACTTTACTATTTAGCAGTGGATATTCGCTACTCGTTCATGGTGTTCTGGTCCATCCTGATTCTCAGTCTGACCGCCATGTTCATCATTGTGCTTTCGTTTGATACACGAATGATTGTGACGACCAGCATGGCCATCTATATTTTCTGCGGAATCACGGGCTTTTTAACGACAAAAGAGACGTTCCCTTACTGCATCAAGTTTGGTGCGACGAGAACGCAATACTTGCTCAGCGTCCTCATTTATTGCGCGGGGGTGGCAGCGGTGTTTTCCATCGTCCACGTCTTCGTCCAAGGAATCTTCAATAGCCTGGTGCAAGCCAGCACAAGTGGGCGATTTTTAACCTACCACACCGTGCAGGCCACGACGCTTGCGAACACATGGTATAACCAACTTCTAGTTGATCTGACCATCTGTTTCCTATTATTATCACTTGGCTTCCTTTTAGGCTCCACCTTCTATCGATTTGGCCTCATTGGAGGTTTTGGAACATTGGCAGCGTTGGCTATTATCATCATCCTGCCATATACAAGGTCCTTCCTTATAGATGTTTTGGTAAATATGGAAGGGTGGAAGCTTGGGGTTAATTTTCTGATGCTGGTGGGAGTTGCCTTATTGGCGTACCTGCCGAACTGGGGCATGCTTAGAAAAGCGTCCACTGTGCCTGGGGCAACAAGGTAGTTATTGCTAACAAAAAGAGGAAAGGGATTTACCCCCTTCCTCTTTTCTGTTTCTTCTGGAAAAACAAATAATAAATTCCTAGTCCTAGTCCCGCAAAATTGATAGCCAGCATCACGAAAAAGTAAGCTTCAACCGGGCCGGTAAAGATATAGTACAAGTATCTGATTGTATTGATAATAATGACAAGCAATAAAATGACTGAAAAAGTCTTATTCATCCAATCCCCCTAGCAAACTTAGACAAGCTCTTCCCATTCCTCCATCAAGGCAAGAAGCCTCTCCTGAAATGCTTCGTTCGCGGTGTTCAGCTCGAGCACTTTTTCATGATCCTGATAGACCTCGGGCAGACAGAGTTCGCTTTCGTTATGCTCGATTTTCTGTTCCAGCTCTTCCATCTCTTTTTCGATCTCTTCAACGCGGCGTTTACGCTGGCGTTCGAGACGCTTTGCTTCTTTTTCCTGTTCGTAACTCATTTTTTCTGGCGCCTCAGTAGCTACGGCCGAAGTGACCTTAGAACCTTTTGAACTCCCAGCCTCTGCTTCTAAACGCTCAAGCTCCAACGCCTCTTCTTTTTTCTCCACATAATAGTCGTAGTCGCCGAGGTACTCTGTCGCACCAATCGTACTCAACTCATACACTTTCGTCGCCAAGCGGTTGATGAAATAACGGTCATGGGAAACAAAAAGGATGGTTCCAGGATAATCGATAAGGGCATTCTCCAGGATTTCCTTGCTGTCCAGGTCCAAGTGGTTGGTAGGCTCGTCCAGGATCAGGACATTGGATCGTTCCATCATCAGTTTGGAAAGGGCAAGCCGCGCCTTTTCGCCTCCGCTCAATGTGGATACAGGCTTCAGCACGTCATCACCGGAAAATAAAAAGTTTCCTAGAACGGTCCGTATCTCCTTCTCCATCTTCTGAGGATATTCATCCCAAAGTTCTGCTAAGACCGTCTTATTGGAGGTAAGGTCTGCCTGTTGCTGATCGTAGTAGCTGATCGACACATTCGCTCCAAAGGAGAAAGTTCCCTCAAGCGGCTTTAATTTCCCAACAAGCGTCTTAAGTAAGGTCGATTTCCCGATTCCGTTAGGCCCAACAAGTGCGACACTGTCGCCTCGGCTCATCGAAAAGTCGACATGACGGAAGACGGGAGTCGTATCATAGGAAACCGCTAGATCTCTTGCTTTAAGGACATCATTTCCGCTTTGGCGGTCAATGTCGAACATAATGGAGGCAGATTTCTCATCGCCTTTCGGGCGGTCCATCACGTCCATTTTCTCCAGCTGCTTACGACGGCTTTGGGCACGCTTGGTAGTAGAAGCACGCGCAAGGTTCTTTGCCACAAAATCTTGCAGCTTGGCGATCTCGTCCTGCTGCTTTTCAAACATTTTCATCTCGCGCTCATATTGTTCAGCCTTCTGCTCTAGATACTTACTATAGTTCCCAATGAACTTAGCGGATTGCTTACGCGAAATTTCATACACAATGTTCACGACCTTGTCCAAGAAATAGCGGTCATGGGAAACGATTAGCAACGCACCAGGGTAGCCTTGAAGGTAGTTCTCCAGCCACGATAGCGTATCGATGTCCAAATGGTTGGTCGGCTCATCGAGGATGAGGAGGTCTGGCTTGGTTAAAAGTAATTTTGCCAGCGCCAGGCGGGTCCGTTGTCCACCGCTTAACGTTTCAATGGGCGTTTCGTAATCGTATTCGGAAAATCGCAGGCCGTGCAGGACGGAGCGGATGTCGGCTTCGTACTGAAAGCCGCCCTGTTGCTTGAATGCTTCCTGGACCTCGTCGTATTCTTTGAGGATGCGAGCATAAACGACTTCATCTTCAAAGTAAGCGGGATCGCCCATTTTTGCCTCAAGTGTGCGCATCTGGGTTTCGAGTTCGCGAAGGCCGGAGAATACTGTCAGCATCTCGTTCCAGATCGAGCGCTCAGTCTGTAAGCCGGTGTCCTGTGCGAGATAGCCGATCGACACACCTTTAGGTTTAATCAAGTCTCCTGAATCAAAGGACAACTGATTGGATATGATTTTTAATAGGGTGGATTTACCGGCCCCATTACGCCCCACAAGGGCAATACGATCTTTCGATTGTACTTCTAGTTTTATATTCGATAAAATAAGGTCAGCGCCGAAATATTTGGTCAACTGATTTACCTGTAAAATAATCATCATCTTCACCTCGAGTAATTCTAGGTTAAGTGTATCTTTCTTTGGGGTTTACATCAAGATTTTGGGTATTTCTCGTTTACTTTCTGTTGATTTCCGTTCCAGGTGTTCGCTTATCCTAAGGGCGCTGCTTGAGCCTCCTCACAACGCTTCAGGGGTCTCAACCTACCGCTAACCTCCCGTAGGGGTCTCACACCTTGCACTCCAATCAACAGAAGGTGACTGTAATGACTTCATATTTAATATAGACATAGAAATGTAATCGTTTTCGTTCCGTGGTAGAATAGAGGAGCAAACAGGTTCGACAAATGGGGGAGTACAATGAATAACGAACAACTGAAAATTCCACAAGCAACAGCTAAGCGCCTGCCGCTGTATTATCGTTTCATCCAGAACTTGCACTCGTCCGGCAAGCAACGCGTATCATCCGCAGAGCTGAGTGAAGCGGTCAAGGTCGATAGTGCGACGATCCGCCGGGACTTCAGCTACTTCGGTGCACTGGGGAAAAAGGGATATGGATATAATGTTCAATATTTGTTAACTTTTTTCAGGAAAACGCTCGACCAAGATGAATTGACATATGTTACTCTAATAGGTGTAGGTAATTTAGGAACCGCCTTCCTACATTATAATTTTATGAAAAACAATAATACGAAAATAGTGATGGCCTTTGATGTGGACGAGTCCAAGATCGGCTCGGAAATCGGGGGAGTCCCTGTTTATCATTTAGACGATATTGAAGAACAAATGCCTGAGAATGTAACGGTAGCCATCTTGACGGTTCCGGCTCCGGTAGCACAGCCAATAGCGGATAGACTAGTAGAAAAGGGCGTAAAGGGCATACTGAACTTTACACCGGCACGTATCAATGTACCGGAAGAGATTCGCATCCATCATATCGATTTGGCGGTGGAACTGCAGTCATTGGTATATTTTCTCAAGCACTATCCAAGCGAGTGAAAAAGTAGTAGAATGAGTATATTTCAAGGAGGTGGCAAACAATATGCCAGGTGGATTAGGAATGGGAAGCCTCTTACTTATTGTATTTGTAGCACTATTAATCTTCGGACCAAGCAAGTTACCTCAACTCGGTAAAGCAGCAGGGAACACATTGCGTGAATTCAAAAACGCAACAAAAGGATTGGCCGATGACGACGATAAAGAGAAAAAAGAAGAAACGAAGTAATGTAAGGATGAACATATATGCTAGATAGAGAAATGTCGGTGTATGACCATATAGGCGAGCTCCGAAAAAGAATCATCATCATAGCATCCTTCTTTTTCGTTTCGGCAATCGGCGGCTTTTTCCTAGCCGAACCGATCATTGTCTATTTACAGCAAACAGATCAAGCGAAAGACCTCGTCATGAACGCCTTTCGCATGACAGATTCCATCAAGATTTTCATGCAATTCGCCTTTTTGATTGCATTTATCCTGACGTTCCCCGTCATTCTCTACCAGCTATGGGCCTTCATCAGCCCCGGCTTGTATGAAAGGGAACGCCGCGTTACGTTAAGCTATATCCCAATCTCGATTATCTTATTTCTAAGCGGTCTGGCTTTCTCCTATTACATCCTGTTTCCATTTGTTGTGGATTTCATGAATAGGCTGGCAGAACGCCTCGAGATCAATCAGGTTATCGGAATAAATGAATACTTTCAGTTCCTCTTCCAGCTGACCATCCCATTCGGCATCCTGTTTCAAATGCCGGTTATTGTGATGTTCTTAACAAGACTTGGGATCATCACCCCGGACTTTATGGTGAAGATCCGCAAGTACGCCTACTTCGGGCTACTTGTTGTCGGTGCCTTGATCACACCGCCAGAGCTCTTGTCGCATCTGATGGTAACGGTCCCGCTCTTCATCTTGTATGAGATCAGCATTGTGATTTCCCGCATTGCTTATCGAAAAGCAAAGAAAGCGGAAGCGTTGATGGAGCAGGAAGAGAAGATGGATAATTAGAGGACAGGCTCGTACCTTATTGAGGGGTACGAGCCTGTTTTGTTTTGGTGGTAGGGAAGGTGGCAGGTAGTCAAGAGATGAAATGTCCGAAGATTTTACGTTCTTGTCCAAAGATTTTACAATCTTGTCCGAAGTTTTCGGAAAGTTGTCCAAAGATTTCAAGGAAATGTCCGAACCAAATTTCGGGGTGTCCAAAGGTATCGAAAAGTTGACCGAACATGCCCTCCAATTGTCCAAACACCCTGCTAATGAACGAAGAAAATGTCCGAACGAGCCAACAAAATGTCCGAACGCTTTTGAAGGCGCGCTAAAACGAGTATTTTCCCATGCTTTTCTCACGAAATCAGCCACATTTCATTACGCGGTCGGTCCCTCTAAAGAACCCCCATAATTACCCAAACCCACTTTTAGTAAAACCTAACACCTAATTACCCAAAACCACTTCTAGTAAGACCCAAAAAAAGACCCGCACCCCCAATAGGTACGAGCCTGTTCTCACTTTTTCTTCTGTTGCATTTCTTTTATCTTTTGATGTAGGAAATAGGACCGGATGGCAACGCCAAAGTCAAACGTGGCAATGAGCATCAACAGGATCGTGTGCCAGTGCCAGATGGTATCCTTCACAGAGACGATAGCCAGATATAAAAACAAACTGCCCATAATCGCATAGAAGAAGACCATTCGTAACGGTGTTATTTTCATGTGCAAATCCTCCAGGTAAGTTCAACTCTAGCGGAGAGCTGTTTAAAAGAACGAAATGAAGTTGGATACGTTTTGTTGCATCTCTTCCATTTGACGCATCATTTCTTCAATGCGATCACGGAACACATATTGCACGATGACCACAAACGAGTTCATGGCAACGTGGGCGATGATCGGAACGATGATGCGATTTGTTTTTACATAAAGGAAAGCGAAAATGCCTCCCATTACAAAATATATGAGCAGATGCTTGAAATCTTGATGGACCACGGCAAAAAGTAGCGAACTAACTGTCAGTGCAATCGCAAAATTAAATTTCTTATAGATGGCACCAAAAATGATCTTCCGGAAAATGATTTCCTCTAAGATAGGCCCAGCCACAGCCACCGCGAAAATCATGACCGGGAATGCCGTGACAAATCCCATGATTTCCTGTGTATTCTCAGATCCCGGCTGAATGCCGAAAACCTGCAGCTGAATCTGTGCAGCGACTGCCTGCCCAATCAGTGCTAGTGGGAAACCGACAGCCGACCAAAGAACGGTTTTGGGGATGGAGGCCGTTTCGCCTCGGAAGTCGCCCTTGGTCCATTCATTACGGAGTATCCAGGTAACGATGGCCAATCCGATTGTAAAACTGATAAACGCCCATACACCAATCAGATAAGCTTCCCTGCTGGCACGCTCCATTCCTTCCCCGACGCCGAGTGCGATCAAGAGAGGGTACCCAAGCAATCCGGAAAGCTGCATCAGGACATATGTAATAATGACTAACCAATATTTTTTCGTCATAATAAGCTCCTCTTAAACCATTATTCACTTTTCGTATTGTACCATATAATCTATATGTCCTTATAACGATAAGGTTTCCCTGAATGCGCTGATTTTACGAAAAGAATCTTTATTCGACACGTTTAAACCACCCGACACATGTAGAGAATGAAAAGGGTTCCAAGTCGAAAAAAATTTAGATAAAGATACTTGCAAAACAGAAGCAGATTCATTATTATAATAATTGTGTTAGCACTCAAGTGATAAGAGTGCTAATAAATAATAAAACATTACATATGAAACCAAGGAGGTTGTTTTCATGTTAAAGCCATTAGGTGATCGCATTGTAATTGAGCTTGTTCAATCAGAAGAAAAAACGGCAAGTGGTATCGTATTACCGGACTCTGCGAAAGAAAAACCTCAAGAAGGTAAAGTAGTAGCAGTAGGATCTGGTCGCGTACTAGAAAGCGGCGAGCGCGTAGCACTAGAAGTAGCAGCTGGCGACAGCGTAATCTTCTCCAAATACGCAGGAACTGAAGTGAAATTCGAAGGAAAAGAACTTCTAATCCTAAAAGAAACAGACGTACTAGCAGTAGTAAGCAAATAATTCAATCATCAAAGCGGCAAGGCTTGAGGCAAAGTCACCGCATTCCCTTATAAAATTTCAAACTGGTTGATTGCAGCGGAAGGTGTGAGACTCCGGCGGGAGGTAGCGGTAGCTTGAGACCCCACAGCGCAGCGAGGAGGCTCAAGCACACTCCCCGCGGAACGCGAACACCTGCAGCAAAAATCAACCCACCAGTAACCAAAATAAATTTCAACTATACGAGGAGGTCTATCTATCATGGCAAAAGAAATTAAGTTCAGTGAAGAAGCCCGCCGCTCCATGCTTCGCGGTGTAGACAAACTAGCTGATGCAGTGAAAGTAACATTAGGACCAAAAGGACGTAACGTAGTACTTGAAAAGAAATTCGGTTCTCCACTAATCACAAATGACGGTGTAACCATCGCAAAAGAAATCGAACTAGAAGACGCATTCGAAAACATGGGTGCGAAACTTGTAGCTGAAGTTGCAAGCAAAACAAACGACGTTGCTGGTGACGGTACAACAACTGCAACAGTTCTTGCGCAAGCAATGATCCGCGAAGGATTAAAGAACGTTACAGCTGGTGCAAACCCAATGGGGATTCGTAAAGGAATCGAAAAAGCGGTTGCGGTTGCAATCGAAGAATTAAAAACAATCTCTAAACCAATCGAAGGCAAAGCTTCCATCGCTCAAGTTGCAGCAATCTCTGCAGCAGACGAAGAAGTAGGTCAATTGATTGCAGAAGCAATGGAGCGCGTTGGTAACGACGGCGTTATCACTCTTGAAGAGTCCAAAGGCTTCACTACAGAGCTTGAAGTAGTAGAAGGTATGCAATTCGACCGTGGATATGCATCTCCATACATGGTAACAGACTCCGACAAAATGGAAGCTGTTCTTGAAAACCCTTATGTGTTAATCACAGATAAGAAAATCACGAACATACAAGAAATTCTTCCAGTTCTTGAGCAAGTAGTACAACAAGGTAAGCCGTTGTTACTGATTGCAGAAGACGTAGAAGGCGAAGCGTTGGCTACATTAGTAGTGAACAAATTACGTGGAACATTCAATGCAGTAGCGGTTAAAGCTCCTGGATTCGGTGACCGTCGTAAAGCAATGCTTCAAGACATCGCAGTACTAACTGGCGGAGAAGTGATCACAGAAGAACTAGGTCTTGACCTAAAAACTGCGAACATCAGCCAATTAGGACGCGCTGACAAAATCGTTGTAACAAAAGAAAACACGACTGTTGTAAACGGACACGGCAACACAGAAGAGATCCAAGCTCGCGTTGGCCAAATCCGTGCACAATTAGAAGATACAACTTCTGAATTCGACCGTGAAAAATTACAAGAGCGCCTAGCTAAAATCGCTGGTGGAGTAGCTGTAATCAAAGTTGGAGCGGCGACAGAAACAGAACTAAAAGAGCGCAAACTTCGCATTGAAGATGCTCTAAACTCCACACGTGCTGCAGTTGAAGAAGGAATCGTAGCCGGTGGTGGTACTGCTCTTGTAAACATCTACAACAAAGTAGCGGCAATCCAAGCAGAAGGCGACGAAGCAACTGGTATTAAAATCGTTCTTCGCGCAATCGAAGAGCCTGTACGCCAAATCGCGCACAACGCTGGTCTAGAAGGATCTGTCATCGTAGAACGCCTGAAAAAAGAAGAAATCGGCATCGGATTCAACGCAGCAACAGGCGCATGGGTAAACATGCTTGAAGCTGGTATCGTTGACCCAACAAAAGTAACCCGCTATGCACTACAAAACGCAGCAAGCGTATCTGCAATGTTCCTAACTACCGAAGCAGTAGTAGCAGACATCCCAGAAGAAAACGCTGGCGGCGGCATGCCTGACATGGGCGGCATGGGTGGAATGGGCGGAATGATGTAATGACCGCTCAATCCCTTGATATATAAGGGTTTTGAAGTGATTTGCTAACAAAATGCTAACATAAGGTAAACATGAATGAGGCTTCTCAAAAGTTGATCCAACTTTTGAGAAGCTTTTTTGTGTTATATGTTCACCACATTCTCTCAGGTACACGCTTACAGAACTCTTGTAATACGTAGTAGCAATGACTGCGAACAAGATAAAATCTATTTCAAATGAAACGATAAAATATAATGAGTATTTATGGAGGGATATAATCATTTTTATATCTATTGAAGCTCAAACATTAGGAGATAGAGCTCACTTGAATTTTTACCACATCCCTATACTTGATTATTAAAATATCAATAGACTTGATTCTTTGCTGAAAAATATGAAATTAAATTGACAAATAGATGTACCCACATTACCATTGATAATGGTTATCACTTTCAACTAAAGGGGAGCAAGTTTAATGAAAAAACGAATACCTAAAAGATTTTTAAAAATTTCTGTAATGATTCTAACTTTATCCATGATTTTACTTGGTTGTACGAGTGAAAATTCAGATGCTCCAAGTGAAAATAGCAATATGATTACTTTTGCTTGGCCTAGAGATGTAGGAGAAATGAATCCACATGTATACAATCCATCTCAATTGTTCGCTCAATCTATGATTTTTGAAACTTTAGTTAGTTACCAAGATGGAGGAGAGTTAAAACCACAATTAGCAGAGTCCTGGAAGATTTCTGAAGATGGAAAAGAGTATGTGTTCAATTTACGTCAAGATGTGAAATTTTCTGATGGCTCAAATTTCAATGCTGAGATTGTGAAAAAGAACTTTGATACTATTTTAGACCACAGAGAAAGACATAGTTGGTTAAGATTTATTTCGTTAATTGATAAAACAGAGGTCATAGATGAACATACGTTTAAATTTACATTAAAAGAATCCTATTACCCTACTATTCAAGAATTAGCGGTTGTTCGCCCGGTGCGATTCCTTGGAGAAGCAGGCTTTCCTGAAGACGGTGACACATCGAAAGGTATAGTACAACCAGTTGGAACAGGTCCATGGGTATTAGATGAATATAAAGTAGATGAATTTGCGACTTTCAAACGTAACGAAAACTATTGGGGGAAATTACCTAATATTGAGAAAATTACTGTTAAAGTCATTCCTGATGCGGAAACACGTGTATTAGCTTTTGAGAAGGGTGAATTGGACCTTATATACGGTGAAGGTGTTATTAATATAGATGCTTTTAATCAATTAAATTCTACAGACTCTTATGAGAGTAGTGTTTCTGAACCAGTTGCAACTAGAATACTAGTAATGAATACGAATAGGGAGACGCTTTCAGATATCCAAGTTCGTCAGGCTTTACATTATGGCTTTAATAAGGAAGCAATCGTCGAGGGTGTGACATCTGGTTTGGAAGAGAAGGCTGACTATATCTTAGCAAACAATTTCCCTTACACTTCAAATGTTGATGCAACCATAGTTGATTATGATTTGAACAAAGCAAAGCGATTATTAGATGATGCAGGATGGAAGCTACCAGAAGGAAAAGATATTCGTGTAAAAGACGGGAAATCACTTGAAATCGAGCTAATGTATAATTCTGCTGAATCCATTCAAAAGACGATGGCCGAAGCACTACAATCTGAGTGGGCGAAAATTGGTGTGAAATTAAACATTAACGGAGTTGAACTTCCTACTCAAGTCGAAAGATTTAATAAGAATGATTTTGATATGAATTTCTATAGTAATTGGGGAGCTCCATATGACCCACATGCTTTCGTAAACGCAGTTGCGACAGAAGGATTTGGGTTTAGAGAGGCTATATCATCTTATCCTAACAAGGATGAGTTGTTGAACCAAATTGCTGCTGTCCAACAATCAACTGACGAAAATGAGCGTCAGGAACTATACACATCCATTTTAGGTTCATTACAAGAGCAAGGTGCAATTGTACCGATTTCTTATATTAAGCAAATTGCAATCTATCAAAAAGGTGTTTCTAATTTTACATTCCCTGCTAATAGGGATGAACATCCTTTTACAGGTATTAGTATCGAGGAGTAAGCGACAGGGGTTTTTCTAATGGGTACTTATATTTTGAAACGAATAATAACTATTATTCCAATTTTTTTAATATCTACTCTGCTGACATTTGGAATGATCCACCTATCACCAGTAGATCCTGCTGAAGCGTACTTAGCTGCAATTAATATCCAGCCAACAGAAGAACTTTTGGCTCAAAAAAGACAGGAGTTCGGATTAGATCAACCTCTCCTTATTCAATATGTGAACGCTGTAATTAAGATATGTCAATTTGATTTTGGCATATCTTATGTTACGAATAAGCCAGTATGGGAAGAGATATCTTCCCGTATTTCAGCAACTGTTCAGTTAACCTTAGGCAGTCTCTTGATTGCAATAATAGTAAGTGTGCCCATTGGTTTTTTAGCAGGAGTTAAGAAAAACAGTGGAATTGACCATTTTAGTCGACTCCTCTCTTTCATTGGTGCATCTATTCCATCATTTTGGCTCGGATATTTATTCATATTTTTCTTTTCAGTAAAATTAGACTTGTTCCCGGTAGAAGGTACTGGAACATGGAAACATTTAATTCTACCTTCTCTTACATTGGCATTCCCTTTAATAGCATTATATACTCGTCTGTTACGTGCAAGCGTTCTTGAAAATTTACAAGAGTCTTATGTTCTCTTTGCAAGGACGAGAGGGATTCATGAAAAGGTAATAATGGGTAAACATGTCCTTCGCATTGCTATTTCTCCTATGATTACTGGATTAGGAATGAATTTAGGAAACTTAATGACAGGAGCTATTATTGTAGAGGCCGTCTTTTCATGGCCTGGATTTGGACGGTATTTTATTGAGGCTATTTTTAACCGTGATGTCCCTGTCATTCAAGGATATGTGCTATTAGCGGCTGGTATATTCCTAATAAGTAACTTAATAGTCGACATTATTCAAATGTATATTGATCCTCGTATTTCAAGAAAAGGAAGTCAGTTCCAATGATAGCGAAGTTTCGTGGTATATTAAAAAGTCGAATTTTGATTGTTCTTTGTTCGTCAATAATTTTAGTGTTATTTTTGATCACGATTTTTGCCCCATGGCTCGCACCTAACGATCCTGTTTTGGTTAATTTAGCTCATAAATTACAATCACCTTCTTTAGATTATCCATTAGGTACAGACCACTTAGGTAGATGTACGTTTTCACGTATACTATTTGGAGCTCGAATCTCACTTGGGTTTGCTATGCTCATTTTTATTTCAGCTTTAAGTATAGGTTTAATCGTCGGGATTATTGCTGGGTATAAAGGTGGTTGGATAGATCAATTGTTAATGAGATTTGGTGATGGTCTAATGGCAATCCCAAGTCTTTTGTTTGTTCTAGGGTTTGTTGGTATTTGGGGAGCCGGACTTAAACAAGTCGTTTTAGGGTTAATCCTCGTACAATGGGTTTATTATGCGAGGATCATTAGAGGAATGGTACTTAGCCTGAAAGAACAGAACTACATTACCGCAGCTAAAATCAGTGGTTCTTCTACGTGGACTATCATGAAGAAACATATTTTTCCTAATGTTATACCACCCCTAGCAGTAATGGGAACATTAGAAATGGGTTGGGCAATAATGAATTTATCATCTATGTCCTTTTTAGGTTTAGGTGTGCAACCTCCTACACCTGAGTGGGGAGCAATGATTCATGAAGGGAAGTCCTATATTAGGACACATCCTTCATTAATGATTTATCCAGGTTTAATGATTATGCTAGTTGTTATTACTTTTAATTTATTAGGTGAATCACTCTCAGAGCGATTTGGAGTAAAACGTCGCTAATGAGAAGGGAGTCTTAAAAATGGGAATAACTGAGCAAAATGTTTTACATGTAAAAAACTTACATGTTCAAGTGCGAACGGATGAGGGTTTTTCTACACTAGTTCAGGATATTAACTTTGGAATTCAGAAAGGAAAGATTTTAGGACTTGTTGGGGAAAGCGGTTGTGGTAAAACCGTTACAAGTATGTCTATCTTACAGCTTCACAACAAGAACAATTTAGATATTAGGGGAAGCATTACACTACAAGGTAGAGAGTTAAATGGTCTAGAAAACAAAGAAATGCGAAAAATACGTGGGAAAGAATTAGCTTTTATTATGCAAAATCCGATGAATGCTTTTACTCCCGTGTTTACAATTGGACAACAATTTGTTGAAACAATTAAATCGCATACCTCATTAAGTAAAAAGCAAGCAAGAGAACTTGCGATTAATGTGATGGAAAGTGTAAATTTGCAAGATCCACAAAAATTGTTGAAAAACTATCCTTTTGAATTGAGTGGAGGCATGCTTCAACGAGTGATGATCGCTATGGCAGCATGTTTACAACCTTCTGTTATTATTGCAGATGAGCCTACTACAGCATTGGATCTTCATAGTCAATTACTGGTGCTTCGTCTATTAAACAAGGTTCGCTCTGATTATGGAACATCTATTTTACTCATTTCACATGATCTTGGTGCAATTTCAGAAATGGCAGATGATGTAATCGTGATGAAACATGGTAAAATTGTTGAATCAGCAAATGTGTTTGATTTATTTGATAATCCAAGTCATGAATACACGAAGAAGTTATTAAAGAACAGGCCTACTTTATATACTGAGAAACAACCCTATACTTATACGTTGTGATAACCGATTAAAAAATCCGAGAGGTGAAATCATTGAACTTATTGCAGGTACAACAAGTACACCTTAGCTTTAATTCAAATAAACTATTTAAAGCTATGACACAATCAAATAATGTCCTTAATGATATTTCCTTTACTATTGAAGAGGGAACATGCTTGGGCTTGATAGGTACAAGCGGAGCCGGAAAAAGTACCTTAGGAAAAGTAATTCTTGGGATACAACGTCCACAGCAAGGTCAAGTTTTGTTTCAAGGATATGACATATATAATACCAGCAAAGTAGCTCAACAAAAAATACGTCGCGACCTACAAGTTGTTTTTCAGGACTCATACTCATCTGTAAATCCTCGGATGACAGCTGAACGTATTATAAGCGAACCCTTAGAGAACTATGAGAAATTAACTAACGAAGAACAAAGAAATAGAGTTATTGAGCTATTAGAAAGAGTAGGATTAGGAGAAAAAGATTTAAAAAAGTACCCTCATCAATTTAGTGGCGGGCAACTGCAAAGGATCAATATTGCTAGAGCTATCGCACTAAAGCCAAAGTTAATCGTCCTTGACGAATCAGTAAGTAGTTTAGATATGGTAACACAAAGCTTAATTTTACAATTATTAAGCGATTTAAAGTATGATTTCGGTTTATCTTATCTTTTTATTACACATGATATTAAAGCTGCTTTTTCAATATCCGATAAAATTGGTGTCCTTGAAAAAGGAGAATTGATAGAGCTTTACGATTCAAAAGATGAATTTATTTCATCAAAGCACCCTGTAGTTACAAAATTAAGGAACTCCGTCCTTGCTGAACACCCAAGGTTTCGATCGATTCCAACTGTGTGAAAATGGTATAAAGCGTTAAATAATGATTAGATATAGTTAAATCAGATTTAAAACTATGATGTAGTGTCACAACATATAATAATGGTGTGACTCTTCTTGCTATTAAAAGGAATAGCATATGGGCTTTAAATTCATAATGATATAGATAAAAGGTGAATATTATGAAACTAGCAACCCAACCTATAAAAATACAAACCTATGAATTTGAGAGAGTCTTTATTTGCAAATGAAATAATAAACGTTAAAACTTTGACTCCATTGTAATACTCCCTCATCCCCAAAAACCCTAACCCGGACACCCCGGATATCCATGTATATCCTGCACCGTAAACACATCATACTGCTTCAACGCAAATTGCGCCTGATATAAGTATTCCATCACCAAAAGCTTCCCACCAGAGACCCCACATAAAACCCCCGAAGTTCCTGTCCCATCCACAAACGACACCCCAATAGGCTGATTAATTAAGTACGGTATTTTCTGTTGCCAAAGCATAGCTGACACTCCTCTCCCTCTAGTGTATAACACATCGAGCCGTTAAGTGCCTGTATGAATGTTGTGGGCTGAACATGTGTACCGCACCGTGCATAGGTTAGTTGTAACAATTAAATGTGTGCACGGGAGGCAATATGAATGAATAGGTATTATAACAATTCCAACTGGAGGATTACTGGGGTAGTGGCTTCGGCAACTGGGGATGTAAATGGCGATTTGATTCCTGATAGTGTGTATGTGACAGGTTATAGGGAATCAGAGGTTTCCATCATACAGAATATGGTACTCGGGATTCGAGATGGAGCAACAGGTGTTTCCGTTAGTATTCCTCTAAAGGAAAATATGGGGATGATCCGATGCTGTTTTTGGAGGATTTTACGGGAGACGGGATCAATGATATTTTAATCACCATTCCTACAGGTGGCAGTGGTGGAACGACAAACACCTATATTTATTCTTTTGTTAACAACGAACCACGGTTGTTGTTCGACTCGGATGAATTTAACCAAGCATAAGGACAATTACAAGGTTGAAGTATTTAGTAAAAGAAATAATGCAAGGTATCTAATAGATCTATCCCTAAGGGACCCTGAATATTTAACTGGAATTTATGATACCAATGGCAAATTGAAGGAGCCTATCAGTGGGTGGGTGGATCCCATAAGCGGAATATACCCAGTTGATTTTGGATTTGATGGTGTATTTTATTTACTTGCCTATCAACAGATTGCTGGAACCTTCCATGCAGATACGGTCGGTACTATGCAGAATAGGCTTAAGTGGAATGGTTATATGTTTGTGTTGGACTATCAGGATTTGGCTATCTATGGGGCTAATGACGGTTGAAATAACATTGTTAAATATGGGTGCCAGAGAGCCACGGGACGGTTATAGCCTCAGCAGGAAAGCATGAGAAACGTCCCTCTGCTTCCTGGGCGTGACAGACTGGATTCCTTTTGTAATTAGGATTTTGGAGTAAGGTGTTAACCTCCGCTACTTTTTATAGGCAAAATTTAATATAATTACTTGAAAAAGCACATTGAAGTAAGGTGATAAAATGATACATACATATTCAGGAGAAACCATCCATTTTGAGATAAAATATAAAAATCGCAAATCCATTGCCATTCGTATGGACGTTTATGGAAATGTGGAAGTCCAGGCTCCTAAAGGTACACAGGATGAAAAAGTGATTCAATTGCTGGAGGAAAGGTGGGAATTGATTCAAGAAAAATCAAAGGAAATGAAGGACAGAATGCATAGGCAGCAGGAGAAGGAATACAGTCAGGAGGAGGAGGAGAGGATTCTTTATTTAGGAAACTCCTATCCTGTAAAGGTTTATCAAGATACCACTATTGAACAAGATTATGTCGTGTTTGATGAAAAACATTTGAATGTATATGTGAAACAGGCGGAGGACGGAAAGATAAAACAAGCTTTAAAGAGATTTTATTACCAGCAATGCAAAGCTATTGTGGAGAAGAGTGTAAGATCCTATCAAAGTAACTTTAAAGTAAAACCACGGTCTATCCGTATATCCGATAGTAAGACTACATGGGGAACCTGTGATTCCCAATTACAGTTAACTTTCAATTGGAAGTTGGCCATGGCTCCAATGAAAGTAATTGATTATGTAGTAGTACACGAAATGTGCCATATGATTCATCTCAATCACGACCGATCCTTCTGGCGACTTGTAGGGAAAATAGCGCCTGATTATAAAGAGCAGGAAAATTGGTTGGCGCTGTCAAGTTGGAAGATGACTATTTAAGCAGTAGAGCCTCTATTATTTATGATCATTATGAGTGAGCCGATCCATGATTTGTTTGTTCAAGTGAGATGAGAGGGTGTTCAAAGGGAAAATTATTGCAGAATGAAGTTAATCAGTTAATTGTTAATTTAGAGAAAGTACTCTCCTTGTATCACGGATACATATAAGAGTATTTTGTACGAACTAAAAAAAGCAGACCCCACCGGATCTGCTTCGTTTTATGATGGATTTGTTGACCATAATCCAGCTGTTTTAACAAATACTCTTGGATTGAATTTTAAACTAGCCACGACTAATTCTGCAAGGTCTTCTGGGTGCATTACGTTTTCTTCATTGCCTTTAACAAGATTTGTATCAATCGCTAAATCTGTAACGACCGTACTTGGTGTTAAAGCAGTGACACGGACATTATGTTTTCTTACTTCAAGCATAAGTGATTCTGTTAGTCCTAAAACAGCGAATTTAGAAGCACTGTAGGCACTTGTAACAGGAGCACCTTTTTGGCCAGCAGATGAAGAGATATTGATGATATCTCCTGATTTTCTTTCGATCATTCCTGGTAATACTGCTCTTGTTACATTATACACACCCATTAAATTGACTTGGATGATTTTTTCCCATTCTTCTGGTGTTAGATCAAGGAACCCACCAAATTTAGCAACACCAGCATTGTTGATTAGGATATCAATTGGGCCTAAGTCTGATTTGATATCTTCAACAGCATGGGTAACGGATTCAAGATCGGTCACATCTGCTGTTGTTGCAGAAACCTTAACATCAAATTGTGCTAGTTCAGCAGCTACCTTTTCTAGATTAGACATATTTAAGCCGATTAGGCCTAAATGAACGCCTTCTTTGGCTAAGGCGATAGCAGTTGCACGGCCAATGCCTCTTCCTGCGCCAGTAACTATTGCAGTTTTTTCATTTAAAGAAATCATTTTATCACTCCTAAAATTATTACAAATAGTAGCTCATTTTAACAGAAAGACCGCAAACTTGCATGGGAACAGTTGCGGCCTTTCCTATTTAGAACTCGAGGAATAATATATTTATTCTAAGTTGGCGTGTTTACCGTACATTTTATTGGTATCCAACCCTTTTTTCTCCATGAACCGAAGAATCACAGCGTCGTAAAATAGTAAAAGTGTTTGTTCAAATAACGAGCCCATTGGTTGAATCGTCTTAAAGTCACTCTCCGACTGATCTTTAGGTGAGCCAGGCAACTTAATTGTGATATCCGCTAATTGTCCAATAGTGGACTCAGGAAAAATGGTTACAGCTGCAATAGTCCCACCGATGCTTTTTGCCTTTTCAGCCATGGAAACTAAACCTTTCGTTTCTCCTGAACCTGAGCCAATGATTAAGATGTCATCTTTTTCAAAGTTAGGGGTTACTGTTTCGCCAATCACATAGGCATCTATCCCCATGTGCATCATTCGCATGGCGAATGATTTGGCCATAAATCCAGATCTACCTGCGCCAGCAACAAAGATTTTTTTTGATTCAAGAATCCCATTAACTAATTTTTCAGCTTCATCATTCGAAATTAAATCTACGGAGCGATTTAACTCTTTTATGATTTCAGCCAGGTATTGAGTTGTATTCATGATTTGAATTACCCTTGATTAATCATTTGTTGCATTTTGGCAGCAGCAGCTTTTTTATCAGCTTGGCCAGTAATCCCGCCACCTACAATGACAAGGTCTGGTTGTACTTTGATGACTTCTGGAAGTGTGTCTAACTTAATACCACCTGCGATTGCAGTTTTAGCATTTTTTACAACACCTTTGATGGTCTGTAAATCTTCAAAAGAGTCCTTTCCAACTGCTTGAAGATCGTAGCCAGTATGAACACAAATATAATCAACGCCCATAGCGTCCACTTCTTTTGCACGTCCAGCAAGGTCTTTAACAGCAATCATATCAACAAGGATTTTTTTACCTTGTTTTTTCGCTTCTTCAACAGCACCTTTAATTGACATATCTTCAGCAGTTCCAAGAATTGTCACGATATCAGCACCAGCTTCAGAAGCTTTCATCACTTCATAACCAGCTGCATCCATGATTTTCAGGTCTGCTAATACCTTTAAGTTAGGGAATGCTTCTTTTACTGCTTTTACTGCATGAAGTCCCTCATTGATTACAACCGGTGTACCGATTTCAACGATATCAATGTGATCCTCCACTTCTTTAACTAACTCAATTGCTTCTGGAATATTTACTAAATCTAACGCTAATTGTAATTCCATCTATATTCACTCCTAAATTTTTTTTAATTGTTGTACAGTGATATTTTTTCCACCATGGCCTCTCACTGAACAATTGCAAGTATATAACGTATGATTCAATATTAAAAGTACGCACTTTTATTTTACATAGTGCTAAAAAGTATACTGTGAGACAGATCGTTTTTATGTTCTTACTATTAACTATAAATCTACCATGCACCATTTTTGGCCAGGGAGAGGATGCTCACCCTGGCTTTTAATTTTTTTGCACATAAATAGAAGAGTTTATTTCCTATGGTATACATTTTGTTAGTAAGTTATTTTTTTATCACTATTTAAATAAAAAGTGCGTACTTCCATTTGAAAAATGTAGGTATTATACTTACATCTTGTTGCAGCAATGTTTCATGAAATACTGAAATTTATTTCTAATTTTTGGAGGTATGTAAAATGGAGGCAATGACATTTGTCTTGTTTGGGGCGACAGGGGACTTAGCAAAAAGAAAAATCTTCCCTGCTCTATATAATTTATTTTTGGATGAAAAATTACCTCTGCCCATCTCCATTATTGGGGTGGGCAGAGGAGACTTATCAAATACTGATTTCCAAAAACATGTGAAAGATTCTTTAGAAGCATTTTCTAGACGATCACAACATGACGATTCAAACCTTGAAGTGTTTATCCGTGCATTTCGTTATAGCCATGTAGATGCTATTAAGGCTGAAGGTTATAAAGGATTACTTGAACTCGTTAAACAACGTGAAGAAGAATTGAATATTCCAGAAAATCGTATGTTCTACCTATCTGTTGCTCCAGAGCTTTTTAATGTGATTGCTTCCAACATTAAAGAGAGTGGTCTAGGTTCTACTAAAGGTTGGAAACGTCTTATTATCGAAAAACCGTTTGGTCATGACCTAAAATCAGCTCAAGTATTAAACGATAAATTAAGCAAAGCTTTTGATGAAGAAGAAATTTTTCGCATCGACCACTATCTTGGAAAGCCGATGGTACAAAACCTGGAAGCGTTAGGATTTGCAAATCCAGTGCTTCAAGCATTATGGAACAACCAATACATTGCAAATGTGCAAATAACTGCAACCGAAACAGTTGGGGTTGAAGAAAGAGCTGATTATTATGATAAAGCTGGGGCTATTCGCGACATGTTTCAAAATCATATGCTGCAAATGTTGATGATGACAGCAATGCAGCTGCCAAAACAAATTAGTGCAGAAGAGATCCGCAATGAAAAGAGAAAAATAATAGAATCACTTCGTCCGTTAAAGAAAGAAGATGTAGTGAATCATGTGATTCGAGGTCAATATGGTCCTGGTGAAATCCAAGGTAAACCAGTTGTTGGCTATACAGGAGAACCTGAAGTTGCTCCTTCTTCTTTAAATGACACATTTGTGGCTGCCCGTCTATATATGGAAGATGATTTTTGGAGAGGGGTTCCTTTCTATATCCGTACAGGAAAAAGAATGACAGAGAAATCCACCCGAATTGTGATTGAATTTAAAAATACTTTAAAGGATTTGTATAAGACTCACGAAGAAGAAACTGCGCCAAATCTATTAGTGATTGAAATCAATCCAAACGAAAGTGTTTCATTACAATTAAATAGTAAAAACCCATTAAACAATGGAAAACTCGAACCAGTCAATATTGATTTTTATGCTAAGCAAGCAGATGTTCCTGAAGCATATGAGCTTTTAATTAACGATGCAATGCGTGGTGACTCATCATTCTTTGTACATTGGAAAGAAGTGGAGTTGTCTTGGAAATGGGTACAACCTATCTTAGAGGCTTTTGAGGAAAATATAATTCCTCTTCCATTATATCCATCCGGGTCAATGGGACCAGATGCTTCCCATCAATTATTGGCAGAGGAAGGATATAAATGGTGGTAGTAATAAAAGATGAACAATATTTTTAGATTATTAAGGAGGAAATAAACATGAAAGTTGGGTTAATTGGTTTAGGAAAAATGGGTTTAAACTTAGGTCAAAATTTAATTGATAACAAGCACGAAGTAGTAGCTTTCGATGTAAATGGAAGTGCCGTTGAAGAGATGAAGAAATATGGTGCTCAAGGTACATCTGATTTAAAAGAACTTGTTGAATCATTAGAAAAACCAAGAGTTGTATGGATTATGGTTCCGCATGCTGTGGTGGATTCAGTAATTGCTGAAATGACACCATTATTAGGCACTGGGGATATCGTAATTGAAGCTGGAAATTCTCACTATAAGGAATCGATTCGCCGATATAACCAGCTAAAGGAAGTAGGAATTCACTTTATGGATGCCGGTACTTCTGGTGGAATGGAAGGTGCTCGTAATGGAGCAAGTTATATGATTGGTGGAGACCCTGAAGCCTGGAGCATCGTGGAACCTATTTTCAAGGATACAGCTGTCGAAAATGGATATATCTATGCTGGTAAAGCAGGGAGCGGTCATTTCTTAAAAATGGTCCACAATGGAATTGAATACGGTATGATGGCAGCGATTGGTGAAGGATTCGAGGTATTAGAAAAAAGCGAATTCGATTTTGACTACGAAAAAGTGGCTAGAGTGTGGAATAACGGCTCGGTTATTCGTTCATGGCTCATGGAGTTGACTGAACGTGCATTTTCAAAAGATGCAAAGCTAGATGAAATTAAAGGGATTATGCACTCTTCTGGTGAAGGGAAGTGGACAGTTGAAACAGCTTTAGATTTACAAGCCGCCACTCCTGTTATCGCAATGTCTCTTTTGATGCGTTACCGATCTTTAGACAGCGATACTTTTACAGGTAAAGTGGTAGCTTCATTAAGAAACGAATTTGGTGGACATGGTGTTGAAAAAAACTAACAAATATATATCTGTCACATTTAATTGAAAAAGAGTCAATAAAAATACGTGAAGAAAAATAGCTCATTATTTGTGAGATGGTAAGGAAACAATGAATATGTTGTATGGAAGGATATAACAAGTACAGCCTTATTTTTTATATAGTGAAAAAAGTATACTATGGGCTATAATAAATATGGAGGTGATGTGAAATGTCGCGAATGGAGGAAAAGATGTTTAATTGTGAAAAAGAATTAACTCTTTCCGTTATCGGTGGTAAATGGAAGATGCTTATACTATGGCATCTAGGAAAAGAGGGAACGAAGCGATTTGGTGAATTGAAAGCTCTTATGCCAGGAATCACGCAGAGAATGCTAGTTAATCAATTGCGAGAACTGGAAGAAGACTTGATAGTAAAACGGGAAGTCTATCCCGTTGTTCCTCCAAAAGTAGAATACTCCCTTACTGAACAAGGAAGAAGCTTGATGCCGATTCTCGATGCGATGTATAACTGGGGAAAAGATTATATGGAAAATACCGGGTTGTCGATTAGGTAAAACTTAACTGATAATCTAAGGTTGACTCCGGTCAAGGGGGTCAACCTCTTTTCATGATAATTTATTTTTAGTATTTTTTTATAATGATATTCAATGGGATTGAGTCTGAAAGAAATTGGCGAAGAATTATAGGCATTAAAAGAGTAAATCCGATTTGCTTTACAAAAATTGGAATAAAAGTAACTAACCATTTCATTGACTTTTCAAACTGTATTAATTAATATTACAGTACAGGTGCCAAGAGGAAGTGAAATCCATTGAATAGTGAATTTACAATAGCCGTTCATAGCTTAGTTCTTTTAGCGCATTTGCCTGATCATATGGCAAGTAGTCAAAAGATTGCGGACAATGTTTCCACAAATCCAGCTAGAATTCGTAAAATAATGAGTTGTTTACGTAACTATGGATTTGTACGAACAAAGGAAGGAATAGGAGGAGGCTACATTCTTCAAAGAGATCCTGATGAAATTACATTGGGGCAAATCTATCGTTCAGTGTCAGGTGCAACGATTAAACCCAATTGGTGTTCTGGAGATCCTGAAGAGGAATGTGTGGTTGCTTCTAATATTCAACTTGTGATGGATGAGGTGTTTGAGGAAACCGATCAATATTTTTCAGCATACCTCGATCGTATTTCCATTGCGTCCATCTTAAAGAAAATAAAACAATATTAATAAGTTGTTTTATTTTTGATCAAAATGTAATGTTTTTGGTTACAGATAGTAAATGCTATTTTAGTTAGATGGTTTAAGGTTCTTTTTGTGTAAACTGTAACTATTTTAAGTTCAGTTAACTTCGATAAATCTTATGAGGTTTCATTCAATAAAATAAAGAAAGGTATGATAAACGTATGGTTATGTCAAATGCAAAACATAGACACGTTTGCGACAAATGCCTAACGATAACGAAAGAAATTGGTCATTGTCCTAAATGTGGCAATTCCGAATTACGACCATTCATGTTTTTTTTACAGAGTGGGGGCAAATATCATGTCGCAAATCCAAATTCAGTGAAGCAAGAAACTGCATAATTAACAGGGAAGTTCACTTATTCACATAGGAAGATGAAAGGGGAGAGTTTAAAAATATGAATAAATTTGAAAAGCACAAAGGTTATTCACGCACATTCCAAGAAAACAAACTTTCACTTGGTTTATTCTTTCCTTTAGAAGCATATAAGGGAAGTATCCCGGTCATGGATTTAAAGCATCAAGTAGATGTTGCTCAAATAGCCGAGGAAGCTAGTTTTGCTTCTTTATTTGTTAGAGATGTTCCGTTGAATGACCCGACCTTTGGTGATGTTGGTCAAATATATGACCCTTGGGTATTTCTAGGTTACTTAGCTGGTCAAACAAAAGAAATTGCATTAGGGACAGGAAGCATTGTGACGACACTACGGCATCCACTTGACCTAGCGAAAGCCGCTGCATCTGTAGATCAAATATCCAATCAAAGGCTTCTTTTGGGTATTGCAACTGGAGACAGACCTATTGAATTTTCTGCATATAAAGTTAACCAAGAAGAACGAACCGAATTATTTCAAGAGTCATTTTTTGTTATGAAAGAGGCATGGAAAAAGTCATTCCCACTGATTAACTCACAAAGAGTTGGATTAGAAAAAGGAGACCTCTTGCCAAAACCAGTTTTATCAGATATTCCTGTTTTCGTGACAGGACGTTCAGGGCAGTCACTAGAGTGGATAGCAGAAAAAAGTGACGGTTGGATTAGTTACCCGCGAAATATTGATGTACAAGCTAAACTCATTGATGATTGGCGTTCCTTAACGAATGATTTCCAGCCATTTTCTCAATCGCTTTTTATTGATTTAGCAAAAGATCCGGATGAAGGTCCCACTCCTATTCACCTTGGGTTTAGGAGCGGATACAAATTCTTAATTGAATTTCTGAATCGCTTACAGGAAATTGGAGTTAACCATGTTATTTTGAATTTAAAATACGGTCAACGTCCGGCAAAGGATGTAATTAACGAATTAGGAGAAAAGGTAGTACCTCATTTTCCTGCATTTAAGTAACATTTAATTGAATAAGAGATCGAAAGGTGGTGAGAGGTATGAAGAAACGACCAGAAGATACAAGAGTAGTAGTCGGTATGTCTGGAGGTGTTGATTCATCTGTTACAGCTTTGCTTCTTAAAGAGCAAGGATATGATGTAGTGGGTATTTTTATGAAAAATTGGGATGATACGGATGAAAGTGGTTTTTGTACAGCAACTGAAGACTACGAAGATGTGATTAAGGTTAGTAATCAAATTGGGATCCCATATTATGCGGTTAATTTTGAAAAACAGTATTGGGATAAAGTCTTCACATACTTCCTAGAGGAGTACAAATCAGGTCGGACACCTAATCCTGACGTCATGTGTAATAAAGAGATTAAATTTAAGGCGTTTTTAAATCATGCGATGTCAATTGGTGCTGACTATATTGCAACAGGTCACTATGCACGAGTTGAAGAAAAGGATGGACAATACCGATTGTTGCGAGGTACTGATCATAATAAAGACCAATCATACTTCCTTAATGCTCTTTCTCAAAAGCAATTATCGAAAACTATGTTTCCGCTCGGGCATTTATCCAAACAGGAAGTGCGTGAGATTGCGATAGAGGCAGGTCTTGCAACAGCAAAGAAAAAAGATAGTACGGGTATATGCTTTATCGGTGAACGAAATTTCAAGGAATTTTTAAGTGGCTTTTTGCCAGCTCAACCTGGTGAAATGCAAACCATAGATGGTGAAATTAAAGGTCACCATGATGGTCTTATGTATTATACTATTGGTCAACGTCAAGGTCTTGGCATTGGCGGATCGGGGGAGCCTTGGTTTGTCATTGGTAAAGACTTAAAGCGTAATGTTCTGATTGTTGGACAAGGGTTTCATAACGAAGGACTTTATTCAGAAGGTTTAGAGGCTATTGGTATGAATTGGTTTAAAACAGATCTAACTTATAAGCAAGAATTTAGTTGTACCGCCAAAATGAGATACCGTCAAGAGGATCAAGAGGTAACAGTGTATCCGCAAGAAGATGGAACAGCAAAGATTTATTTTCACAAAAGACAAAGGGCTATTACCCCAGGACAAGCTGTTGTTCTGTATGATGGTGATATTTGTATTGGTGGGGGAACAATAGACCGTGTTATTAAAAAATAGGAAAAGGCCTAAATCCGTGAAAGTTCAATTATTACTACACTATTAAAATGAAAAGTATATCGGGGGAATAAAACATGAAAATGTTAGTTACTGGAGCGACAGGAAAATTAGGTTCTAAAATTGTAGAGACTTTATTAAATAAGGTACCAGGAAACCAATTAGCTGTTAGTGTTCGTAATCCAGACAAAGCTGAAGGATTGCGGGCTCGAGGAGTAGATGTCCGAAAAGGTGATTTTGATTATCCAGAAACACTTGATGCGGCTTTTGCTGGCGTTGATCGCTTGCTAATTATCTCTGCGGATGGGGAAAATGAAACAAGAATTCGACAACACGCGAATGCAATAGCTGCTGCCGAGCGTGCTGGAGTGAAATTTATTGCTTATACGAGCATAGCGAATGCAAAGGAAAGTGAAAACTTCCTTGCTCCAACGCATAAAGCAACAGAAGAAGCTATCATGAAAACAGGTATTCCTTATTCTTTTTTAAGAAATAATTGGTACTTGGAAAATGAAATTTCAAGTATTCAAGGTATTCTAGCAGGAGCTCCTTGGGTGACATCAGCAGGAAATGGTAAGGTAGGATGGGCATTACAACAAGATTATGCAGAGGCTGCGGTTGCGGTATTGACTGGAAATGGCCACGAAAACACTATCTACGAGCTTTCTGGAAAATTATTAACACAGAAAGAGTTTGTATCAGCTCTTGGTAATGTATTGGGTAAAGAAGTACCAAAACAACAAGTAGACGACAATACTTATGCAGACATTATGAAAGGTGCAGGTGTACCAGATTTTCTTATTCCTTTTCTTGTGGAAATCCAAACAGGAATTAGAGAAGGTACGCTTGAAGTAGAAAGCAATGACTTCGAAAAACTTCTTGGGCGTCCAGCTACACCAATTAGTGACGGACTCAATCAAATTGTTAATCGAATCTCTTAAACACTGAATCATTTCAAGAATTAAGAAAAGTTTTATATCACTCAATTTTAACCATGGGCAGTATAATGTAATAGCTGCTCAAACCCTTGATATTATTGAGTATTAGAGTAATAATATCAAATTTATTGAGGCTTTCCATAAGTTTACTGAACAATGGAGAGCCTCTTTGTTTATGAGTGAAAAAAACATTAAAAATTTAACTCCATTATAAAAACTCCCTCATACCAAAAAACGATGACCAGGGCACCCCGGATACCCATGTATATCCTGTATCCTACTCATTTCATATTGTTTCAACGCAAATTGCGCATGGTACAGGTATTCCATAACCAATAACTTTCCATTATATGTTCCGCATAACACCCTGAAGTTCCAGTCCCATCCACAAACGAGACCCCAATAGACTGATTCATTAAGTACGGTATTTTCTGATGCCAAGGCATAGCTGACACTCCTCCCCCTTTAGTGTATAACCCATCGAGCCGCTAAGTGCCTGTATGAATGTGTGGGCTGAACATGTGTACAGCACCGTGCACAGGTTATAGGGAATCAGAGGGTTCCATCATACAGAATATGATGCTTGGAATCCGGGATGGAGCAACAGGTGTCTCTGTTAGTATTCCTCTGAAGGAAAATATGGGCTATGATCCGATGCTGTTTTTGGGAGATTTTACGGGAGACGGAATCAATGATATTTTTATCACCATCCCTACAGGTGGCAGCGGTGGAACGACAAATACTTATATTTATTCTTTTGTTAACAACGAACCGCGGTTGTTGTTTGACTCGGATGCATTTAACCAAGCGTATCAATGTGTGGTAACTTACAAGGATAATTACAAGGTTGAAGTAGTTAGTAAAAGAAATGGTGCAAGATATCTAATAGATTTATCACTAAGGGACCCTGAGTATTTAAATGGAATTTATTATGCTAATGGCAAATTGAAGGCTCCTATCAGTGGGTGGGGGGATCCGATAAGTGGAATATACCCGATTGATTTTGGTTTTGATGGTTTGTATGATTTACTTGCGTATCAACAGATTGCTGGAACCTTCCATGCAGATACGGTCGGTACTATGCTGAATAGGCTTAAGTGGAATGGTTATATGTTTGTGCTGGACTATCAAGATTTGGCTATCTATGGGACTAATAGTTGATATAATAATAGCAGCATATTTAATCATTCTCGATTAAATATGCTGACGTACTTGTCCCGCTGCTTCCTGGAAGGGGTAAGTAAAGGAGGACAGGTATAATGCATCCAACAGAAATAATAGAATTAATGTTTGTCGGGGTCATAATTGTCTCAATCCTAATTATTACAATCTTTCTAAAAGGCAGATGGCGAAAAACCGGTTGGTTATTAGCATTGGTGATATTTATAGCTTACTGTATATTTTTTGTCGTTCGTCCTTTTTGGATAGATTCGCAAATTGATAAGAAGGTGCAATTACTAAGACCATACTTAGAGGAGTGCTATCCAGATGAAGAATGGACTATTTCCACTGTTCCTCATCGTAAGGACGGCTATAAACATCTAAATCCATACTATATTAGTGTTGTTTTTGAAGATGAACCAGAGGTTACTTATGATTATTGGGTAGAAAGTAAGGATAATATCTATCAGATTAGTTTTTTAACAAACAAAAGGTTAGGGGAATTAGAGCATTTAGAATGATTAATTCACCACTTTCACATTAAGTAAAAATGGGTTTTTCTTTTTAATATCTGTATTTTTTACGTAATCATTATTTTGAACTCAATTCACTTGTTAAATACTTATGGCATCAACTCTCATCTAAACCAATCCCAATAAGAGGCCCCCTGGGCAATAATAAAGCGCTCTAACCATGTAGAATAGTCCACTGCTAGTTTTTCAAATTCGTCTTCATAGTTTAAAAATTCACCAATCCATACTGAATTATCATCTGAATTCTTATCGCATTGGCATACTATCCAAATACCGTCTAAGCCCACTCCTATAGGCAAAAAAGAATCAGGACATTCCCAAGTTTTCATATGTTCTATGATTTCATCTGCAGAAAATAAATGAGCTCCTCCTCCATCTTCAGGGTGGACGAAAAGCTCAGCGCCATTCTGGTGCTCTAAAAAAGTAATAAGATCTTTGGGTGTATAGTCTGGAAGCTTTGCCAAATCGGTTTCAGAGGCAGGAGGATAAAAATGAAAAGTTTCTTCTTCTACATATCCATCTTCTCTTTGAACAAGCAACTTATTTTCAATTAATCGCTTTTTAAAAGATTTAATAGCTTGCATATGCTTCATCCTTTTGGATTAATAGTTTGAGCACCATGGAGACACTGTTTTTCGGTGATAACGCTTTTATTATAATAAATAGTATGTGCAAATATAAAGTAATATTTTTCTAGATAACCCCTTAGTATCTATGCTCCTTTTTTATTTGATGCTTAGAACCGTCCCCCACTGCTTCAGAGGATTAGACCATACAGGAATCATTCACCCCCCACTTTTAAACCCCCACAATTCTGGGTATAAAAAACCCTATAAGAATGTGAGGGAAAAGCCAAATGATAAGAATAGCCGCAATGACAAGGGATCATCAAATTAACAATAATATTAATATAGAAAACCTCGATAGGAACGCCTTTAAATGGATTTGGGTTGACTTCAATCAGCCGACGGAAGAGGAAGTAAGGCATTTGGATAGTACGTTTTACTTCCATCCATTGGCGATAGAGGATTGTATACATAGACTGCAACGACCGAAGCTTGATCATTATGAGGATCATACTTTTTTCGTGACGCATAGTATTCAGGAAAAGGATGACGAGCTTCATAAAGAGGAAGTGAATTTCTTTTTAGGGGAGAATTTTATCGTGAGTTTTCATCAGGCACCTTCTAAAGAGGTGGATGAGGTTTGGGAGAGCTTGGACAAGCCGCCAAAAGATGTGGAAAACTGGGATCAGTATTATGTGTTTTATGAGATTCTCGACAACATTGTCGATAATTATTTTCCGTTCCTTTATATCCTGGAGGATCAGCTGGACAATATTGAGGCAAACACGCAAGAGAAATCGATGAATCAGCTGATGGAAGAGCTGTTTGATACGAGGTATTCCTTATTGGAACTGCGACATACGATCATTCCGATGCGGGATCTGTTGTATCGCATGCTCCATACACATCGCCTGGATGGAGTGATGAAAAGGAAAGAGTACTTCGCGGATATTTATGACCATCTCCTGAAGCTCTCTGACATGATTAACTCCAACCGGGAGTTGACGGCGGACATTCGGGATAATTACCTTTCCTTGAACTCGCATCAAGCCAACAATGTCATGAAGGTCCTTACCATCATCACCTCTATCTTCGCACCATTGACTTTCATTGCGGGAATCTACGGGATGAACTTTCAAAATATGCCGGAGCTGACCTTTCATTACGGATACTTTGTCGCGCTTGGAGTCATGGCAGTGGTTGGGATAAGCTTGTTTATTTTGTTTAAGTGGAAGGGGTGGTTTAAGTAAGAGTACTTTGAAGGATGAGCCGTTGAAATAAAACAAATAGCATGTTTAATCCCTCAGGACTAAACATGCTATTTGATGTGCTTCTATTTTTTTGAAAAACGCAGCTCCGCAAACTGCGCGTATTTTTCCACTTGTTCTAGTTTAAGGTTAATGTTGGTGTGTAGTTCTTTAAATAATGGGATGCCGCTTCCGAGAATGATGGGTGCGATGGTGATGATGTATTCATCCACTAGGTTTTCCTTTATATAATGATGCAGCAGCTCGCCGCCACCGACGATCCAGATATTTTTTCCTGGCTGTTGTTGAAGCTGATGGATGAGTTCGCTGACCTCCCCATGAATGAAGGTAACATCCTCGGTGTCGACAGCTTTGGTAGAGTTGGTGTACACATAGCAAGATTTTCCCTTGTAGGGAAACTCCTCAAGCTCTTGGTTTAACACCCAATCGTACGTTTTTTTCCCCATGATGACCGTATCGATGGTTTCGTAAAACTCCGAAAACCCATTATCCCCCTCTGCTTCTGTTTCGTCGAGCCAGTGGACAGATTCTTCCTTTGTTGCGATATAGCCATCTAAACTTGTGGCAATATATACTACGACCTTTCGGTTATGATTCATATGGTTTCGTTTCTCCTTTTAAGTAGATTTATTAAAGGATCTAATTGTATATACCTTACCATACTAGCCTCGAATTACCTCGATTTATTCTACAGTCTGATACCATTTCCTCCGCAGCATGCTGTATTCTTCTCTAAACAAATCTCAAGAAGTGTTATAATTTAGAAAATTGCAACGGAAGGATGCGCTAGCATGTCTCTATCAAAATTAGATGAAAGGCTTCATTTTCAACACGAAGAGCTATTTCAAGTGAAAAATTGGATGACGCCAAGCCCCTATTCTATTCATCCAAGTAAAACATTAAGAGAGGCTTCCGAGATGATGGTGCAGTTTCGACTGGATAGCCTGCCTGTAGTGGATGAGGCCAATCATATCATGAACATGATTACGTCGAGAAAACTCCTTCATTATTTTTCACAAGGAAATGGCGGGGAAGAGTTAATCGGTAGCATTCCAAAGGCAAATCTCACTTTTGTCCGTCCAGATGAATCCATTCTTGAAATACTATCCCTTCCATATGATCAGTTTCCTGTCATCGATAAAAGCGGCAAGCTCGTTGGCCTCCTGACAGTAAGGGATATACTCGACGGGGTGTCCAAATATATGTATAAACGGAATCAACAACATTCAACAGGTGCTCTTGGGGCCATTTTAGAGACGGCGTATGAGGGGATTGCGGTAGTCGATGAAAATGGTATTCTGCAGGAATTTAATGAAGCATATAGCCGGTTTACGGGAATTTCCCGTGAGGATGCCATCGGGAGGCATGTGACAGAAGTAATTGATAATACCCATCTGCATGAGACAGTGAAAACGGGGATTGCAGAAAGGGGTGTGCTCCAAAACATTCAAGGACATGACATGGTGGTCCATCGGATTCCGCTTTGGCAGAATGGCAGGATTGCTGGGGCTATTGGGATGTTGATTTTCGAAGGTGTAACAGAAGTATATAAAATATATGAAAAGCTGCAGGGAAAACAAGAAAAGCAACCAGACCTGCTAACAAAAAAACAGGAAAGAGACAGCAGAATCACGATTGATCACATTATTGGTACAAGCGAAGGTGTGATGGAGGTCAAGAGGAGGGCCCGTAAGGCAGCAAGAACGGCAGCTACAGTCTTGATAACAGGGGAAAGCGGAACGGGAAAGGAGATGTTTGCCAAAAGCATTCACCATCTCAGCCCCTTTTCAACCGGTCCGTTCATTAGCGTGAATTGTGGGGCCATACCGGAGCATCTCTTTGAATCAGAACTATTTGGCTATGAAGAAGGGGCCTTTACCGGGGCAAGAAAGGGCGGGAAGCCAGGGAAATTTGAGCTTGCCGACAATGGGACGATATTTCTCGATGAAATTGGAGATATGCCGCTAGTGATGCAGACGAAACTATTAAGGGTCCTTCAGGAAAAGGAAGCGGAGCGGGTAGGAGGTCTGAAAAAGATCCAAATCAATGCAAGAGTCATTGCTGCGACCAACCGTAACCTAAAGCAATTAATTGAAGTGGGAAAATTTCGTGAGGATCTATACTACCGGCTTAATATTATTCAGTTGCATATCCCACCGCTGCGTGAAAGGAAAAAGGATATACCGGTTCTTTTGATTTATTATTTGAGAGAAATATGTGAACGGTATCAGATGCCAGCAAAGATTTTCACGTCTGAAGCAGTGAATGCCTTTGTTCAGTTTTCTTGGCGAGGAAACATCAGGGAGATGGTGAACACGATTGAGCAACTGGTGACACTTGTAGATGGAAAGGTGATTGAGTATCATCATTTGCCAGATATGTTGAAACGAGCGGAAACTTCGAATACAAAGGTAGAAAGAGGTTTTCTTGAAGAAGCCAAGTTTTTGGGAAACAAACGAGAGTCGGAATTAATTTTTGAGGCACTAAAGAAAGCTGGTGGAAATAAATCCAAGGCTGCAGAATTGCTTGGCATCCATCGTACAACTCTTTATCAGAAACTAAAGAAATACGGAATCGTGTGAGGATAGTGTAGGGAGTTCGCTACAATAAATCTACAACTGTAGTGTAGGGACTACAGTTTCACAATCCAAAAACAGCGAAATGTATGGATTTCCATGTTGGCACGCTTTTTGCAAGTATGTCAGTGACAGAACAAAAGGGGTGGAAAGTTCAATGGAGAAACCAGCAATTTTTCGTGTTCCGGAAGCTATTTTTTATGGAAGAGGCTCTTATGAAAAGGTTGGAGTGGAAGCTGCACAAAGAGGAAGCAAAGCTTTAGTCGTTAGTGATCGAATAATGGAGCAACTCGGATATGTGAATGAATGCAGAACGTATTTGGAAGCATCAGATGTTCAAAGTGTCGTATACCTTGGCGTAGCGTCTGAGCCAACCGATGATTATGTAGCAGAAGCACTTGAGATGTTTCAAAAAGAACAATGTGACTTGGTCATCTCTGTTGGTGGTGGAAGCTGTATCGATACGGCAAAGGCAATTGCGGTTCTTGTGACGAACGGTGGCCATATTGGTGACTATATGGGTGGAAAGAAGCTCGCAATGCAAGCACCGGTTCCTCATATTGCGATACCGACAACAGCAGGGACAGGCTCTGAGGCGACAGATGTAACGGTGATCACGAGCTCCACCACTGATGTCAAAATGATGATCAAACAGCCTGCTTTTATGCCAAATGTCGCAATTGTTGATCCGTTGCTGACTTTATCTTCACCGCAACATGTAACATCAGCAACTGGAGTGGACGCCCTAAGTCACGCGGTGGAAGCTTATTTATCCAAGAAAGCACATCCGATGACAGACACGATAGCCTTGTCGGCGATGAAGCTGATCGCGGAGAATATTTTAACTGCTTATAATGATGGGGAAAATGTCGATGCACGGGAGGCGATGAGTTTGGGAGCGCTTCAGGCTGGGATGGCATTCTCCAACGCATCTGTATGCCTAGTGCATGGGATGAGCCGTCCGATAGGGGCATTGTTCCATGTACCACACGGAATTTCGAACGCCATGCTTTTGCCGGCGGTATTGGAATTCAGCCAGGAAGCATGTGTGGATCGCTTGGCGGATATCGGCAGGATTTTTAAACCTCAAAATGAAAGCCTTTCCAATAAAGAAGCAGCTGAGATTGCCGTTCAATCTATTAAAGAGCTTTGCTTAAAATTGCAGATTCCTAACTTGCGAGGTTGGGGGATTGATGAGGAAGCATTTAAGCTTGCCGTGGCAAAAATGACAGCAGACGCAATGGACTCTGGCAGCCCGGCAAATAACCCAAGAGTGCCGACCCCGATTGAATTGGCAGAACTGTACCATATATGCTATGACTATCAGCTTGCTACTGAGGAAGAGAAAGTCTAATACATTGCTTGAAAAATCCATAGATTCTAAAGGTGAAAGGAGAAATGAAAGATGACAACTGCAACTAAAAATGTATTAAAAAACTTTATCAATGGGGAATGGGTAGACGCCAATACGGATAAATTCGATGCTGTCCCAAACCCTGCAACTGGTGAGGTGCTTGCACATACGCCGATATCTACAAAGGTAGATGTTGATAGAGCGGTTCAAGCAGCAAAAGAAGCGTTCCAAACCTGGAGTAAAACCCCAGTTCCGAAGAGAGCGAGAGTATTATTTAAGTATCAGCAGCTATTAATAGACAACTGGGATGAGTTAGCCAAACTGATTACACAGGAAAACGGCAAAAGCTTTAAAGAAGCATATGGCGAGGTACAGCGTGGCATAGAGTGTGTGGAATTCGCTGCAGGTGCCCCATCCCTGATGATGGGTAAGCAGCTTCCAGACATAGCAACAAATATTGAATCCGGCATGTACCGTTACCCTGTTGGAGTCATTGGCGGCATTACGCCTTTTAACTTCCCAATGATGGTACCTTGCTGGATGTTCCCTCTTGCCATTGCATGTGGAAATACATTCGTCCTAAAGCCATCGGAAAGAACACCAATCCTAGCGAACCGTCTGGCAGAATTGTTTACGGAAGCTGGTCTTCCTTCTGGCGTATTCAATATTGTCCATGGTGCCCATGATGTAGTAAACAGCCTGATTGACCATAACGACGTACCTGCTATTTCTTTTGTTGGCTCCCAGCCAGTTGCCGAATATATTTACAAATCTGCGACAGCAAAAGGCAAACGTGTTCAGGCACTTGCAGGTGCGAAAAATCACTCCATCGTCATGCCGGATGCGGATCTTGACAGTGCTGTTAAAGAAATCATTGGTGCTGCATACGGTTCTGCAGGGGAAAGATGCATGGCGTGCTCCGTTGTAGTTGCGGTGGACTCTGTTGCGGATGAGCTTGTTGCGAGATTGAATAAAGAAGCAAGCCAGCTGATCATTGGAAACGGAATGGACGAGGATGTCTTCTTAGGTCCAGTTATCCGTCAGGAAAATAAAGACCGTACAAGCAGCTATATTGAAAGTGGCGAACAAGAAGGGGCTTCCCTTGTCCGCGATGGCCGCAATGACGAAGCTTATCACGAAAAGGGTTACTTTATCGGCCCAACCATATTTGATCATGTTCAACCAACTATGAAAATCTGGAAGGAAGAAATCTTTGCTCCAGTCCTATCTATTGTCCGTGTGAAGAATCTGGAAGAAGCAATCGAACTTACCAATAAGTCTGATTTTGGAAACGGAGCATGTCTTTTCACTCAAAGTGGTAGCAATGTCCGTACCTTCAGAGAAAACATTGAAGTCGGCATGCTTGGTGTCAACATAGGTGTTCCTGCCCCAATGGCGTTCTTCCCATTCTCAGGCTGGAAAAATTCCTTCTATGGCGATCTTCATGCTAACGGATCAGACGGAGTGGAATTTTATACAAGAAGAAAAATGCTGACCGCCCGTTGGTAAAAATGAAAGAAGAGCTGCTTATATCTATATCAAGCAGCTCTCAGTGTGTAGACAAAGTTAATTATTATTCAAAATGATGAGATTCTTGTGTTGATCGGAGTGGAAGGCGCGAAGACTCCTGCGGGAGGAAAGGACATGGGAGACCCCGCAGGGCGCAGCCCGAGGAGGCTCCCGGACTGCCCGCGGAAAGCGAAGCGCCTGGAACGAAGATCAACAAGTAAATGCAAATCTAAAGATAATTAGAGTTTGTCAAAAGTCAAAGAGCTACTGATATATAATATCAAGCAGCTCTTTGGCTTTTAACAGACTTTTATATCTATTACTTTTTTGTAAGTATCCTGTTGGATGCAAGATAACTTCGCATTTTGTTTTATTCGTAGTTCATTTCTATTTCTTGACGGATTAATTCTTTAGCACTTTCTAATGTTTCTTTGACATCATCGCCCTCTGAAATAAATGTCAACGCATTAGCCATCGGATCCCAAACTGCTGAAAGTGCAGGTACTGGAGGGAAAGGATTCGCATGCTCAAGTTGTGTTGCAAAACCAGTTAATAAAGGATCATTTTGAAATTCTTCGCTGCTAAGGATGGAGGATTTTGCTGGCATTTCTCCTGTTTCAGCAAAGTAATAGCTCAAAGATTCTTCATTTGTTAAATAAATAGCTAATTCTGTTGCCTCTTTTGGGTATTCCGTGAATTCAGAAAGCATCCAGCCTTTTGTTCCTAAAAACGTTATAGGATGTTCACCGTTCTCAAGTTTTGGTAGTGGCGCAGTTCCTAATTTATCCCCTAGTTGCTCTTGTAATTCCTTAAGTGCCCAAGGACCATTGATGATTGCACCTACATCTCCTTGAGTGAATAAACCGCCTACAACATCCATTGTTATTCCTTGCGGGATGTATCCTTTTTCAAACCAACTTTGAATTAATTGTCCACCTTGTTTGGCTCCTTCGCTTGCTATGCCTATATCATCCGTATTATAGACATTGTTTTCTTGACCAAAAATCTCTGCTCCATACCCCGCCATAAATGGAAAGGAGAAATAGAAATCTATTGCAGGATATAAGAAACCAAACTTATTGTTTTGCATATCGGTTAATGATTCCGCGATTTCTTCTAAATCTGCCATGGTTTCCGGTGCTTCTGGAACAAGATCTTTATTATAGTAAAGCGCAAGTGATTCTACGACAGCAGGAAGTCCATAAACTTCTCCCTCAAAGCTTAAAGCTTCTACTGAACCTTCTGAATACGTATCAAGAATGGCCTGATCCACTTCCATTGGTCGAACCAATCCTTTCACTGCCAAGCTTCCGATTCCCGGTTGGAAGAACAGGTCAGGACCTTTCCCAGCCGGACCATCAAGTGCCAATGCTTCTTCTTGTTTATCCATCGCAAATGGAAGGACTTTTACGGCAATACCTGTTTCATCAGTGAAGCCTTTTACAATTTCTTCGACCGCTGGAGCTTGATCTGTTGGTGTCCAAACTAATAATTCCTTTGGAGCACCTGCTTCACTTGTATCTGAATTACTATTCTGTGCTCTGTCTGGACCACAAGCAACTAAGAACATCAATACTAAAATTGAAGATAGAATAGCCAATTTATTTTTCATCATAATTTCTCCCCCTTTTAATTAATAAGATAAGCTTGTTAATTTCCGAGTTGAATGAGTGTTATCACCACCCTCCCTGAAGGTTAATCGGTTAATTGATTATAAGCGCTTACAATTTAATCAACTTCAAGTAGATTCTCAGGTTAACCGCTTAACCTAGTTTTTAAAATTTAAAGTGCTATATGTTTTTGAATAGCACTTCTTCCTTTACTGTTTTCATTTAGTTGCGTTTCTGGGTTGATTCTCTAATGATTAGTTCTACTGGTATTTCAACAGTTTGATGTTCGGTATCTGTTGATTCAATAGAATTTAAGAGTAGGTTACCAGCTGTTTTTCCTTTTTCAATAATGTCTTGTCGGACTGTCGTTAAACTAGGAGTCGTATAGTTACTTATAGTCAAATCATCAAAGCCGACAATCGAATAATCACCGGGTACTTGTTTACCTTGTTTTTGTAGAGCTTTCATGATTCCAATTGCCAATACATCTGACACCGTTACAATTCCTGTTAATTTTCGTTCATTGTTTATAATCTTCTGTCCTAGCTTTAATCCAGTATCAAATGTAATATCTTTCGTTTCAAAAATTAACTTCGTATCCAAACCTAGACCAGCTTCTTGTAATGCTTTTTTATAACCCTCATAACGCTTTGTATCGACAGGGCTTGATTTAAGGTTCGTAGCGACAAAACCGATATCTTCGTGTCCTAAATCAATTAAGTGTTTAGTTGCTAAATATCCACCTTGTTCATCATTTACTTTCACATTATCAAATAGATTTGTATATTCCTCATAAGTATCAATAAGGACTGTTGGAATGTTAAGCGCTTTCAACTCATTGTATAAGTTTTCGGAAAACATCCCCAAGAATATCAATCCATCTAAATTTCTTTTCTTTACCCAATTTCTACACTCTTCAGGATTTCCAACGCCTGCGATCATCGTATCAAACTTACGGTTTCGAGCGACTGACTCCACTCCGCTTACAAACTCATTGTAATATAGGTTGTTCTTAAACACCGAAGCCGGTGAATCTTCCACTAACGGGAGCATTATTCCAATCAGATTGGATTTCTTTTTTGACAAGCTAATGGCGGTAAAATCAGGATAGTAATTTAAAACTTTCACCGCTTCAAGTACTCGCCGCTTTGTATCATCCGATACTTTCTTTACACCGTTTAATACATAGGATACGGTTGCAGGCGAAACTTCCGCATATTTAGCTACATCTTTGATCGTTGTTTTTTTCATCTTTGCCTCCAGGTTAACCGGTTAACTCCTTGTGTTATAAGAGTAATATATTTCATTGAAAGTTGTCAATATGCTTTATTTTTGGCAGGTTCGTTCTTTCATTATGGTGCACGATATCTGCTTATTGTAAGTCAACATAAAAAACAGCATACCTATCCCCTCCGGATTAAGTATGTGCCATGTTTGTTTCCTTAAACCTTAATACACTTTATCCCCATTAAAAATAGAGTTTGTCACAATCACATAATCTACTTGACGGAGGGAGTCCAAAGTGGTCATCCGGCGTAGGAGAGGAAGTAGTCCACTAAACTCATGACAAACTTCCTTTCCCATTTCGTGAGTAGCTTTATAATCACCCAGAATAGCGAAACACTCCTAATCAACCGTCCCTGTTTGCTCTATTTTAACTTCTGCCTTAACAGAAACTTCTACATCTGGATAATACGTTTCCCATTCTTGCTTATTAAATGCGCGGTATTGTTCCTTATACTTTGCTCCTAGTCCTAATGGATCAACTTGCTGCTCTTGAAGCTGTGAGATGATTTTTATAGCCTGTTCTTCTATCTGTTTTTCCACCTTTTTTTCATACTTCTTTTTATTAAAAGGCTGCTTTTGTTTCTCTGAAGGAGCAAATTCTTGCAGTTTTGTTTTCATTTTAAGATTGATAGTAAACTCGGGTCTGCCCTTTACAGTTTTAATTTTATAATCTGGTTTTGAATAAAGAGTTTCCAGAACCACTTTATCTCCGTTTTCAAATACAAAAGATTGGAGACCATTATTTCTGTTTTTATCAACTAGCGTTTTGAACATGTAAGTATCTTCCATCGGCATCGAGGTGATAAATTTGTCATATTTAAAAATTGCCAGTCCTATGATTCTGATGCTGCCATTTACATTTTTAATAAGTGGCAAATACGGATCTTGGCCGATTTGAAATAATTGAAATAAAAAAGTTTTTAAATTGGTGTTGGGAAGCTGCCCGAATTCAGTGTTTTGTTCCAATAATTCTTGAATGTATGTGGAGATATTCTCATTTTTATACTTATTCAAATTCAATAATTCATTCGTATCGCCATCAACAATTGCCAAATGAACGATACTTCCGATAGAAGGATCTCGGTTTATCGTATCTACAAAATCATTAATACCGGTTTCTGCCAGCTCTTTCCCGTAAAGAGCAAACCGAAGCTGTCCGCTTACTAAACGGAACTGTGTTTCATTATTTAAAATAGACCGTATTTCTTTACTTGATTGCCCAAAGGCGGATTTGACTTCAGTGGAAGATTTGTCTTGGTTGAAAACCGGAAATACAACGGTCTCCTGTATGCCTCCATCATCTGCCAAGTCATAGCCAACGCCTTGTATCATCCCGATTTCATTGACAATATTGGAAGGGAGTAGGGAACACCCTGATAATAAAATGAGTAATATACAAATGGCTGGATGTTTAACCACTTTGATTCCCCCTTTTAAACAAAGTAAAATAAAGCAGAAGCAGAGGAATATAGCCGTAAAAAATGTATAAGTTCATTTGAGTGATGGATGTATCAATCAAATCCTTAAAAGGCTCGTTTGCTAATTGACAAATCAAGACACTTACGAAGCCGAGTATTAGCAAGGCATATTTCTGCTTCATATTGAAAATTTTCTTCAACCCTCTACTTGCGCACCATAACAATAGGGAAACCAAAGCCGTAACAATGATTAAATACATAGAAATATACAAGTATTCAAATCGCTCCAAAAAAGAGTACTTAATTACTTTTGTAATGGAAAGCTCTGGCCAAATGGTTGTTTGTAACTGTTCTTCACTATAAAAGGTGAAAGAAACTATACTTGAAATGGTATAGAGTACTGTAGTAAAAAGAACACCCAAATGGGCAAACTTTTTGGATTCATCGGGATTCCTGATGAACGGATAGCACATTAATAATACTTCGGTACCAGCTATTGTGTACATCGAGCTCTTAACGGAGTCCAATATGTCCATAAAGGAGTGATTCATAATGGGCAGCAGGTTGGAAAAATGGGCAATTTTCAATGGGAAAAGATATAACACCAGGATATATACTTGCGGAAATACAAAAGACAAAAAAGATAAGCCGACAACGACGCGGAATCCTCCGGAGATACAATAATAAACTAACATGAGAGTCATAGTCGCGATAAGCCAGGATGGTAACGTCGGGAACATCCAAACTTGAATGATTTCTATGAATGCAAGCATTACAGAAATGCTTGCTATACCGTAATAACTGATTATGAAAAAACTTAAGAACTTCCCAAGAAACTTACCGAAGGCAACAGTATGAACGTCAATGATATCCCCGTCTACTTTCCCTAACAGTTTATACATAACCCAGATGAAAGCTTGGACCAGGCACCCTGCGGCTAAGACACCTATCCATGCGTCATAACCTGCTTTCTCTGCAATCGTTTTTTGAAAGCTTAAAATGCCAACACCGACCTGAGAATTGTAAATGATAAAGAAAACTAAATAAGGAGATACTTGGTGCCTTCTACTTACATTCAAATGTAATCACCCTAGAAATTTATTCATAAAAATCATTCAATGGCTCAGGACTTTTTTGGTTGTCTACATATTTTTCCTTTTTGGCAGGCCTTAAGGTTTTGGGATTATATTTTTGCAAGGGGAAAGGAAGCCTTACCCATAAATCTTGAAATGCCGTTATTCTAACTGGATATAGAGGTAAATAAGGTCGTCCAAGGGATGTTAGTCTTAATAAATGGATCAATGTATAAATTAAACAAATAAAAATACCTAATAAGCCCATCCATGCGGCAAGAAAAATGAAGGGGAATTTAATGAACCGAATGGTATTGCTAAATTTATACACAGGTGAGGTGTAGGAAGCTAATGTTCCAAGTCCTACAATAATCAACAGAACATTACTGGTTAATCCAGCCTCGACCACTGCTTGTCCAATAACAATCCCCCCTACTACACCAAGAGATTGACCAATCTTTAAAGGTAAGCGGATTCCTGCCTCCTTTACCATTTCGATCATCAGCTCTAAAAACAGTGCCTCAAGAAATGGGGGAAAGGGAACAGTCGCTCGGGATACAACAAGCGGTTCTAGTAAGCGAGCAGGTATTAATTCGTAATGATAGGTCATGATTGCCACGTACATCGGAGTGACAAAAGCTGCGATCCATATGCCAGCATATCGTATAATCCGAAAAAAATTGCTAATGATCCAAGAGTAGCTGTAATCTTCCATCGCAATAAACGATTCCACCAATGTTACTGGCAGGATAATCAGATTAGGCGATCCGTCAACCCCAATGATAATTTTTCCTTCCGACAGACCAGCTGCCACCCTGTCAGCCCTTTCCGTTGCAATAGATTGTGGAAACAAAGAATTTGAATTGTCCTCAATCATGGAAGAGATATAGGAACTATCTTGAATATGATCATATTGGATATCTTGGATCCTTTGGATGACGGTGTTTATATTTTCCTGGTCAGCGATCCCTGTCACATATAATACTGCAACTCTTGTTTTTGATAATTTCCCGACTGTCATTTCTTTGACAATGAGATCTGATATACGCAATCTTTTCCGGATGAGATTAATATTTGTATCTAATTCCTCAATAAATCCAGCCTGCGGACCTATTGCGGATGCTTCGGTTGTCGTAATTCCTACGTCGCGAAATTTAGTGTTTGCGATATTCACCAATAAACAAGCATCATCATTTGAATCTATTTGAATAGCCATATACCCATCCATAATGTTATTGATAATTTCATCTGTGTCCCTAGAAAGAATGATTTCTTGAACGGGAATGATGCTCTTAAGTTCTTCTAAAGAAAACGGCTTCTGTAAGTAGGGAAGTACATCTGTATGTAAGATGTCAGATGAAATAAGCGTGCGAAAATAAGAAATCCAAAATGGGCCGTTATCATGTGTGGAAGTATGATAATGGATAAAGTCATTTGAATGGGAGAAAGTTTCTATCCAATTTTGATTTATTGTTATGGAATCATCATTATTACTATTGCTATTTACCATTATAGGATAACCTCAGCTAATGTTTTTTTTATTATGTGAGAGGCTGGTGAATTTATACAAATAATTATTTTGATTATTAGTATTAAATTTAAAAAGACATTATTGTAAAGTTATCTTAGTGAGAGAGTGGTGAATAAGGTCAGTTAAGGCTTCTATTCCTTTGGGCAATAAATGGACACCGTCTGCTACAAAATATTCTGGGTGATCAATAGCTTCGGAATGCCAATCAACCAACTTCACATTCTCATATTCTTGGGCTTTTTTATAGAATGCCTGATTTACTTTTCCTTCCCATGGGCGAGGAACACGTGTGTTAATTAAATAAATTTGAGCCTCTGAGAAAGAATTGAGTAATGTGTCGATTTGATGTTCGGTAAAATAGCCGTTTGTTCCTAGATGAATAATGACTGCTTTTTCAGGATGATTGAAATCTGCATAGCTGGGGGCCAATTTGACCGCTTGTGAAACTTGTCTTCCAATTTCTGCATCTATTGTGATGTTTGGAAATATTTTTTGCAAGCTGGCAGCCAAATCAATCATTACGGAATCACCAATGGCAAGTATCCCCGTATACGGTTGATGTAGAGGCTCATCATTTGTATTCATTATCTCCTTTTGTGATATTTCTTCGTCGATTTCAGGTTTATATACTTCGTCAATAACTTGATCGGATGGATTTATTTCAGATTCCTTGATCTCCTTGTTCTCGTCGTTTTTACCTAAAGATTCTCCGTCATTAATTTTTACAGTAGCTGGGTAGGAAACCATTGCATCCTTTTGTTCTTCATCAATAAATAGACCTGTGATCCCGATAACAAACACAAGAAAGACTAAAGGAAAGAGCCCTGTTAAAGCTTTTCTGGCAAAAGGAGAGCTTCTCCACTTTATCCTGTTGATGACAAAGTGGCTTTGAAAAAATAGTCGGAAACCATGTTGTTGGATCGGCATTTCAATGAAGCGATAAGATAGTTCCGCTAGGATGAATGTGAAAATGAGTTGGGACGCTATAAGCCAGTATTCAGGATTTCCAATTTGATAAACTGGCGTGCTCAACACCATCACTGGATAGTGCCAGAGGTAGATACCGTATGATCTTTTACCTATCCAGCGAAGGGGCTTCCAAGCGAGTAAGTGTCCTAAAAAGCTTGCTGGATGACAAATGCAAGCGATTAGGATCATAGCATTCAAACAAATCAGGAACATGCCTCCTCTGTACAAAAGCTCCTGATATTCATCCACAAACAATAAGCAAAAAATGAAGATGGCAAGTGAAAGGATACTTATTATATCCAGTGTAAGATGATGTTTGATAGAAAGTTTGTTTGACGAAAGTCTCTTCATTGGCCAGACAAGAGCCAGCCAGCAGCCCATGAGCAATTCAAATGAACGGGTATCCGTTCCATAGTAGACACGACTGGGGTCTGCCATGGGTTCATAGAGCAGACCCATTAATATAGCAGAAAAGATTGCACCGCCAAAAACAAAAATCGCAAATTTGCTTTGCTTTTTAAATATATATAGCCCTATTGCCAACACAATCGGCCATATGAGATAAAATTGCTCTTCGATAGCTAAAGACCATAAATTTTTCAATGGTGAAGGGGCTCCGAAACTATCAAAATAGGAAACTTCATGAAAGATAAACCACCAATTGCTTGTATAAAGTAGAGAAGAGACTGCATCTCCCCTTACTGTATGAAGAAGTTCTTTGTCAAATAACGTTACCCACACGATAATAACCATAATCATGACATATGCAGCAGGAAGGAGACGCCGCATCCGCCCGACCCAAAACTTACGCAAATTTATTGTAAACCTCTCTCCATGATCCGGTAAGATGATCGATGTGATTAAATAACCTGATAAAACAAAAAAGATACTTACCCCGAGGAACCCACCTTTAGCCCAGCTGAAGTTAAAATGGTATGCAATGACAAATAATACCGCTAGAGCTCTAAGCCCATCCAATCCACGGATATAACGGCGTTTTTCTACTTTTCCTCTCATAATCTCTTCCTCCAATTTTTGTTCTGCCCTATGTTGAAAATAAATAATAGTTTGGGAGAGTAAAAAATCATTCCGATGAATAGACGTGGCCGCCCAATCATTTAGTTTCAAAAAAAACAAAAGTAAATAAATTACATTTATTTACTTTTTTGAGAACAAAAATATTTGTTCTATTCAACAATGGTTGTTTAAAAAGAGATAAAATTGGTTGGTATCATTTTTGATTGTGCGAATGAAACTTTTTAAGGATGTTTCTTCGTCTAACATACGAAAGATTAATCAGCATGATTTTATGCTTTCTTAAGAAGGTATTTTTGCAAAAAGGGGCCATCTAAATAATGAAGAAAAAACATATGAAAAAACTACTTGTCACCTGTATAAATGAGCACAAAGAGGATTTTTATCGGTTGGCATTCAGTTATGTGAAAAATCAAGAGGATGCATTGGATATCATCCAGGAATCAATAAAAAAGGCCCTCATTTCGATTGAAACAGTTCAAAAAGCGGAATCGATTAAAAGTTGGCTTTATACGATCATCATTCGTACTTCCATTGATTTTTTAAGAAGACAAAAGAAAATAACTCCTATGGATGATCAAACTATTGAACTACTAAGTCTTGGAAATGAGGACGAATACAAGGACATAGATCTATCCAATGCATTGGAGGAATTACCTGTTAAGTATAAAACCGTCATTATCCTGCGATATTTTGAAGATATGAAACTGGATCAAATAGCTGAAATCATCGGTGAAAATGTTAATACCGTGAAGACAAGGCTCTATAGGGGAATAAAGTTATTGCGCATCAGCATTACGGAGGAGGAAATAATCTGATGGATAAGAAATTAAGAAATTTGAAAAAAGAATATAAAGATACACCTATCCCAGATGAATTGGATTTTATCGTAAAAAAAGCCCTCAAGGAAAAAAATAAAAGAAATGGGAGCTGGATGAAGCGTATTATTGGTGTAGGAATAGCGGTGCTGGTATTCATCACGGTGGTTAATGCGAGTCCGAGCTTTGCAAATGCCTTATCAAGGATGCCTGTGGTTGGTTCACTCATTAAGGTGTTGACTGTTAAGGAATTTAAAGTGGACGAGGGAACAGCCAAAGTGGATATAAAAGTACCTGCCATTACGAGCATGGAAAATGAAACACTCGAATCCACCTTGAATGAAAAATACCTAGAAGAAAGTAGAAAACTATACAGTGATTTTCTATCGGAAATGAAGGAAGTAAAGGAGAATGGTGGAGGTCATTTGGGTGTGGAAAGCGGTTATGACGTAAAAACCGACAATGAACAAATTCTTGCTGTGGGCAGATATGTTGTAAGCACGGTTAATTCATACTCAGAGTATACCTATGATACGATCGACAAGAAAAATGAACTTTTGATCACCTTACCGAGTTTATTTAAAGATGGTGAATATATAAACCTGATAAACGAAAATCTCGAGGAACAGATGAAGAGTCAAATGGAAAGCGACTCTGACAAGTTTTATTGGTTGGAAGGGGAAATGGGCTTTAAAACAATTGCCAAAGATCAAAGCTTTTATATTAACGATGAAAGTAAACTTGTCATCGTATTTAATAAATACGAAGTCGCACCGGGGTATATGGGTGTTTGTGAATTTACCATTCCGACGGATGTCATTGAGGATATATTAGTAAGTAAAGAATATATTAAATAGCAGAATTCCAACAAAAAATCAGGGTTTGGACCCTGATTTTTTGTTGGTGTATACCAAGCACACTATTAACTTCTGGATGTGGAACCTATTAATCCCTATACTTACCAGGGGAAAATTTAATAACCCCAATTCAGCAACTCTATAGCTGAGGCTTTTTGACTATTTGTCTATCGATAGAGCAGAAAATATGATGAAAAATCACTAATAATTATGTGTGGATTAAGGTCTATCACCTCCTTTTAACCCCGATTTACACTGCAATAGTCACCATGCTACCATTCATATTGAAAAGTTAGACTTTTCAAAAAATAGAAAAGGAGCGGAATGTTTGATTGCCGGAATAATTTAAAGGGGGAATAGAGACGTGAAGTCTAATGCTTTGAAAATAATCACATCATTAGTATTGATTTATTGTTTATGCATGACTCCAATAAGTTCGTTGGCAATGGGGTTGGATTACTTGAAAAAGGCATCAAATGATAATATGGGGATTTCTGATGCGGAAGGAATCCTAACAAATTTAACCGATGAACAAAGGTCGAAGTTTAAGGACTTATATTCATATGAATTATCTAAATTGCGTATTTCATCGGATGTAAATCTAAACAATGAGGAAGAGTTAGATATTATCGTTCAGTTTCAAGTAGACCCAGCAGTCGTGCAAGTGGCAAAAGAGAAAGCTAAAGGTAAGTCTGCGAAAACTTTAGGGCTTAAAGAAGCGAAGGAAAAAGTTGATAAATCCCATAAAGATTTTAAAGATAAAATGAACAAATCAAAATCATCTAGAAAAAATAAGATTTTGAAAGAATATAAAGATGCCTTTAACGGTGTATCAATGACAGTACCAGCCAAGGAGGTAATGGAGCTCATCGAATTTCCAGAAGTTAAAGCTGTTTGGGTAGATCAAAAGCTGCAGCTGGAACTTCCTCCTGAAAAAGCAAAAGAATCCATTGCTCCCCAGATGATCGATAGTATTCCTTTTTTGGGAGTCGACGGCCTTCATGATGAAGGAATAAATGGGGAAGGGATTAAAGTAGGAGTTCTAGATACTGGAATTGACTATCACCACCCAGATTTAGAGGATGTTTACAAAGGTGGTTATGACTTTGTAGATAATGATGAAGACCCAATGGAGGCTACTTATGAAGAGTGGCAGGGTCTGGATCCTGACTCATGGCCAGAAACATGGAACGGGGTCCCATATTGGACATCACATGGCACACATGTTTCCGGTATCATTGCAGGACAAGGAAAAAATGACTCGATGCATGCGATAACAGGTGTTGCGAACGGAGTAGATTTATATGCTTACCGTGTGTTGGGACCTTATGGTTCAGGGTATACAAGCTCGGTATTAAGCGGCATTGATAAGGCGGTTCAAGATGGGATGGATATTATTAACCTATCTTTGGGAGCTGCCGTGAATGATCCTCTTTATCCAACATCCATTGCATTAAATAATGCGATGATCGCAGGAACAGTAGCACTGGTAGCTGCAGGAAATTCTGGTCCTAATGACTATACGTTGGGCTCTCCTGGAACATCCCCATTAGCTATTACAGTAGGTGCCAGTGATGTTTCTGTCAGCATTCCAACAGCAAAAGGAAAAACGGGAGAACATTTATATAATCTTCAATTGATGGGAAAGCATTTTGATGACAACATAGTCGATTTATCTGATATATCCCTTGAGATAGTCGATGCAGGTTTAGGTTTTGCAGAGGATTTTGATGGGAAAGATTTTTCTGGTAAGTTAGCGTTGATTGAACGGGGTTCCATCTCTTTTAATGAAAAAATTGCAAATGCAAAAAATGCAGGCGCAAGTGCAATCATTATATGGAACAATGTTGACGGAGCAATTTCCAACTATTTAGGTGAAGGAATCGATTATCTTCCTACTTTCACGATGACGAAAAAAGAAGGGCAAAGTCTAAAAGATAATTTATCCGAAGAGAAGCAGATTACATTTAAAGATATCAGCGAGATCAAGACAGAAGGCGACAAATTAGCGGACTTCAGTTCTCGTGGACCAGCTTTAAAAACGTATGATATCAAGCCAGAAATCATCGCACCAGGAGTCAGTATCTTATCGACTGTACCGGCCTTTATTCACGACAAGGAAGATCCTTCTAATTACCAGTATGCATATGAAAGATTGTCTGGAACATCCATGGCTACCCCATATGCCGCTGGTGTAGCTGCACTTGTCCTTCAACATAATCCTGATTACTCACCATTCGATGTGAAAACGGCATTGATGAATAGTGCAGACGATTTACGCGAAGATTATAGTGTATTTGAAGTCGGTGCCGGAAGAGTCGATCCAAAAAATGCTGTCCATTCAAGAGTGAAACTGCAAGTGATGGACAAGACGACATCATTTGATGGTGCCAATAATGAGATTATCATCGATGATATCACAGGTGCGATTGCGTTTGGATATCATTACAAACAAAAAGATTCAGCAATTGCAGATAGTAGAAAAATAGAATTGCAAAATGATAGTGATGAAAAGAAAGATTTTCATATAAGTGTAGAACTATTGTCTTCAGAGGTTTCAGGTGCAAATGATGCAGAGACAAATGGAGTTGCAATTAATGTAAGTGACTCGGTATCGGTGGATGCAAACAGTAAGGTGGAATTTTCTGCAAGTATCGAAGTACCATCAGCAGCGGAGGCAGGAACATATGAAGGATATATTCATTTTACAAATACCAAAGACAATCATGAAATCTATCAAATTCCTTTCTCTATAATTGTGGCTGATAGAGGAATAAACTATTCAGTCGATCGACCGGCATTCGCCTCGGATGGTAGTAATTATCATGCTCATATGAGTGTTCCAGCTACATTTTTATATGTGGGGTTAAGAAGTCCGATGGAAACAATGGATCTAGTTGTAAAGGATGGGGATACAGGTGAATATTTAGGATATCTTGGCTATATTGATACAGATTTTTTAAATGATCAAATAGGTATCGACTTTTTAGTTCCCTTTGTCTTTGGGGGAGGGGCATACTATCCATTCACTGGAGATGAAGAAAATCCAATAAGTGGGGAAATGGTGTTAGCACCTGATGGAGCATATCAACTAGAAATCATCGGAGTGAATGAATTTGGGGAAACGTTCAAACCATCAGACCATGTATTCATTGATAATCAAGCTCCGAAAATTACGATGGAAAAGGGTCCTGGCGTCTATGAAATAGAGTATAACAAGGATGATGAACAAGGAATCACATGGTTTAATGGAAAAATATACGATTCAAACGTTGATTTAATGAAAGAAAAAGGACTAAAGGAAATAAGGAATAATCTTGATGGACAGTTTAGTCCTGTTGACCAAGGGTTGAACACAGTTGTTGGCTATGATAGTAAAGGCTGGGGATGGCCTACCCATTATTTTACTCCTGAAGCGGATGGAAGCTTTGAGTTTGGTGTAACTCCTAAAGAAGTTGCAGAGGGTCAATACGTAGACTTTGGTTTCTATGGGTTTGATGCTGCTACCGCAGGTGATCAAGGAGGCGGTATGCATAAATATTACTTCATAGGAAAAGGCGAAAAATATGCTACGGCTAATCTTAATAAGAACGAACTGTACTTGGGTGATGAAGTTACGGTTACATTAACGATGAATAATGTGGAAGATTTCATTGGTGGAGAATTTAAACTTAGCTACCAAAATTCTTATTATGAATTCGTTGATGCCAAAATCAACCCTGAATTGAAGAAATTCGCCGATGATAAGAATCTACGTACAAAAGTGGAAGTGGGAGAAATAGAGCATGATTTTTGGGAGCATCACATTCCACTTAGTGCATTTTTAGAAGGAGATGTAACAAGCGGGGTAGATGGTAATATGCCAATTCTGGATGTAACCTTCAAGGTCATTAACGACGAGTTTTATAATTATCTCACATCTTTTATTTTTACAGATGCTAAGTACCATAAAGCAGGAGAAAAGGAAGCTGTACAAGTCCCAGGCTTTATTACAGATAAGTTAGAAATAGTGCCTAAGCATACTGTTGTCTGGGGATATTTAGGACCTGAAGCATTCCTTCATGAACAAGGTTGGGTAAATGTTGATTTACATGATAAAGGTGTTGAAATTACAGCTATTTCACCAGATGGAGAAAAATATAAAGGTGAACTCGTAAAATCATCAAAATCAGAATTTGAAATTCATGGTATCCCAGCTTCTGAAGAGACCTATAAAGTAGTGGTGAAAATACCAGGGCACTTTGAATCCCACACGACAGTTACGGTAGGTAAAGAAATAAATGGGGATGTATTGGGAGTAAGAGAAAGAATGTATCCCGGATTACAATTAGCTGGGGATGTCAATGGTGACCAAGTCATTGATATCAAGGATGCTTTCTTCTTGAAAAATCATTTCAATAAGACCGGAAATGGACCGATAAAAGCAGATATCAATCAAGATGGAACGATTGATGCCACTGATATGAGATATATCGTCCAAAATTATTTGCGTGTGAATGAAATGGTAGACAGTACATCAGTACCAAAAGAAAAGCAAGGTGGCAAAACACTTGAAGATATTCTTAAGGAGTTAGGATTAGATGATTTACTAGAACAATAAGTATTTTATATAAGAGATAAATCCCACTTTGATTTAACGTTAAAGTGGGGTTTGTTAATTAATTGCAATAAATAGATTACGCAAGAAATATTTAGCAAAAACTAAAGTGGATATGAAAAGGGGGGCTTTTGGATGATCGAGGGGAAAATCATTAAGTTTTATCGCGAGAAAGCGAAACTGACTCAAGGGCAACTTGGCCGGGGCATCTGTTCTGCCACTCATTTAAGTAAAATTGAACGAGGATTAACAGAGTGTTCCCCATATACAATAAATCTTATTGCAAAGCGTTTGGGAATAAATATGGAAAAGGAAATGGAAATACATAACTCCATAAAGAAGCTTCTGGATCGTTGGCTTGAGGTGATGGTGAAAGAAGGAGTACCAGAAATGGATGTAATCAAAAAGGAGCTTGAACACACTCTATTACTAGAAATTTCTACCTATAAACATTTATACAGCTTGCATAAGGTAAGGTACGAACTTATTCAAAATAACCATGAAAAAGCCTCTGAATCAATTCAAGACATCCATAAATTAGAACCCCATTTCTCTACATATGAGAAGAATCTATTTAAACATGTAAAAGGTATGTACTTCTTATCGAGAGGCGATTATCAAAAAGCAATAGATATTCTAAAAACGATTTCACCTAATGAGTATAATAATCCGGAATATTATTATCACCTGGCAGTCGCGTATCACAATTTAAACTCTCAAATAATGTGTTATCACTACGCATACAAAGCATTGCATTATTTTAAGAACAACAATAACATTCTTAAGATTATTGATACGGAAATGCTTTTGTTGGTCCAACTCCAATTTGATAAGCATCATGATTTTGAAGATACAGTAAAACAATATGAAGGCTTAATTGAAAACTGCAATATTTGTAATGCGAAAAGAAGGAAATCAAAGCTTTTACATAATTTAGCGTTCCAATATTTAATTAGGAACAACTATCCTAAAGCAAGTGAACTTTATAAAAAGTCATGTGATTTAAAGAATCAGAAGTCAAGCGAATACTTATTATCCTATGAAGGATACATTCGCAGCTTATTCGAAGGGGGACTATTATCAAGGTATCAATTAGAAAGCTTAACTAGTGAGGGAATAAAAAAGGCGAAGGAAATAAATCATGAACTATTTATTATCCTTTTTACTCTCTTAATGTATCTAATAAAAGATCAACAAGATGAGTATTATAACTACTTATCTACAAAAGGCCTACCATACTTTAGGGAATTTGGATTAATCTATTTGGTTCAACGCTCAGAAAAAGAGCTTTTTAATTTTTACATTAACAATGGAGAAGCGGAAAAGGCTTTGGATATAACCAAGCATTTTTTTAAACAGAATGAGGAAGAAACACAATAAAAAACAGCATAATCAGATTATGCTGTTTCCCTGTTTAATACACCTTATCCCCATTAAAAATAGAGTTCTTCACAATCACATAATCTACGTGACGGATGGAGTCCAAAGTGGTTCCTCCAGCGTAGGAGATGGAAGATTGAAGGTCTTGTTCCATTTCAGTCAATGTATCCTGTAAGGAACCTTTATGCTCGACGTACATTTTTTTACCTTCTACGTTCTTCTTTTCGCCTTTTTGGAATTCGGAAGCGGAGCCGAAGTATTCTTTGACTAGCTTTCCGTTTACTTCGCTGGTTTCGCCTGGTGATTCTTCATGGCCTGCAAAAAGGGAGCCGATCATGACCATCGTTGCCCCGAAACGTACGGATTTAGCGATATCTCCGTGAGTACGGATTCCACCATCTGCAATGATCGGTTTGCTTGCAGCCTTTGCACATAAACGTAGTGCCGCTAACTGCCAGCCACCAGTTCCAAAACCAGTTTTAATTTTCGTGATACATACTTTACCAGGACCAATCCCGACTTTTGTTGCATCTGCGCCTGCATGTTCCAGTTCGCGCACAGCTTCAGGAGTACCAACGTTACCAGCAATGACGAAGCTCTCTGGCAGGTGCTTTTTGATATGCTGGATCATGTTGATGACAGCATTTGAATGCCCATGGGCAATGTCGATTGTGATGAATTCTGGAGTAAGCGCTGCTGATGCAAGCTCTTCAACAAATGTATATTCTTCTTCTTTCACTCCTACACTGATGGAAGCGTAAAGGCCTTTTGCATGCATGTTTTCAATGAATGCCTGACGCTTTTCTGGCTCAAAGCGGTGCATGATGTAAAAGTAATTATTTTCAGCAAGATAAAGGGCAATCTTTTCATCAATGATGGTTTGCATATTGGCTGGCACGACAGGAAGCTTAAATTGACGGCCACCAAGTGTCACCGTTGTATCACACTCGGAACGGCTGTTAACCACACATTTATTTGGTACTAATTGAATATCTTCATAATCAAATACATTTTCCATGAGATACACCCCTAAAAAATTATTTTCAAAGTAATGTTCGATGAATCTTTACGCAACAAAAAATCCAGACTAAAAATGGGCAGAGTTATCCTACCCATTCGTAGTTAGGATTTTACGGCTCCTAGTAGAAACTCTTAGACCATATCTCTAAGAATATACGAATGAAACGATATAAGTTATTTCAACACAAGTTTGATTATAAACGAACTTTATTGTTGTGTAAATAATAAAATGTTCGTATTTTATCGAAAAAGAGGTGGAGATTTAAATATTGCCACTTGAAATGAAGGTTATTTACTAATGGTATAGGCATGAAATCCTAGGGGGTTTCGTGTGTCTTTTTTCTATGAATCAGTTTAGACTTAGAGAAAGAGACAGAAAGAATGCACCGGATTTTGGAAGCACTCTATACTTATAATTTTCTTATAAATTGAATAGTAATTTTTAATCAAACGTTTGATCAAATTGAATTTTGTTATTGAACGAAAGGGCCTAAAAGTGGTTCGGGAAATATCGACTATTTTCGAATGGTATATTGATATAAATTAGGAGCGGAGCTTAAGGAGGAGGATAAAGATATGAATCTAGTGGAGACAGCCATAATGTTCGCAGCAGAGGCACATAAGAATCAAACAAGAAAAGGGACGGAGGTACCATATATCACACACCCTTTTACAGTTGGAATGATGTTGCAAGGCGCAGGTTGTTCGGAAGAAGTGGTTGCTGCGGGTATTTTACACGACACATTGGAAGACACAGAAGCCACTTATGAAATCCTGGTGAAAGAGTTCGGTGGTCGTGTCGCAGATTTGGTTGTGGCTGCTTCCGAAAATGACAAGAGCCTGTCATGGGAAGAAAGAAAACAACACACCATTGATGGATTGAAAAATGCATCCATGGAAGAATTGCAAGTGATCGTTGCCGATAAGTTACATAATTTACGCTCCATCAGAAGGGACCTTGTCGAGCATGGGGATATGATTTGGCAGCGATTTAATCGTGGGAAGCAGAAGCAACATTGGTACTATGCAAGCATTGTGAAGGCATTAACTCCTGGAAAGGGAGACTTTAAGTTGATTGGTGAATTGGAGGAGGAAGTTAAAGGGGTTTTTGGTTCTATAGATTTCTAAATGGAAAGGCTCCCTTAATGGAGGCTTTTTTTATCCTGAAAAAGGAAAAAAAGTCTATATCTTCTTAGTAATCCTTGCTAATATGAGAAAGGAAGGAGATGGAAATTATAGAAAAAGTAAAAATGTTATTGCTAGTGGTGGGTTTATTTGTAGTAGGAAGTGTACTGACTGCTTGTAGCGAAATGGTGGATAAAATAAATGAACAGGCCGAGGCGCAAGACGAGATCATAGACTATATTGAGGCTAGCAATCCAGTCATCCAAGCTGCTGCGGATGCCGAGATCGCGGCAGATGAATTTGTGTTTGGAGAAGAGGACTTGGAACGAGCTCACACATTCTTAGTCAAGACGACCATTCCTGAACTTGAAAAAGTAGTAGCAGATACAGAGGCGATTGTACTTACATTGGAGCCGTTGCAGCCATCACATGATAAGTTGATTGAGGCTCATAATAAACTGTTAGAAGCCTATTCGACCTATGCAGAAGGCTTTTACAATGGAGACGAAAGCCTGTTGGATAAAGGAGACATGCTTTACGAAGAATATGGAGCCATTTCTGAAGAGCACGAATTCCTGTTCACGGAATTAGCGGACGAGTATAGGTTAGAGGTGGAAAAGAAGAAATAGAATAGGACAGTAAAAAGGATGGAGATAATTGAAGAAAGTAGTTTTTTTCCTAATGTTAGCTATTATCTTAGGTGCTTGTGATCAACAGAATGGGGTTGTGGATAATGAATCACCACCTCAATTAGTGGTCCGTTCTAATAGTAATGAAGTTGTTGCAGCTCTTGGAGAGTATAGCTGGACTATAGATAATGGTGATGGAACAGCCACTACTACTAGTGTTGACTCAGATATACCTCCGAGAATAGTGGGGAACCAAGTGAATCCATTTGATACCGAACTGGGCACAGAAATCCGATTGGATTTTGCAAAACCTCCACAAGAAATTATGGTAAATATATGGAACAATAGTCAAAGGGAAAGAGAAGTTGAGGTTGAAGGTGCTACTTTTAAAACAGATGAAAAAGGTTATATTGTATACGAGATTATTGCTACCTGGGACCAAGGTAAGGTTCATTACGCAGTAAAACTTAATGTTCAATAACGAGGTCTTGTTGAACTGCAGGATTCTATCCTTTAATCAGTTACAAAAATGAATAGTAATTTTTAAACAAACGTTCGATTAAGCTGGCTTTTTTTGTTGTAATGGCGGTCTTAAAATTGCATCGAGTAATATCGACTATTTTTGCATAGTATAGTAGAAAAATATTTGATGGGACGGATTGTTCTTGCTCATGGGGGTAAAATCTCACTCCTACCACATCCACCGCATATACTGGTTCAGAGGTGATCCAGATGGGAGACATCATCCCTTTTCGCAAGCGTGGGTGCACATTAACTGACCAAGAATTAGAGGAATATTACTACATTAAACAACAAATAAAGCAGGCTAAAACACTTAGAGAATTTTTTTATTGTCGAAGGATTGTGAAGGAATTCAGTGCAAAAATGACAGCTCGTTATGGACTGGATGAAAAGAAATAAACAAGGTGGTGCAAATCTGCATCACCTTTTAATTTGCAAACTTTTCATCCGGTTGCCATGCCTTCGGGATAATTAACACTTATAGTTTTTTGGGGGAAGGGCATGGATAATTTCCTAAGTACTAAAAAGGCACGGTGCTACAAGGCTCATGTGAGTATCTTTGGAACCGCGCAGATCCATTTAAGTTGCCATATGATCCGTTGCATGCCCCGGATTTGGTCACTCCCTCTTAAATAAGTATTTTATAGAACTCAGAAGTTATTCTTGTCGTGGAATGCGAACAACACTAGAAAGAGTGTGAAGATAGTATTCTTCTCTGGACCTACTTGCTTAAGGAGTGGCAGGATTGAATTAAAATTAAACTTTTCTTAACTTGGGGCAGTGGATACAAGCAAACGTAGATTGTTGAAATAAGTATATTACCTACGCTTTTCTCACTTCACCGATGAATTAGATTAATTATGAATAATGTTCGGGTTTAAATACCATTATAAAAATAAATTGTGCAAGATTAGGCAATAGGCAATCTAAAGGAGGAAACTCTTAGAATGATAAATCCATATGAGGATAAAAAAGAATTGACCAAACATCACATTCCGCTTACTGCATCAGAAGTTGGTTTTCTTTGGACACAATATTTAAGTGATAGCTTAGCGGTTTGTGTAATGAAATATTTTAAAAGTATATGTGAAGATAAAGAAATCCTCCCTTTGATAGAAAATTCATTAAATATAGCAGAAAATGACATCAAAATTATTACGGAAATTTTCACTAAAGAAAATCATCCGATACCAGTCGGCTTTACGGATGAAGATGTAAATGTGAATGCGCCAAGGTTATTTTCCGACGTATTTATACTTATGTATATACAAAAATTGGAGATAATTGCGATGGCGGGGTGTGGAGTAGCAATTGGTGTTTCAGCACGGTCTGATGTAAGTGATTTTTTCAGGAATTTGCTTAATTCCGTTTGTGATTTACACGAAAAGTCAAGAGTGGTTTTGTTATCAAAAGGTGTATACGTCCGGCCATCGCAAATACCAATTCCGAATAAGATTGATTATGTAGATAAACAAGGTTTTTTATTTGATTTCTTAGGTTCTCATAAACGACCATTAACTGCTATTGAAATTACACATCTTTTTATCAACACTCAAACAAATGCAATGGGGAAAGCATTGATGATGGCGTTTGCACAAGTTTGTAAGAATGAAGATGCCAAACAATTCTTTTTAGAAGGAAAGGGAATTTCTAATAAGCATTTGAATAAATTTAGTACAATTTTAACCAATGAAGATATTCCCGCACCAATGAGCTGGGATTCTTACGTGATGGATAGTACGGTCGCCCCGTTTTCCGATAAGTTAATGATGTTTCATACAACTACACTGATTGCAGTAGGAATAGGAAATTACGGTACTGCTGCAGGAACATGCCATAGGATGGATTTAAGTGCTACATATACAAGACTTTCTGCAGAAATTGCTTTGTATGCGGAAGATGGTGCGAACATCCTCATTAAACATGCTTGGCTTGAAGAACCACCAATGGCGGCTGACCATAACGCTCTTATCAAAAAAAGGAAGTAGCACTCTTTCAATCGGATTTTGAACAATAGGAAACTAATTCAGTATTTCTGTTTTCATCGGCTCTTTTCTCAAAGATAATTGCTGAATTGGACTATAGAAAAGTATCAAAAAGACAGGTATTCGTCTGTCTTTTTTTGTATGTCTGTCTGGACCATGGAAAAAGCAACTTTTGACGGGAACGGAGGGATAAAATATGATAAAGGAAAAGGCTTATAGTTAGGGTGTTGAAAGATGAGAGTGTTATTGGTGGAGGACGATAGGACGATTGCTACTGGCCTGGAGTATTCGCTTCGGCAGGAGGGCTATGAGACGATTCTTTGTCAGGATGTCAAGTCGGCTGAGTCGGCGATTGGTAGTAAGCTTGATGAGATAGATTTATGTTTATTTGATTTATCTTTACCTGATGGAAGTGGCTATGACCTTTGCGAACAGGTGAAGAAGCGTGAGGACAAACCAGTGATTTTTCTTACGGCCCTTGATGATGAGGTGAATGTGGTGATGGGGCTTGATATGGGAGCGGACGATTATATTACGAAGCCATTCAGGGTCCGTGAGCTGCTTTCCCGGATCAAGTCCGTCTTACGGCGCTATCATAAGCAACCTGAACAGGCAAAAAGCTACATAGATATTGAGAATATCCGTATCAATACTTTGGAGGGCAAGGTATTTAAAAACGGGGAAGAGGTACTGCTGACCGCATTGGAATACCGATTGTTGATGATATTTGCCAACCATATCGGGCAGGTGCTGACGAGAGCTCAACTTCTTGATCGCATATGGGATGTGGCGGGGGATTTTGTCAATGACAATACGCTTACAGTGTATATCAAGCGTTTGCGGGAAAAGCTGGAGGATAACCCCCAGAGCCCTGTGATCATCCGGACCGTGCGTGGCCTGGGCTACAAGGCAGGTCAATGAGATGTGGCGTAACAGAGAAATCCAACTATATTTAAGCATCATGATCTTGATCGGCGCTGTAATCAGCGGGGCAGCGGCTTTCTTCCTTTCCATATCTGCAGCAATGCTTGTTCTGATAACCTCCGTGCTACTTATTGCTTGCAGTTTGGTTTTCACCAGGTGGAGGTACCGCGAAATGGAAAAACTTTCGGGGTATTTACGCCGTATCAGCAATGGTGATTATGAATTGGATGTCCGTGACAATCATGAGGGAGAACTGAGCATTTTAAAAAGCGATATCTATAAAGTCACCCTGATGCTCTCAGAACAGGGTTCCTATTTAGAACAGGATAAAATCAAATTGACGAATGCGATTTCCGATATCTCGCATCAATTGAAAACTCCGCTGACCTCCATGATGGTCATGGCCGATTTGCTCAGCGATAATGAGCTGGATGAATCGAAGCGTGCTGAATTCACCCAGAATATCCGTGTGCAATTGGAAAGAATCGAGTGGCTTGTGTCTTCCCTTTTAAAATTATCCAAAATTGATGCTGGCACTGTCATCTTTAAAAAAGACAAAGTTTCAGTACGCACGCTTATAGAAAGGGCGGTGCAGTCGGTGTTGATTCCAATGGATATTAAGGAACAATCCTTATTGGTGGAAGGGGACGACTCTATCACTTTTACGGGAGATAATCACTGGACAGCAGAGGCATTGATCAATATTTTGAAAAACTGTGTGGAGCATACTTCAGTCGGCGGCCAGGTATCCATTTCATTCTCTGAAAACCCTCTTTATACAGAAATAAAGGTGAAGGATAATGGGAGTGGAATTCCCAAGGAGGATCTGCCCTATATTTTCAGGCGTTTTTATAAAGGGAAAAATGCAGGGGAGGACAGTGTTGGAATTGGGCTTGCCATGGCATATAGCATCATCACCAGCCAGCAGGGGGATATCGAGGTCAGAAGCGAACAAGGAAAAGGGACCGAGTTTCATATCAAGTTTTATAACAAGTCGCGTACCTGACATAAAGGGGATAGGTTCGTCCTGTGGGACATGGATCTGTCCCCTTAAGTGACTAAATTGTCACAATGGAAGTCACTTTATAGTCATCTTAGGCAGATATACTAAGGTTACATTTAAAGATATGGAGGGAATGCTATGAGCATTTTACAAATAGAAAATCTGTCTAAGGTTTATGGGAATGGAGATACAGCGGTAAAGGCTTTGGATGATGTATCGTTTTCGGTTAAAAAAGGAGAGTTTGTCGCGATCATCGGTCCATCCGGATCCGGCAAATCAACGCTGCTTCATTTACTGGGTGGTGTGGACAGGCCGTCAAGCGGGAAGGTGCTGGTTGATAACACGGATATTTATCAATTGAATGAAACACAGCTGGCAATTTTCAGACGCAGACAGATCGGATTGATTTATCAGTTTTATAATCTGATCCCAATCTTGACGGTGGAAGAGAATATGACACTGCCATTGCTGTTGGATGAACATAAGGTCGATCAGAAACAGTTCCAGGAGATCTCTTCTACTTTGGGATTGACGCATCGCTTGAATCACTTGCCGAATCAGCTTTCCGGGGGACAGCAGCAACGTGTATCCATCGGCAGGGCACTGATTAGCAATCCGGCGATCATTCTGGCGGATGAGCCAACAGGAAATCTCGACAGCAAAAATAGCGGCGAGATCATGGAGCTTCTGAAAATGTTCAATAAAACCTATAATCAGACCCTTATCGTCATTACACACGATGAAAGGATTGCCCTGCAGGCTGACCGTGTGATTGAAATCAATGATGGAAAAGTCGCCAAGGATGAGGTGATCCGTCCATGAACATCGTCAATAAGCTGACATTGAGGCATCTGAAGAAAAATAAGAGAAGGACACTTGTGACCATCATTGGGGTGATCATCTCAGTTGCGATGGTGACGGCAGTCGCAACGCTTGGTGTCTCCTTCCTTGATCTTTTGAAAAGAGAGTCCATCGCAGACAATGGGGAGTGGCATGTTCAATATAAAAACGTCACCACCAGTCAGATAAAAGCTATCGGGGAAGATGAGAATACGAAAAGTTTGATCCTCGCAAGCGATGTGGGCTATGCGAAATTGGAAGGAGATGAGGTGACGGATAAGCCCTATCTCTTTTTTAAAGGATACAATCAGGAGGGCCTGGAACAATTTCCAATTGAATTAAGCAGTGGACGCCTTCCTGAAGCAACGAACGAAGTGGTCGTGTCGGAGCATATTGCGAAAGACACAGGGATTCACTATGAAATCGGCGATGAAATGACTGTTGAAATCGGGAATCGCATAATGGAAGGTGAACCAGAACCCTTGTTGCAGAACTATTCGGTTCAAAGGGGGGAAGAGGGATATCTTGAAAACTTGGAAATTCACACAACAGCAACATTCACCGTTGTAGGCACCATTGAAAGGCCCTCTTGGGAGCAGCCCTGGGCACCTGGCTACACAGTGATCAACTATATTGATAAAGAAAATTTAACGGCGAGTGTCGATGCCATTGTGGTTGTAAATAAACTGAATGGATCACTATTTGAACAGGCAGAACAACTGGCTGAGCAAAACGATATAGTTGGGGTGGGTTTCAATGATGAATTGCTCCGATATTATGGCATCACAGATAATGATAACCTCCATACCACTATGTATTCCTTGGCGGGCATCATCATTGCTGTCATCATCATCGGATCGGTATCACTGATATATAACGCTTTTGCGATCAGTGTTTCAGAACGAGCAAGGCATTTAGGGATGCTTTCAAGTGTGGGGGCGACCAAAAAACAAAAACGCAATTCGGTCTTTTTCGAAGGGGCCGTCATTGGGGTGATCAGTATCCCGATTGGTGTCTTGGCGGGCCTCGCAGGAATAGCAGTCACCTTTATGTTCATCAACACTTTCATTGCGGATGCCTTGGGGGCAACAGAAAAGCTTGAAGTGGTGGTCACGCCGGCTTCCATCCTGATCGCGTGCTTGATCTCAAGTGCCACCATTTTTGTTTCCACTTACATGCCGGCCCGTAAAGCATCCAAAGTCTCGGCCATTGATGCGATACGCCAAACACAGGATATTAAGCTGACAAGTAAAGGGGTCAAAACCTCCAAGCTAGTCAGAAAAATATTCGGCTTGGAAGCGGAAATCGGACTGAAAAATGTAAAAAGGAACAAAAAAAGATACTATGCCACACTCTTTTCACTCGTCATCAGCATCATCCTTTTCTTAACCGTATCTTTCTTCACGAATAATTTGAGCAGGTCTGTGGAAATGTCACAGAATGGAACCGATTTTGATATTTTAGTTTCAGGAAGCAGCGGAGAAATTTCCGACCTTGAATCCTTGGTTCATACAGAAGGTGTAACCGGTTATAGTCTCCAAAAGACGGTCCAGTTAACGTCATTAATGGAGAAAGATAAATTCACCAAAGAATTGATCGCTGTTATCGAAAAAGAAAATATCGAACTTCAAGAAGGCAGATATCCATATTACGTCAATGTATATGGGTTGAGTGAAAGCAGTTTTCAAGATTATGCTGCTAAAGTCGGTACGGACCCAAAAACCTACCAGGATTTAGAAGAACCGAAGGCCATCATTATTGAAAAAATATCTTTCCAGGATTACGAAGCATCCAAGTTTGTGGAAACGAAATCAATCAACACTAAACCCGGTGAGAGAATCGAGCTTCAATTTACCGATTATGAAACAAACGAGCATACCGCGCTTGCGGAACTTGAAGTCGGTGCACTGACAGATGAGCTCCCTATGGGAACCAATACAGCAAGGATTGGCGGCTTGGATATAGTCGTACCGATGGAAACCTTGGATGCCATCCTCAATGAGAAGGCGCGTAATGAGGTGCAATTATTCCTTTACATGAATAGCAGTGATCCCATGAAGACGCAGGAAGCACTCGAAGAAGTCGTCCCCTCTTCCATGTATATATATAACGTCTTCCAAAACAGAGAGCGGGAACAACAAATGATCATGTTCTTATCGGTATTCACCTATGGATTCATTGCATTGATTTCTTTGATTTCCATTGCCAATATCTTTAATACCATTTCCACCAGCATTACCTTACGAAAAAGGGAATTTGCAATGCTGAAGTCTGTCGGAATGACCCCGAAAGGCTTTAACAAAATGATCAATTACGAAAGCATTTTCTACGGAGTGAATGCCCTGCTATTTGGCTTGCCGATCAGCTTCGTTGTCATGTATCTGATACATCGCTCTGTAAACGAAACATTCCAATACGGCTTTACCCTACCGTGGCTGGACATCCTTTTTGTGATAGCTGCCATCTTCATAATCGTCAGCTCGGCCATGCTATATTCCATATCGAAAATCAAGAAAGAAAACATCATCGACGGATTGAAGCAAGAGAATATATGAGATATTAGGTGAGTCGGTTAAACCGGCTCATTTTTTTGTTGTGCAGAGGATAGGTAATAAAACTATTCCTATGTAGCATTTTTTGAACAAACGTTTGATTAATTGATATTTCACTATTGTTTTGACGCGGTTTAAAATAGTTCGCTATACATCGACTATTTCTGCATACTATTGTGAAATAGTCTTATAAAGTTAAAAGTGGGTGGCTCTACTGTTGAATGGTATGGAGGGATTTTTTAAAATTGGTGAAAGAAGCGACTATAAGAATACGCAAGCTTGGGCAGAGGCTAAAAAGAGATGCCGGTTAAATGCGAGTGATATACAAATGGCCAAGGAGTTGGGAATGGCACCAAAGAGTTTAATGAAAAATACCCCTGGACCAAATCAGAAATGGAAGGCGCCAGTTAAGGTTTAAATCCGTGATTTATATGAGGAGAAGTTTGGGAAGGTCCTAACCCCCAAAAAGCAGGAAAAACCGGTTGTTTCTGAAGACTGGTATGAGGAGGAGGATTTACCGTTTTGATGAAAACTAAGACTGATTCATTATCTCATGCTGACAGCACGGGGAACATTTTATTTATCTGCTCGCTATGTAAAGATAGAGGATCGGGATGAAGAATTATCTTGAAAAACAACCGTCCTTATAAGAAAAGCTTATAGATCTTCATAAAATAACAGTCATTTCTATTATGACCCCTCTTGAGTAAGATGGAAGTATATTCTAACAACTCAGGAGGGGTTTCTATGTCGTTTACCATCAACAAAATTGACCATGTTCAGCTTGCGATGCCAAAGGGTCTGGAGGAGAAAGCCCGCAGATTTTATGGTGACATTTTAGGATTTGAAGAAATGGAAAAGCCTGAACCACTTCGAAAAAGGGGCGGTGCTTGGTTTACGTTAGGAGCGGTACATCTTCACTTAGGGGTGGAAGAGCCTTTTTCACCGGCTAGAAAAGCGCATCCTGCCTTTGAAGTACTCGTAATTGAAAAGTTGAAAAGCCATTTGAGCTCACATGGAGTGGACTACAAAGTGGATGACAACTTGCCGGGGGCCAATAGAATTTATGTGAGTGATCCATTTGGAAACAGGTTGGAGTTTTTGGAGTGGCTATAATTTTATGATATGAAATTCTTTTAGCACATGCCCGGTAAAAACCAGGGTGTGTGTTTAATATAGTAATTTTTAAACCAACGTTTGATTAAATTAAAATGTGGTCTTGTAATAATGGGGCTAGAATTAGGGCGATAAATATCGACTATTTTTGCATAGTATAGCAAAATAATGATTGATGGGGGATATGTGTTTCCTTCAAGTGGAAGTAAAATTATAGAAGTGAAAGTGGGTGGAAAGGGGTCGAGGAACCTGTCCCACTACGCTCTCAACCACTTTACCACCTCGATTCTCGTTCCTTGTTCCAATACGGAATCTATTAAAAACTCATCCATCATCCTTTTCACCCCAGGTAAACCCGCCCCTAGGCTGTTGGAGGTGGAGTAGCCGTCTTCCATTGCTTTGCCGATACTGGTGATGCCTGGTCCGTTATCACTTACTACCACACTTAAACCAGGTGTATACTTATGTATTACCTCAATGGAAATGGTGCCTGCCCCGGCATAGTTAATGACGTTTCGTGCGAGCTCGGAGATTGCGGTGGTGATTCGGACCTGATCTATATAGCTGAATCCAAGATTGGTTGCAATTTCGCGTCCAAGTCTTCTGACTATGATTATATCTTTCTCGTCTTTGATGGTAAGTTGGTGTTTAATTTCCATCGGTTCGTCCCTCCTAGGGTAAAGCTGTTTTGCCATAAGCGGAGAGGTAAGCTGCCCATAAGTTGCTTTTTTTTGGGTGAATAGAGCTTAATAAAAAAAGCCAAAGAGAGGGTGGGTTCATTACCGCCTTCTCTTTGGCTTACGTCTAGTTCCATGCCTAGCTCATTACTGCCGGTTATTATTTTTTGGGGGACAAGATGAACACGATGATGCTCTTGTCCAGAATGAAGTCCCAGCTTACAAAAATCTCTGTAATATCTTTTTGCAGGTGATACTGGAATAATGCTTTTTCTTGGAAAAGTAGTTTTTTCTCCAGTTTCCGTTTGGCAAGTGTTAATGCTTCTTCAAACCCAAGTTCAATGAGTTGCTCTTCTATTTTTACGAGAATGCCTTCTCTGATAACAACAAAAGTTCGTTCATTCAGCATATGAGAATATGTAACATCCGGATGCTTCTCTGCTTCTGCACTGATTTTGGCGACGAGGGTTTCTACTTCACATCGATTGGGGTAGTTGTATTCAAAAAACTTCTCTGCCTTTTCTACGACTCCGACCAAAAGGCCAGATCCGTTTTGGAACGACCAGTCATAGTAAAATTCTTTGATTGGTAGTCCGGTGACGGAATGAATGGTTTCTATAATTTTATTATTTAATTTACGCATCATTTTATCACGTATTTCCTCGACCGTCAGAGTGTGGTCGTCTTCTAGCAACATATTTTCTATGGGAGATAGGAATTGACGCAGATAGATGATGACATAGGGTGAAGCGATGGTGACGAATATCGATTCCGGACCTTTTCCGAAATGCTTTCTGAGTAATCTTCCAATTTCACTTGATAATTCTGACTGCTGCACTTTAACTTCCATCGTCCCATCCCTTTAAGAACAGGGATTTTGCCCCGAGTTCTCTATCAATGTTAAGGGTTGTAGTAGAAATTTAATAAGTTTACCCGTGAAAATAATGGGGTACATTTAATAGTTAAACCCTCTTTAAGTATATAATTCTACAAAAATGACGAAAAACCTTCTTGATATTGGCTTTTTAATCGAAAACCTCTTCATAAATTTCCCTGAGTGCGATTAGTATCCATCGGTCTCTTTTTTTTGTTATTCTATAAATAGGGAAAATTGAAACTATTTACCCATTAATTAAAGGGTTTTTATGCCAGAAAAGCGAATATAGTGTAGGTTAGGTAGGAGAAAATTGTCGATAAAAAAATCTTCAGAACATAGAGTATCTAGGGGGTACAATTCATGGAAACTTCACAGCTTCAGGTCAAGCGTATATTAGATAATATCGGTAATGTCATGATTGGGAAGGAGCATGTGGCAGAACTCAGCATTGTCGCATTACTTGCGGGAGGACACGTGTTGCTCGAGGATGTGCCGGGAGTGGGGAAGACATTGATGGTACGTTCCTTGGCAAAATCGGTAGGTGCGAATTTCAAGCGCATTCAGTTTACTCCGGACCTTTTGCCTTCTGATGTAACGGGAAGCTCCATCTACAACCCCAAGGAATTGAAGTTTGAATTCAGGCCAGGGCCGATCATGGGAAACATCGTACTTGCCGATGAGATAAATCGTACGTCGCCGAAAACGCAGGCAGCCTTGCTAGAGGGAATGGAAGAGGGCAGTGTGACGGTGGATGGGAATACGCTTTCTTTAGGTAGTCCATTCTTTGTCATGGCGACACAGAATCCGATTGAATATGAAGGAACCTATCCATTACCAGAGGCGCAGCTAGACCGTTTCCTTTTCAAGATGAACATGGGTTACCCATCGCCTCAGGATGAAGTGAATATTTTACATAGCACGGAAAAGAAGCAACCGATCAATGAGCTGCAATCCGTCATTACCTTAGAGGAACTTCAGGAAATGCAGAGGCAAGTAAAGGGTGTACATGTGGATGTGACAGTCAAGGAATATATTGTGGATATGGTCAACCGCACCCGCACCCATCAATCCGTCTACCTTGGTGCAAGCCCTCGTGGTTCCGTTGCATTGATGAAGGCGGCGCAAGCCTATGCTTTCATTCATGGCAGGGATTATGTGCTGCCGGATGACATTCAATACTTGGCTCCATACGTATTGCCGCACAGGATCATTTTGAAATCGGAAGCGAAATTTGAAGGGATGACAGCCGAGCAAGTGGTCAAAAAGGTCATTGATCGAACGCCGGTCCCTGTACAAAGGTCGATGAGCAGATAATGAAGGTATTTTTTCAGAAAGCCAAAAAAGTCTGGAAGTTGATTTCCTTTCTGCTGCTTGTGGTGATCACCTTCGTGTATGCCATGTTCCAAGGGGGCTTTGTCAGTTGGTTCCTGTTCATCAGTTTCCTGCCATTTGCATTGTATGCTTTTTTGGTTATGGTCTATCCGCTACAAGATTTCGAAGTGACAAGGACCATTAATCAGGAAAAGTATCGGGCGGGTGACCGCCTTGTCGGAACGATTACACTAAGGCGTACTGTACCGGTTCCACTCGCTTACCTTCTAGTGGAGGAAGTGTTGCCAAACAATCTATTATTCTGTCAGCAGACAAAGCAGGCGAAGCGGATCCTATTTCCTTGGTTTAAAAGCACCGTCACCATTCAGTATGCGCTCGATCGCCTTCCGCGTGGGGAGCATACTTTGACTGGGATCCGTCTTGTGACCGGTGATTTCCTCGGGCTTGTGGAGAAAGAGAGAATGATAGAGCTGGACCGCCATTTCCTTGTTTATCCGAACTATGTGGAGATGACTTACAGGCAGCATGAGAATAAGTTTGATCAGGGATCCACCTCCTCCAGGATGAAAATGGTGCGTGATACGTCCATGACAGTCGGAGTCAGGGAGTATCAGCCTGGCGATCGCTTTTCCTGGATCGATTGGAAGGCGACTGCGCGCCGTAACGATATTATGACAAAAGAATTTGAACAGCAACAATCGCATGATGTCATGCTGTTTCTTGACCGGTCTCAATCTGCTTCTTTTGAAAGTGCGGTCAGTTACAGTGCTGCGTTAACAAAGGCGATCCTTAAATATGGTTCACAGGTCGGCCTTGTGTCGGTCGGGGAAGACAGGTCTATTTTTTCCTTGCGGAGCGGCGAGGAGCAATTTGCGGAAATCTATTATCACCTGGCAAAAATCCAGCCGAATAGCAAGAGGGACTTTTCCAAAGTGATAGAAATGGAGATAGGGAAATTCCAGCCGACAGTGACCTTTGTTTTCCTTACAGGGAAGCTCACAAAAGGAATGGTGGAAAGTTTCGAAAAGCTCTCTTCCCGCCATCTTCATTTGGAAGTGCATCTAACAAAGGATGTAGGAGTTCGCGTGACAAAAGAAGAGTTGGCCTATATGGACTTATTAAAGCGCCGTAATATTTTTGTGAAGACGGTCTATCCGAGTAAACCTGCGGCTGATGTCATAAGTGAGGTGAGTTAATCATGGCGAAGTCAAACCCTTATCAGCGCAATGGTTATGCTTTTCTGATGCATGTATTCGGTTTTATTCTTCTGTTGGAGTGGATTCTTCCCTTAAAGGATGTCACCGATACTGCTAATCTCTATATATTTGTCGTATTCTTGCTCCTGTCATTTGCCCTTTCCTTTTTGCAAATCATCCCTTTATTGAGCTTTTTTGTTCATCTAGGGTTCATGTTTTACTTTATTCATATCATTTATATGGACGGCAGATTTTTGAGCAAAAGCTGGTTTGGTTACCTTTGGCATGATTTGAAGTATAATGCCAACATTATATGGGCGGCAGATTGGATGGCGATGACCGGTTTGTTCAGGAGCATCCTTCTGTTCATCCTGTTATGGCTTGTGAGCTACCTTGTAATTTATTGGATCCTGTACCGCAAGCAGATGCTTTTATTTGTCATTTTCACCATCACATACGTTGCCATCCTGGATACCTTCACCCCATATCAAGGGGACGGGGCCATCGTCCGCTTGATCATTGTGGGACTCGGCATTGTTGGATTTGTCCATTTAGAACGATTGAAGGAACGGGAAGGCATCTATCGAAACAGTAAGCTCCTGTTTGGATGGGGGATCCCATTGATCCTATTCATCCTGTTATCAGCGACAGCGGGTTATCTATCACCAAAAGCGGCACCGATCTGGCCTGATCCAGTACCGTTCCTGACAAGCTTCGGAAACGGGGATGGCCCTGGTGTCGGGAATGGTGTGCGCAAGATCGGCTACGGAGAAAATGATTCCCGCCTTGGTGGACCATTTGTCCCGGATGACAGCGTCGTGTTTCAGGCAGAGCTAACGCGTACACATTATTGGCGCGTTGAAACGAAAGACATTTATACCGGGAAAGGCTGGGATTCCACCGATGGAAATAGGGTGGAACTCGCCCAGGGAATGAATGACCAAGTTTCCTGGATGAGCGATGCGGTAGAAACCGACGCGTTAACTGCAACACTGACGATGGAAAAAACCTACCCGCATATCAATTACCCGCTAGGCCTGAAAGAAATACAGGCAGAAGATGCTTTTTACAGGCTAAATGATAGTACAGAAAAAATCACAACAGTGGACGGCGACGGCGAACCACTGGAGTTGGAAGAATACCAGGTGAACTATGAGTTCCCAAGATACTATATAGAAGCGTTGAAAGGCGCGGAACCTGGCACAGGTGAGGAAAGTGATGAGGAGTTTATCGAGCGTTACACGCAATTGCCCGATTCCTTGCCAGATAGAGTGGTGGAGCTGGCTGAGGAAATCACCGCATCCTTCCCAAGCCGATTTGACAAGGTCAATGCGGTAGAACGTTACTTCCGGAACAATGATTTTGTATATGAAACAACAGATGTGGCCGTTCCGACCGGAAATCAAGATTATGTAGATCAATTCTTATTTGAGACGATGCAGGGATATTGTGACAACTTCTCCACCTCCATGGTCGCTCTGCTGCGTGCGGTGGATATTCCGGCACGCTGGGTAAAAGGGTACACGCAGGGGGATTTTGTCGATGTTACCGATCTTTCAACTCGGATTTTCGAAGTGACCAACAATAACGCCCATTCCTGGGTGGAAGTATACTATCCGGAAGTCGGATGGGTGACATATGAACCAACAAGCGGCTTCTCCAACCCATACCGTTTTGTGTACCAGTCTGCTGAAGAAAATACAGGGGAAAATGGCGAAGACGATAACATGGAACAACCAGATAGACCGGAAACCGAAGAGATGGATAGACCAGAGCTTGATCCGGGGCAAGACGAGGAGACAGCTGGTGCATCCGTTTCAGATGGTGGTGGACCGTTGAATTTCTCTGTGTCATGGAAGCCTGCGCTCTTGTTTGTTGTTGTATTTTTGACAATAGGTTTGGTACTGTTCTTCGGCCGTAATAAGTGGATTCCATACGTGTATATCTTACGCTACAAAGGCAAACGGGAGGAAGGGACCTTCAACAAGGCCTATCCTGCTTTGCTGAGACAGCTGCATGCAGTCGGTCACACCCGGAAAGACGGGCAAACATTAAGAGAATATGCCAAGTATATTGATGACTATTACAGCACAAGTGAGATGGGAGTGCTTACAGCCAATTACGAGCGTGTCCTCTACCGTGGCGATTCCTCCGAACAAGAATGGGAGAAATCGGTGGAATTATGGGAAAATTTAATTAAAAAGACATCATCTTGACCTGTCCTGACTTGGTTGATAGAATAAGGACAATTAAATCAAGTAATCTAATTATTGGCTTCATATATCCTCGATAATATGGTTCGAGAGTCTCTACCGGGTTGCCGTCAACTACCCGACTATGAAGGCAGTTCTTTTTACATGGCAGGGCGCCATCAATCCTTCAAGCGCCCTCTCGTAAACTAGAATTCTGCCTTCTTATGTATATATGAGGGGAAGATTCTAGTTTTTTTGTGTTTTAAGGGTATTTTTGTTGAGATTATGTTCCTAGCTGTTGATTGGAGCACAAGGCAGAGACTCCAGTGGGAGGTAGCGCTTTGATGAGAACCCGCAAGCGGAAGTTGAGGAGGCTCACCGAGCGCACCGCGGAAAGCGAAGTAGAGCGCGGAAATCAACAGTGGTGCATAACGGACTATACTTTTTAAAATACATGGTGTCAAAAGGCATATATTTCCTTTTATAGGTCAAAATAAACGGGACGATATGCTCCGAAAATAAATTATATCTATGAGGTGAATTCGGGTGGAAGGTATCCAACAAATGGTCGTGGTCCTCGACTTCGGCAGTCAATATAACCAATTAATTACTCGTCGTATCCGTGAGTTCGGAGTCTATAGTGAACTTCATCCACATACGATTACAGCAGAAGAAATCAAAAAGATGAACCCGAAAGGCATCATCCTTTCCGGCGGACCGAACAGCGTATACGGGGAAAATTCCTTCCGTTGTGACGAAGAAATCTTCGAACTTGGCATTCCTGTCCTGGGTATTTGCTATGGAATGCAATTAATGACGATGCACTTTGGTGGAATAGTGGAAAAGGCAAGCCACCGCGAATATGGAAAAGCGCTTGCTACTGTTTCCAACCAATCTACGGTATATCAAGATATCCCAGAACAACAAGTCGTGTGGATGAGCCATGGTGACTTAGTTGTTAAAGAACCTTCTGATTTTGCGGTGGATCTGACAAGCCCTGCATGTCCAATCGCTGGTATCAGCAATGAAGAAAAGAAAATGTACGGCGTACAATTCCATCCAGAAGTACGTCATTCTGTATACGGAAACGACCTGTTAAGAAACTTCGTTTATAACGTTTGCGGTTGTACTGATAGCTGGACAATCGAGAACTTCCTTGAAATCGAAATGCAAAAGATCCGTGACGTTGTCGGCGACAAAAAAGTACTTTGCGCACTAAGTGGCGGAGTGGACTCTTCTGTTGTAGCAGTTCTGATCCACAAAGCAATCGGCGACCAACTGACATGTATTTTCGTAGACCACGGCTTGCTTCGTAAAAATGAAGCAGATGCGGTCATGAAAACATTCAGTGAAGGCTTCCACATGAATGTCATCAAAGTGGACGCGAAAGATCGTTTCTTAAACAAACTAAAAGGTGTATCCGACCCTGAACTTAAACGCAAAATCATCGGAAACGAATTCATCTATGTGTTTGATGACGAGGCTTCCAAGCTTGAAGGGATCGACTACCTTGCACAAGGTACCCTTTACACAGATATCATCGAGAGCGGTACCGCAACTGCACAAACGATCAAATCCCACCACAACGTGGGCGGACTTCCAGAAGACATGCAGTTCCAACTAATCGAGCCGTTGAACACATTGTTCAAGGATGAGGTTCGTGCATTAGGTACAGAGCTAGGTATTCCGGACGAAATCGTTTGGCGTCAACCGTTCCCAGGTCCGGGTCTTGGTATTCGCGTACTTGGCGAGATCTCTGATGAGAAACTGGAGATCGTTCGCGAGTCTGATCACATCCTACGTGAAGAGATCAAGAAAGCGGGACTTGACCGTGACATCTGGCAATACTTCACCGTACTTCCTGACATCCGCAGTGTAGGGGTAATGGGAGACCAACGCACATACGATTACACAATTGGTATCCGTGCCGTTACATCCATCGACGGAATGACGTCCGACTGGGCGCGTATCCCATGGGATGTCCTTGAAGTGATCTCCACTCGTATCGTAAACGAAGTGGACCACATCAACCGCGTCGTGTATGACATTACTTCCAAGCCACCTGCAACGATTGAGTGGGAATAGAATAGCGTTAAGTTTAAAGTTTAGAGCTGACTGGAGTGCTTCCAGTCAGCTCTTTTTACTAAAAGGCGAACATTGGAAGAAAAATAATTGTCGAATGTTCGTTTTTATTGTTGACGAAAGCAGGAGGGCTTGGTAAGATAAGAACAGAAATTATCTTAATTATATAGTTCAAATCTCGTATAAATTTGGGAATATGGCCCAAAAGTTTCTACCAGGCTACCGTAAACGGCTTGACTACGAGGTAATAGGAACTACGTGATATATTCATCTGTGTTCAGTTGGATGTTCTCGCCTTTTCCTATCCTCGGAAGTTAATGGTTCACGCTCCTGGTTTATGCCAGGGGCGTTTTCTTGTTTGTACGAATTATCTTGAGGAGGATTTTGGCATGAAGAATTATTTTGAGTTTGACAAACATGGTACAAGCTATAAAACAGAATCCATCGCGGGACTAACGACATTCCTGGCAATGGCTTATATACTAGTCGTAAATCCGCTAATGCTTTCCTTGGCTAGTGTTGGGGATTACCCTGATGCGCTTCGCATGGACCAAGGCGCGATCTTTACTGCAACAGCATTATCAGCAGCAATTGGCTGTTTGATCATGGGCCTCTATGCAAAATACCCAATCGCACTTGCGCCGGGTATGGGACTTAACGCCTTCTTCGCTTATTCTGTAGTTCTTGGCATGGGCATCCCATGGCAAACGGCTCTAGCAGGGGTATTGGTTTCTGGTATCATCTTTATCTTCTTAACACTATTCGGCATTCGTGAAAAAATCATCAACGCCATCCCGGCTGAACTTAAATATGCCGTTGGAGCAGGTATCGGACTTTTCATCACTTTCATCGGTTTTCAAAATGCCGGCGTCATCGTCGGGGACGAAGTAGTACTTGTAGCGCTTGGAGATTTGACAAACGGTAATACATTACTGGCAATTTTCGGTTTAGTAATCACTGTCATTCTAATGGTTAGAGGCTTAAAAGGCGGTATCTTCTTCGGGATTGTCATTACCGCAGTGGTTGGTATGCTGTTCGGCCTTATTGATACACCTTCGAAAGTAGTGGGGGCTGTACCAAGTCTAGAGCCAACTTTTGGAGCGGCATTTGCTAGTCTAGGAGATATCTTCACAATCCAAATGCTAGTCGTAATCCTTACATTCTTATTCGTAGACTTCTTTGACACAGCAGGAACACTTGTTGCTGTAGCGAACCAAGCGGGCTTCATGAAAGACAACAAGCTTCCACGTGCAAACAAAGCTCTATTTGCAGACTCTGCAGCAACAGTGGCGGGAGCGACACTTGGAACTTCCACTACCACTAGTTACATTGAATCATCTTCCGGTGTAGCTGCTGGAGGAAGAACAGGTTTTACATCCGTTGTAACAGCTGGATTATTCATACTGTCACTGGTATTCTTTCCGTTGTTATCGGTCATCACAGAACCGGTTACCGCACCAGCCCTAATCATTGTAGGTGTGCTGATGGTATCCGCATTAGGTAAAATTGATTGGAACAAATTCGAAATCGCAGTGCCTGCTTTCTTGACAGTTATTGCAATGCCGTTGACTTACAGCATCGCAACAGGCATCGCGGTAGGATTCATCTTCTACCCAATCACGATGATCATGAAAGGGAGAGCAAAAGAAATTCATCCAATCATGTATGCGTTGTTCGTCATCTTCATTCTGTATTTTGTTTTCTTGATTGAATAGATTAATAGAAGTTTTTTAAAATCCCTGCTATAAAATGGCAGGGGTTTTTTCTTGTTGAAAATGTTTAATCGAATGTAGAGGTGGTACAGGAATAACAAGTAGATAATAAAAGATAAAGATAAGAATGGATTCGAGCATAGCGATTCATTTGTATAATGGAAGAAGGGGGGGATTATATAGAAGGAATTCACTCTTAAGATAGTAATTTAAAATTATATTAAAAAAGTAGTTGACCTTATTTATGATGGCATGGTATATTATTATTCGTTGCTGCGAAACACGGATTGTTAATTGGCCGTAACGCTTGCAACAAAAACTCAAAAAAACATGTTGACGAAAAACACACAACATGATATAGTAATTAAGTCGCCACGGAGCGACGGAAAATGATCTTTGAAAACTAAACAAAACAACAGCGTCATAACGTTAATCCTACGGGATTAACAAAATGATTTAAGTAACACAAGCTAGCAAATTTTGAGCAAAAGCTCAGACTCTTTATTGGAGAGTTTGATCCTGGCTCAGGACGAACGCTGGCGGCGTGCCTAATACATGCAAGTCGAGCGGACCTTTTAAAAGCTTGCTTTTGAAAGGTCAGCGGCGGACGGGTGAGTAACACGTGGGCAACCTGCCTGTAAGACTGGGATAACTTCGGGAAACCGGAGCTAATACCGGATAATATAAGGAACCTCCTGGTTCTTTATTGAAAGATGGTTTCGGCTATCACTTACAGATGGGCCCGCGGCGCATTAGCTAGTTGGTGAGGTAACGGCTCACCAAGGCGACGATGCGTAGCCGACCTGAGAGGGTGATCGGCCACACTGGGACTGAGACACGGCCCAGACTCCTACGGGAGGCAGCAGTAGGGAATCTTCCACAATGGACGAAAGTCTGATGGAGCAACGCCGCGTGAGCGATGAAGGCCTTCGGGTCGTAAAGCTCTGTTGTTAGGGAAGAACAAGTGCGAGAGTAACTGCTCGCACCTTGACGGTACCTAACCAGAAAGCCACGGCTAACTACGTGCCAGCAGCCGCGGTAATACGTAGGTGGCAAGCGTTGTCCGGAATTATTGGGCGTAAAGCGCGCGCAGGTGGTCCTTTAAGTCTGATGTGAAAGCCCACGGCTCAACCGTGGAGGGTCATTGGAAACTGGGGGACTTGAGTGCAGAAGAGGAAAGTGGAATTCCAAGTGTAGCGGTGAAATGCGTAGAGATTTGGAGGAACACCAGTGGCGAAGGCGACTTTCTGGTCTGTAACTGACACTGAGGCGCGAAAGCGTGGGGAGCAAACAGGATTAGATACCCTGGTAGTCCACGCCGTAAACGATGAGTGCTAAGTGTTAGAGGGTTTCCGCCCTTTAGTGCTGCAGCTAACGCATTAAGCACTCCGCCTGGGGAGTACGGTCGCAAGACTGAAACTCAAAGGAATTGACGGGGGCCCGCACAAGCGGTGGAGCATGTGGTTTAATTCGAAGCAACGCGAAGAACCTTACCAGGTCTTGACATCCTCTGACACTCCTAGAGATAGGACGTTCCCCTTCGGGGGACAGAGTGACAGGTGGTGCATGGTTGTCGTCAGCTCGTGTCGTGAGATGTTGGGTTAAGTCCCGCAACGAGCGCAACCCTTGATCTTAGTTGCCAGCATTCAGTTGGGCACTCTAAGGTGACTGCCGGTGACAAACCGGAGGAAGGTGGGGATGACGTCAAATCATCATGCCCCTTATGACCTGGGCTACACACGTGCTACAATGGACGGTACAAAGGGCAGCAAAACCGCGAGGTCGAGCCAATCCCATAAAACCGTTCTCAGTTCGGATTGCAGGCTGCAACTCGCCTGCATGAAGCCGGAATCGCTAGTAATCGCGGATCAGCATGCCGCGGTGAATACGTTCCCGGGCCTTGTACACACCGCCCGTCACACCACGAGAGTTTGTAACACCCGAAGTCGGTGGGGTAACCTTTTGGAGCCAGCCGCCTAAGGTGGGACAGATGATTGGGGTGAAGTCGTAACAAGGTAGCCGTATCGGAAGGTGCGGCTGGATCACCTCCTTTCTAAGGAATGTACGCTTGTTGTTTTGTTTAGTTTTGAGAGAGCATTCTCTCTAAATAGGCAATTCTTACGAATTGTCATAGTTGTTCCTTGAAAACTAGATAATGTAACTAATATCAAGATATTCACAAAATATCGTTCATCTTAGTAATTTTCTTTATAGATATCATCGCTGATATCGACACATGACCAATTTTGGTCGACGGTTAAGTTATTAAGGGCGCACGGTGGATGCCTTGGCACTAGGAGCCGATGAAGGACGGGACTAACACCGATATGCTTCGGGGAGCTGTAAGTAAGCTTTGATCCGGAGATTTCCGAATGGGGAAACCCACTGCTCGTAATGGAGCAGTATCTTTACCTGAATACATAGGGTAATGAAGGCAGACCCGGGGAACTGAAACATCTTAGTACCCGGAGGAAGAGAAAGCAAACGCGATTTCCTGAGTAGCGGCGAGCGAAACGGAATTAGCCCAAACCAAGAGGCTTGCCTCTTGGGGTTGTAGGACACTCAACATGGAGTTACAAAGGAACGGGGTAAATGAAGCGATCTGGAAAGGTCCGTCATAGAAGGTAAAAACCCTGTAGTTGAAACTTCGTTCCCTCCTGAGTGGATCCTGAGTACGGCGGGACACGAGAAATCCCGTCGGAAGCAGGGAGGACCATCTCCCAAGGCTAAATACTCCCTAGTGACCGATAGTGAACCAGTACCGTGAGGGAAAGGTGAAAAGCACCCCGGAAGGGGAGTGAAATAGATCCTGAAACCGTGTGCCTACAAGTAGTTAGAGCCCGTTAATGGGTGATAGCGTGCCTTTTGTAGAATGAACCGGCGAGTTACGATCCCGTGCAAGGTTAAGTCGAAGAGACGGAGCCGTAGCGAAAGCGAGTCTGAATAGGGCGAATGAGTACGTGGTCGTAGACCCGAAACCAGGTGATCTACCCATGTCCAGGGTGAAGTTCAGGTAACACTGAATGGAGGCCCGAACCGACTCACGTTGAAAAGTGAGCGGATGAGGTGTGGGTAGGGGTGAAATGCCAATCGAACCTGGAGATAGCTGGTTCTCTCCGAAATAGCTTTAGGGCTAGCCTCATGTGTTAGAGTCTTGGAGGTAGAGCACTGATTGGACTAGGGGTCCTCATCGGATTACCGAATTCAGTCAAACTCCGAATGCCAAAGACTTATCCATGGGAGTCAGACTGCGAGTGATAAGATCCGTAGTCAAGAGGGAAACAGCCCAGACCGCCAGCTAAGGTCCCCAAGTATACGTTAAGTGGAAAAGGATGTGGAGTTGCTTAGACAACCAGGATGTTGGCTTAGAAGCAGCCACCATTTAAAGAGTGCGTAATAGCTCACTGGTCGAGTGACTCTGCGCCGAAAATGTACCGGGGCTAAACGTATCACCGAAGCTGCGGACTGTTCTTACGAACAGTGGTAGGAGAGCGTTCTAAGGGCGTTGAAGCTAGACCGTAAGGACTGGTGGAGCGCTTAGAAGTGAGAATGCCGGTATGAGTAGCGAAAGAAGGGTGAGAATCCCTTCCACCGAATGCCTAAGGTTTCCTGAGGAAGGCTCGTCCGCTCAGGGTTAGTCGGGACCTAAGCCGAGGCCGAAAGGCGTAGGCGATGGATAACAGGTTGATATTCCTGTACCACCTCCACTCCGTTTGAGCAATGGGGGGACGCAGAAGGATAGGGTAAGCGCGCTGTTGGATATGCGCGTCTAAGCAGTAAGGCTGAGAAGTAGGCAAATCCGCTTCTCGATAAGGCTGAGCTGTGATAGCGAGGGAAATATAGTACCGAAGTTCCTGATTTCACACTGCCAAGAAAAGCCTCTAGCGAGGAGTATGGTGCCCGTACCGCAAACCGACACAGGTAGGCGAGGAGAGAATCCTAAGGTGAGCGAGAGAACTCTGGTTAAGGAACTCGGCAAAATGACCCCGTAACTTCGGGAGAAGGGGTGCTCTGTTAGGGTGTTAAAGCCCGAGAGAGCCGCAGTGAATAGGCCCAGGCGACTGTTTAGCAAAAACACAGGTCTCTGCGAAGCCGTAAGGCGAAGTATAGGGGCTGACGCCTGCCCGGTGCTGGAAGGTTAAGGGGAGAGGTTAGCGCAAGCGAAGCTTTGAACCGAAGCCCCAGTAAACGGCGGCCGTAACTATAACGGTCCTAAGGTAGCGAAATTCCTTGTCGGGTAAGTTCCGACCCGCACGAAAGGCGTAACGATCTGGGCACTGTCTCAACCAGAGACTCGGTGAAATTATAGTACCTGTGAAGATGCAGGTTACCCGCGACAGGACGGAAAGACCCCGTGGAGCTTTACTGTAGCCTGATATTGAATTTTGGTACAGCTTGTACAGGATAGGTAGGAGCCTGAGAAGCCGGAGCGCTAGCTTCGGTGGAGGCGTCGGTGGGATACTACCCTGGCTGTATTGAAATTCTAACCCGCAGCCCTTATCGGGCTGGGAGACAGTGTCAGGTGGGCAGTTTGACTGGGGCGGTCGCCTCCTAAAGAGTAACGGAGGCGCCCAAAGGTTCCCTCAGAATGGTTGGAAATCATTCGCAGAGTGTAAAGGCACAAGGGAGCTTGACTGCGAGACCTACAAGTCGAGCAGGGACGAAAGTCGGGCTTAGTGATCCGGTGGTTCCGCATGGAAGGGCCATCGCTCAACGGATAAAAGCTACCCCGGGGATAACAGGCTTATCTCCCCCAAGAGTCCACATCGACGGGGAGGTTTGGCACCTCGATGTCGGCTCATCGCATCCTGGGGCTGTAGTCGGTCCCAAGGGTTGGGCTGTTCGCCCATTAAAGCGGTACGCGAGCTGGGTTCAGAACGTCGTGAGACAGTTCGGTCCCTATCCGTCGTGGGCGCAGGAAATTTGAGAGGAGCTGTCCTTAGTACGAGAGGACCGGGATGGACGCACCGCTGGTGTACCAGTTGTCTTGCCAAAGGCATAGCTGGGTAGCTACGTGCGGACGGGATAAGTGCTGAAAGCATCTAAGCATGAAGCCCCCCTCAAGATGAGATTTCCTTTTACTTCGGTAAGTAAGATCCCTGAAAGATGATCAGGTAGATAGGTTCGAGGTGGAAGCATGGCGACATGTGGAGCTGACGAATACTAATCGATCGAGGACTTAACCCAACAATTGAAATAAGTGAACGATATGAATTCTTGATATGAACACATTATCTAGTTTTGAAGGATCAAGAAAGTTGAAAAACTTCTTGATTTTCTTTATCAATTTTGTATAATATTATTTGTCTGGTAATGATGGCGAAGAGGTCACACCCGTTCCCATACCGAACACGGAAGTTAAGCTCTTCAGCGCCGATGGTAGTTGGGGGATCTCCCCCTGTGAGAGTAGGACGTTGCCAGGCAAATTTAAGGAAACCAGTGCTTATTTAATTAGGCGCTGGTTTTTTTGTGTTTTTTGGGGTATGGGGAGGAGCGAGAGGGAGAGAGTATAGGTGATTTTGAGGTAGTGGATTTTATCAGTTGTTGTCGAATGGAGTTTAAATGATGTGACTTGGTTGATAACACTGAAAAGTTGACTGATAATATCCAAGCTGGCTGGATTGAAAGCAAAGATTTAGAGTGATTAATCACTTCATCAGAGCTATAAAGACAATCTGGAGGTGAATTTTCCGTCGAGATTGTCTTTATTAGGGCTATAAAGACAATCTGGAGGTGAATTTTCCATTGAGATTGTCATAATCAAGGCTATAAAGACACTCTGGAGGCGAATTTTCTGTTGAGATTGTCATCATCAGAGCTATAAAGACAATCTGGAAGCGAATTTTCCATCGAGATTGTCATAATCAAGGCTATAAAGACAATCTGGCGGCAAATTTTCCATCGAGATTGTCATCATCGCCTTCATGAAGACACTTTGGCACCGAATTTCTAACTTAAAAGGTCTTTTCCAATGCCCTTATGAGAACACTTTGGCACTCCAAAGATTTTTCCACCAAAAAGCTCTCCGCCATTTATCTCTCTCTAGATTTTCCAGTCCCAATCCTCTATACTAAGTTATCTAAATATAGAGCGTACCTAAAAAGGGAGGAAGTCCATGCATGAAGCGTATTATGGTCATTGGGGTATCGGCAGGAGCAGGTAAGTCCACGTTTGCCACCAGGCTAGGAAAAGCATTAGAGATAGATGTATTTCACTTAGATGCGTTCTTTTGGAAGCCAGGCTGGGTGGAAGCGAGTATGGAGGAGTTTACAAGCGCCCAGAAAGATATAATTCATACAAACAGCACTTGGATTGTGGAAGGGAACTATACGGCTACTTTTGATATAAGGGCAGAAAAGGCGGATATCATCATTTATTTGGAGATACCGTTACGGGTTTGTTTGTATCGTGTGATAAAGAGATGGTTAACTAACCTTGGGAACAGGCGTCCTGATCTGGGTGGAGGATGTACGGAGAGGATGGAGTGGGCTTTCATCAAGTTTATTATCACCACTTATCGGGCAAGGAAAATAGCGATGAAGAAGAGGCTGGATTTTTATCAAGAAGACAAGTTGGTTGTGAGGTTGAAGGGAAAAGCGGCCATAGAATATTTTTTACAAGCGATAGAACAATCAAAGAGTAGCTCGGCTTCTTAAATGAAGGACCGATTGCTACTCTTTTTTTACAAGTTTAAAACTGTTCGAATCTTTTAAAATTGAAGATTGCTAATAGTACAAGCAGTAGAGAAAGACTGAGTGTAGCTGCAATGACGAGTAAGCCGTTCTCTAGTAGCTCTCCTTGCATGAGGATGGAGGTGGCGTGTTCACGAAGCTTTGCTGGGCTCCATTCCATGAATTTGGTGAAGAGGCCGGTTGATACGGTTAATAGCGCTAGGAAAGAGATACTGACACCTGCAATGCCCCCTGATGTACGGAGCAAGGTTCCGGCAAGAATAGTGACAGAGATGATCAAGACAACCCATAAGCTGTAGACGCCAAGGCTTGCAAGCATGATTTTCCAGTCTACTTTGTTGAAAAGCAGATTGGTATAGTACCAGGTTAAAAGGTAGCTTAGTAGCAGAGAGACTAGGGCGATGACGAGCTGTGCCGCCCATTTGCTTAGGATGTATTGGAGTGCCTGGACAGGCCGGGCCATGACGAGTGTGAGTGTGCCATTTTGGCGTTCCATGGAGATTGCACTCATGGTGACCAGCACGAACAGTAGTGTGGCGAGCGTGCCGTATTGTCCAAGTACTCCGGCAAGCACCTCTTCTCCTGATGGAATTGGGATTTCGATGACCGCCCCTTCCGGTAGATTCCCTGCAGATTCAATAATTTGAGGCATATAGTAGCTTGTGATCGGTTGGGATATGCCAATGATCATGATGACGATAGGAAGCCAAATCCACTTTCCGTTACGCATGCTTTCCTGCATTTCTTTTACGAACAGTGTTATAAAGTTTTTCATTGGTTCATCACCTTCATATATGCGTCTTCTAGTGAATCTTGCACCTTTTCATAGTGTGATAGGGTAAGCTGTTTTTCTAGTAATCTAGTTACGAAAGCGTTACTTTGGAAGGTCGTTTCATCTACTAGAACAGTAGCTGTGTGATTGTCTAAATAGTTGATGGATTCGATATTTGGTAGGCCATCCAACTGTCCCGTGAGTGACTCTTCCGTCTTGATCTTTACCGTAGAAGTTGTATGCTCGGACCTAAGGGAGTCTAGGCTGCCGTCCCATTTGATTTCGCCGTTTTTTAGCATGATCACGGTATTGCAGACCTGCTCGGCATCATGTAGGACATGGGTGGAAAAAAGAATCGTCATGCGATTTTTGAGCTGGGTAAGAATTTTCAGGACATCGCGTCTGCCGTCTGGATCGAGGGCGGAGACGGGTTCATCAAGAATCAGGAGCTCTGGGTCGTGCAAAAGGGCTTGAGCCAGGCCAAGACGCTGTTTCATACCGCCAGAGAAACCGCCTATGCGTTTGTTCTTTACGTCTGTCAGACTGACGAATTCCAGTGTCTCCTCTATCTTGGCTTTAAGTTGTGCCTTGGGGAGATGTGAAAGTTTGCCGGCGAATTGTAAATATTCCTTTGGTGTCATCCAGGAAAAAAAGGAAGGATGCTGTGGTAGGAATCCGATTTGGTGACGATAGTCCTTTCCGTTGCTTTCTAAGAAACGGATCGTTCCGGATGTCGGTGTCAGAAGTCCGGCAAGCATCTGCAGGGAGGTCGTCTTCCCGGCACCGTTCGGGCCGAGAAGCGCGACACAACTTCCTTTTTCTATTTGAAAAGAAATGCTTTTGACGGCTTGGTGCTGCTTGAATGTTTTTGTTAAATTGCTGATTTCGATTAGCATTGTTTGTCGCTCCCTAGTCGTTTTTTCGGCCAATGACGAAGTAGAGAATCGGGCCGATGGTGGTGATGAAAAGAATGATGAGGGCCCAGACCCATTTCGGTCCGTTGGTATTTTCCTGACGAATGAGGCTGATGAGGGCCGTGACAACTAATATCAATTGTAAGACGATCAGTGGGGCTGCTAGTGACCAGTTGATGCTTTCCATTATAATCCTCTCCTTTTTTGCCTTTTATTATGGGGGTAAAACACGAATATCAGATAGAACAGGGTAGGCAGTGGAAATTGAATCAATCCCCAAATTCCCCAGAACCATGCGTAACTGCCTTTTTTCTTCGCGTCAATGAACAGCAGGATGCTTTGTGTCAACAGGATAGGGATGAGCCACGGAAGAATGGTGTATAGTTGGTCCAGTTTTTCCGGTGTCATGATAGGATGCTTCCTTCCTGTTTGGTTCTGTTTTTATGCAAGGTGTAAAAGATGATCGGTGCTACGACGAGTGCTGACACTTGTATGACGATAAACAGCATCGGTGCTTGGAACATGGCTGTGGTAAACGCTGCTAAAAGGATGAGCGCGGTGATGACAAACATGCCGAGTTCTTTTTGGAACGCTTTGCGCTTTGCTGTTTTGGCCATATGAAGTTGTTCCTGCATTTGCTGAGCGGTAGGGATAGGAGGTGACCCTAGCTCATCTAATTGCTTCCAGTCTTTGTGAAGCGTAGTTAAGAGGTCTTTATCTCTATTATTTTGTTTACTCATCGTGGTCCCACTCCTTTCTTAGCGTTTTGATTCCATTGTGGACTCTGGATTTAACCGTTCCTGTTCTGATGCCGAGCATGGTGCCGATTTCCTCATAGGTGTAGCCGTAATAATGCCTTAGTAAAATGGGTGTCCTCGTTTCTGGTGGCAGCTGGTTGAAGTCTGAGAACGTATCACTCCACTCCATGCCGTTTGATTTTGAGCGGAAAGAAAGCTGCCTCGACAGGACATGAAAGAGTCGGTGGGCCTTTTTCTTCTCGCGCTCTTTTTTCCGGATGGAGTCGATGTAGAGCCTAGAGGCGATCGAGATCATCCAGGTGGAAAATTTCCCCTCTCCTTTGAAGGAGGAGAGATGGGTGTAGCATTTCATCATTGTTTCTTGGGCGAGGTCGCTGCTCGTTTCTTCATTTAGTGTAAGTTTGAGTAAGTACTTATATAGGAAAGAATAGTGCTTCTGAAATAGCTGCGTGAAGGCATCGTCGTCGCCTGTTATTGCCTCTTGTATAAGATAAATGTCTTCTTCTTGCTCCAAATCGATGCCTCCTTTCTTTTTGTTTCTTGCAATTCCTTGTGTTCAACCATAAGACGCTGTGAGAATATAAAGCGTTCATTCTATTTTTATTTTTTTATTTTTGTGGGGTAGGGGTCCCATTTCACTTAAGTTTCCTTAAAACCACATGAAAAAACCCCTCTTAGAAGGGGCTTTAAGGTTAAGCGATAGCCTAACTTATATATTATTCGACGTCGATGTTGAAATTCCTAGAGGGGTCTGACCCTTTATTTGCCCCTTTTTCTTTATTAATCCCACCCCTCACGTAAATCTGCCGCTTGGTGTCGCTGGTGATGTGGCGGTGGAGTTGAATGAGGAGGAGGCCGTTTTCGTAGGTGGCGTCGACTTTGTCGTCGCGGACTGGGAAGGGCAGTTCGAAGGTGCGTTGGAAGTCACCTTGTGCGATGCCTTCTTCGATGAGTTCGTAGCCCTGGATATTGAGGTTGATTTGGCCTTTTACTTCAAGTTGCTGCGGGCGAATGAACAATTGCACTTGATCTGGGTTCACGAGGCCTGGCAGGCACATGACACAGAGCAATTCATTTTCTTTTTTATAGAGGTTGGTCTGAGTTTGCATGTTTTCAAAGTATGGCTCAAATCCGTTCCAGAATTCGTCCCCAAAGAACTGATCCCACTGTTTGCGCCAGTCCCCCATATTCTTGAACTGATTAAAAGGCATCATAGGCAATCACGCTTCCTTTCCTGCTTGCATGTCACTTTGCCATTAGAATATGCAGAAACTAGTGGGGAAGTGCCTAGTTAACGCCTGGCAAAAGTAAACCCGTATCTCCTTTTTATGTCGAAAAACACTGGAGCACAACCAAGGAAAAACATGGTATATTTTAAAGCGGAGGTGTTTAATCATGTCAAAAAACCATACATGGACTTTAAACGAGAACACAGAGGGAACAATCATTAGCAAGTGACGACTGGCGTTTAAACCCGTGTTGTTGCTTGCTGGAAGGTAGGTAACAATGAACACATTGGAAACAAAGCATGTGTATTACATCATGCATATTATCATTTCGCTTGCGAGCTCAATCATGTTTACGACGTATGCGATCTTTTATATTGAAGAATTGGGGCTGAATCCCCTTCAGTTAATTTTGATTGGAACGGCCATTGAATTGACCGTCATTATATTTGAAAGTGTAACGGGAGTGGTGGCGGACACCTATAGCAGGAGATTGTCGATCATCATTGCGACATTCATCTTGGGGGCTGCCTTTATTTTTGAGGGGAGTATCCCTTACTTGAGCGGCAGTGCAGTAGTTGCAGGAGTGTTGTCCGCGTTTGTCCTATTACTCATCGCCGAATTCATCCGGGGAATAGGGGAGACATTCCTCAGCGGTGCAGACCAGGCTTGGCTGACAGATGAAGTCGGCGAAGGGGCGGTTGCGAAAATATTTGTCCGCGCAAATCAGCTTAGGCTTATTGCAAGCCTTGCAGGAATCATCATCAGTGTTGTACTTGCAAGCATTGCATTGAATCTGCCTTATATTGTGGGAGGGGTTCTCTACATCTTGCTTGGGATATTCTTATGTGTATTCATGAAGGAGAAGAATTTCGAGAAGGTGGAAGCTGCTGACGACAAGCCTTGGAAGGCGATGTCATCGACCTTTCTATCAGGAATTGCCTTTATCAAAAACAAGCCGGTACTTATGATGTTGTTAGTGGTGACGGTCTTTATGGGAGCCACTTCAGAAGGCTTCGATCGTCTTTGGGAGGCACATTTGCTGGAGGCCTTCACTTTTCCGAGCATCGGGCAGCTGGATGCGGTCGTTTGGTTTGGGATCATACATTTTGTCGGCACTTTAATCAGTATCGGTGCGATGGAATGGTATCAAAGAAAATTTAATGTGAATCAGCCAAAGGTGATCAGATATAGCCTGTTCTATTTCACCATCGCACAAATTGTTTTCATGATTTTCTTTGCGGTAACACCATATTTCTACTTGGCCATTTTCTGTTTCTGGATGCTCGGCATCGTCGGCTCCATCACTGCCCCGATGTATCAGGCATGGCTGAACCAACAGCTTGAAAGCAAGTCCCGGGCTACCGTACTGTCCATCATGGGCCAGGGCAACGCGGTCGGGCAAGGACTAGGAGGCCCATTCGTAGGGGTGATCGCCACTAGATACTACATTCGCACAGCCCTAGTACTAAGCGCGATCCTGCTGTTACCGGCTGTTGTTTTGTACGGTAAAGTGATGAAGAAGTAAAAGGGGTCTGACCCTCACTCCGTTAAAGCACTAAAACCCCCGCCTCAAAGAGGCGGGGGTTTTACATTGCGTATCCGATCGTTCAGTCTTTCTTTGTCCGTTAATCCTTCTTGTCCGGATGCACCGGTTTTGTGACATTGACGAACTTTTCGCTCTTAAAGGACTTCATGAGCGAGAAGACCATGAGAATCATGATGATGGCGAATGGGAAGGCTGCGATAATGGAAGCCGTTTGTAGCGCTTCTAGTCCGCCTGTCCAAAGCAGGATTGCTGCTGCTGCCGATTGGATTAGCCCCCACACAAACTTGATGGAGTTTGGCGGATGCAGGCTACCATTGGTCGTTTGCATGCCAAGCACAAAAGTTGCTGAATCTGCTGAAGTGATGAAGAAGGTACAGATCAGGAAAATGGCAAGCCCAGACATGATCATGCCAAGCGGGTAGTGCTGCAACACAGAGAACAGTGCAACTTCCATCCCGGATTCCTCAATGACGCTATATACAGAGACTCCTTCAAAGTACTCAAGAAATATCGCAGAGCCTCCGAAAACAGAGAACCATAATCCTCCGAAAATGGTTGGAACTAATAAAACTCCAAGCAAGAATTCACGGATTGTCCGTCCTTTAGAAATACGGGCGATGAAAGTCCCCACAAATGGTGCCCAGGCAATCCACCATGCCCAGTAGAAGATGGTCCAATCCTGTACCCAAGAATTATCCGCATCAAATGGGAACAGACGGAAACTCATGGTTGGCAGGTTTTGAATATAGCTACCGATCGTTGTTGTGAACAAATCCATGATGAAATTGGTCGGTCCTGCAAATAGCAAGAAGAACATCAACGAGATGGCAAGCACCACATTCAGGTTGCTCAAGTATTTAATCCCCTTGTTCAAGCCGGTTTGTGCAGATAACATAAACAACACCGTCACGACTAAGATGACAAGCAGTTGGGTGGTGATATTGTTTGTGATAGCCGGTGTGAGGCTTGAAAGTCCACCGCTGATTTGGATTGCGCCCAGCCCAAGGGAGGTAGCGACACCGAAGATGGTAGCAAAAACCGCGATAAAGTTTATGAAAGTCCCAAGATGCCCATCAACCCGGTCTCCTAGAATTGGCCGTAAGATGGAGCTGATAACTCCTGGAGAGCCTTTTCTGAATTGGAAATACGCTAACGCAAGCGCGATGACAGAATAGATGGCCCATGGATGCAGTCCCCAATGGAAAAATGAATAGCGCATTGCTACCCTGGCCGCTTCAGCAGTTTCTCCCGCTCCGGTCGGTGGGGCGAAAAAATGATACATCGGCTCTGAAGCACCCCAAAATACTAATCCGATACCCATCCCGGCACTAAATAACATCGCAAACCAAGTGATGTAATTATACTCCGGCTCATCCGTATCTTTACCAAGTTTGATACGACCGAATTTGGTGAATATAAGAATAATACTAAATAATAGAAAGCCTGTAGCAGTTAAAAGATAGAACCAGCCGAACTTATTGACAATGAAGCTTTGAATCGCTTCAGTCGCAGGCTTTAGAGCGGCGTCTCCCAACATGCTCACGGGAATCACGCCCCAGATAATGAATAAGACAGCAACTATAATAGAAACAATAAATACAGGGGTTGTTTTCTTCATGTTGTTTGTTTTCACTCCTTCAATGATTACTCATCACTTCTTTCATAGGTTAAGTATTTGTTACAAAAACGGCAGCTATACCATCCTAACATTTCTGGGACTTTAGTCCAATTAATTTACTTTAGGTGTTTACAGGTTATAGCGAGTTCCATTAGAATTAGTTACTAGATTTGGCATCTAGGAGGCAGATATCTTGCTTGAAAACAGTTTAGTTATGGTAGCAATCATCATCATTATCAATATTGTCTATGTTTCTTTTTTCACCATACGAATGATTCTGACTTTAAAGGGGCAGCGTTACTTGGCTGCGGGAATTAGCATGGTCGAGGTTGTCATCTATGTGGTAGGTCTTGGCTTAGTGCTGGATAACCTCAATCAGATCCAGAATCTTGCTGCATATGCACTTGGTTATGGAATCGGTGTGATTGTCGGGATGAAAATAGAAGAAAAGCTGGCACTTGGATACACCACGGTAAATGTCATCACAAAGGAATATGACAAGGATTTACCAAAGCTTTTGCGTGAAAAAGGCTACGGGGTAACCAATTGGCAGGCGAACGGTCTGGAAGGCGACCGTATGGCGATGCAAATTTTAACGCCAAGAAAATATGAAGTTAGCCTCTATCATGCCATCAAAGAGCATGATCCCAAGGCATTCATCATCGCCTACGAACCGAAAACCATTCATGGCGGGTTCTGGGTAAAGGCTGTAAAGGAAAGGAAAATTAAAGAATGGATAAAACGCCGCGAAAACGAAAATTCGAAGTGATGGAAAACGAAAGCATCAGTGACTGCTTGGACCGTATGGCTAAAGAAGGCTATATGCCATCCCGCCGGATGGAAGAGCCGATTTTTCAAGAAACCATCAAAAACGGCCACAAGGAAGTAAATCCAATCGGAAGAAAAATAGTATTTGAAGGCAAGCTAATAGAAAAATAACACCAAAATACGAACAATAATCAATAAAAACAATCACATCGTTCATGATTTTCGTTGACATCAACGTTAATTGACGATAAGATAAACGTAGATGAACACGAAATAAAAAACGAAATAATGAAACCTCATATAATTTTGGGAATATGGCCCATAAGTCTCTACCTGACCGCCGTAAATTGGTCGGACTATGAGGGGAAGTTACATCTATGTTTTTCATGGCGACTAAGTTTGTTTACCTATGCTAATGAAAGCCCAGATGGACTGCTTTCCCTCTATAACAGGGACCAGTCCATGCTGGGCTTTTCTGTTTTCTGTTGAACACCGCTGTTTCTTTCCGTAAAAGGCTACGCTTTCCGCGGGGCGACCTTGAGCCTCCTCGGCAAGCCTGCGGGGTCTCAACATTGTCGCTACTCCCCCGCTGGAGTCTTCGCCTTTTTCTCCAAGAAACAGCTAGGTACTATAGAATCCACCCTGTTGACTGAAGTGCAAGGTGTGAGACTCCTAAGGGAGATAGCGGTAGGTTGAGACCTCGCAGGCGAAAGTACCGCCCCTAGGAAAGCGAACACCTGGAACGAAAGGAAACAGGGAGTCAAACAGATAGACATTCAAATCAAAAAGGGAGGCAACATAATGAACGCTTTAGTTGGAGTGATCATGGGAAGTACTTCCGATTGGGAAACAATGAAACACGCATGTGACATGCTTGACGAACTACATATACCTTACGAAAAGAAAGTCGTATCCGCACACCGCACACCAGATCTGATGTTCACCTACGCAGAACATGCAAGAGAAAGAGGGTTAAAAGTCATTATCGCAGGAGCGGGTGGAGCAGCCCACCTACCTGGAATGGTAGCGGCAAAAACCACCTTACCAGTAATCGGCGTACCGGTTCAATCCAAAGCACTGAACGGCTTAGACTCCTTGCTCTCCATCGTCCAGATGCCAGGTGGCGTACCGGTCGCAACAGTCGCCATTGGAAAAGCGGGGGCGACCAACGCCGGCCTCCTTGCAGCACAGATGATCGGCGCTTATGACAGTAATACGGCAGAACGCCTGCAAGCACGACGAGACGCAACAGAACAACAAGTGATAGAAAGTAGTGATCAGCTTGTTTAAACATATTGTACCACCAGCAACCATCGGCATCATCGGCGGCGGACAACTAGGTCGGATGATGGCCTTATCAGCTAAAGCAATGGGATTTAAAATCGCTGTGCTTGATCCGACACCTGATTCTCCATGCGGCCAGGTGGCAGACATCGAAATCACCGCGGCATTCAGTGACATGGAAGCCATCAAAAAGCTTGCATCATTATCAGACGTTGTCACCTATGAGTTTGAAAACATCGATTACGAAGCATTGACATGGCTTGAGGAGAACGCCTACCTGCCACAGGGTAGCGAGGTGTTAAAAGTAACCCAACACCGTGCGACAGAAAAAAGAGCGATTGAAGCAGCTGGCCTTCAGGTTGCCCCTTTTATGGAAGTAACGACGAAGGAAGAGCTTCATGAAGCCATCCGCAAAATCGGGTATCCAAGTGTCCTGAAAACGTGCCGATTCGGTTATGATGGCAAAGGCCAGGTGGTATTGAAGGACGACACTGCTCTCGAACAGGCCGCAAAGCTCCTTGAACACGGCGAGTGCGTACTGGAAAAATGGATTCCTTTTGTAAAAGAAATTTCCGTTGTAGTAGCACGTAGCACAACTGGTGAAATCAAGGCATTCCCAGTAGGGGAAAACGAACACAGGGAAAATATTTTATATAAGACTATCGCACCGGCAAGGGTCGATCAGATCCTTGAGATGAATGCGATTCAAAGTGCGATGACATTGGCAAGGACCTTCAACCTTATAGGGACACTGGCGGTAGAGATGTTCGTCCTTGAAGATGGTACCTTCTATATAAATGAACTGGCACCAAGGCCGCATAATTCTGGACACTATACGATGGATGCATGCGAGACATCACAATTCGAGCAGCACATCAGAGCGGTGGCAGGGATGCCTCTTGGAAAAACGACCTTATGGAAGCCTGCGGTTATGGTTAATCTATTAGGGGAGCATGTGGACGCGGCAATTGAGCATATCCCACATTACGAAACAGCAAAGCTTCATTTATATGGCAAGCAGGAGAAAAAAGAGAAACGAAAAATGGGACATATCAATATTTTAGCTGATACAATAGAACAGGCTTTGGAGCAAGAGGCTTCCTGGCAGATATGGAACACAGTTGAACGGAGGATTTTAACATGATTGAACGTTATACAAGACCCGAGATGGGCGCGATTTGGACAGAAGAGAACCGGTTTCAGGCTTGGCTTGAAGTGGAAATCTTAGCTTGTGAAGCATGGGCAGAGCTTGGGGACATCCCGAAAGAAGATGTAAAGGTGCTTCGCGAAAAAGCATCCTTTGATATCGAGCGCATCAAAGAGATCGAAGCGGAAACTCGCCATGACGTGGTTGCTTTCACAAGAGCGGTATCCGAAACATTGGGCGACGAGAAAAAGTGGGTACATTACGGGCTAACGTCAACGGACGTAGTAGACACAGCGTTGTCCTACCAGCTGAAGCAGGCAAACGAGATCTTACTTGCTGACATCGAACGCTTTGTATCCATTTTAAAAGAAAAAGCGCAAGACCATAAATACACGGTCATGATGGGCCGTACGCACGGAGTACATGCGGAACCGACGACTTTCGGCTTGAAACTAGCGCTATGGTACGAGGAAATGAAGCGTAACCTGGAGCGTTTCAAACAAGCGGCAGAAGGCATCGAGTTCGGAAAAATCTCCGGCGCGGTTGGAACTTACGCCAACATCAACCCATTTGTAGAAGAGTATGTATGCGAAAAGTTAGGCTTGCAGCGTGCGCCAATTTCTACCCAAACCTTGCAGCGTGACCGTCATGCCCACTACTTAAGTACATTGGCGTTGATTGCCACTTCTATCGAAAAGTTCGCAGTGGAAGTACGTGGACTACAAAAGAGTGAAACACGAGAAGTGGAAGAGTTCTTCGCAAAAGGTCAAAAAGGATCTTCCGCAATGCCGCATAAACGTAACCCAATCGGTTCGGAAAATATGACAGGCCTTGCTCGCGTCATTCGCGGATACATGATGACAGCATACGAGAATGTGCCACTATGGCATGAGCGCGATATCTCGCATTCCTCTGCAGAGCGCATCATTTTACCGGACAGCACGATCGCATTGAACTATATGCTAAACCGTTTTGGCAACATCATTAAAAACTTGACGGTGTTCCCGGAAAACATGAAGCGCAACATGGACCGCACATTGGGGCTTATCTACTCCCAACGCGTGCTGCTTGCCTTGATCGACACTGGCATGTCCCGTGAAGAAGCATACGATACGGTCCAGCCAAGAGCGATGGAAGCATGGGAAAAGCAAGTCCACTTCCGTGAGCTAGTGGAAGGCGAAGAGAAAATCACTTCTCGTCTAACGCCGGCACAGATTGAGGATTGCTTCGACTACAACTACCACCTGCAACATGTTGATACGATTTTTGATCGACTAGGATTATAAAATATAAATTGGTGAAGCACCGCTGTTGATTTCCGCAAAAGGCTGCGCTTTCCGCGGGGCGACCTTGAGCCTCCTCGTTTCACTGCGGGGTCTCAAGATTGTCGCTACTCCCCCGCAGGAGTCTACGCCTTTTGCTCCAATCACCAGCTAGGTTATCTTGTGATATCAGCAGAACCATTCATTCAAAAAGCTTTCCCCTGTTCATTGAAGTGGAAGGCACGAGACTCCTGCGGGAGGTAGCGGTAGGTTGAGACCCCGCAACGAAGTGAGGAGGCTCAAGCACCGCCCCGCTGAAAGCGAGTGCCTGCAACGGAAATGAACAGGGAGTTATATAAAAACCCATCTCTTTTTTATAGGAGGCAAATCCATGACCTTACAAAAGCAAGAACTACTATACGAAGGCAAAGCAAAACTGGTCTACTCAACAACCGACGAGAACACCGTCTGGATACAATACAAAAACTCCGCCACCGCTTTCAACGGCGAAAAAAAAGCCGACATCACAGGCAAAGGCCGACTGAACAACGAGATTACCAGCTTACTATTTTCCATGCTCACAGAAGCCGGGATCGAAAACCACTTCATCGAGCGTAAGTCCGAAACAGAACAGCTCGTGAAAAAAGTCGACATCATCCCACTTGAAGTCGTGGTCCGCAACATCACCGCCGGCAGCATGGCAAAACGCCTTGGCATCGAAGAAGGCACCACGCTCGAGCAGCCGATCGTTGAGTTTTATTATAAAGATGACTCACTTGGTGATCCGCTCATCACAGAAGATCATGTTCAGCTTTTGAAGCTTGCAACACCTGCAGAAATGGATATTTTGAAGCATGTAGCGCGCAAGGTGAATGTTGTATTATCGGAATTTTTTGAAAAGAAGAACCTGAGATTAGTAGATTTCAAGCTTGAATTTGGTAAGACGGAGGACGGCAGAATCATTTTGGCAGATGAGGTGTCACCGGATACTTGCCGCCTGTGGGATAAGGATACGAATGAAAAGTTAGATAAGGATGTCTTCCGCAGAAACCTTGGAAGCCTGACAGATGCATACGAAAAAATACTGGCACGTATTGGAGGAGAGCAGCATGTATAAAGTGAAGGTATTCGTAACGTTAAGAGAGAGTGTGTTAGATCCACAAGGAACAGCAGTGAAAAATTCGCTTCATAGTCTTTCTTACAAAGAGGTCGAGGAAGTTCGCATAGGAAAATTTTTGGAGTTGACGATTGCCAAATCAGACCGTGACCTAGACGTGCTTGTAAAGGAAATGTGTGAACGCTTATTGGCAAATACAGTGATTGAAGACTTCCGTTATGAGGTGGAGGAGGTTGTTGGATCGTGAAATTTGCAGTCATCGTGTTTCCGGGCTCCAACTGTGATGTAGATATGTACCACGCGATCAAAGACGAACTTGGGGAAGAAGTCGATTATGTGTGGCATGATGCAACAAACTTAGAGGAGTATGACGGGATTTTACTTCCAGGTGGATTTTCATATGGGGATTACCTAAGATCTGGCGCGATTGCACGTTTTTCCAATGTGATGCTTGAGGTGCAAAAGGCTGCTGAAGCCGGTAAGCCAATTTTGGGTATATGCAACGGGTTTCAAATTTTGCTGGAGTCGGGTCTTCTTCCAGGGGCAATGAGAAGAAACAAGAACTTGAAGTTCATGTGCCGTCCGGTGGAATTAAAAGTGGTGAACAATGAGACGATGTTCACATCGGGGTATGCAAAAGATGAGATCATCACCATCCCCATTGCGCATGGGGAAGGAAATTACTATTGTGATGAGAAAACCTTAGGGGAATTAGTAAGCAATGGGCAAATTGCTTTTTCCTATAATGGTGACAATCCAAATGGTAGTCTACATGATATTGCCGGGATTGTAAATGAAAAAGGAAATGTACTGGGTATGATGCCACACCCGGAAAGAGCGGTTTCTGAGCTGTTGGGCAGTGCAGATGGACTTAAACTCTTTCAATCTATCGTTCGTAATTGGAGGGAATCACATGTCGTTACTTCTTGAGCCAAATCCAGAGATGATCAAAGCGGAAGGCATTTACCGTGAAATGGGACTGAGCGATGAAGAGTTCCTAATGGTAGAAAAAATTCTTGGGCGTTTGCCGAACTACACGGAAACCGGACTATTTTCGGTGATGTGGTCCGAGCATTGCAGCTACAAGAATTCCAAGCCGGTACTGCGCAAGTTCCCGATTGATGGACCAAAAGTATTGCAAGGTCCTGGGGAAGGTGCCGGAATCGTGGACATCGGCGACAATCAGGCAGTGGTGTTCAAAATCGAAAGTCATAATCACCCGTCTGCGATCGAGCCTTACCAAGGCGCGGCAACAGGTGTCGGCGGGATTATCCGCGATGTCTTTTCGATGGGCGCACGTCCGATCGCACTATTGAATTCTCTACGTTTTGGGGAACTGACAACTCCGCGTGTGAAATATTTGTTTGAAGAAGTGGTGGCAGGAATCGCAGGCTACGGTAACTGTGTGGGAATCCCGACAGTTGGCGGCGAGATCCAGTTCGACCCGGCTTATGATGGCAACCCGCTAGTGAACGCGATGTGTGTGGGTCTGATCAATCATGAAGATATCAAAAAAGGACAGGCAAAGGGTGTCGGCAATACCGTCATGTACGTTGGGGCAAAAACGGGACGCGACGGGATTCACGGGGCAACTTTTGCATCAGAAGAACTTTCTGAAGCTTCCGAAGAAAAACGTCCGGCGGTTCAAGTCGGGGATCCTTTCATGGAAAAATTATTACTGGAAGCATGCTTGGAAATCGTGAAATGGGACGGATTAGTAGGAATCCAGGACATGGGGGCAGCAGGTCTGACAAGCTCGTCTGCGGAAATGGCATCCAAGGCTGGTTCCGGAATCGAGATGGACCTTGACCTTGTACCACAACGTGAAACAGGCATGACTGGCTATGAAATGATGCTTTCTGAATCACAAGAGCGCATGTTGATCGTCGTGGAAGCGGGCCGTGAGCACGAAGCGCATGAGATTGTTTCGAAATATGGTCTTGAGGCAGTTTCGATTGGAAAAGTGACAGATGATAAGAAACTTCGCTTGTTGCATAAAGGGGAAGTGATTGCGGATGTACCGGTGGATGCTCTTGCGGAAGAAGCACCTGTATACCATAAGCCTTCTACTGAGCCTGCGTATTATCGCGAGTTCCAGGAGATGGAGGTAGCGGTACCGGAAGTAACTGACTTTGAAGAGACATTGGTGGCTCTATTGAAACAACCGACAATCGCGAGCAAAGAGTGGGTCTATGACCAATATGACTACCAGGTTCGTACAAATACCGTTGTCGTACCTGGTTCCGATGCGGCAGTTGTCCGTATCCGCGGGACGGAAAAAGCCTTGGCTATGACAACCGACTGTAATTCCCGTTATCTCTATTTGGATCCGGAAGTCGGCGGGATGATCGCAGTGGCGGAAGCGGCTCGTAATGTCGTGTGTTCCGGTGCAAAGCCGTTGGCAATCACAGACTGTTTGAATTTTGGTAATCCTGAAAAGCCTGAGATCTTCTGGCAAATCGAAAAAGCAACAGATGGTATGAGTGAAGCGTGCCGCAAGTTAGAGTCGCCAGTTATCGGTGGTAACGTGTCTTTATACAACGAAACAAATGGCGTGGCTGTTTACCCTACACCTGTAGTCGGCATGGTCGGATTGATTGACGACTTGAAGCATGTGACAACTCAGGAGTTCAAGAACGAAGGCGACCTGATTTATGTGATCGGGGAAACAGGTTCCGAGTTTGGTGGAAGTGAGCTGCAGAAGCTTGTGTACGGCAAGATTTTTGGTAAGGCACCTGCGATTGACCTGGATGTCGAAGCTAGACGCCAAGATCAGCTATTGGCTGCGATCCGAGCTGGCCTTGTAGCTTCTGCGCATGATGTGTCAGAAGGCGGACTTGGTGTGGCATTTGCGGAAAGCGCAATGGGAGCTCGCGGATTGGGTGCGACAGTGACGCTTACGGGCGACATGACGTCTGCACTGTTCAGCGAAACGCAATCTCGTTTTGTCGTATCTGTTCGTCCGGAAAATCAAGAGACATTTGAGGCAGCGGTGGCGGATGCTAGTTTAGTAGGTACTGTGACGGCAACTGGTAATCTTCATATCGAATCGGCATCACGTGAAGTTGCAATCCATGTGTCTGTGGACGACCTTCGTGATGCTTGGAAAGGAGCTATTCCATGCTTGCTGAACTAAAGGGCTTAAATGAGGAATGTGGGGTGTTCGGGATCTGGGGACATCCCGAAGCGTCCCAGATTACCTATTACGGACTGCATAGCCTGCAGCACCGTGGCCAGGAAGGCGCAGGGATTGTTTCAACAGATGGGGAAAAGCTTGTAGCGGTAAAAGGGGAAGGCCTTGTGAACGAAGTGTTCGGAAACGGTAGATTGCAAGAGTTGGGGGCAGGTAAAGCGGCCATCGGCCATGTGCGCTATGCAACGGCAGGGGGCGGCGGCTACGAAAATGTCCAGCCCCTATTATTCCACTCCCAAACTGGCAGTCTTGCACTTGCCCACAACGGGAATCTCGTCAATGCGAATGCGTTGAAGCATCAGCTGGAGACGATGGGGAGTATTTTACAGACGACATCGGACACAGAAGTATTGGCCCATCTTATTAAAAGAAGCGGCTACACACTTTTGAAGGACCGTGTGAAAAATGCCTTGTCTATGTTAAAGGGCGCCTATGCATTTTTAATCATGACGGAGACGGAAATGATGGTGGCACTTGACCCGAACGGCTTGCGTCCACTTTCGCTTGGCCGGCTGAATGACGCCTATGTCGTGGCGTCGGAGACCTGTGCGTTCGATGTGGTCGGAGCGGAATTCATCCGCGACATCGAGCCTGGGGAACTGTTGATCATCGACAATGGCGGCTTGCATTCCGAGCGGTTCACGATGCATACCCAGCGTGCGATGTGCAGCATGGAGTACATTTATTTTTCCAGACCTGACAGCAACATAGATGGTATCAATGTTCATACAGCAAGAAAAAGTCTTGGCAAGCAGCTGGCAATGGAGTCAGCGGTGGATGCGGATGTGGTGACAGGTGTGCCGGATTCCAGTATCTCAGCGGCCATTGGTTACGCGGAGTTCTCCGGAATTCCTTATGAACTTGGATTGATCAAAAATAGATATGTGGGCCGTACGTTCATCCAGCCATCCCAGTCATTGCGGGAACAAGGAGTAAAGATGAAACTTTCTCCGGTCCGTGGAGTCGTGGAAGGAAAACGTGTCGTGATGGTGGATGACTCCATCGTTCGCGGGACGACGAGTAGACGAATTGTGAAGATGCTTCGTGACGCCGGTGCGACCGAGGTGCATGTGCGCATCAGCTCACCGCCGATCAAGAATCCATGTTTTTACGGAATCGATACGTCTACACATGAAGAGCTGATTGCCTCTTCCCATTCGGTGGAGGAGATGCGTGATATCATCGGGGCGGATTCACTGGCATTCTTGAGCCCTGGTGGTATGGTCGAAGCGATCGACCGCCCATTTGACGGTGAAAATCGCGGCCAGTGCATGGCATGCTTCACCGGCAAGTATCCGACGGAAATTTTTCCGGACACGGTGCTGCCTCATGAGAAGTGCTAGGTTAGGAAGGTTTATTTTAGCGGAAAAGTCACAATAACGGTGGGATATGTCACAATAACTGCTGAAAAACTCACAATAACTATCAAAAAAGTCACAATCAGCACCGAAAAAGTCACAATAACACCAAAAATAGTGACAATAACCAGAATTACGAGCGAGACACCCTGGTGGAGTCCCCCTCAATACATCGAGAAACCAAACATAATTACCTTTTTTAAAAAAAGCTTACAAAAAAGCGGCGGGATTTCAAAGATTCGTCGCTTTTCCATTGGAAGGGAGACACGACACATATGGCAAATGCATACAAGCAAGCGGGTGTAGATATAGAAGCGGGCTATGAAGCCGTAACGCGTATGAAAAAGCATGTGGCTAGAACGATGAGGCCAGAAGTGATGGGGGGCCTAGGCGGATTTGGAGGCCTGTTTGACTTATCGGCAGTGAATGTAAAGAACCCGGTGCTCGTATCCGGTACGGATGGTGTCGGGACGAAACTGATGCTCGCTTTTCAGCTCGACAAGCATGACACCATCGGGGTGGATGCAGTTGCGATGTGTGTCAACGATGTCGTCGTTCAAGGCGCGGAGCCACTATATTTTCTAGATTATATTGCATGCGGCAAAGCGGTGCCGGAACGTATCGAGGCCATCGTGAAAGGAATCGCGGATGGCTGTGAGCAGGCAGGGTGTGCATTGGTCGGCGGTGAAACCGCGGAAATGCCTGGCATGTATGAGGACACGGAGTATGACCTGGCTGGATTTACGGTTGGTGTGGTGGAAAAAGAGCGCCTGATCACCGGTGAAAATATCAAACCAGGAAACGTGCTGATCGGACTGAGCTCAAGCGGGATCCACAGCAACGGCTATTCTTTAGTACGAAAAATTGTGTTCGAAAAAGGTAAACTCGATATGAACACGAAGTACGAAGGATTAAGCCGCCCACTTGGCGAAGAGCTACTGACTCCGACGAAAATCTATGTAAAACCGATCCTTGAAGTCCTGAAAAAATTCGACATCAACGGAATGGCCCATATCACTGGCGGCGGATTTATCGAAAATATCCCGCGCATGCTTCCTGAAGGCCTGCAAGCAGAGGTGGATTATGGTACATGGCCGATCCCACCGATCTTTGATCTTTTGCAAGAGGTGGGCGAGCTGAACCGCAAGGAAATGTTCAATATTTTCAACATGGGAATCGGCATGGTGCTTGCGATCAACGAAGAGATTTTACCGGAAGTGGTACGTATCCTGGAAGCGAACGGGGAGAAGGCTTACCTGATTGGCCGCGTCAAAGAGGGAGAAGGAATCACGTTTGGCGGAGGAGAAATCCGATGACAACGAGGATTGCTATTTTCGCATCAGGGAGCGGTTCTAATTTTCAAGCGTTAACGGATGCTTGTCGATCTGGAGAACTGGATGCCACTCCTGCATTGCTTGTCTGTGACAGACCCGGTGCATACGTGGTAGAACGTGCGACGGCAGCAGACATTCCTTACTTTGCATTTGCACCAAAAAGCTACAAGCATAAAGAGGAGTTTGAAGAGCACATCCTTCAGGAGCTAAGTAGATATGAAGTCGACTTTATCGTCTTGGCAGGTTATATGCGCCTGATTGGCCCGACTTTGTTGAGTGGGTATAAAGGCAGGATCGTCAATATCCATCCATCCCTTTTGCCGGCATTCCCTGGCCTTGATGCGGTGGGTCAAGCGCTTGAGTATGGTGTTAAACTGACAGGGGTGACGATCCATTTTGTCGATGAAGGCATGGATACAGGACCGATCATCGCTCAACAGGCAATCGAGCTCGGAGCGGACGACACCCGAGAAACATTAGAAAAGAAAATCCATCAAGTGGAACATACATTTTACCCAAAAACCCTACAACAACTTTTTTCAGTCAAAGGAGAGGCAGCGATACGATGAGAGCATTAGTGAGTGTTTCCAATAAAGAGGGCATCGTCCCATTTGTACAACAATTAGTGGACCTGGGAGTGGAGGTCATCTCCACCGGTGGCACCAAAAAAGTTTTGCAGGATAATGGTGTGAAGGTTATCGGCATATCTGAGGTGACAGATTTTCCTGAAATCCTGGATGGGCGCGTAAAAACCTTGCATCCGATGATTCATGGTGGATTACTCGCGATGCGTGACAACGAAAGCCATAAAGCACAATTAGAGGAGCATGGAATTACTCCAATCGACTTGGTCGTGGTGAACCTCTATCCGTTCAAAGAAACAATCTCCAAAGCGGATTCCACATTTGAAGACGCAATCGAAAACATCGACATCGGCGGTCCGACGATGCTTCGTGCGGCAGCCAAAAACCATAAGGATGTAGCGGTTCTTGTGGACCCTACCGACTATGAAGGAGTAATCGCCGAGCTGAAAGAAAGCGGGAAGGTGGAGGTAGCAACACGCCGTCGGCTTGCAGCAAAAGTATTCCGCCATACAGCGGCATATGATGCGATGATTTCCAACTATTTGACGGAAGCAGTGGAAGAGAAGCACCCTGAATCACTGACTGTTACGTTTGAGAAAAAACAAGGCCTTCGCTACGGAGAAAATCCGCATCAACAGGCAGCGTTCTATCAAACACCTTTAGCATCTGAATTCTCAATAGCTTCTGCCGAGCAGCTTCACGGAAAAGAATTATCCTACAACAACATCAATGATGCAGACACCGCCCTGCAGATTGTAAAAGAATTCAAAGACCCTGCAGTAGTGGCTGTAAAACATATGAACCCATGTGGAGTGGGTACAGGCGCAACAACGGTGGAAGCATACCGCCGTGCATATGAAGCGGATCCGGTCTCCATTTTCGGTGGCATCATCGCTTTCAACACGGAAGTGGATAAAGAGACGGCAGAGCTTTTGCACGAACTATTTTTAGAAATCGTCATCGCACCATCCTTCAGTGAGGACGCTTTGGCAGTATTGAAGCAGAAAAAGAACATCCGACTGTTAGTGGTAGAAATGAATGGGGAAGATGTGCTGCAATCCCGCATGGTATCCGTTCGTGGAGGACTTTTGGTACAGGATGAGGACCAGTTTGGCTTGGAAGATGCGACTGTTACCGTTCCAACAAAGCGTGAGCCGACAGAGCAGGAGTGGGCGGACCTGAAGCTTGCATGGAAAGTCGTGAAGCATGTGAAATCCAATGCAATCGTACTAGCGAAAGACAGTCAGACAGTCGGCGTCGGGGCTGGACAGATGAACCGTGTCGGTGCGGCGAAAATCGCCATCGAGCAGGCTGGCGAAAAAGCGGTCGGTTCCGCACTTGGATCTGATGCATTTTTCCCGATGAACGATACAGTCGAAGCAGCCGCAAAAGCCGGCGTGACAGCCATCATCCAGCCAGGAGGTTCCATCAAAGACGAAGACTCCATCAAAAAAGCCGACGAATACGGCATCACCATGGTATTCACCGGCATGAGACATTTTAAGCATTAAGGAACATTGTGTATGTGAAAATGAGATTCGCTCGTGATTAACCAGATTTCCCCTGTTTACTGAAGTGCAAGGTGAGAGACTCCGGCGGGAGGTAGCGGTAGACTTGAGACCCCACAGCGCAGTGAGGAGGCTCAAGCACCGCCCTGCGGAAAGCGAACACCTGGAACGAAAGGAAACAGGGGGTTAGCGCGATCCCAAGGTAGTTTTATGATACAAATCAAAACCCCACAACACGTCAGGAGGAAATTTCATGAAAGTATTGGTAATCGGAAAAGGCGGCCGCGAACACGCCATTGCCTGGAAATTCGCCCAAAGCCCATCCGTATCAGAAATCTTCATCGCTCCAGGGAATGTCGGCATGCAAGCGATTGGTAACCTTGTACCGATCCAAGAATCCGACACGGATGCTCTCGTTCATTTTGCAAAAGTAAACAAAATTGACCTGACCATGGTAGGACCTGAAGTACCTTTATTGAACGGAATCGTCGATGCTTTCCAGGCGGAGGGTTTGCTAGTATTCGGTCCAACCAAGGCCGCAGCCCTCATTGAAGGAAGCAAAGGCTTTGCCAAAGATCTCATGAAAAAATACGGAATTCCGACAGCTGGCTATGAAACGTTCACAGAGTACGAGGAAGCAAGAGCGTATATTGAAAGCAAGGGAGCGCCAATTGTGCTGAAGGCGGATGGTCTTGCGGCAGGAAAAGGCGTGGTGGTCGCGATGACCGAAAAAGAGGCGCTTGATGCGGTGTATGAAATGATGGCACAGTCCAAATTCGGGGAAGCCTCTGCCAAGCTGGTTGTGGAAGAGTTTTTAGAAGGGGAAGAATTCTCGTTCATGGCATTTGTTAACGGTGAGAAGGTCTACCCGATGGTCATCGCCCAGGATCATAAGCGTGCATATGACGGGGATCAAGGGCCGAATACAGGTGGGATGGGGGCCTATTCACCAGTACCACAAATACCGGATTCTGTTGTGGAAGAGGCGTTGCAAACGGTGTTGCTTCCGACGGCAAATGCAATGGTGAACGAAGGGCGTCCATTCGTTGGAATCTTATATGCAGGGTTGATTTTGACAAAGCAGGGGCCAAAGGTGATTGAGTTCAATGCCCGCTTTGGAGATCCAGAGACGCAAGTGGTATTGCCGAGATTGGAATCAGACCTAGGTGAAGTGTTGACAGGAGTTTTACGTGGAGAAGATCTTGAACTAAAATGGTCGGAAAAGTCTGTGGTCGGAGTGGTCATGGCATCCATTGGATATCCGGAAGCCTATGAAAATGGAGCGGTCATTGAAGGGCTTGATCAAGTGGCAGAACAAGGGTCTGGCCTTGTCTTTCATGCAGGCACAGAAGCCCGTGATGGGAAACTTTTGACCAACGGGGGACGAGTACTGCTTGTTGCGGCACAGAGCGACAGCCTGGAAAAAGCGCAAAAAACAGCATATGAAGAACTGAGTAAAGTGAAGTGTGAGAACCTTTTCTACCGGAGAGACATCGCCAACAAAGCTATTGCGTCCGGCGTTTCCTCTTAACAAACACATACAAAATGGCAACAATCCCACCAATGATCGTCGCCAACACAAACGACATATCCGTTAAATACTCGAGCATTTTTCATACCTCCTTATATAGTTCGACGTGCGTAAACAAAACCCTTTGGGGGTCTGACCCCCAAAGGTGTTTTTTTTCCTCTTTTTAACCTCTTAAGACGGATTAAAAGAATCAGCGCCGCCGCTTTCTCCGCCACCTACGTTGGCTTCGAAGTCGTCGAAGTCGAAGTTGTAGTGGTTGTTTTCGCTGTTGTGGTCATTGCGGTATTCTTGCAAGCGTTCGAAGCCTTGTGTCATCGGGCAGTAGCGCAGGATGCCTTCGGCGATTTTCATTCCTGCAAGTAGAGCAACAAACTTGTAGGAGTCGCGGTGTGGACGACGGACCATTTTACTAGTGATCCAGGCCAGTGTTGCAAAGCCTGCTGTGATACGGATCATGGCATTGATGATACTGATATTCGGTTTAACCTTCATAATGAATCCCTCCATTTGATTTTATGTACCGTCCTTAAAGTTGATAAAATTTTCACATAATTATTAAGAACGATAATGCAAGCAAAACTTTGTTATGGTAACATGGTAAAAAGAGGTTATATCACAATAATTTTCGCGACAAAACCTTAAACTGATACAATCTCACAAAGAGTGGGTGATGAGCATGCATGAACAAGCATATCGATGGAAAAGCAAAAAAATTCGAGAACAGGTTTCGGTGATCGACGGAAAGAAAGCACCGACCATTCTCCTTACCAATGCCACATACCTTAATGTGCAATTGAAGACTTGGATGACAGCGAATATCTGGATCCATGAAGACCGAATCGTCTATGTAGGCGACGAGCTTCCTGCTAACACGAAAAACACGGAAGTGGTCAATTGTGAGTCGTTCTACCTGGTGCCAGGATATATAGAGCCTCATGTACATCCGTTTCAACTTTATAATCCCCTTTCCTTTGCGCAATATGCATCGAAATTGGGAACAACGACATTCGTTAATGATAATTTAATGCTTACTTTGCAGATGAACAAAAAGAAAGCGTTTACTTTTATAGAAAAAATGAATAAAACAGCTGCTACCATGTATTGGTGGTGCCGATTTGATGCGCAGACCGAAATCAAGAATGAGGAGCAAATCTTTTCCAATCCGAATATGAAAAGCTGGTTGGATCATCCTCTCGTGATGCAGGGAGGCGAACTGACCAGCTGGCCGAAGTTGATGGCGGGCGACGACATGATCCTGCAATGGGTCCAAGAGGCAAAAGCGCGAAGAAAGCCGGTGGAAGGTCATTTTCCAGGGGCGTCGGAAAAGACGTTGACGAAAATGCAGCTGCTTGGTATCCACAGCGACCACGAAGCAATGAATGGAGCGGATGTCATCAAGCGGATCTCCCAAGGCTACCATGCCTCCCTCCGCTATTCATCCATCAGGCCGGATCTTCCATTAATATTGGAAGAGTTAGAGGCTGCTGGTGTCCATTATTATGATCAAACATTTTTCAATACTGATGGTTCGACTCCAAGCTTTTATGAAAGCGGTGTCATCGACAGAACCATCGCTATCGCGCTCGATAAGGGAGTTCCGCCCATCGAAGCATACCGGATGGCTTCCTATAATGCGGCAAGGCACTTCTCGATCGACTCGCTTCACGGCAGCATCGCACCGGGGCGAATTGCCAACATCAACTTCCTGAAGGCAAAAGAGGAGCCGACACCGGTGTCTGTCTTATCCAAAGGGATTTGGGTGACAAGGGAGAACAAAACGAACGCAGAGGCGTTTCCAGAGCAAGATTGGAATTCCCTTGGTCTTGAGCCACTTAAACTCGACTGGGACCTTTCCATCGATGACCTTCAATTTTCCATGGCCATGGGAATGGAAATGGTTAACGAAGTCATCATCAAACCATATACTATATCGGTGGATGTTTCAGGGGACCGTTTATCAACTAGGCATGACGAGTCATTCCTCATGCTCATCGACCGGGCTGGGAAGTGGCGTGTGAATACAATCATCAAAGGCTTCGGCACACATGTGCAAGGATTTGCGAGTTCGTATTCAAACACAGGTGACATCGTTTTGATCGGAAAAGACAAGGTAGCGATGATGAAGGCTTTTCAACAGATGAAGGAGCTTGGCGGGGGAATGGTGCTCGTCGAGGATGGGGAGGTCATTTGCGATATTCCGCTACCACTGGCTGGGGGCATGTCCAACTGTGACATGGAGGGTCTGATGAAGCAGGAAACGGAATTGCGAAATCAGCTGTTTGCAAGGGGCTATGGCTTCAATGACCCTATCTATACCTTACTATTTTTGTCCTCCACACATCTTCCTTATATTAGAATAACACCTAGAGGAATATACGATGTGATGAATAAAACGGTACTCTTTCCGTCAATAATGCGTTAAAATGTAAAAGTATATGAAATTTGATCAAAGGTTGTGTTTTTTAAAAAGATGAGTAGGAACAAATTAGGCCTGATCGGGACAGTTCTTATGCTTTTTTTAGCAGGCTGTCAATCAGGTAATTCCGATGTTGATACAGCAAAAGAGCCGCAGGAAGATAACAAGCAAGTGGTCCAAGAGGAAGAAAAAGTGGGGACAGAGGTTTCTGAACCACTCGAAACAGCTCCACTGACAGGAGAAGCGGTGGAAGAGAAAGTAGATGCACGTCCTGTTGCCGTCATGGTCAATAACGATGGGAAGGCACGACCACAATCAGGACTTCACAAAGCCGATATTGTGTATGAAGTGCTTGCAGAGGGTGATATTACAAGATTTCTCGCCATTTTTCACAGTGAAATGCCCGATACGGTAGGACCTGTAAGGAGTGCAAGGGATTATTTCGTAGATTTGACAAAAGGCTATGATGCCCTTTACGTGTTCCACGGCTGGAGTCCGGCAGCCAAAGAGAAAATAGAAAATAAAGAAGTGGATGGAATCAATGGTTTGACCTACGATGGGTCGTTGTTCAAACGCGCAAGCTTCCGTAAAGCGCCGCATAATTCCTATATCACCTCTGAAAATATTAAAAAAGGTGCAGATCAGCTGAATTATTCTTTACAAGCAGAGGTACCCTCCTTTACATTCTTAAAGGAAGGTCAAACCAATGAGCTTGATGGAACGGCTGCTGAACAAATAACAATAGAATACTCATCAAGAAAAACCACACATGTTGACTATAAATATGATGAAACTAGAAATGCATATGTCCGTTATAGTGCAGGCGAGAAACTTACGGATCTTGAAACGATGGAAGAGATTATCGCTCATAACGTTTTCATTGTTGAGACGCCACATATCGTGATAGATGACCAGGGAAGAAAAGAAATCGATATTACATCCGGTGGAAACGGGGTGCTGATCCAAAACGGAGAACGCTTTGATGTGGAGTGGAAATCGGTGGATGGAAAAATTCTCCCTTTTGCCAATGGCGAACAGGTTCCGCTCGCTCCGGGGAAAACGTGGATTCAGGTCGTTCCAGACTTAAAAATCGTCACATACTAGTCTTACTAAGCAAAGGAGAAATCAATCATGCAAATCAATAAACTACGTGGAAAAGAACTCGATCAACTTTTCGAATCCATTCTTTCCTTAAAAGATATGGAAGAATGCTATCGCTTTTTCGATGATCTCTGTACCATCAACGAAATTCAATCTTTGGCACAACGCCTTGAAGTGGCAAGAATGCTGAGAGACGGTTTCACTTACCATAAGATCGAAACCGAAACAGGTGCAAGTACAGCAACGATCTCCCGTGTGAAGCGTTGCTTGAACTACGGAAATGACGCTTACGAGATGGCGCTTGAGCGTATTGCGGAAGAAAAGAAAGCAGAAGAAATATAAGTGAAAAGGTGGTCCGCTGGAAGTGCAGTGGGCCACCTTTTTCATGAAAGATATTATATTTTCCACAATAAATCACCGATAAAACGTCTCCTGGTTTGATTTTACTTGGTCGACTGTTTTCGTTGATGCTGCAGGGTCGGTTGTTCTCCTTCTTCTCTTTCCAAAATAATCCACAAGCGCACCGAATACCAAAAGAATAGCGAAGCCAATAACAAACCACAGCCACATAGGCATATTGGACACCTCCTTACCACATCATATTTTGAAACAATCATGATATGCATCTATCTATTAAAAGGCAACTATTTTCCTAAGTACTCCTCAAGTTGTTATTTACTATTTACCCGCAATACAGAAGGAATAACAGAATAGCTGTAAAATATAACTTTTGGTCTACCGGAAAAGGACGTAACTTCCAGTCGATAATCTCCTTTTCTCTTTTTCGTATTGGCGCTGATTTTGCTATAATAGGGGAATGGAAAATTAGAATGGGGGACGTTTGCAGTGTTAATGGAAATACGTGAGTGGAAGCACGTTTTTAAATTGGATCCAAACAAAGAGATATCGGACGAAGATTTAGAGCTTGTGTGCGAATCCGGTACCGATGCCATCCTTGTCGGCGGTACGGATGGGGTCACGCTTGATAATGTGCTGAGCCTGATGAGCAGGGTGAGAAGATATTCGTTGCCATGTGCATTGGAGGTATCCACCATTGAATCGGTCACACCGGGATTCGATTTTTATTTTATCCCAAGTGTGTTGAACAGTAGAAGGACAGAATGGGTCACGGACCTTCACATAGAAGCGCTAAAAGAGTATGGTGACATCATGAACTGGGAGGAGATCGTGGCAGAAGGATACTGCATCCTCAATGCCGACTGTAAAGCTGCCAAACTGACAGAGGCAAAAACAGACCTTGACAGGGAAGATGTCATCGCCTATGCAAGACTAGCGGAGAAGATGTTTAATCTTCCTATCTTTTACTTAGAATATAGTGGGACGTACGGGGACGTGGAAATGGTCCAGGCGGCGAAACAAACGCTAGAAAAAACACAGCTCTTTTACGGAGGCGGCATTTCCACAGCCGAACGCGCCAAAGAAATGGCAGCCCACGCCGATACTGTCGTAGTCGGAAACGCAGTATATGATAACTTGAAAGAAGCTTTGAAGACCGTGGACGCGGTGAAAAATAAGTAGTAGTTAGATATTCTAGCTGTTGATTGTAGCACAGGGCGAAGACTCCGGCGGGAGGTAGCGGTAGGTTGAGACCCTAAAGCGTTGTGAGGAGGCTCAAGCACCGCCCCGCGGAAAGCGGAGCCCAGTGCGGAAATCAACAGCGGTGTCAGCGACATTTACCAAAACTTCTAAAATAAATAGTAATTTAAACTACATTTTAGTATGATAGAAAATAAGAACATACGTTTGTTGGGACGGTGAAAAAATATGCAATATTTAAGTCAGAGGCTTCTTGAAGGGCTAAACCCGATGCAAAAAGAAGCAGTGAAGAAAACGGACGGACCCTTACTCATCATGGCCGGAGCGGGAAGTGGTAAAACCAAGGTGCTGACGCATCGAATCGCCTACCTGATGACCGAAAAACAGGTGGCGCCTTGGAATATCCTTGCGATCACCTTTACGAATAAAGCAGCCCGCGAAATGAAAGAACGGGTGGAAAAACTACTGGGACCTGCAGCGGAAGATATCTGGATTTCCACTTTCCACTCCATGTGTGTGCGCATCCTGCGCCGCGACATTGACCGCATCGGGATAAATCGTAATTTTACCATACTTGATACGACCGACCAGTTGTCAGTCATCAAAAACATTTTAAAAGACCGCAATATTGATCCGAAAAAGTTCGAGCCAAGAACAATTCTAGGTACCATCAGCTCTGCAAAAAATGAACTGATGAACCCAGAGCAATACGCAAAACAGCCGCTTGGACCATACGAGCAGCAGGTTGCGGAAATCTATACAGACTACCAAAAGAGGCTGAAAAAGAACCAGGCACTTGATTTTGACGACCTGATCATGACGACCATTCACTTGTTCAAGCGTGTGCCGGAAGTGCTCGAATACTACCAGCGCAAGTTCCAATACATCCACGTGGACGAGTATCAGGATACGAACAGAGCGCAATATACCCTGGTCAATCTTTTAGCGGACCGTCTGAAAAATCTTTGTGTGGTAGGGGATTCCGATCAATCCATCTATCGCTGGCGCGGGGCGGATATCGCGAATATCCTTTCCTTTGAAAAAGACTACCCGAATGCGGAAGTCGTGCTGCTTGAACAGAATTACCGTTCTACAAAACGTATTTTAGAAGCGGCTAACCGGGTGATAGATAATAACATCGGTCGGAAAAAGAAAAACCTTTGGACGGAAAATGACGAAGGTCAAAAAATCATCCATTATCAAGCGGATTCAGAGAAATCGGAAGCACAGTTTGTGGTCGGGAAAATGCGGGAACTCATGCAAAAGGATCCAACACGAACGCTTGGCGACTTTGCGATCCTCTACCGTACAAATGCCCAATCTCGTGTGATGGAGGAAATGCTCCTCATGTCCAACATCAATTACACGATCGTCGGCGGGACCAAGTTCTACGACCGCAAAGAGATCAAGGATATCCTTGCTTACCTTCGCCTGATTGCCAACCCGGACGATGACATCAGCTTACAACGAATAGTCAACGTACCAAAGCGTGGCATCGGGGCAACAACCGTCGATAAGATCGCCAATTACGCTGCGCAGCATGATATCTCCATCTACACGGCCCTTGCAGAGGTGGACCTGATCGGCGTGAGTGGACGTGCAACTTCACAACTGAAAGAGTTCCGCGCACTTATTGAGGGATATGTTCAAATGCAAGAGTATATCTCTGTAACGGAACTTGTGGAAGAGGTACTCGAGAAATCGGGCTATCGCGAAATGCTGAAGGCTGACAAAACAATTGAATCCCAAAGCAGATTGGAAAACATCGATGAGTTCCTGTCTGTTACGAAAAACTTTGAAGAAAAGTACGATGACAAGAGCTTGGTGGCATTCCTTACAGACCTGGCACTTGTTGCGGATATTGATAAATTGGATGAGGAAGACCCAGCACAGCAGGAAGGGGTTATTTTAATGACCCTCCATGCTGCAAAAGGACTGGAGTTCCCGGTTGTATTCCTGATTGGTATGGAGGAAGGGGTATTCCCTCACAGCCGTTCCTTGTTTGAAGAAGCGGAGATGGAAGAGGAACGCCGCCTTGCATATGTAGGAATCACGCGTGCCGAAGAGCAGCTGTTCATCACAAATGCCCAGATGCGTACCCTGTTCGGACGTACAAACATCAACCCGCCATCCCGTTTTATTAAAGAGATCCCGGAAGAATTGTTAGAAAGTCAGGAACCGAAAGAAGCTGCGTCCAGACAAACGCCATTCGGCGGTGGCCGTGGTTCAAGTTTTGGAGGCTCTGCTTCCCCGTTTGGAGGAGGATCCGCAACAGGAAGAGGAAGAGCCGCAACTCCCGCTTCCCAAACAGCTCGCCGTACGACAGCACCATCGCGTGGCCTTACCGCAACAGGTGGAGAAAGCTTGGACTGGATGGTAGGGGACAAAGCGGAACATAAAAAATGGGGAATCGGAACCGTTGTCAGCGTAAAAGGCGACGGCGACAGCAAGGAACTCGACATCGCGTTCCCAAGCCCAACAGGCATCAAACGCCTCCTTGCGAAATTTGCGCCTGTAACGAAGGTTCAATAGCCAAAGTTACACCTGTTTAGAAGTTGACAATAATTAGTGGATTGAAGCGGAAGGCACTCGACTCCGGCTGAAGGTAGAGGGAAACGGGGAAACCCGAAGGCTTCGCTGAGGCCACTGATAAACCCAGTAACTTTTCAATAATATGATTTCTAGCTGTTGATTGGAGCAATAGGCGAAGACTCCTGCGGGGGGATAGCGACATTCTTGAGACCCCGCAACGGAGTGAGGAGGCTCAAGGTCGCCCCGCGGAAAGCGAAGCCGGTTGCGGAAATCAACAGCGGTATTAAACAGATTACTACAATCATGTACTCTTTCAGTGGCCTTGGCAAAGCCGAGGAGGCTCCCGGCCATCCCCGCGGAAATCGAGTGCCGGCAACGAAAAAAAAAGGTCAATCTAAAATTTTGAAAATAGAACTAGATATGAAAACCGCCAAAAAAGAAAGGACGACATTGCATGGAAAGAGAACAAGCTGAAAAACGGGTTCGCGAGCTGCATGATGTGCTGAACCAATATAACTATGAATATCATGTACTGGATAAACCGTCCGTTTCAGATGCCGAATACGACTCCCTTTTACAGGAGCTGCTGACGCTTGAGAAGGATTATCCAGAGCTGCAAACATCGGACTCCCCGACTCAGCGTGTGGGAGGAAATATTCTTGAGATGTTCAACAAGGTCGAGCATCGCACCCCGATGCTCAGCCTTGGCAATGCCTTCAACGAGGAAGACCTGCGTGATTTCGACCGCCGGGTCAAACAGGCTGTCGGCGAGGATGTCACATATGTTTGCGAACTGAAAATTGACGGTCTTGCCGTATCCCTGCGTTATGAGGATGGCCTGTTCGTCCTTGGAGCGACCCGTGGGGATGGGACAACTGGTGAGGATATCACGATGAACCTCAAAACGATCAAATCGATCCCGTTGCGTTTAAAAGAGCCGGTGACGATGGAGGTTCGCGGAGAAGCATATATGCCAATGAACTCTTTTGAAAAGCTAAATGCGGCGAAAATGGAGCGCGAAGAAGAGCCATTTGCCAACCCGCGTAATGCGGCGGCAGGATCTTTACGACAGCTTGATCCAAAAATTGCTGCATCCCGTAACTTGTCCGTGTATGTCTACAGCCTTGCGGATGCCGGTGAGACAGGTGTGGATTCCCACAGTGAGGCCTTGGATTATCTAGATAAACTTGGCTTTAAAACAAATACGGAAAGAAAAATTTGCACTTCCATCGAAGAAGTTTTGGAATATGTCACAGCTTGGCACACAAAACGCCCAGATCTGTCGTATGATATAGACGGTATCGTTATTAAAGTGGACAACACCGAGCATCAGGAACAGCTTGGTTTTACTGCAAAAAGCCCTAGATGGGCAATTGCGTACAAGTTTCCTGCAGAGGAAGTGACCACGAAGCTACTTGATATCGAACTGAATATCGGCCGTACAGGGGTGGTGACACCAACTGCTATCCTCGAACCGGTTCGTGTGGCGGGTACGACGGTCCAACGCGCGTCCTTACATAATGAAGACCTCATCCGTGAAAAGGACATCAAGCTTGGAGATACCGTCATTGTCAAAAAAGCAGGAGACATCATCCCGGAAGTGGTGAATGTACTTGTAGAGCAAAGGACCGGCGAAGAACGAGATTTTGCGATGCCGACACACTGCCCGGAATGTGAGAGCGAACTTGTCCGCATCGAAGGGGAAGTGGCGTTGCGCTGCATCAACCCGAAGTGTCCGGCACAGATTCGTGAGGGATTGATCCATTTTGTATCCCGTAATGCCATGAACATCGATGGTCTAGGGGAAAAGGTGATTGCCCAGCTTTTCCGCGAGAACCTGATTGAAGATGTGGCAGATCTTTATAAATTAACAAAAGAACAGCTTTTGGAGCTCGAGCGGATGGGTGAGAAGTCTGCGGACAACCTGATTTCTGCTATCGAAAAGACGAAGGATAACTCGCTTGAACGCCTTCTGTTCGGCCTTGGAATCCGTCTGGTCGGAGCCAAAGCCGCCAAAACATTGGCGCAGGAATTTGACCATATGGATCGACTTGCAAGTTTGACGAAGGATGAGCTTACAGCCATCCACGAGATCGGCGATAAGATGGCAGACTCCATTGTGACCTATTTTGAACAGCCGGAAGTGTCAGAGTTGCTTTCAGAGCTGAAAGAACTTGGTGTCAACATGGCGTATAAAGGACCGAAGCCTGTGAGTGTGGAAGACGTTGATTCTTATTTTGCAGGAAAAACGATCGTCCTGACAGGAAAGCTGGAAGAAATGTCACGAAATGATGCCAAAGCAGCCATTGAGCAGCTTGGCGGAAAAGTGACCGGAAGTGTCAGCAAAAACACCCATCTCGTCATTGCGGGAGAAGATGCGGGCTCTAAGCTTACAAAAGCGCAGGAGCTTGGGGTAGAAGTTTGGAATGAAGCACAAATGCTTAAGGAAATACAATCATAAGAGGTGTTGGAAGTGAAAAGGTTTTTGTCGTTGCTCCTTGTTGTTTCTCTTTTTGCCACCGGATGTGTGCCTGGCTTCGAGAAGCAGGAAGAAGTGGTACAAGATCCAGCGCAGCAGGAAAACACGGAACAAGCCATTGTTCCGCGATATAAAATATCAGATGACTATTACCAAACCATCCTTCCCTATAAGCCCGGGGAAACCCGCGGCCAGATCGCCCCGCGCTTGAACAGCCGGGTCGATGTGGAAGAAATGGAAACCGGCTTGATGCGCTTGGCCCAGGAAGTATTCCCATCTGACAGCTATCTGTATCAGGAAGGACAATATATAAAGCGGGGAACCATCTCCGAATGGCTGAAGCGTAAGACTGGTGAAGAGAGCTTAGGATTGAACCCGCCGATTGCTCGGGGGGAAGATGTAGATGTTGAAAAGGCTAATGAAGCCAGCCCCATCTATCTAGCGCATATTCAAGAACAGAATTATTTGATCCGAAGAGGAGAGGACCAGGTAGAGCTTGGCGGTGTCTCCATCGGGATCGCGCTTAACTCTGTTCATTATTTCAATCTTTTAGATAAAGACGGTGGGTTTCCTCGTGAGTACCCTATACCTAACGATGAACTTGAAGCAGAAGGCAAAAAGATTGCAGAAGAGGTAATCAAAAGGGTCCGCACGATGGAAGGCCTGGAAAATGTTCCGATCATCGTCGGATTGTATAAGCAAAGCCCTGCCAATTCCGTTGTGCCAGGCAGCTTCATTGCCAAAGCAAATGTCGCTTCTGGTAATAACACGATTGGAAAATGGGATAGCGTGAATGAGGAATATCACCTTTTCCCACATAGCAAAACCACGGAACTATTCCGTGATGACGCTGTACGCTTTGAAAATTTCAAGCTGGATATTGATGATTACTTCCCTAATCATACTGGTGTTATCGGCAAAGGCTATTACATTGATGGTGAAATCCAGCAGCTTGCCATTGAAGTAAATATGGAATTCAACGGAAAAGCGGAGTTGATCGGATTCACCCAATATGTGACGGGGCTGTTGGTAGAACACTTTCCGAATTATATGAATCTCCAAGTATCGATTTCTTCCATAAGTGGACAAGAAGCGTTGATTGTAAGGGATGCCGGAGCGGAAAAACCGTTTGTTCATATCTACTAAAATTTTTGTGACCTACTATTCTTTGGGATAGTGGGTTTTTTTGTGTGTTGACGGGAGAGGGGAGAGGTTATTGTAACTATTTTTGTGGTTATTGTGACTTTTTCAGGGATCATTGTGAGTTTTTCGCAAGTTATTGTGACATTTCCAAAGATTATTGTGACTTTTTTGGACCTCATTGTAACTTTTGCAAAAATGCAGTGAAATCCTCTCCCAGCCCCACATCTCACTAGCAAATTCCTGTCCTCCAGAATTTTCTTCCTATGAGAATATAAACAATATTTGAAAGACTAGTAATGATAAGGTAGAATGAGAATTGTATGCAAGCGCTTAAGAATGCAAAGGAGGGCGAATGTAATGGTATTACCTTACAAACATGAACCATTTACTGATTTCACTAATGAGGAAAACAAACAAGCTTATCTTGAAGGCTTGAAACTAGTGGACTCTTATTTAGGACAAGATTACGACTTAATTATCGGTGGAGAGCGTGTTACGACAGAAGATAAAATCGTATCCGTGAACCCTGCAAATAAAGAAGAGGTTGTTGGTCGTGTGTCAAAGGCGGATCGTGACTTGGCAGAAAAAGCAATGCAAGTTGCAGACGAAACGTTCAAAACGTGGCGTAAAGTGAAGCCAGAAGTAAGAGCAGACATCTTGTTCCGTGCGGCAGCAATCATTCGTCGTCGTAAGCACGAATTCTCTGCACTTTTAACAAAAGAAGCAGGTAAGCCTTGGAATGAAGCGGATGCAGATACAGCGGAAGCGATTGATTTCCTTGAGTACTATGCGCGTCAAATGCTTAAATTGAAAGACGGTATGCCTTTAGAAAGCCGAGTTGGCGAATACAACCGTTATAACTATATTCCACTAGGAGTAGGTGTGATCATCTCCCCTTGGAACTTCCCATTTGCAATCATGGCTGGTACTGCAGTAGCGGCGATTGTAACGGGTAACACAGTATTATTGAAGCCTGCATCTACAACTCCAGTTGTTGCAGCTAAGTTTGTAGAAGTAATGGAAGAGGCTGGCCTGCCTGCTGGCGTACTTAACTTCGTACCAGGTAGCGGAGCTGAAGTAGGGGACTACCTAGTAGACCACCCACGCACTCGTTTCATCTCGTTCACAGGATCTCGTGACGTTGGTCTACGAATCTATGAGCGTGCTTCTAAAGTGAACCCTGGCCAAATCTGGCTGAAGCGTGTAATCGCGGAAATGGGTGGAAAAGATACGATTGTGGTTGATAGCGAGGGCGACCTTGAGTTGGCAGCACAATCCATCGTTAAATCTGCTTTCGGTTTCTCCGGTCAAAAATGTTCTGCGTGCTCCCGTGCGGTAATCGTGGAAGATGTATATGATCAAGTATTGAACCGTGCAGTTGAATTAACAAAAGAATTGACAGTTGGCGACCCTACAGAGAACCACTACATGGGGCCTGTAATCGACCAAGCTGCATTTGATAAAGTAATGAAATATGTTGGAATCGGAAAAGAAGAAGGACGCATCCTTGCAGGTGGAGAAGGAGACAACTCCAAAGGATTCTTCGTTCAGCCTACAATCGTTGCTGACGTAGATCCAGAAGCTCGCCTGATGAAAGAAGAGATCTTCGGACCGGTTGTAGCATTCGCAAAAGCAAAAGACTACAATCATGCGCTTGAAATTGCGAACAATACAGAATACGGCTTGACTGGAGCGGTCATCACAAACAACCGCGATAAAATCGAGCAAGCACGTGAAGACTTCCACGTCGGGAACCTTTACTTCAACCGTGGATGCACAGGTGCAATCGTTGGATACCAACCATTCGGCGGATTCAACATGTCTGGAACTGACTCCAAAGCGGGCGGTCCTGACTACCTATTGCTACACTTACAAGCAAAAACAACTTCTGAAACATTATAATTTTTATAATAGAAGGAAAGCTGATGCCCATTTGGGTGTCAGCTTTTTTGCATTATGAACGGGAGAGGTAAGCTGCGGTTGGCTCCGAAATCTAGCTAAAATATTGTTTTGGCACGAACTTGGCCCATTTTGGCACGAACTCGCCTTCTTTTGGCATGAACTTGACTCCTTTTGGCACGAGCTCGGCCGATTTCGGCATCAACTTTCCCGTTCCTCCATCCAAACTCCAACCCAAGTATCCCAAACTCTCCTCAAAAAGAACAATTAATTACTATTATTTTACATATTCTAAGCGGAAAATTTCATACTAACAAATGTGTTCAAAAAAAGTAAGGTAAAGGAGACTAAAAATGAAGAAGTTCTTGAGCGTCTTAACAGTATTGTTGTTTGTCCTCGGAGGCGCAATCAACTTGGCAGAAGCCAATACAGGAAATAAGGATGAGGCACAAGTTCGTATCCTGCATGCATCGCCTGATGGGCCGGCTGTAGACGTCTACGTAGATGGAAATACAGCGGTGGAGGGTGCGAAATTCAAAGATGCAACCGACTATCTATTCCTTTCTGCTGGACCGCATAACATTGAAGTCTATCCTGCAGGTAAAAAAGACAAGGCAATTATTGCGCAACGGCTTGAAGTGGAAGGTGGCAAGTCCTATACAGTGACAGCCGTCAATAAGCTTGCAAACCTTGAAATGATCGCTGTGGAAGATGAGAGAAAAGCTCCAAAAGGCAAAGCCTACACCCGCGTTGGTCACCTTTCCCCAGATGCACCAACAGTGGATGTTGGAGTCATTAAAGGAGATACGGTATTCAGTGATCTTTCTTTTAAAGACATTTCCGTTTATCAGGAGCTTGAGCCTGGAACGTACAATTTGGAAATCAGAACGCCAGATGGAAAGCAGGTTCTAGACCTTTCCGGAACAAAACTTGAAGCCGATACAGTGTACAGTGTGTTTGCGGTGAATACGGCAGATAAGCTGGAAGTATTGGTATTGGTGGATAACAAGAAATAAGGAATTTTATGAAAAGTCGTTACCTTTTGTGGTGGCGGCTTCTTTTATATTGTCGAAATTTTTAATAGAGATAGCATTCGGCAGAGTGAAAATGTTAGAGACAGGAGCCGGTTCCAGGTGGTAAAATTTTCTTGTGATTAAGATGCCTAATGGATGGGGAGAGGGTTTCGCGATGGGGAAGAAAGCTGTATCGATGATGGCAATACTTTTGTTATTATTATCGGGCTGCACCAAGAGCCTCACTACAAGTGAGGAAAAAGTAAGGGAAGATTCTTCCGTAAAGTTGGAAGACCTCGATGCTGTAAAGGAAGCGCTGAAAAAGTTAGAAGGGGATCTTGTGGAAAAGGACAGTGCCATCAAAGAGCTTCAAACCACCGTAGAATCCACGAAAACCTCTCATCTAGATCGGATTGTAGAATTAGAAAACAAAGTGCATATGCAGGAGATATTGCTCGCCCATTTACCTGCTATTGTCCATAAGCAAGGATATATTAAGGAGATAAAAAGGGACGGGACTCAAGTGTTTTTTGTTATTGATTATGCGGCTTGGGAGCAAGATCCGAATGCGCCGAACGGCGGGAAGCTTGTAAATGAGAAGGAGGAGCAGGAGCTCATCGCTGTAAGTGAAAGCATAGCAGCGTATGTCCTTAATGGAGCTGCTGTACCCGTTTACGAGCCATTTAAAGAATTTGAAGAGAAAAGCCATTCAGGATTATTTAACCTGTATCTGGTGGAAGGTGAGATTGTCTTGATTAGTGAACAATACCTTCCATAGTAGGAAGGTTATTTTAATATAGCAATTTTCAAACAAACGTTTGATTAGAATTTCTAAGAGTGATTGCGTCCCAAGGGATTCAAGCAAAAAAACGGAATTAACTTTTCAAATAACTATATCAAAAAAGAGAACCCGCAAATTCTAAGGGGTTCTCTTTTGTATAAATCGATCTTATTCTTTATTCTGTTCTGATTCCATTGTTTCTTCCATTTCCGTAAAGCCTTCACGTACATTTTTACGTGGGAAGTTTGTAATATAACTTACAACGATTACGGCAATCGTACTTAGGATGAATCCTGGAATGATCTCATATAAGAATGCAGTTAGAGGTTTGCCGTTGATGGTGAATGGCCCATAGATCCATAATAGTACAGTGAATGTACCCACTAGCATACCTGCAAGTGCACCCCAGCGGTTCATGCGTTTCCAGTATAGACTTAGGATTATTACTGGACCAAATGCTGCACCAAATCCTGCCCATGCGTTACCAACTAGATTAAGGATGGTATCGTTAGGTGTCAGGGATAGCGAGATAGCGATGATAGCAACTATCAATACAGAGATACGACCGATAAGGACAAGTTCTTTATCCGATGCTTCACGGCGTAAAAATGTTTTATAAAAGTCTTCTGTCAGTGCACTAGATGTAACTAGTAGCTGAGAAGAAATCGTACTCATGATCGCAGCTAGGATTGCTGCAAGTAAGAATCCACTGATTAGTGGATGGAACAAGAATTGTGAGAAAACAATAAAGATTGTTTCAGAATCAGCCAATTCCATTCCTGTACGGTTCACATAGGCAATACCTACAAGTCCTGTAGCCATCGCACCGATGATGGAAACGATCATCCAGCTCATTCCGATACGACGAGCGGCTTTAAAGTCACGGATGGACTTAATTGCCATAAATCGTACAATGATATGAGGCTGTCCAAAATAACCAAGTCCCCAGGCAAGCAAGGAAATGATTCCAAGTACGGTAGTCCCTTTGAAGAAATCAAGGTATGTTGGGTCTATGGAACGTACTTCATTAAATGTTACTCCAACACCGCCTAGATCAGTAAAAGCAACAATCGGCACTAGTACTAAGGCAAGAAGCATGATGACACCTTGTACAAAGTCAGTTAAACTAACTGCCAAGAATCCCCCAAACAATGTATAGGCTACTACGACACCAGCCGTTACAAACAATCCAGTTTTGTAGTCTAACCCAAATGCACTATCAAATAGTGTACCACCAGAAACTAATCCTGAGGATGTATAAAGAGTGAAGAATATAATAATAACGATAGCTGATACGAAACGTAAAATACGAGTTCCATCATAAAAGCGGTTTTCAAAGAAATCTGGGATTGTAATGGAGTCATTCGCAGTTTCAGTATAAATCCTTAAGCGAGGTGCAACGATTAAATAGTTCACATATGCACCGATTGTAAGCCCGATTGCAATCCACATGCTGGATACACCAGTAGCATACATGGCACCAGGTAGACCCATTAGCATCCAACCACTCATATCGGATGCCCCGGCAGATAGTGCTGTTACTCCAGGTCCTAATTTACGCCCACCAAGCATATAACCTGAAATATCATCGGTAGATGTTTTATAGGCATATAAACCTATACCTAGCATGGCGATGAAATAAAGTGCTAGGGAAATAAATACTCCTGTTTCCACAATATCAACTCCTGAATAATCTTAAATGTTGTTTGACATCAGCAATTTCGGCGCCCCAAATTGCTCTTATAACGGTTACGAGTATTTAAGCTAACAAAGTATTTCCCTTAATTCAAGCGATTGAAACCATTTTCAATAGGAAGAAAATCACTGTACCCCTTGATATAATGGGCGTACTTCCCACTTGACAATTAATTAAAGTAAAACTATTCGAAATTTTCAGACGTGTAATATCTTTGTAATAGGGCTGATATTTTTAAGACCATTTTCACGAGTGCGTGAAAATATTTTATCCAATAATCCCGAAATATATTTTAGATTTGTTTAAGAGGGGGTCAGACCCCTTTTACCACTTTAACGCAATGAGGGTCAGACCCCTTTTACCGCTTTAAAGCAATGGGGGTCAAACCCATTTTACCCCTTTAACGCACTGAGGGGAAGTCCCTCTTTATCAAACTAAAGAAATTTTTTACCAATATCCCGTCAGGATTGCTTGTGGGGGTTAAAGTTTAGTATGATAGGGGTATTGTGCAAGTTCGAATTTTTGCGGAGGTGAAAGAGGATGTCACGTATTTCGGAGGATCAGGTGAAGCATGTGGCGCATTTGGCCCGTCTTGCGATCAGCGAGGACGAGGTGGTTATGTTCACAAGTCAATTAGATGCCATTATTTCATTCGCGGAGAAGCTGAATGAATTAGATACAGAAGAGGTTCAACCGACTTCTCATGTTCTACATATGAAGAATGTCATGAGGGAGGATGTTGCGAAAGATGGCCTGCCGGTGGACGAAGTATTGAAGAATGCACCGGATCATAAGAATGGTCAGATTCGCGTACCAAGCATTATTGAATAGGAAGAAGTAAGGAGGGAACCCCCATGTCATTGTTTGATAAAAAGCTATCGGAATTACATAGCCTTTTACATAAAAAAGAAATCAGTGTATCAGACCTTGTTGATACATCCTATAAACGCATCAACGAAGTCGATGAAAAAGTACAAGCATTCCTAACACTCGATGAAGAGAATGCCCGTAAATATGCAAAAGTCCTTGACGAAGCGTTAGGACTGGAGAAAGACCACGGCCTATTATTCGGCCTTCCAATCGGAGTAAAGGATAACATCGTCACAAAAGGCATCCGCACAACAGCTGCAAGTAAAATCCTAGGTGACTTCAACCCGATCTACAATGCAACAGTAGTAGAAAAACTTAACCAAGCAGAATCGGTAACAATTGGAAAAATAAACATGGACGAGTTCGCGATGGGCTCCTCCAACGAAAACTCCGCATTCGCAGCAACGAGAAATCCATGGAACCTAGACCGTGTACCAGGTGGATCCAGCGGTGGTTCTGCAGCAGCAGTCGCAGCAGGAGAGGTATTTTTCTCCCTGGGGTCTGATACAGGCGGATCCATCCGCCAACCTGCAGCATTTTGCGGTGTCGTCGGATTGAAACCTACATATGGCCGTGTCTCCCGTTATGGTCTGATCGCCTTTGCATCATCCCTTGATCAGATCGGGCCGATCACGCGCACCGTAGAAGACAATGCTTATCTTTTACAAGCGATCTCTGGCATCGATCCAATGGATTCCACATCTGCAAACGCCGATGTACCAGACTTCCTATCCAGCCTGACTGGCGATATTAAAGGACTGAAGATCGGGGTGCCGAAAGAATACCTAGTGGAAGGTGTAAGCGAAGAAGTTCGCCAATCCGTCATGGACGCATTGAAAGTATTGGAAGGGCTTGGAGCAACATGGGAAGAAGTTTCCCTGCCACACTCCCAATATGCGCTGGCGACTTACTATCTATTGTCTTCATCTGAAGCATCCGCTAACCTTGCCCGTTTTGACGGCGTTCGTTACGGATACCGTACAGACAATGCGAAGAACCTCCTCGACATGTACAAGCAGACACGCAGCGAAGGCTTCGGTCCTGAGGTGAAGCGCCGTATCATGCTTGGAACATACGCACTGAGCGCAGGCCACTATGATGCTTATTATGTGAAAGCACAAAAAGTGCGCACGCTCATCAAGCAGGATTTTGAAGATGTGTTTGAAAAATATGACGTGATCATCGGGCCAACTACGCCGACACCGGCATTTAAAGTCGGCGAAAACACGAAGGATCCGTTAACGATGTATGCAAACGACATCCTGACCATCCCAGTCAACCTTGCAGGAGTACCGGGAATCTCCGTACCGGCAGGCTTTGTGGACGGATTACCTGTCGGCTTGCAAATCATCGGGAAGCATTTTGACGAAAGCACCATATACCGCGTTGCGCATGCGTTCGAGCAGGCAACCGACCATCATAAACAAAAACCACAACTGTAAGGGGTGAGAACAGACATGAACTATGAAACGATTATTGGACTCGAAGTACACGTAGAGTTAAAAACAAAATCAAAAATCTTCTCGGCTAGTCCGAACGAATTCGGTGCAGAACCGAACTCCAACACGAGCGTCGTGGAACTTGGTTATCCCGGAACACTACCTGTACTGAACAAACAGGCGGTTGAATATGCGATGAAGGCCGCGATGGCCCTAAACTGCGAAGTTGCGACCGACACCAAATTTGACCGGAAAAACTACTTCTATCCGGACAACCCGAAGGCATACCAGATCTCCCAGCATGACAAACCGATCGGGGAAAACGGCTGGATCGACATCGAAGTGAACGGCGAAAAGAAACGCATCGGTATCACGCGCCTTCACTTGGAAGAGGATGCTGGAAAATTGATGCATACAGGCGACGGCTACTCCCTTGTCGACTATAACCGTCAGGGAACACCGCTTGTGGAAATCGTATCCGAGCCGGATATCCGCACACCGGAAGAGGCATATGCCTACCTGGAAAAGTTGAAGTCCATCATTCAATATACAGGGGTTTCCGATTGTAAAATGGAAGAAGGATCCCTACGCTGTGATGCGAACATTTCCCTGCGCCCAGTCGGCCAGGAGAAATTCGGGACGAAAACAGAACTGAAAAACCTGAACAGCTTCAACTTTGTCCAAAAAGGATTGGAATATGAAGTGATTCGCCAAGAACAGGTTCTTTCATCTGGAGGAGTCATTGAGCAGGAAACGCGCCGTTATGACGAATCAACAAAAGAGACCGTCCTGATGCGTGTTAAAGAGGGGTCCGACGATTACCGTTACTTCCCGGAACCAGATCTTGTGGCAATCCACATTGATGATGACTGGAAAGAGCGTGTGCGTGCAGACATCCCGACACTTCCGGACGAGCGAAAAAAGCGCTACGTGGATGAGCTAGGCTTGCCGGCATATGACGCCCAAGTCCTTACCATTACAAAAGAAATGTCCGACTTCTTTGAGGGGACAGTGGAAGCGGGAGCTGACGCGAAGCTTGCTTCTAACTGGCTGATGGGCGAGGTTTCCGCTTATCTGAACGCTGAAAACAAAGAACTCGATGATACCGCGTTGACTCCAGAGGGACTTGCCGGCATGATCAAGCTTCTTAAAGACGGCACCATTTCATCCAAAATAGCCAAGAAAGTCTTCAAGGAACTGATCGAAAACGGCGGCGACGCAGAGAAAATCGTCAAAGAAAAAGGCCTTGTCCAAATCTCGGACGAAGGCACCCTTCGTAAAATGGTCGGCGAAACGTTGGATGCAAATCCAAAATCCGTCCAGGACTACAAAGAAGGAACAGAACGCGCCATCGGCTTCCTTGTAGGACAGATCATGAAAGCCTCCAAAGGCCAGGCAAACCCGCAAATGGTGAACAAGATTTTGATTGAGGAAATTAAGAAGCGCTAACCACTATAGGCAGAACCCCAACTACGGATGTTGGGGTTTTGTTTTTTAGGTTGGTGGTTGTCGAAGTGTGTCGAATGGCATCCAAACAAAAAAAGCGCCAATACAGCGCCCTCAAACCTAAAACTCCCTTACGTCCCCAAAATACTCCTCCAATGTGATCCCTTTCTCATAAATCTCCCCAGCGATCTCCACTCCAACATACCGGAAATGCCAAGGCTCAAATGCATACCCCGTGATAGTAGTCTTCCCTTTCGGATAGCGCAGAATAAAGCCATAATGATGGGCGTTCTCAGCAAGCCACTTGCCTTCTGCAGTACCCTCAAACTTCTCCACAAGCTCAAGGCCCACGCTTTTAGCGGTGATGTCCATGGCAAGCCCCGTCTGGTGCTCGCTCGTTCCGGGCAGGGCCACATAAAGGACCGCCCGCTCATAGCCGAATGCGGCGACCTCATTCTTAAAAATAGCAGCTTGTGTTTCATAAGAACGGAAGCCGGAGCGTGCGTAAAGCTCAATGCCCTCCCCCTTGGCGACCTGGAACATGACCTCAAGCGACTCGGCGGCTTCGGCACGCAGCTTGGAACGGTCGCTGTTTTCATCCCCGAAGGAAAACGGCACATTCGGCTTGATCAAGTCCCCAGGGCGGTACCCCTCCGGTAGCGACCAGAATTTATTGACCATGACATTCATCGCGCCAGGATTGGCAACGACAGGGATCGCTTCAGGCTCCGACGGGTCTTCTGCGTCAGCAGGATGGGAAGGATCCTCCTCGTTCACCGCCTCTTCAGGATCCTCCTCTGCGGAGGGTACCTCCTCAGCCCCGTCTTCCTCTTCTAGCGATTCTGCCCCTCCTTTTTCAAAAAAAACATCCCACGCCATATCATAATCCGTCATTTGTGGAACCGCCGTTTTAAAGGCATGTGCAGTGCCAACCAACGCTTCCTTTTCCTCTCCTAAACTATCAAAACTTGTACAACCTGCCAAAAGGCTCAAGGTCACGCCACAAATAATTCCTTTTTTTATCATAAGTGATAGTTTTCCCCTTTAGTTTAGTTTATGATGAAATAGGTAGATTTTTGTAAATTCCTACTATTATTTTACACCTATCATCGTCCTAGAAAAAGGTAGAAAAATAGAAATCTTTTTGAAACCTTTAGGAGGAATGACCCGTATATAATAGCGGAAGGAAGTTTTGGAAGGGGGATCAGGATTCCAAAGGTGATTGCCTTCAATACAACAGGAAAGGAAACGATGGCTTATGACGATGTTTGGATTGGACATGATGACGCTCTACTTTTGGTGCCTCATCATCTTTGGCGGCTTGACGCTGATCTATGTTTTATTATCTGATGTGGTGGACGTGATATTTGACGTGTTACCTATTGATCCAGCTCTTATCTTTTCATTCTTTACCGTGTTCGGAGCAACAGGCTATCTGGTTGAAAAGTATTCGCCGCTATCAGGCTTGCTGGTGTTGGCCATTGCCACCGTCCTTGCACTTCTACTAGTCATTTTGCTTCACATCTTTGTTTTTGTACCAATCAAGTCCGCCGATTCCTCACTCGGCTATACAGACGATGACTTAAAAGGAAAGCTTGCAAGAGTCATCATCTCCGTTCCGAAAGATGGGTTCGGGGAAGTCGTACTGAGCATCGGGGGAAGCACCGTTTCACGGTCTGCACAGAGCTTTGAGAACGAGGAAATACCTTATGATACGGAAGTCCTGATCATCGATGTCCAAACCGGGGTGGTCTCTGTCACTCCATACGAAAAGGTTTTAGAAAACTATAATAAATAGGGGGAAGAGAAAATGCCTGAAATCGTAATTATCATTGGTGCCGTCGTCGCACTGATTTTTGTCCTGATTGTCGTTTTCGTAGCACGCTACAAAACAGTCGGTCCAGACGAAGCGCTAATTATCACTGGTAGCTACCTAGGTGGCAAAAATGTCCACACAGACGAAGCAGGAAACAGAATCAAGATTGTACGAGGTGGAGGTGCGTTCATCGTACCGGTATTCCAACAATCTGAACCATTAAGCTTGCTATCTATCAAACTGGATGTGAAAACACCGGAAGTTTACACGGAGCAAGGTGTGCCGGTCATGGCGGACGGAACGGCGATCATCAAGATCGGCAATTCCATCGGCGACATCGCAACAGCTGCAGAGCAATTTTTAGGAAAAAGAAAAGAGGATCTGGAAAACGAAGCGCGTGAAGTACTAGAAGGTCACCTTCGTTCCATCCTAGGTTCCATGACAGTAGAAGAAATCTATAAGAATCGTGAAAAATTCTCGCAAGAAGTACAACGTGTCGCATCCCAGGATTTAGCGAAAATGGGATTGATCATCGTATCTTTCACAATCCGTGACATTCGTGACAGCAACGGATACCTAGAGTCCCTTGGGAAACCACGTATTGCGCAAGTAAAGCGTGACGCAGACATTGCAACAGCGGAAGCGGACAAAGAAACTCGTATCAAGCGTGCGGAAGCGGCAAAAGATGCACAACGCGCAGAGCTTGAGCGTGCGACTGAAATCGCAGAAGCGGAAAAAGAAAATCAAATGAAGGTTGCCGAGTACCGCCGCGAGCAAGACATCGCGAAAGCCCGTGCTGACCAAGCGTATCACTTAGAGGAAGCGCGTGCGAAGCAGGAAGTAACCGAGCAACAGATGCAGATCCAAATCATCGAGCGTCAAAAGCAAATCGAGCTTGAGGAAAAAGAGATCCTGCGTCGTGAGCGTCAATACGACTCCGAAGTCAAGAAAAAAGCCGATGCAGACCGTTACTCTGTTGAGCAAGCTGCATCTGCTGATAAGATGAAGCAAATGGCAGAAGCGGATGCACATAAATATCGCATTGAAGCAATGGCAAAAGCGGAAGCGGAAAAAGTACGTATCGACGGTCTTGCGATTGCCGATGCACAAAGAGCGCAAGGGGAATCCGAAGCAGAAGTCATCCGCCTGAAAGGTCTTGCAGAAGCGGAAGCGAAAGAGAAAATCGCAGAAGCATTCGAGCAGTTCGGTCAAGCGGCTATCCTAGACATGATCATCAAAATGCTTCCTGAATATGCGAAGCAAGTCGCAGCTCCACTTGGCAACATCGACAAGATCACGGTTGTCGACACTGGCAGCAGCGGTGAAAACGGCGGCGCTAACAAGGTTTCTGGCTATGCAACAAACCTGATGTCCACTCTACAGGAATCCCTGAAGGCATCTTCCGGGATTGATGTAAAAGAACTTATCGAAAACTTCTCAGGTAAAGCGAATGTGCGTCACAGCATCGACAGCTTGACCAGCGAAATCGCTACAAGCAAAAAGAGCGAAGAGAAGAAGACAGAAGAATAATTATGAGCTTTAGCCCCCATCTGCAGCTGCTACTTCCGAGAAGTAGTGATGCGGGTGGGGGTTTTGTTTTCGGGAGGATGCTAACCGCATTTCTCGAAATTTTCATTTTAATTGCATATAGCACACCGAATAGGCTAATATGTTATCAGTAGTGGATTACAGGTTCACTACTTAGTGGTATTGGTAAATATAACTATCTTATCAGACAACATAAAGAGCAGGACAAGACATAGATATAAAAGAGGGCTTAGTTAAATATAATTTTAGGATGATGGGAAATGAAACGAGCTAGGGTGATTTATAACCCAACCTCTGGACGTGAGTTATTTAAGAAGCACTTGCCAGAAGTGTTGGTTAGATTAGAAAAGGCTGGTTATGAGACATCATGCCACGCAACAACCGGACATGGAGATGCAACCGTAGCAGCGAGGCTTGCTGTGGAGCGCCGTTATGACCTGGTTGTGGCAGCTGGTGGAGACGGTACGATTAACGAGGTGGTCAACGGGCTTGCCGAACAAGAATACCGACCGCTGCTTGGTGTGATACCAGTCGGAACAACCAATGACTTTGCTAGAGCATTGGACCTTCCACGCGATGATATTTTAGGTTGTGTCGATGTCATTGCAACAGGGGTTCCGATGCCTGTTGATATTGGAAAAGCGAATGACCAGTACTTCATGAACATTGCCGGTGGCGGGAAAATGACCGAGCTATCCTATGAAGTACCGATTAAAATGAAAACGATGCTGGGACAGCTTGCCTACTACCTCAAGGGGATCGAGATGCTTCCTTCCATTCGTCCAACAAACGTAACGATTGAATACGACGGGAAGATTTTCGAAGGCGAAATCATGCTTTTCCTCGTTTCACTTTCCAATTCGGTTGGAGGATTCGAGAAACTCGCACCTGATTCCTGCATGAATGACGGCATGTTTGACATGATCATCCTTAAAAAGGCAAACATCGCCGACTTTATCCGGATTGCCTCATTGGCGCTTCGCGGCGAGCATGTGAAGGATCCGCTTGTCATCTACACCAAAGCCAATCGGGTAAAAGTAAACACGCACGAAAAAATGCAACTTAACCTGGATGGAGAATACGGTGGACTGCTTCCGGGCGAGTTCGTTAACCTATACCGTCATTTAGATGTAATAGTAGCTGAAAAGCGTAAAGAAATCGAAATGGCTAAATGCCAATAGAAATACATTCTAAAATGGTGCCAGACCCCCAAACATGGGATTCTAGCACCATTTTTATTTTCCTATAACGTAGACAAGGAAAAATATGTTAAGGTTTAAGAAGAAGTACGGGGTGTAAAGGGGGAAGTAGCTTGAAGAAAATAGGGGCTTTATTCTGTTTGTTATACCTGTTGACGGCTTGCAGTTTAGAAACACAAAAGGAAGCGGACCCAGTAATGGATATCTCGTCCCTCTCGCTTGGGATGGGGGAAAATGAGTATGGGACGGTTCAATATGTCCGCTACTCCATGATTCTTACATATAGTGAAAATCTAAAAATAAATGAAAAAACGTTGGAGCCTTTACTTGCAGGTTGGATTGAGGAGCGTATGCTTGACCATGAAATTGAGTTGGCGGATGAGATTGGTAACGGCCAGTTAAAGCTGGAAGGAAAAGTGACCTTTGATTCTAACGGCCTGACAAAACGAGATATTATTACCTATGAAAAAATAGAGGAAACCATCCAAGGAGTTATGTTTGAAACAAAAGCTGGAAAGATGTATCAAGCCGTGCTGGTGAAAGATGGAACGAAGCTTAAAAAAATCGGTAAATAAACGGAGTTGGATAGGACCAACTTCCTAAAATCGAAAAAATCCAAAAAAACTGTCAATATCATTGTTGACAATTCATATAAGTATGGTAGGATTAATTTTATTAAAAACAACACAAATGAAACGCTTATCTAGAGCGGCTGAGGGACTGGCCCGTTGAAGCCCGGCAACCTGCGAACAGCAAGGTGCCAATTCCAGCAAAATGGATACCCATTTTGGAAGATAAGGTGCAGGATACATACAATGCGCCTTTCCATAATGGAAGAGGCGTTTTTTATTTGGTGAAATGGAGGCGAGCCAACTGGCACAATCGGAATGGGATGATGTTGTAACTCACTTGGAAAGGATGCTGCAATCAATCAAATTTGGATCTATCACCCTTGTCGTACAGGATGGAAAAGTCATTCAGATAGAAAAAAATGAGAAGGTTCGCCTTCAGAAAAAATAAATATTGCCAGAATACAGTTGGTGATTGGAGCAAAGGGCGAAGACTCCTTCGGGAGGTAGCGCTTAGTGGAGACCCCGCAGGCTTGCCGAGGAGGCTCCACAAGCGCCCCCAGGAAAGCGTAACCCGTTGCGTAAATCACCAACGTGTTTAATGACATTTTAAAAATCAAATAAGCGCTGACCAGACAAACTGGAGGCGGTCTTTTTACATGATGCTTAGCTCGCATGCACAAGCACATATGTAAAGGGGCTGCCTTTTTTCGTTGGGAAAGAAAGGAGCAACAAGAAGATGAACCAGAAAATAACGTATGAAAGTTGGAAGGAGATATCAACAGACTTTGAGGTACATGATCCTTCAAAAGGCGCAAATGCCGTCTTGGAATGGGCTTATCAGGCCTATTCATCAGATGATATCATCTATGCCTCAAGCTTTGGGGCCGAGGCGGTGGTCCTGATCGACCTGATTCAAAGAGTAAAACCGGATGCCCATATTGTGTTTTTAGATACAGATCTGCATTTTCCGGAAACCTATAAGGTCATTGAACAGATAGAAAGTAGATTCCCGGAATTGCAAATCGAAAAAAGGAAGCCAGCGCTAACCTTGGAAGAACAAGCATCAGCGCATGGCACGGCCCTTTGGAAAAGAGATCCTAGCCTCTGCTGCCACATTCGCAAGGTGGAACCGCTAAAAGAAGCGCTCACGCCAAGGAAGGCATGGATATCCGGTCTCAGAAGGGAGCAGTCACCAACCCGGGCCAACACAAACTTCCTGAATCGTGATGATAAGTTCAAAAATATTAAAATCTGTCCGCTCATCCATTGGACATGGGAGGATGTTTGGGATCACATCCGTATCAGGAGGCTTCCTTATAACGAGCTCCATGACCAAGGATATCCAAGCATCGGCTGCTTTCCCTGTACACAGGCAGTCGGCGCAGCCGGAGATTCCCGCGCTGGCCGTTGGGCGGGGAGTGGCAAGACGGAGTGCGGACTGCATACAAACTAAGGTTGTCTGGGAAGTGAAGGAGGAAAAAGCATGTTAGTTACGATGGCCGTCATCGTTGGTCTATTTTTCGCCATGAATATAGGGGCGAGCGGTGCGGCGGCATCCATGGGTATCGCCTATGGATCAGGAGTTGTCAAAAGAAATCTTGCCTTGGTTCTGTGCGGGATTGCGGTATTCTTTGGGGCATGGCTTGGCGGGGGCGAGGTCGTCAAGACGATGGGAAGTGGGATTGTGCCGCAAAGCACCTTTACCGTTGCCATTGCACTGATTGTGATTGCATCTGCGGCTCTATCTTTATTTTTAGCGAATGTGTTTGGCATCCCGCTTTCCACGAGTGAAGTGACGGTCGGTGCAGTCGTCGGTGCCGGAATCGTCTATCAATCTGTCTTTGTCGGAAAGCTCGCCTGGATTGTTTCGTTCTGGCTTTTGACCCCTGTCCTTGCATTCTTGCTTGCAATCGGGGCCACCTGGGTGCTGAAACATAGAGTGATAGATCGGTGGGTTAAATCATCCCGGGCCGTTCCGATATTGTCGGTGCTTGTCGTGGTGATGGGGGTGTTCGAGGCATTCTCGGCAGGGATGAACAATGTAGCTAATGCGGTGGGACCTCTTGTCGGGGCAGGCATCATGAGCACCGGACAAGGAATTCTCTGGGGAGGATTGTTTGTTGCACTTGGCGCACTATTGCTCGGCCAGCGCGTCATGGAAACGAACGGAAAGAAGATTACCAAGCTACGGTTGGAGGAAGGGTGCGTGATTTCGGGCACTGGAGCCGGGATTGTTACGGTGGCCTCAGTGTTTGGAATCCCGGTGCCCCTGACACAGATCACAACGTCTTCGATTATCGGAATCGGCTTTGTGAAGCAAGGGCGTTCGGTTTTGAAGAAGGACATTGTCGTACAGCTGCTCGTTGTGTGGGTGGTATCGCCGGTGTTGTCGATGGTGCTTTCCTATACACTGATTCACTTATTGATCGAGCGGAATGTGTATCCGGTGATTGCGATGATCGGGGTGTTGGTATCGGTGTTCGGGGTGAAGTTTTTGATGCAGCGCTCGGGAGTTGGATCGGGGACGGCGGTTGTGTCGACAGGGAGTAAGGAGTGAGGGGCGGTTGCCGGAAGCTTTTGGCTCGAAGGTGGTGCTTCGGGTGGGACGAAATGTACAAATGTCTGAAGTTTTGGCGAACTTGTCCAAAGATTTGCTGAACTTGTCCGAAATTTCCTCCAACTTGTCCGAAGATTGGCCAAGATTGTCCGAACCAATTTTTCAAGTGTCCGAACACCCAGGTAAACTTGTCCGAACCACGCAATTTGTTGTCCAAACCGCATAGAAAAAAGTACAGAACTTGTCCGAACAAGCGCAATAGTTGTCCGAACGATTTTTTACAGGCAAAAAACACAAGATTTTCTAATTGATTTCATTTAAAAACCAAAATCCATTCAAAAAAGAGAGGTAACCAAAAATGACCCTACCAAAACCACACGGCGGCACACTTGTGCAAGCCTACCAACCAAACTATGACACGACCAATCTAACAAAAGAAATCCAAATAGACGCAATCGCACTTAGTGACTTGGAACTCATCGGAGTCGGGCTTTTCAGTCCGCTCACAGGCTTCCTTAACAAATCCGACTACCAATCTGTCGTCGAAAACCTCCGACTCCGAAACGGCACGGTCTGGTCGGTCCCTGTCACACTGCCCGTCACAAAAGAAGTAGCAAGCACCTTACAACAAGGGGAAACCTATAAGCTTACCCACCAACAGACCACATATGGAGTCATCACCGTTTCGGAATGGTACGAACCGGATCTCCATAAAGAGGCTCATGAAGTATACAAAACGGAGGAACTCGCACATCCCGGGGTCAAGCGGTTATTCGAACGGGGCGACATATACGTGGCGGGGGAAATCAAGCTAACCAAAAAACCAGACAAAGGGGTAGCCCAGGATGTCTGGATCGAGCCAAAAGAAACCCGTGAACTTTTCCAACAAAAAGGCTGGAAAACGGTCGTCGGCTTCCAAACGAGAAATCCTGTCCACCGCGCTCACGAATACATTCAGAAAGCGGCGCTCGAAACAGTGGATGGACTATTCCTTAATCCACTCGTAGGCGAGACAAAATTAGATGATATTCCAGCCGACGTCAGGCTAAGGAGCTACCGGGTGCTTCTTGAAAACTACTATCCAACAGATCGTGTCCAACTTGCAGTCTACCCAGCAGCCATGCGCTATGCCGGACCAAGGGAGGCAATCTTCCATGCCATCGCCAGAAAGAACTTCGGCTGCACCCATTTTATTGTTGGACGTGACCACGCTGGGGTTGGCGATTACTACGGCACCTATGATGCGCAGCATATTTTCCAACAGTTCACAGAAGAGGAGCTTGGTATCAAGCCATTGTTTTTCGAGCATAGCTTCTATTGCACCAAATGCGAGGGCATGGCCTCTGATAAAACATGCCCGCACCCTAAGGAAGACAGGGTCATTTTATCAGGAACGAAGGTGAGGGAGTTGCTGAGAGCCGGGGAACTGCCACCGTCCACCTTCAGCCGAAAAGAAGTCATCGAAGTCCTGATCGACGGTTTACAACAACAGAAATCAGCTGCCGTATAAGGGGGAAATAAAAAAATGAGCTCAAAAGCGACAAACATCACTTGGCATGAACAGACCATCACAAAAGAGGAGCGCCGTGCACAGAATGGGCATGGCAGCTGCGTCCTCTGGTTCACCGGACTCTCGGGATCTGGTAAATCGACCATTGCAAACGCAGTCTCCACGGAACTATACCGCCAAAGTATTAACGAGTATGTGCTGGATGGAGACAATGTCCGCCATGGACTCAACAAGGACCTAGGATTTTCAGACGCGGACCGGAATGAAAACATTCGACGCATCGGTGAGGTGGCAAAACTTTTCGTAGATAGCGGAAAGATTGTCACCACTGCATTCATCTCACCGTTCCGATCTGACAGGGATCAAGTGAGGGCGTTGTTTGAGGAAGGTGAGTTCATTGAAGTGTTCGTGGACTGCCCGTTGGAGGAATGTGAAAAAAGAGATCCGAAAGAGCTGTACAAAAAAGCAAGACGCGGGGAAATAAAGGACTTCACCGGCATTGATTCCCCGTACGAAGAGCCGCCCCAAGCGGAACTCACGATACATTCCAATAAGCTGACGGTGGAAGAAGCCGTCAACACGATACTCAAATACTTAAGAGATCAAAAGATTATTTAAAAGGGGGAAACACTCATGGCATATATAAAGCATTGGGCCGACAACGAAAAGCTCAACAAGACGGAAAAAGCAAAACTGGAGAAGGATGGCCTCAGGATCCTTGATGACATCCCGCACTACGCCAAGAATGGATTTGATTCCATCCCTAAAGATCAGTGGGACCTATTCAAATGGGCAGGACTTTACCTGCAACGACCGAAAGAGGACGGCTACTTCATGATGCGGGTTAATGTGCCATCCGGTATCCTAACCAAGCCTCAAGTGGAAGCGTTGGCAGGGATTGCGCGCGATTATGGCAGGGGCGTTTTTGACATCACCACAAGGCAGGCGATTCAATTCCACTGGTTGGAAATCGAACAGATTCCGGACATCTTCAACCGCTTGGAAGCGGTGGGGCTATCAAGTGCAGGGGCGTGTGGGGACATCACTCGTACCATAGTCGGCAATCCGATCGCCGGCCTTGATCCAGACGAGCTTTTTGATACAACGGACATTGTAAAAGAAGTCTATGATTTCTTCCAGAAGAATGAGGACTTCTCTAACCTGCCGCGAAAATACAAGATGTCCATCAGCGCCAATACGAAAAATGCATCGAATGCGGAAATCAACTGTGTTTCCTTTACACCGGCGACTAAGACGATAGATGGAGAGGAAAAGCATGGTTTTCATCTTAAAGTTGGTGGAGGGCTCTCCTCCAGGCCATTTCTGGCAGAGACGATTGATGTGTTTGTGGAACCGGAAAAGACGCTTGAAATCGCGATTGCGGTCACCACGATCTTCCGTGATTTCGGTTACCGGGAGAAGCGCCATCTTGCACGCCTGAAGTTTTTGATTGCTGATTGGGGACCGGAAAAATTTAAGGAGAAGCTGCTAGAGTACACCGGCCCACTACCTTCCAAAGGCGAAGAGCCGAAAGAGGAGTGGAATGCAGGCTACTTCTACGGCATCCATGACCAGAAGCAGGAGGGATTGAAGTTCCTCGGCTTCAACGTACCGGTCGGACGCTTAGATTCCGAAGAAGTGTTCGAGCTTGCGAGAATATCGGAAAAATACGGAAATGGGGAGATTAGAACCTGTAACTCTCAGAATCTCATCATCCCGAACATTCCAGCTGAAAATGTGGAAACGTTGCTCAAGGAACCGATTTTTGAACGCATTTCCATCAATCCGAACTCCTTCCTCGGCCATGCGGTTTCCTGCACCGGAATCGAGTACTGCAACCTGGCCTTGGTGGAGACGAAGGAGCGCATGCGATTGATTGCGGAGGAACTGGATCAGCGCATAAGCTTGGATGTCCCTATCCGAACCCATATGGTCGGCTGCCCGAATTCATGCGGTCAGCGCCAGATTGGCGACATCGGCCTGCAGGGGATGAAGATGCGCAATGAGCAAAAAGAGATGGTGGAAGCCTATGAAATCTATGTAGGAGGCACCTTGAACAAAGGCGGAAAGTTCAATGAAAAGCTGAAGGGGAAAGTGGCGGCAGAGGAATTGACGGATGTCCTCGAGGAGCTATTGATCTACTTCCGCGACCAGAAGACAAAAGGGGAATCCTTCTTTGATTTTGTCGGACGAGTGGGAGTCTCGACCTTGCAAGACGTACTAGATACTATTTTAGGAAAAGAAACAGATGGCGTATCTGTATAGATTTGATGTAGCCCTTGAGGCTAAGGAAATTGTATCCGTCATATTTGCTGAGAATGATGAATCGGCTTTTGAACACCTGGATGTGGAGCTTGAGAAGTTTTATCTGAAGGAACCCACAGTGAAGGAAGTTATTTTACGAGAGAAAAAGCGCCTTGGGAAGAAGAGTGGCTATATATTAGATCCAGAGGAGAAAGGGTGGTAGCGCATGAAGGGAAAAGTATATTTGGTGGGAGCGGGTCCCGGGGATCCCGAATTGATTACGGTGAAGGGGTTGCGCCTACTCGAGCAAGCGGATGTCATCCTTTATGACCGTCTGGTGAATCCTGAACTACTAAACTATGCAAAAAAGGATGCGCAGCTCGTCTACTGTGGAAAGCTGCCCCACTACCACACGATGAAGCAAGAGACGATCAATCACTTTCTTGTAAAATATGCCAAAAAAGGCTTGCAGGTCGTACGCTTGAAAGGAGGCGACCCGTTCGTTTTCGGTCGTGGCGGCGAGGAGGCGGAGGAATGCTCCAAGCAGGATGTCCCTTTTGAGGTAATACCGGGAATCACCGCTGGGATTGGAGCGGCTGCCTACGCTGGCATTCCAGTCACCCACAGGACCTTGAGCAAAAGTTTCGCCTTCGTCACCGGACACCAGGCAGGTGACAAGGAGGCGGAGCATCAATGGGCAAACCTTGCACATGCGGTGGATACAATCTGTGTGTACATGGGGGTTTCCCAGCTGCCAAATATACTCATGCGACTACAGGAGAACGGCAAGTCGCCAAAAACACCTATCGCCCTTGTCCACTGGGGTACGCTAAATGAACAGCGGACGGTTGTTGGCACGCTTGCCAATATCGAGCGAAAGGTGAAGGATGCCAACATCTCCAATCCAAGCATGATCGTAATTGGGGAAGTGGTGAAACTCCATGAGAAGCTGCACTGGTTCGAAGAGGAGGTCGTGCCACACTTACCTGTGGTGCATGGATAGAAGGGAGCGGGTTTTGTGACTAGGGCTATTTTATATGTGGGACATGGAACGCGTTCAAAAAAGGGAGCGGAGGAAGCGAAAGAATTTTTAGGGCGGGTCATTGCCCGGGTGGATGCACCAATCCAGGAAATCAGCTTCCTGGAGCTGACCGAGCCATACATTCCAGAAGGTTTCGGACGCTGTGTGGCAAAAGGAGCGACAGAGATCACCGTTGTTCCCATCTTTCTTTTGACGGCTGGGCATATAAAAGAGGATATCCCGGAAGCGCTCGAAACACTGCGTGTGAAATATCCGGATGTCAGTGTGGAGGTCGCCCCTGCTTTTGGCGTGCAGGAGCGGATTGTGGATGCCATAAGTGAATTGGTGAAGACCTCTATCGGAAAGGTGGATCCGGTGGATTCCGTGTTGGTGGTGGGTAGGGGCAGTAGTGATCCCGCTATTCATGGGGCTTTTGCAGAAATAAAAGCGGGGCTTGAAGAGAGACTCGGTGTTTCACGAGTGAGTGTCTGCTATCTGGCGGCAACCACGCCATTATTTGCCGAGGGCATAGAGTCGATTAGTTTCGAAGCTGATGGCCGGGTGCTGGTTGTGCCTTACCTGCTCTTTGCCGGATTGCTATTAAGTGAGGTGGAAAGGGAGGTCCGGAAGAGGAATCGTGCTGGACAGGATATTGTATTAATCGAGCCGTTAAGTCGGCACGGGGCGATTCAGGATATTGTCGTGGAGCGGGCTTCTGGAAAGGAGGATGTTAGAGTTGCAACCGTTGATCATTGATTTGAAAGGGAAAAAGGTTGTCATCGCAGGCGGTGGGAGGATTGCGGCCCGTAAAGCGAAGGTGCTGGATGCGGAGCAGGCGGATATCACGTTTATCGCACCGGAATTTTCCGAGGAAGTGAAGGAACTGTCGGCGATGAGAGGCTACCGATTGGTGGAGCGTGGAGCGAAGGTGGATGATTTTAGGGATGCCTTTCTTGCCATACTCGCTACGAATAACAGGAATGTGAACTCGGCGCTTGTGGGTGGGTTGCACCCGTCACAGCTCGTATGCGTTGTAGACGAGTCAGGGGAAGGGAATGTCACATTCCCTGCAACCGTCAGGCGCGGGAATTTACAGATCGCCGTGACCTCCAATGGTTCCAGCCCCAAGTTGACCCGCAAACTAAAAAGGAAGCTAGAGGAACAGTTCGATTTTTCTTGGATTTCTTATACAGAGTTTCTGGCGGAATATCGGGAGGTGGTAAAGCGGTTACCTTTGTCATTAGAAGAAAAGGGAGAACTGCTGTGGGAGATATTGGAGGATAGGTATCGTTTAGACGAAAAGGCCAGGGAAGAGAAACTGGGGGAATTATTGCGGTTGAAGGAAAGGTTTATATCTTAATAAATACATGAAAAAGCGCTCGTACTTGTCGGATTGTACGGGCGTTTTTCATTGATTAAGGAAATAGAGGAAAATACACCCAAACAGTATCTGGAATAGTATAATAAAGCTATCATAACCTTTATCTATGAAGGAGGGTGCTAGTTTGGACAATATGTTCTACCGTAAATTTACCGCATTCTATGTTTCTACCATTATCATCTCCCTCTTCATTTCTGCAGGCTCCTTCGGTCAAGGGCAACCGGTCTACCTTGATTCGTTCTTGGGCTGGGCTTACATACTCCTTTTCGTGGTTGGAGGAATCATTCTCGTATATGGCAATCTAATTTCCCTCGGTATCGAGTATGTAGTAAATAGGTGGATGAAAGGAAATGCTATCGCTTTTATCCTGATGCATGGGGTTTTTGGTGGAGTGCCTGTCGTCTGGTCTCAACAATGGACGCTTACCCTATATACTACAGGTGCGGCATTACTTTATGCGATAGTGGATCGGTGGATATTCAATCGAAGTTGCAAGAACAAACATACATGGCCAGTCCATACAGTTGCGCCGGTACTTTTCTTGATTTTGTTCGCTATTTTCATGGTCAAGTCCCAATCTCTACCTACCTATGGTACAGAACAGGTTGTGGGGTTTATCCTCTAGGGAATGTTATAGAAATTAAATCGATTGACCATACTTTATTAAAAATAATAGATTGACAAAATTTCCAACAAACCTATATAATCTTCTCAATATCAAACGTCGAAGAGGACCAGTAAAATGATTTCGTCTATCCAAGAGAGGGTGCCGAGTGGTGGGAGGCAGCCATAGATGACCATTTGAACCTGCCTCAGAGTTCTGCATCCGAAACGGTGCAGCGGTTCAAAACCGTTACCATGAAAGAGAGTGAAGCCTTGCTTTGAATAAGGGTGGTACCGCCGGAAATGGTCCCTTATTTATAGCGGGGCTTTTTTTATTTATCTGTAAAATGGGTTTGGCATCAACTCGGGGTATTTTGGCACGAACTTTCAAAGGAGGCTCTCTCGTTTACTAGCATACCCCGGCGATTATAATCCAAGCGTTGAATTCAGATTAAAAAGACAGGAGATTAATAAAAATTTCACATAGATTAAGCCGATATTTTTACTAACAAATAGAAATATCCTTAATACTTTGAAAAAAAGGAGCAAACCAACATGTCCAATAAAAATTTCGTAGAAAAAATCACTAATATGGACGAAGACTTCGCCCAATGGTACACGGATGTTGTCACCAAAGCCGAACTTGTCGATTACTCCAGCGTCCGCGGCAGCATGATCATCCGCCCATACGGCTATGCACTTTGGGAAAACATCAAAGACTCACTCGACAAACGAATTAAAGAAACCGGCCACGAGAATGTCTATATGCCACTTTTCATCCCGGAGAGCCTGCTTCAAAAAGAAAAAGATCACATCGAAGGGTTCGCGCCAGAAGTGGCCTGGGTTACCCATGGTGGCGATGAAAAGCTACAGGAACGCTTAGTTGTCCGTCCTACATCAGAAGTGCTGTTTGGCGAACACTACAAAAACATCATCCATTCCTACCGCGACCTGCCAAAGCTCTACAACCAATGGGCAAATGTGGTTCGTTGGGAAAAGACAACAAGGCCATTCCTGAGAACCCTAGAATTCCTTTGGCAAGAAGGGCATACGTGCCATGAGACAGACGAACAGGCACACGAGGAAACGGTGAAAATGCTCAACGTCTATGCGGAAATCTGTGAGGATATCCTGGCTATCCCTGTCATCAAAGGGCAAAAAACGGAAAAGGAAAAATTCGCTGGAGCCAAATACACCTACACCATTGAGAGTCTGATGCACGATGGCAAAGCTTTACAATCAGCAACATCTCATCATCTGGGAGATGGTTTTGCCAAAGCATTCGGCATTCAATTTCTGAACCGTGAAGGAAAGCAAGAATACGTCCAGCAAACTTCCTGGGGCTTCACAACCCGTATCATAGGAGCGATGATCATGGTGCATGGCGATGACCGCGGTCTTGTCGTTCCTCCAAGGATTGCACCAACGCAGGTCATGATTGTCCCAATCGCTCAGCACAAAGAAGGGGTCCTTGATTTTACCTATGATTTAAAAGAAAAGCTGGCCAAAACTATTCGCGTAGGAATAGATGCCAGTGACAAAAAGCCAGGATGGAAATTCAACGAGTACGAAATGAAGGGAATTCCACTAAGACTGGAAGCGGGGCCACGCGATATCGAACAACAACAAGTAGTCCTTGTCCGCCGTGACACCGGCGAGAAAATAATCACACCTATGGAAGGACTGGCAGCCAAGATCCAAGAAATCCTCGAAGACATCCAGAAAAACCTTTTAGAAAAAGCAAGATCCCACCGCGAAGCGAAAACAAGTGTGGCGACAACTTTCCAAGCTTTCCAAGAACAAATCGAAGGAAAAGGCGGCTTCATCAAAGCCATGTGGTGTGGCGAGCAAGCGTGCGAGGACAAAATAAAAGAGGAAACTAGCGCCACATCACGTTGTATGCCTTTTGAACAAGAACAGGTAGCCGAAAATTGTGTATGTTGCGGAAATGAAGCAAAACATATGGTATATTGGGCTAAGGCATACTAGATCGATTAAGGGGAGAAAGCCATGCAACTGGAAAAATTCATCGACCGCAGAAAGACGCATTCGGTCAAATGGTTCATCGAAGATCAAGATATTATCCCGCTTTGCATCGCAGATATGGATTTCCAGGTTTCCGAAGAGATTGTCAGTGCCATCAGCCAAAAAGCCACTCACGGAATCTATGGATACAGTACATTTTGCGCCAGGTACTACGACGCGGTAGAACACTGGTGGAAGACGCAATACGATTGGGAGCTGAAGCACGAATGGATCTCGTTCAGTCCGGGAATCATTCCGGGGATGAACCTTTTATTGAAGGCATTAACGCAACCGGGTGATTCGGTGATTGTGCAGGATCCTGTTTATTATCCGTTCTTTTCTACCATCCAAACACAAGGGTGTAACATCTTGCATAATTCCCTCCTCTATTCCGAGGACGGCTATAAAATGGACTTCGAAGATTTTGAAGAAAAAGCAGCTCAGCCAAATACGAAGGTGTTCATCCTCTGCAGCCCGCACAATCCGGTCGGCAGAGTCTGGACTCGTGAAGAGTTACGAAAGATTGGGGAGATTTGTGAAAGACATGGAGTGATGGTGATCTCAGACGAAATGCATGGCGACCTCACCTATCCGGGGCACAAGCATATTCCATTCGCAAAGGTGCATCCTGACCATCTGGATTTTTCCATCACCTGCGCAGCACCAAGCAAGACGTTTAACATTGCGGGAATGCAAAGCTCTATTTTTATCATTCCGAACAAAGAAATAAAAGAGAAATACGAAACGCTCCTAAACGGTTTCGGGCTGATGCGTCCCAATGCGTTCGCGGTAGAAGGAACCATCGCAGCCTACTATAAAGGGGTGCCTTGGCTTCAAGAAGTGAAGGAGTATTTAAATGAAAACCTAGAGTATGTTTACACATACTTGAAGGAGCATATTCCAGCCATAAAAGTAGTGAAACCCGAGGCAACTCATTTGATCTGGCTGGATTGCCGGGAGCTCGGAATTGCTGCAGAAGAATTGCACGCCTTCTTTTTAGAAAAAGCGGGAGTCCGACTTGATGAAGGAATGAAATTTGGTGCAGGCGGTCAAGGCTTCGAGCGCATAAATATTGCCTGCCCACGTGAGGTGCTGACGGAAGCACTATTAAGAATGAAAGCCGCAATAAAAGAGATGGAGAACTGCTGACGCTAACGTGTTGGCAGTTTTTTCTTGGGGAAATTACTTGGGGGTGGAGATGAAGATTTCCGGAGTTGATTTTTGGAGGCGGGATTAAACTTTTTATTCTGGCAGACAAAAAACTAAAAAGCTTAGAGCCACACGACCCTAAGCTTTCAAAAGCATAACCACTAACGTCTTTGCCCCTCATAAATCCGCAAGTTGGCATAAATCTTCTCCAGAGTAGGAGCGGATATCCCTTGCTCTTTCGCAACCCCAAGCAGATAACCATAAAAATGATCAGCCTCTACCGACAATCCTTTTTCCATGTCACGCTGCATCGAAGACTTCATGCCTGCTTCGATGGAATGAAGTTTATCCCAGTTTCCATCCACAATATTCTCAGCAAGTGGTGCATCTACACTTTTCATAATACCGGCAGCTTCCTCTAAAGTCTGTTTGATGGTATCCGCACCGAACTCATCCTCCCGTATTGGCCCTATTGGCGAACGGAACAATGTCGTGACCCCAGCCAAGGTAGCGATGAAAAGGTACTTTTGCCACATGGCTTGATGGATATTCTCGGATAAGACAAAGTTGGCCTTTGTGCCACTGAAAAATCTAGAGAGCTTCTCTACCCGTTCCGACTTTCCGCCATCCAGTTCCCCGAAAACGAGATCATGAATGGCACTTGTCTGAATGATGGCCCCTTGGTCGTCCAAGGTAGATTCCACAAAGCATAGTCCACCAATCACATTTGACTCATTGAAGGCCGCACTTAATTTTTCCATATGTGCTATCCCGTTAAGCAAAGGGACAATTATCGTGTCCGGTCCGGCATAACTTCTGAAGTCCTCCATCGCAGAACTTAAATGGTAGGCTTTCATTGATAATAAAATGACATCGTACGGATCTGCCTTTTCTCCACTGACCAGTAGCTTTGGTTTTAGTGTGGCATCCCCATGAGCGCTTTTAATGACAAGTCCGCTCTCTTCAAGTTGCTTCTTCCTTTTTTCCCGTACAAGGAACGTTACATCCTCGCCCTTTTCCACTAAACGTCCGCCAAAATATCCACCAACCGCACCTGCACCGACAACAAGTATCTTCACCTATAATCCCTCCCTATTATGTATGGCTTCATTGTAACAGGTTTGGAGAAAAATCTGTCCAGGAATGCATTTGTCTCATAAAGTTCAAATATTTGGTATATTAGAAGAAAAGAAAAATAGGAGAAAGCCCAATGAATCTACTTGAACACAACATATAAAAACGCAATCGCGGACCTCCAAGCTACTAGGCACCAGCAACTGAATGAAAGAAAATGGAGGATAACTAAATGAAAACTGATCAACTATTCGAACACTATTTAAAAGAGGCAGAAACCGATTTTTCCGGATGGGATTTCTCCCATATAACAGAAACTGGCCGTCTTGCATCAGGAATGCTTTCCTGGTCATACGGCAGCATCGCAAAAAAACTGATGGCAGATGCCACATCCATGCTGGACATGGGGACAGGCGGCGGGGAACTGCTTTCCAAGTTGCAACCATTCCCACAAACTGTCTGTGCAACCGAAGGCTACAAACCGAACTATCCTATTGCAAAAGGAAGACTGGAACCACTCGGTGTACAGGTGGTCGAAGTGGAGCCGTACAACCGGCTTTCTTTTCCAGACAAACACTTTGACCTAATTATCAACAAACATGAAGAGTACGATCCGAGCGAGGTTAGAAGAGTTCTGCAAGAGGGAGGGACATTTCTCTCTCAGCAGGTGGGGCGGAGCGACTGTCAGGACATCAACAGATTTCTGGGAGCACCGATTAATGAAGAGTATGCTCATTGGAATCTTGAATTTGCATATAAGCAATTGGAAGAGCATGGATTCCAGATTCTACTTAGTAAAAAGGAATATCCTATGCAACGTTTTTACGATATCGGTGCACTAATCTATTATTTAAAGGCCATTCCGTGGCAGGTAGTGGATTTCATGGTAGAAGATTACCTGGATCCCTTGTACAATCTTCATCTGAAAATTAATCGGGAAGGGTATTTGGATATCAGGCAGGACCGGTTTATTTTAAAGGCGACAAGCAAATAAACATCTGGGCAAGCATTATAATCGTGGCGTTTGTCGAACAGTGTCGTTTGGCATGTATTGTATAGTATTTGGATTGTATTTAGGTGGGAACGGACAGTATATGCAAGAGGTCGGACTGTATTTGCCCTAGTTCCGACAGTAAATGATAAATCCCTAACGCCTTACTGGGACGGTTCCCTCTGCAATTGCCTAAATAGTGTGATAATATATATATTGAGTCCATAACCGCATATATAATGTCACCCGTCCCCCGAGTCAAAAGGATATAAAGGGGTTTAATCCAAGTGAAAGTGAAAAACGTAGAATTAGAAACTAAATTAGCTAACAAGGTAAGCGAAATAGACTTTTCAGGTGTGATACACGTGGAGAACCGCACTGGAATAATCCATTCCAGTGCTCATGGCTTCTCCAATCGGGCAGAATCCATTTCCAACACTACCAACACGAGATACGGAATTGCCTCAGGCTGTAAGCTTTTCACGGCGATTGGCATATGCCAGTTGGTGGAGAGGGGATCCCTAACGTTTCAATCAAAAATAAGCAACTTGTTGGATCATTCTTTCCCTCATTTCGATGGGGAGGCCACGGTCCACCATCTGTTAACCCACTCATCTGGCATACCGGACTATTTTGACGAGGATGAAATGGATGATTTCGAAGAGCTTTGGGTGGAGAATCCAATGTATCGCATGAGACAACTAGAAGATTTCCTCCCGCTCTTTCAGAAACAACAGATGAAATTCAACCCGGGAGAAAAATTCCACTATAATAATGCCGGTTATATATTATTAGGGTTGGTCATTGAAAAGGTAGCGGGCGTTCCTTTTTCTGATTATGTAGAGGAACATATTTTTACCCCTGCACAAATGTCTGATTCCGGTTATTTCTCTCTGGATAAGTTACCTGGCAGAACGGCAATTGGTTACATGGAAGAGGAAGACGGTTCCTGGAGGACCAACAGCTACTCCATCCCTATAAAAGGTGGAGCAGACGGTGGAGCCTATGTTACAGCAGGGGATATGGCGAAACTTTGGCAAGCCCTAATGAACGGGAAGTTAGTAAGTAAAGAAATGCTCGCCAAATTGCTGACACCTTGGATTCAAACGGATAACGAAAGAGATTACTATGGTTATGGAACCTGGATCGAGAAAGAGTCTGACAACATAGTAAAATACCATGTCATGGGCTATGATCCAGGTGTAAGCTTTGCGTCAGGCTACTACCCGGACTCAGAAACGATTGTCGTGATTCCGTCCAATAAAGAAAGTGGTCCCCATAAGCTGATGTACTTGCTTGAAGACCTGATCTGAATAAGAAGAGAGGCATATCTGTTAGTTGCAGGTATGTCTTTTTTGCGTTTGCCTATGAAATTAATAAAGGATTTATTCTATATTTATAGAATTATGTATTCTATAAATATAAAACGAGGTGCTGATCAAATATGAAACTCCTAAGCATTACAAACAGAAAAAGAGAGTCCTACCAGGTATCGTTCAGGCATTCCATCCTCTTGGAGTGTGCGCTGGGAATTGCGGTAGTGACGAATACGCCATTACACGATTCCTTGGAAAAAACTAAGCATTATTGGAGCAATCTCAGGGGGAACTTGTCACCTGAATTACAGGATAATCTGGATTATGTGGAAAAGCACAACACGTGGAAAGCCTTGCTGCAACTTTGTCATTATCATCACTGTGAAGATTTTCATGAATTCCTTTCTTTTATAGAAGAGCTCGAGGACAGTCAGCTTAAGTTTTATTCTCTTCCTTACTTGGGCAAGGAGCTTCAGGACATGCGGAGGCAGGCTTCAAAAGGGGACAAACATCCTTGCCGTTCTTTGATGGAGGCAACGAAGGAACACAGTTTCTTTCCAAAATACATACAGTGGATTTGCGAAAGTGATACCGCCCAGTTAAAAAGTCACCTTAAAATTGTGATGATCAAATGGTATGAGGAATTTGTGCAACCATCCGAGCGGGAAATCTGTGAGATGTTGAAGAGGGATGTCGCGTCCAAGGAAGAAAAGTTGAATAAGCTCTCGACAGAACAGCTAGTAGAGTGGGCGACAGGTGGGATTGAATATCGTGCGGAGCCGAATGTGCAAGAGGTAATGCTTGTGCCGCAGCAAATTTACCGTCCATGGAATATTGAAGCAGATATGGAAGGGACGAAAATTTTTTACTATCCTGTAGCCGATGAAAGCATTGCGCCAAATGATAGGTACACCCCGGATCACTTTTTGGTGGCAAAATACAAGGCATTAGGGGATGAGGCAAGATTGCGGATCGTGAAGCATCTGTCGGAAAAGGAATGTACCCTGCAGGAGTTGACCGGTTTATTGGAGGTGGGAAAATCCACCATCCACCATCACTTGAAAATATTAAGGGCCGCCAAACTCGTGGATAGTAAGGATGGGGTTTACACATTACGAAAGCAAGCTGTGAGTCTTATAGAAGAAGATTTGCAAAGGTATCTGGATCGATGAAAAAGGTTTGGAAGAATCGCTCGTTTCTCTATGTCTGGTCGGGAAACATGATTTCCGAACTTGGCGGTGCTTTTGGGACCTTCTGCAACTCCATCATGGTGTATCAGCTAACAGGTTCAACCTTGGCCTTAAGCTCCATGTGGCTGTTGTGGTTTGTAAAAGAACCGACACCGGAGCTCCGAGTACGAAGCACATGGTGGAAGGAGTTTAGTGAAGGCATCTCCTTTTTCTTCAAGCAACGGATTGTTGCTTGGCTGGGCTTTTTCCTTGCGTTCGTTCAGTTTGGTGTGGGGGTCACGATGGTCACAACACTGCCCTATATTACCGGAGAGCTTGGAGGGAGTTATGCCTCGTATGGTTATTTTATGGCGGGATTTCCTGTTGGGTATATTTTGGGGGCATTGTTGGTTGGGCGAATCGCTTTCGGAAGTCCTCGTTTTGTGATGCTTGGAGCATTGGCAATCGGCGGGCTGACATTTGTCGGACTTGGGTGGAACGGGAGCAGTTTAATGGTCGCCATTGTGCTAGAAGTGTTGGCAGGTGTGGTGATGGCCATCTTCAGTATTAACAATACGGTGCTCTGCCAACGAATCATTCCCAACCACTTGATGGGCAAAATATTTTCCGTTCGCCTCTTTATCATAAGGGGCGTTATGCCTCTGGGCGTATTGGTGGGCGGAATGCTTGGTGAAGTGTGGGGAGTGAGGCCATTGTACTTTTTGATAGGCTTTATGATCGCTGGTGTCGCGTTGGTGGGGATGTTGCTACCATATTTTAAGTTTATGGATGAGGAGATGGAGGAACGGAAGGCATCATGACGGAGGGGGAGTTTTTTCTTCCCCTTTCCTTTCCGCAATCTCCAAAGAGTTGCAATGGAACCACCAGAATCGAAAAGAGGGGAAGTTCAGTCGTCATAGAGGTCGTATGGAACCACCAGAATCAAAAAAAGGAGAAGTTCAGTCGTCATAGAGGTCGTATGGAACCACCAGAACCAAAAAAAGGAGAAGTTCAGTCGTCATAGAGCTCGTATGGAACCACCAGAATCAAAAAAAGGAGAAGTTCAGTCGTCATAGCATAGATACACCCATAAATTAGAACCATTTTTGCCCGTAAGAATAAGTACTACTCGTTAGAGTTACCCCTGTAATCGCCCAAAATCCACCTCCCCCTAACACAAACATCACCCACCAAATGCATCTTTTTACGTTTCAATTACCTTTAATAGGGTAAAGAGTAATATTTTCAATTAAACCCAACTTAAAGGAGGAACACCACACATGACAAAAGCACTTTTCCTTAACTGTTCACTCAAATCTTCAAAGGAAGAATCCAATACAGAAGCACTTATGAAAGAGGTAATCACCCACTTCAACAAAGAAAACGTAGCATCCGAGATTGTCAGGATAGTAGATTACAACATAAAATTCGGTGTTAGTGAGGACGAAGGCTATGGGGATGAATGGCCAGAAGTGTTCAACAAGGTGAAGCATGCGGATATCGTCATCATCGGAACCCCGGTGTGGCTTGGTGAGAAGAGCAGTGTTGCGAAAATGGTAATGGAACGACTTGATGGAGGAAGTGGACTAACGAACGACAATGGACAATATATTTACTATAACAAGGTAGGAGGGGTGGTCATAACGGGGAACGAAGATGGTGCGAAAAATGCGGCTTCTTCCATTCTGTACGGCTTGACGCATATAGGATTTACGATCCCACCAAATGTTGATACATACTGGGTTGGCGAAGCCGGACCGGGACCGTCCTATATCGAAGCAGAAGGATATAAGAACGACTTTACTATGGAGCATGCCAAGATCATGGCATACAATTTGATGCATTTCGCCAAAATGCTAAAAGAGAACCCAATCCCTGCAGAGGGAAATGTGGTCGAACAGAGCTAGAATTCAATAAAAGGAGCGGTATCCATGGAAACACAAACAATCAAATCAATATCACAACGATTTATGAATGTGCGTGACCTCACCATGAAGCTTGTTCAACCATTGGAGACGGAAGATTTCATTATTCAATCACACCCGGATGTCAGCCCGCCCAAATGGCATCTGGCCCATACCACATGGTTCTTTGAGCGCTTTGTCCTCAAAGAGTACTTTGAGAACTACAGAGAGTTCCATCCAACATACGATTTTCTTTTTAATTCCTATTACGAGACAGTTGGTCCTTTCCAGCCGAGGCATCAGCGCGGCGTCCTTTCTAGACCAAGCATACAAGACATTTTCCAATACCGCAGTTATATTGATAATTATGTGGTGGATCTCTTATCACAACTTGAAGGGGGCGAACCAGAAAAAGTCGACAAGGTCCATAGCCTCATAGAAATCGGCATGCAGCATGAACAACAGCATCAAGAGCTGATTTTGATGGATGTAAAATACAACTTCTTTGTGAATCCGTTGCATCCAGTCTATAAAGAATCCAAATCTACATCATCAAAAAAAAGAGAACCATCCTTCCACATATATGATGGAGGTCTCATTGAAATCGGGCACAACGGCGAAGGGTTTGCTTTTGATAATGAAGGGCCGAATCATAAAGTATGGCTCGAGCCATATAAACTGGCTGACCAGCCTGTCACGAACGGTGAATACTTGGAATTCATCGAAGCCGGTGGGTATCAGAAACCTTATTACTGGCTATCCGACGGTTGGAATACGGTGAAAAAGAATGACTGGCAGGCTCCGCTTTACTGGAGTAAGGATGAGGATGGCGAGTGGTATATTTTTACCCTGGCAGGAAAGAAGAAGCTGGATCTCTATCAGCCTGTTGTTCATGTCAGCTTCTATGAGGCGGATGCCTTCAGCAGATGGAAGGGCAAGCGTCTGCCGACAGAAGCAGAGTGGGAGCATGCGGCAAGGGATCTCGAGATAAAAGGGAACACGATGGACACAGGCAACTATCATCCTGCAGCCTCCGATCAATCAGCAGGTTCCAAGATGTTTGGTGATGTGTGGGAATGGACAGCAAGCGCCTACTCACCATACCCGGGAAGCAAGCCGCTTGAAGGGGCGCTTGGTGAATATAATGCTAAATTCATGTGCAATCAGATGGTGTTGCGGGGCGGTTCCTGTGCCACACCGCAGGAACATATCCGAAACACCTACCGCAACTTCTTCCCGGCTGACAAACGCTGGCAGTTCAGCGGATTCCGACTGGCGGAGGATGCGCTATGAGATTATTAGAACATAATATCCAGAGCTATGACTTTTATATAGAAAAAGAAAACATGCGTGATGAAATAGTAAAAGGACTAGAAGCTCCAGTGAAAACCATCTCTTCAAAATATTTATATGACCATCATGGCTCCGAGTTATTTGAGGAGATAACAGAACTTGCGGAGTACTATCCGACGCGCACCGAAATGAAAATTTTCAACGAAAGGATTCAGGAAATCACGCTCTCTGTCGGTAACGTCCACACCTTGATAGAATATGGCAGTGGAAGCAGCAACAAAGTTAAGGCACTGCTTCACAATTTCGCGAGTCTTAAAGAATATGTTCCAATTGATATCTCACGGGACTTTCTCTTTCAATCTAGCTTGGAGCTCGCGATGCAATTCCCTCATATCACCATAAAGGCGGTATGTGGTGATTATACGGCTCCGCTTACCTTGCCGTTAGAGTCGAGTGGAAAAAAGGTCATCTTTTTCCCTGGTTCTACAATCGGAAACTTCGAGCCGGTGGATGTTCGGAATTTCCTGATTAAGTCCGCCCAGCTTTTGAACGAAGGAGATGGTTTCCTTATTGGTGTCGATACGAAAAAGGACCTCCACACGTTAGAGCGGGCATATGATGACAGGGAAGGCGTCACCGCGGCATTCAATCTCAACCTCCTCAAAAGGATGAACAGGGAGCTGGGGGCAAATTTCAACGAGGAACAGTTCGAACACCTCGCTTACTATAACGAGGAAAAGGGTCGCATTGAAATGCACCTTGAAAGTCAGTGCGATCAGCAAGTGATCATCGGTGAGCATGAATTCTCCTTCCGGGAAGGCGAAACCATCCACACGGAAAACTCTTATAAATATTCAATCGGTCAGTTTCAGACGATGGCGTTGGAGTGCGGATTTAAGCCGAGCAAAGTGTGGACAGATGATGAAGAAAATTTCAGTGTGCATTACCTAGAAAAATAAACAAAAAAACAGTGCCTCCTATGTTACAGAGGCACTCTTTCCTCGTTCTAATTAAAATTGTGGTGCTCTCGGATTGTCATTCACAGACCAGCCTTCATAAAGACCGATATCGTCAAATGCTCCCAAGAACGCGTTATACTCTTCGCTACCCTCGCCATAAAGGTCGATGGCAGATTGTAAAATCGCTTCACGGAACTCCGCAAAAGAAGCGTCATAGTGCAGGTAGTCATACGCGCGGTACCAAGTGTCCGCAACCACTGTTCTACCCATGCCATACTCTTCCGCTACAAGGTAGGCAGAGTGCTGAAGAATCGTACAGTTGATGTGTACGCCACCATTATCCATGTTCGCAGGCAAGTAGTAGTACTCATCCATATGAGCCGGGTAGCGACCTTCGCCGTCAATGCTGTAAGGCCAGTAAACAGCACCTGTCGGGAATTTACCAGGGTCTTCGTTGCTTCGAAGGGCCGTTCTGCCATTCGCCAACCATTCCTCACCCATGATATCCTCGCCGATATCCCAGTTGCTATCGTCCACTAGTGCTGCAAAAGTATCAGAGTAGGCTTCATTGATGGCACCAGTTTCAAAGCGGTAGCGAAGGCCACCATTGTAATGCGTGATGCCGTGTACCATTTCATGCGCTGTTACATCAAGAGCAGCAAGTGGAATGAATTGTTTTCCATCGCCATCTCCATATGTCATCATCGCGATTCCGTTACTCCAAAATGCGTTATTATACTCTCTTCCGTAGTGTACACGGGAATTGATGGCCATGCCGTTATCATCCAAGGAGTTGCGTCCGTGGTTATTTAAGAAATAGTCATACACGATTCGGGAGTTGGAATGCGCGTCCACCGCAGGACCTTGTCCAACCGTTTCCCATGTACTGCTGTCACCCGTGTATTCTACATCTTTCCAAGAAGCATTCGTATTGGAATATAACCACATTTGATTGGATGTGTTTCTCATATTATAGGTAAAAATTCCGTTCATTTGTGGAGAAGTGTAATCCGCAAGGAAGAACTGGGATCCCTCGCCACTGCCAGGAACATTCCCGTGTGAAAGGTTTAACAGCTTCGTTAAACCAGTCGTACCTAAGCCAGAACCACGCGCCGGCTTTAATTTTCCAGCATTCTCAACGGCTTTCGGATTTGGACCTTGCTCCACTTTTAAAGCAGAAGAACCTTCTACGTTGTTCGTTCCAATGATATCTTCAAAAAAACCTAAGCCTGTCATCGCATTATATTGATCTAGCACTTTACCATTGTGGGCATCCACATACACATACCAGTTACCAGCTTCGCCTTCGAAAAATTCAAGGTTTACTCGGTAAGCAAGATGATATTCTTCTTCAAGTGGATAGATGATTAACTCAGAGGACTCCACAGGAACTTCTGCAGGAGCGTCAACTGCTACTTTCGCCTCCGTTACCGCTTTGTCCGCTTGAATGGAAGGGGTGGTGTTGATTTCTAAGGAATCTAGTTTTGTATCGAAGTTTCCATTTACAGTTGTAATGACATTCTCATCATTAAAATGAACATTCAGTTCATTTCGATCGACCGGAACGCCATTTTTAGTTTGTTGCAGGCGAACGTGGGTCATCCCAAGGTCATCGGTTGTTGCTCTTACTTCCTTCAAATCTTTCTCAGGATTGTTCATGTGGAAAAAGTCCTTATGTTTGCCAAGGAACTTCTTCGCATTTTGAGCATCTGCCTTTGCTTGCTTTTCTGATAGAATACCAGCTACAAAGGAAGGTGGTCCCTGATTGCCTTGATTGTCGACAACCCTTACTTTTCCTTTACTTTTAAATTCCTGTAGTGAGCTCGCCGCGTTCGACGATGGTCCGCCGGAGAAAAGACCAGCGAAGATAAGAAATACTACTGCAGATAAAACAAAGATCTTCTTCAAATAAACCCATCCCCTTTAAATACTTAGTGTTACGAAAATATCGGGTTGCGATATTTCGACAAGTTTATCGTAATGCAAAGGAGGGAAATGGTAAACAGACTATTCAGACTATTTTTAAGGTCAGGGGAACTTGAACACGGGAGAAATGATAAAAAATGACAGGATTTGCTATGACTTAAGGCGCGGTAACGTGGTAAAGTACGTAGGATATTTACCCTGTTTTTTGGAAGGAGAAGTTTGGAATATAATGTAGAAAACAGGTTAAATGATAGTTTGGAAGTATGGACAATGCTGAATAGATGTATATAATAGGAAAATATTACTTGTATTTCTAATTTAAGAGGGGAGAGGTTCAGGAGTATGACTATTTTTTTAGAGACAGAAAGATTACTATTACGCAGATTAGAGCTAAGAGACGCCGATCGTGTCGAAGAACTGGCAAGTGATTATGAACTTGCCAAAACAACCCTAACCGTGCCGCATCCTTATCCTCCGGGATCTGCGGCGGATTTCATTCGAAGTATGTGGGATTCAAAAGAGAGGGGACTGGTGGTATTTGCGATTGTGGAAAAAGAAATTGACAGTTTAATAGGTATTATCAATATCAAGCAGACTCTTTCTTACAAACGTGGCGAGCTTGGATACTGGATCGGCCGTCCCTACTGGGGGAAAGGGTATGGGACCGAGGCGGCACGTGCGGTGGTTGCGTTTGGATTCAAAGAGCTAGGCTTAAACAAAATGTTCGCAGGTGCATTCGCCGATAACCCAGGTTCCTGGCGCATCATGGAAAAAGTCGGCATGAAGCACGAGGGAACCTGGCGCCAGCATGCGATGAGGGACGGTAGATTTGTAGACTTGGCATATTATGGATTGCTGCGGGAAGAGTTTGAGAGGGGAAATTGATTTCTTATGGACATTGATCCCGGGGGATTCTGGGAGTAATGTCTTTTTTAGATGGGGAGGATTAGAGTGGCTACAGGGGAAATAGTGCTTTGGCACGAACTTGAGGTGATTTGGCACGAAATTCCATCTCCATAAAAAAAACGACAGTACCCATCCATACTGTCGCTTTCCTTTTACAAATGCTATACTCCAGCCACCAAAACCTCCACCCCAGCAGCCTTCAACGCATCCACTTTCTCCTTATCTGTCTCCGCATCAGTAATCACCACATCCAACTTCCCAACCGGGTACATGCCGGCAAACATCTCCTGCCCCACCTTTGTATGCTCAAACATGGCAACCAGTTTCTTCGAGTTATCATAAACCGTCTTATAAAATATGGCCACCTCCGGCGTTGCGGTACTCATCCCTTTTACAGAAAGAGCCCCTGCCGTTGCAAAGCACAAATCCACGGTAAACTGTCGCGCAAATTCGTTCGCCAATGCATCTGTGATGTTGCCGGAGCTTTTCACATTCCCGCCAATTAAAAAGGTCGAGATGTTATCAGACCCGCGCAAAGCATACGCAATTTCAAGTGAGTTGGTCAGCACAGTGAATGGAATGTCCTTTGGTAGATATTTGAGTAGCACATAATGAATCGACGCTCCGCCGATAAATACCGTTTGATTAGCTTTTACATATCCTGCCGCCAATTCTGCAATGGCATTCTGGTGTTCCGTGCCGTCCCCAAAGCGCTCTGCAGGAGGACGTGGCAGAGTACGAACGGATGCTACCGGGATTGCACCCCCGTGTGTGCGTTTTAATAATCCCTGTTCTTCCATGATGGATAAATCCCTGCGGATGGAATCGATGGACATATTAAATTGATCCGCCAAATCCTTAGCCAGCACTCTTCCTTCCAGATTCAATACCTTCAAAATTTCTCCCCGTCTTTCATCAGTAAACAAGAACATCACCCCAATATTTGAATTCAACTTCTTTCCTATTATTTCATGTTTATTCATGTTTTGTCAACTTTAATCTTCACGTTTACGCTTTTTTGTTCCGCTTTAACATTTTTAAAAGGAAAGAACAGGCAGGAAGTCGAAATGTGTGGAATGTGTTTTTTTAAGAAAGGGTGATAGAAATGAAGAAGATTCCAAAAAGCGTACAAAAGGTTTTAGACCTTTATATAGATAAATGTAATCAAGCGTTACCAGGGCTGCTGGACGGATTATACCTTCATGGATCCCTCGCAATAGATGCGTACATAGAAGGAGAAAGTGACGTGGATTTTGTTGCGGTGACAAGCCGGAAGCTGACAAATAAAGATGCGACTATCTTAAAAGATATTCACTTGAATCTTGCAGAAACATGCAAAAACCCGCAATTGGATGGCATATATGTGCAATCGTCCAACCTAGCAGCTGAGGGCTATTTTTATAATGAAGGGACCTTTGGTAAAGCGGTTCACGATATTCCTGTGACGTGGTGGTTGCTCAAGAACAAAGGAATAACGTTCATGGGGCAGGCTTCTAGCGAGCTGGCACTTAACGTAACAACGGAAGACCTCACAACCTATGTGCGAAAAAACATGAATGACTACTGGGCAACAAGGATATCTGCCATGGAAAAAAAGCAGGATCAACTTATCAATTATCCAGTCAAACACATAGAAGCGGAAATGGAATGGACAGTGCTGGGGTTGCTTCGTCAATTTTACACATTAAAGGAAGAGAATATCATTTCCAAGCTGGCTGCAGGAGCGTATGGATTACGTGTACTTGAACCGAAATGGCATGGCCTCGTACAAGAGGCAATCAATATCCGGCAAGGAAATCCAGAAAGAAGCTTTACCACAAATGAAAAGAGACTTAATGCCACGATTCATTTTGCTAAAGAGCTTATACAATTTTGTAATGAAAATGGACTTGGAGAAAAAGAGAATCAGAGTAAGAGTGAGGTTAAACTAGTAAACTTTCAAATCGAACACTTGGAACATTTATCAGAATACAAGTTAACAGAAAGTCAGTTGAAATTTACTTCCCATCCCAGGGACGCATGGAAGGCTTGTGAAACGGATAAGGGAAGGCATCCCGTAGTTATTTTAAAGGATGGGCGCCCTGCAGGCTTTTTCGTCCTTTATGAGGGAGAAGAAATTCCAAGTTATACGGACAACCCTAATGCCATTCTTTTGCGGGCATATTCCGTCTCCCTACAATTTCAAGGACAAGGCATTGCAGGGAAGTCACTAGAGTTGCTTCCAGATTATGTGGAGCTGAATTTCCCTCAGGTGGAAGAGGTGGTTTTGGCTGTGAATCGAAGAAATGAAACGGCTCAACGGGTTTACTTGAGGGCTGGATTCGAAGACAGTGGAAAAAGGGTGATGGGGCAAATGGGAGAGCAGTTTGTGTACCGATTGAAAGTGAATGGAGAGAAAATGCCATGAAGCATGCACTGGTGGTTGGTGGAACCGGGATGCTTTCAGAGGTATGCACTTGGTTAGTGGAACAGGATTATCACGTTTCTGTAATCGGAAGGAATCCAGAGAAAATGAGCCACCTTGTAGAGAAAACAGATAAGGATAAAATAACTCCACTACTTGTCGACTATAAAAAAATAGATCAGTTAGACATCCTTCTCAAACAAACGATTTCTGAAAAGGGTCCATTCACATTGGTTGTTGCGTGGGTTCATACTGGTGGAGAGCAGGGGTTAGGAAGACTGATTGAAATTGTAGCAGAAACAAGTGGAACATGGGAGTTGAATCACGTACTTGGAAGTCGGGCAAAACTGGCGGAAGTGAAAAGTGGCCTCCTCATTCCAAGGACTTGTAACTACCATCAAGTCCAACTCGGTTTCAAGCTAGAGGAGGACAGGGGAAGATGGTTGAAAAACCATGAAATTTCTGAAGGAGTTATGGAAGCTATTCAGTATAAAGCACCAACTTTGCTAGTCGGGGTGTTGGAACCAGCGAAAATGAGACCGTGAAGGAGAATGCTTATGAGCTATCAAAATGCACTAAATCAATACATTGAAGCAACAAATACCCACAACTTCGATAATGTGGAAAAATTGCTCCACGCCAATGTGGTTTATTGGTTCACCAATAGTTCCTGCACTACCATGGAAGAAATCCGAGCCTTTTTCGAAAACGCATGGGACACGATCAAAGAGGAAATCTACTCGGCAAAGGATGTGGAGTGGATTGCGGTGGATGAGCACACGGCCACATGCCTCTATACCTTTCATTATGAAGGGTACCTGAACGGGGAGTTCATTTCTGGCAGCGGGCGTGCAACCAATGTATTTGTAAAAGATGAGGGACAATGGAAGTTGATTCACGAGCATTTGAGCCGATAAAAAGGAAAATGGTTTGTAAAAGGGGGAATGTTATGAACTGCAAAATAGTATTTTTTGATATCGATGGCACCCTTACACATCACGAGGATGGCAGTATTTCAGAGAAAACAATAGCCGCCATCCAAACGTTAAAAGATAAAGGGCTTATCGTGGTGGCAGCAACCGGCCGCCCGCTATCCATGTGTGAGGAGATTCGGGAGCTTGGAATTGATACGTTCATCACTGCCAATGGAGGGTATGCCAAGCATTTAGAAGAGGTTATCCATAAAATTCCGCTGGATAAAAAGGTGATGGAAGAAGTGGTCCAGTTTGCTTCAGAACAGAAACACGGACTTTCTTTTTATACGGAAGGCTTCCATATGAACGGGGTGGAAGAACCGCGGATCTCACAAGCGTTGAAAGAAACACTGGGGGTACTAGGGTTAGAGGACTTCTCGGTGATGGACCAAACCAATGAACAGGAAGTCTATCTCATGTGCTTGTTTGCAGCGGAAGACATGATGGAGCCATACACGGAAAGATTCCCGCACCTGACATTCAGGAGATGGCACCCGTTTATCTTGAATGTATTGCAAGAGGATGTTTCTAAATCTGTCGCCATTCTGAAGTTATTAAACTACTTCGGTATCGACAAGTCCGAGGCAGTCGCCTTCGGGGATGGGGAGAATGACATCGACATGCTCGAGCTTGTTGGCTATGGTGTTGCGATGGGGAACGGCAGCGACAGGTTGAAATCAGTTGCTGACTTTGTCACCAAAAATTCTAGTGAAGATGGAATTGAATATGCATTGAAAAAACTACAAATCATTTAGGGGGCACACGACCATGTTCGTACATAAAATTGATGAGGAACTATCCTTGAAGCTAGCAGAGGAAAAAGATGCGGAACGACTATTCGAGCTAACCGACAACTCCAGGGACTATTTGCGTGAGTGGTTGCCATGGTTGGACTTTACAAAAAAGGTGGAGGACTCCAAGGATTTCATAAAAGGAACCAGACAAAGCCATGCGGAAAATAAAGCAATGACTACATTGATCCTTTATAAAGGGGAAATCGTTGGTGTTGCAGGCTACAATACACTTGACTGGACGAACAAAGTAACGTATATCGGGTACTGGTTGGATAAGGATTATCAAGGGAATGGCATCATGACAAGGGTGGCGGAAGCTCTGACGGACTATGCCATCACGGAACTTGGGATGAACCGGGTTGATATTCGTGCCGCGGTGGAGAACGTAAAAAGCAGGTCCATTCCAGAGAGACTCGGATTTACGTTGGAAGGAAAGATCCGTCAAGCCGAATGGCTGTATGACCGTCATGTTGATCATGCGGTATACGGAATGCTTGCAGAGGATTGGAAAAAACGAAAAGCTGGAGGAATGTAAGCTGAAGCGAAAATTTTTATGGTGGGGTTCAGGGGGGATCATTCTGGCCCTGCTCCTGTCGTTTGTCTTTTGGGGATCGCCTTGGGGCATGTGGACGAACAAACAAGCATTCGAAGCGTATTTGGAAGAGAAATACGGCAAGGATTTTGTGATCAAGGATATCTCTTTTGATTTTTTTCATACAAGAAAGTATCACGCTTATGCCTATGCAAAAGACGATCCGGAACTTTTGTTTTATGTGGGGCAGAATCGGTATACGGGGGAAATGCAAGATGGGTATGGGTATGAGGTTTGGAGTTTTGAGGCAAACAAGGAGATTGGTCCAATAATAGAAGAATATTATCCGAATCTCACTAATTATGGGACTAGTTTGATCTTACCTGAAACAGAACCAAAAGATGTAATTAGGGTGGATTATAAAAAGCATGCAACAGTTGAAGTGGGAGTCTCCGTAGAAAATGTCCGAGTGAACAGCGCAAACAGCGACAAAGAAATAGAGCGGGCCTTCCGGTTTTTACAGGCATTAAAAGAAAAGGGAGTTCCCCTTCATCATGTTGGCATCAGCTATCAAAATAGAACACTTCAGTTGCAGAAGGATGATATCTCAAGCATCAATAGCTTAGAGGATCTAGGGGAGCACTTAAAGTCATATCAATAAAAAATGTAATGGAGGATAGGAAATATGGCTTTTCATATATGGGAAGGTATAGCCGTACGTTTGCGGCCGATCCAGCCTTCAGATTGGGAGGAATTCCATAAGGACGGGATGGATTCAGAGATTGCCAGATTGAATGATGCCATCTATGGGCCAAGGTCGGAAGAGGGCACCAAGAGATGGACAGAAAGGGAGTCGGAAAAGGGCTGGGATGGCCATAACTTTAGGCTTGCCATCGAGAACTTCAGCGGTGAGCTTGTCGGTAGCATCAGCACAAACAGTTGCGACCTGCAAAACGGCACATTCAGCTATGGCGTCAGTATTTTCCGTGAGCACTGGAAGAAAGGGTATGCGAGTGATGCCGTCCGAGTTGTGCTGCGCTATTTCTTCGGGGAACTCAGGTATCAGAAAGTGAATGCGCATGTGTATGTTTTTAACGAAGGATCTGTTAAGTTGCATGAACGTCTCGGATTTGTAGAAGAGGGGCGCATGCGTAATATGGTGTATACAGATGGAGGCTACCATGATGTGTTGTTATTCGGCCTGACACACGAAGAATTCAAAGAAAAGAACAGATAGCATGAGTGCACTATTCAAAAGGATTGATACCGTATTTCTAGAGGGTGGGCGCGTTTCATTAGTGCCTTGAGATAGTAATAATGGATATATCATTTTTAGGATGGATATCGCCCCAATGTCAGGTGGTATGGGGCGCTCAAAATGGTTGGTCCCACCTCAAAATAAAACATAATTACCAAACCCCACTTTTAGAGAGACCCAAGTGCACATAAAGAAGCCTTTCCACATCCACGAAAGGCTTCTTGCTCATTTTTTCCTTTGTATTCTACTAATCAGAAACTCGACTCTCTCCTCATATCCCTCATCAAGTGATGACAGTTTGGGAATCGCAATCCCGTCCTGGATAAGCTTCCCTTTAAACAGTATGTAGTAGTCCTTTGTTTCAATCATTTCCGTATGGTTGGAAAAGTCAAACCTCGATTGGTCTTTACCCGCTAGGAAATAGTCGTCTCCCTCTTCATACCGCACTACTATTTCCTCATCAAAAACTGGCTTCCTCAATAAAATGACTCCAGCAAGAAAAGTGACCACCTTTATCAATAGAAAAGCAACAGCGAACGGAACGAGAAATGCCATTACGGCGGACATGATAAAGATTCCGGTAGGGATTTCCCCGTACATCTGAAGCAGGTCGATAAAGGAATAGATGCTGAAAAGCAAAGCCCCTATATAAAAGAGAATTCTCCCATAGCGCCAAGGTTTAAACTGATCAACCAGCGCGGATAAAGCATGTCTTGTGACTTCGTACTTGAATTCTATCTGGCGAATGACGGTTTCCCCCTAGTTCTTGATGATTACTATCTTACCACCAGAGAGGAGAAGCGAAACATATATGGTAAAAACCATTTACATTTGTTTCCTATGTTATATAATTATATTCAAACGAACGTTTGAATGTTGAAGGGAGGATGGCAGAATGGAATCTTATCAGGTTGTTATTATTGGGGCAGGTCAAGCGGGATTATCGATGGGCTATTATCTTAAAAAAGAGGGAATTCCATTTATCATCCTGGACGGCAATGAAAGGGTGGGAGATTCCTGGCGGAAAAGGTATCAATCCCTTGTTTTATTTACTCCGCGCAGGTACAGCTCTCTTCCTGGGTTGCCATTGTCAGGGGAGCCAGAGGGGTTTCCTACTAAAGACGAACTAGGGGAATACTTATTGAAATATGTCAGTCATTTTGATCTTCCCATAAAAAATAATGTGCAGGTACAATCGTTAACGAAAATGAATGGTACATTCCAGATGATCACCAATCAAGGGGACATCTCCGCAACAAACGTAATTGTTGCGACAGGAGCATTCCAAAAACCATACATACCACAAATTTTCGAATCACAAGATAATCTGCCTTCGCAGCTTCACTCCTCAGAATACAGTTCACCAAAAGATATGAACGGAGATAGCGTCCTGGTAGTAGGAGGAGGGAATTCCGGAGCCCAGATTGCGGTGGAATTGGCAAAAGAAAAACAGGTGACCATCGCTGTCAGCCATCGTTTTAAATTTCTTCCTCTTAAGTTTTTAGGCAGAAGCATCTTCAGCTGGTTGGAGCGGACTGGGCTCTTATTTGCAGGAGTTGATACACCTAAAGGAATGTGGTTCCAAAAACAGTCCGATCCCATCTTTGGAAAAGAACTAAAAGCATATCTGAAAAACGGGAAAGTGAAGCTGAAGCCGCGTGTCAGTATGGTTGATGGAAACAAAGTTAAGTTTGAAGACGATACCAATCAAGAGTTCGATAGTATCGTTTGGTCAACAGGTTTCATTCCCGCATACGACTGTATTAACATTAATGGAGTCATGGGCGTGGACGGTAAGCCAATTCATAAAAGAGGGGTGACAAATATAAGTGGATTGTACTTTTTGGGTTTGCCATGGCAATACACAAGGGGATCTGGATTGATTTGTGGAGTGGGGAGGGATGCAAAGTATTTGATGGAGTTTTTCTCTAGAAAATCTTAAAAGGAAAAAGCATAGCCAATCCACCCCCGGATCAGCTATGCCCAACTGCCTTATCCTCAAACTGTCCCCAATTCGTCACCTTTTCCAACACAATCGAGAGCAGTACTCCCATAATCAATCCATTAGCCAAGAACGGTTGCAATAACACCGGTAACGGACCAAAAACAGCCGGCGAGGTGTTCATCAAGCACACTCCCAATAATACCGGAGCGGCCAAACGAAAAATCGTATCCGAGTTGAAAACAGCGCCCCGTAAACTACCATAAGCGGTTCCGAACAACTGAAGGTAAGCAACAAACAGCACCGCGTTCCCTACCGTCATAGGCATTGTCACCAAGAAAGAGGTCAACGGTGGTACAAGTCCAATGGCTGCAAGCATGAAACCACCTATGAAAAACGGTTTCCGGTCCAATATCCTTGTACTCTGCAAAAATCCGATCGTCGACGTGAATGGCGTGTATGGGACAAGTCCGAATAGGGATGCAATGACAGAAAATAAACCGGTAAAAAAGAAGGAATTCCTGAATTGCCCTGGTGTGGCGGTCTCTCCATATAGGTCAGCTGCAGCCTGGACGGATGCAATCGTGTTACTCAGATTCAACACCCCTGCAAAAAATGCGACCGCAATTATTCCGTATTCAAGGTTCGGCGCCCCGAGCGGAAACAGGTCAAATGCGAAGGTAGCAGCCGGCGCCTCCTGTCCACCACCTGGAAACAGCAGAACATAGGCTATCCACCCAATGATGATCCCTATAAGAATCGCGAAGTTACCGATAACCCGCGGTGCTTTTATTTTCAACACACTTACAAAAATAACAAGCACAACAGAAAGGATGCTGACAGGTACATTCATCACGCCATCCTCTGTAATGCCAAGCATCCCTTGGAAAAATACCATCATCAATTGGAAGGTCAATAGGAAAAGGTACACCGTCATGACCATAGGCGTAAAAATACGCGGTAGTACTGACGTCCAGCCGAACACAGCAAGCAGCATGGTAAACCCTCCTGCGAGCAACAGTCCTGTCGCGACACCCCCACCTATTTCCGTGAAACTCATTCCTAGAGAAGAAGCAGTGAGCCCTAGATTCAGCATCACACCCCACAATAAACCAGAATGTCCTTCCAGCAGCGGGTAACGGTGGCCCATCCACCCTTGAAAGATGCACGCAAGCCCCGTGAAAAGAAGGGAGGCGCTCAGCATCATCCGGCTTACTTCCGGTGTCACATCAAATGCTGCCCCGATAGAAAGCGGAACCACGACCGTATTGGCGAAAATGAAAAAAAGCCATTGTAAGGAAGAAAACATCGTAAACGATGAGATTAATTTATTCATAGAAAAACTCCTTTAATATGCCCCTTCTTTCGCAAGTAGAGCTTCCATTTCCTTATAGCCCTTGCTTTTTGCATGTTGTAAAGGGGTAACACCATCTTTATCAGCTAGGTTAACGTCGGCATCGTGTTGGATGAGAAGAGAGACGATTTCCTGGTATGTCTCACTGCCATCAGTCAAAATAATCGCTTCCAATAATGCGGTCCAGCCAAGGTTATTTATATGATTCACGTTTTGATCTGCATGATTAAGCAGAAATTCCACCATTTCCACATGTCCTTTTTCAGAAGCCGGAATGAGGGCGTTCCCTCCATAACGGTTGGTGATAGTCTGATCCGTGCCAGCCTCAAGTGTAAGGCGGGCAATCTCCATGAGCCCTTCTGCCCCGGCATAGAGAAACGGTGTGTTTAAGAGGTCGTCCTGTATATTTATGTTTGCACCGTTTTCGATTAGAACGGCGACTGCATCCGGTTGATTCGCATAGGTAGCCGCCATGACAGCAGTCCTTCCCTTTTCATCAACGGCATTGATATCTTGCCCTTTTTCAATCATCGTCACTAAATCCAATGTATTTCCTCGTTTTGCAAGCTCGTGAAGCGTTTGTTCCATGCTTCCAACTCCTTTTGATGTATCTTTAGAATCTATTAATAAGACAGCCATCACAATTAAATTTAGTAGAACTAGAATTATTATCGGCCGCATGTCTTCTCCTGCCTTTCCCCAAATATATGGTATCATATGTAAAACCATATGTATGATATTAGTTTTGTAGTGAAATCATACGAAAAACATATAGGGTGGTGAAAAGACGTGGATCTTCGCCAATTGCGTTATTTTACTGTCATTGCAGAAGAGAAAAATATTTCACAAGCTGCGCGGAAATTACATATGTCCCAGCCTCCTCTGAGTCAGCAATTAAAGCAGATGGAAGAGGAATTAAAAGTAGAGCTTGTTCACCGGGAAGGGAAAAAATTACGTCTGACGGAAGCTGGTGAGAAGCTATATCACCATGCTGTTCAAATTACCAAGCTGATGGAAGAGGGCATGGAGGAAGTAAAGGAAATTGGTGATGGCCTCAAAGGATCCTTGAAAATTGGGGTAAACACCTTATCAGAAATCTCTTTATCTAATTTATTGTTTGCTTTTAAAGAAAGCTATCCCCAAGTGACATATGAAATACATCAAAATGAGTCCGGACAACTTCTTCAATTGTTACGAGAGCGGGTCATTGATATTGCCGTCATTCGTTTTCCAGTACAGTCAGAAGAATTTGCAAGCTTTATGCTGAAAAGGGAGCCATTCTATTTTGTGAGCGGGGAAGAGTGGAGGGGTTCTGTAAGCTTGGAATCTATCGCAAATGAATCACTCGTGTTACCAAGCACAAAGGGCCAGGGGTTGTACGATTATATAATGCAGGCATTCGCGCAACGAGGTTATGAACCGAATATTGTATGTGCAAGCTCCGATTTGACTCTGCTCTCTCGCTTAGTCCAGCAAGGGTTTGGTTCAACCTTGGTTCCAGAGAGTGCGATGCATATTTTTTACGGAACGGATGTCCATACATACCTTGTGGATGATGAGAATCTTAGTACTCAATACGGCGTTGCTTGGATGAAGAAATATTATTTGTCCAAAGTGGCAAAACGGTTTCTGGAAATGTATATGGAAATCACTTCTGACAGCTTGCCAAATTGATGTATAATAGGAAGCAGAAAGATATCCTTTTAATTTCTGAAAGAGAGTGAATATATATGGGTCGTAAATGGAACAACATCAAGGAAAAGAAGGCGGCAAAGGATCAAAATACAAGTAGAGTCTATTCCAAATTTGCCCTTGAAATCTATGTAGCAGCCAAGCAAGGCGAGCCGGATCCAGAATCTAACATGGCCTTGAAATTCGTTCTTGAGCGTGCGAAAACATACAACGTACCTCGTAACATCATCGACCGCGCCATCGAAAAGGCAAAAGGCGGCGGGGAAGAGAGCTATAACGAGCTTCGTTATGAAGGTTTCGGACCAAACGGATCGATGGTAATCGTGGACACATTGACAAACAACGTCAACCGTACAGCTTCCGAGGTGCGTGCAGCATTCGGTAAAAATGGTGGAAACATGGGCGTAAGTGGATCTGTTGCTTACATGTTCGACGCTACGGCTGTATTCGCATTTGAAGGGAAATCCTCCGACGAAGTACTTGAAGTGTTGATGGAAGCGGACCTTGACGTACGCGACATCATGGAAGAAGAGGAAACGGTTATTGTGTACGCAGAGCCAGATCAATTCCATGCCGTGCAAACAGCATTGAAAGGTGCGGGCGTGGAAGAGTTCTCCGTGGCTGAATTGACGATGCTAGCGCAAAACGAAGTGGAGCTTCCAGGAGACGCACAAGAGCAGTTTGAAAAGCTGATCGATGCGTTGGAAGACTGTGACGACGTGCAGCGCGTGTATCATAATGTGGATTTGGGTGAATGATTTGATTTTTAGGACAGGCTTCTATCTTTTGGGATAGGGGTCTGTTTTTTGTTAAGGATAGAGTAACGGTTTACTTGTGAGGTGCAAACAACCAAATCACAGTGCAATTCGCAACGGAACTCACAACATTTTCACATCAAAAAGGCCTAGAGGGTTTTTCTACTAACCCAATTTCTTTATTTCAATGTTCCATTAAAGCTCCCAGTTAACTAAATAAACAAAGGTGTATATCGCATTATTCCTCATCTGCAAAGTCAATCATCACTCCAACAACCTTTTTTGAAATGTTATATTTTACTTTTACCTCGTACAATCCATCACCATAACCAGACATTGAAACCACACCATCTGAGACAACTCCCCCCTGTGCATCTGAAGAAACAATCTCATCAAATTGGATGGCTTCGTTTTTAACAAATGTTTTAAAATCAAAAATTCCTGCTTGTGCAGAGTCAATTCCAATCTGCTTATCGCAAACATGCCATTTTCCACTTGGTTTCTTTTCCCCATAAAATACAAATAAGTTTTTAACAACTTCATCAGTAGTATAAGAAACAGAAGCTGTCCAACAACCATTTTTCACATTTAAAAGTACAATTTGTAACTCAGCTTCTTCATCCACGTTATAGTAGGGGTCAGTAACAATTAGCTTTCCACTTTCAACTATAAAAGTGCCCAGTATATTAGGCTTATTAATATTCACTTTGGGCACATGCCTATCAATAAAATCACTTAACGATAAAGACGCATATTTGCCTAACCCAGTTTTGTCATTCCAAGTATAAATTAGTTCCTGCATAAACCTTTTCCTAATTCGATAGCAGAGTTTATCACCATTCAGTTTTTCACCAATACAAACCATATCACTCGGTAGATTTTGAGGTCTGTGCTGATTTTGTTTTACTATATCAATTGGTAATGCCGTTTGTTCATTAGTTTGAATAGGAAACAAAGTCCACTCGCCAAATTTTGCGCCATTCGTTTCTAAAAAAAGTTCCTTGTATTCATCTGGAAAAATAGCACCAAGTGCTTTTTCTGTTTTTTTCAATTCAACTAACGACACGCCATCCACTTTCGAACTTGGATTAATCATATTTATTACTTTCTTCATCTCTTCCTCCATGATAACTAGGAATTACTTTGTCATACTACAATCAAAATAACTATGTTTGTTTCGATTATTATTATTCAATAAAATAAAGCATTTCTTCTTCATAACAGGAATGCTGCCCGTTTGTTGAATAGTGATAATTATCTGTCATATCTATATTTTAACATATTTTATTTAGTGACCTGCGTTAAACTCCTACAAAATATCCTTATTCAAACCAATTTCACACACCCTCCAATAAATATTTTCACCTCTAGAAAGGGTATGTGATCATAGTGAATTGAGAAACAAATACTCATTTGACAGTTGGAATTTCAATAAAAAACGCACTGTGAATTTCTATGTGAAATACAGTGCGTTTTGCATTGATATTTACTTGTTTGCATCTCTGAAGTAAAACCGTAAGGGATTGAGTGGCGTGCTGTTGTTTTTGTAACATAGCAATCTCAAAAGTTGATTTGTTGTTTTTGGGCAGAAGCCTTGGGGCGCATGAGCTTAGTTTTTTCTTGAACAAACGATTGTTTCAAAATTGCTATGCTAGTATAAGTGGGTGATTCTTTTGCTGATAGGTGGAATTTTTATGTATTTGTGCAACGCTTAACCGTTTTAGGGAAAATAATCGAAAAAGTGAACAAATTTATCAAAAAACCTCCTCAATTAATCAAATAAACAATTCAATTTATCGAGAATCCATATATCCCAACAAAGAAATCCACCAAAAAAATGAAACTAAAACTCTTTTAAAAACGTAAATTACCTAATTACCCAGCCCAAAGGAGTCCTGAATCATGACAACAACCAACAATTCAGCACTAACAAACACACCAATCACCATCCAAGGAACCAAAATCCAATTAAAAAAGCTAACCATCCCAGACCTGCCCATGCTATACCACCTGATGTATGGCGACCCGAACCCAGAATATAAAAAGTGGGACGCCCCATACTTCCCGCTCCAAATGATCGACGAGGAAACCTACCTCTCCAAAATGACGAAACAACTAAACGAAGGACAGGACTCGATCTACCTGATTCAAACACGAACCGATGAGCATCAAACCATTGGCAGCGTCACGTACTACTGGGAGCACGAACCTTCCAACTGGCTTGAAATGGGCATCATCATTTACCTGCCCGAATTCTGGAACGGCGGTTACGGAACAGAAGCCATTCAATTATGGACCGACCACCTTTTCCAAACGAAACCGCAGATTCCAAGAGTCGGATACACTACCTGGTCCGGAAACCATCGCATGGTCAAAGTCGGGACCAAACTGAATTTCACACAGGAAGCCCGCATTCGAAACGTCCGAACCTATCAGGGCAAACTGTATGATTCCATCCGCATGGGCATGCTGCGCGAGGAGTGGGAGCAAACGAAATCCAAAACCACATCCAACCAAAGCGGAGGAAACTAAACGAACATGCAAACATACGCAGAACTCACAAAAGAAACCGAACAAGAACTTGTCCAACTGCTAACAACAGAAACCTGGCCTTATCATGGAACCGAAAAGCCAACAGAGGAAAGCGTCCGAACAATCCATACAACAAGGCAACTATACAAACGAAGGAACAAAAACCTTCCTCGTTCAGGACAAAAAAGAAACCGCCATTGGGATGCTCCGTCTTTTTGATCTGGAGGATCCTACCTGCCTGTTTGACCTCAGGCTCAGACAACAAGACAGAGGTCAAAATAGAGGAGCGCATGCCGTAAAATGGCTCACCGGATACGCATTCATGAACTACCCGCACCTCATCAGGATCGAAGGGCATACTCGCCACGACAACCTGGCGATGCGCAAAACCTTCCACAATTGCGGGTACGTAAAAGAAGCCTACCACAGGAGTGCCTGGCCTCAAGAAGATAAGCTATTTGATTCCGTGGGCTATGCCATCACGCGCACAGATTGGGAGCAAGGCACCACAACACCAATCGAGGACAGTGTCCGGTTCTAACATTCTTTCTGGCATAGAACCAATACGGCTTCAGAGAGTATATCGATCGCACGCTCCAAATCAGAAGTGTCGAGAAATACATTCGTATTCTCGCCAATATACATACTTTCCAACTGCAGCTCACACCAGAGCGCACCAAAAAGGTCGTTGAGCTGTCCGGACTTACCTGCCGGCAGCTTTACCACCTGAATGACCTGTCTTTCTTTAAATGGAAGACCGTATCCGCGCAAAACTCTGCGCATTGTCTGCAAATCTTGTGTCGTTTCCGCAGTACTGCTGCCAAGCACTAGCTTTACAAGATGAATATCCCCATCCAACTTCGTATGAAAATAGGCATTTACATTCACTTGTTGCTCTGCCAATCCGTCCAATATGCAACTCAACGCCCAATCATCCACCTGAAAAGAAAACTGCGTCCGAACCAAATAATCAAAGGACTCCACAACCTCAGGCATTTCCCGCATCACCACACAACCCCCTCAACCTGCGTTTTTTATCCTATACTATGCAGCACACAGGCAAAAGGCCATTACATCAGTCAAGGCAACGTGACGGGTTCTCCTCCGACAGCAATCGGATTGCATAACCTATGTTGGAAACATCCAAGTAAATGTTATTGTCCTCCCCAAGATAAACAGCGCGAACCTGCATCTTGCACCATAGTGTGCCAAAGATAGCATTGACTTGCCCAGGCACACCAGAAATACTATCTAGCAGTTGAATCACCTGATTCTCCCTGTAACGAACACCAACCTGCTTCATCACCTTCCGAACCGTACGGATGTCGCTCTCCTTCTCCTCAGTCGATGTGCCGACAACCATGCGAACAAAGTTGAAGTTCTTACCCGCAAGCGTCTGGAAATATCCGTTGATATTCACGCTTTCCTTTGCTAGTCCATTTAAGATACGGCTCAGATCGCGGTCACTGACGGTAAAGGTAAATTGTGTCCTGATGTTGAAATTTAGACATGCGTTTCCCATCCCTTTTCACTCCCACAAAAAAGTCTTTCCTATAGGATATGAGAAATGGCTTGGCATGCTTGGACTTTTCCCTATGTAGCTTTCCGATCCTTCCACCATTTAAAAAGAGAGAAAAGTAGAATGATGGCAAGCGTACATAAAATGACAATGAATTTATTCGGCTGGGCCTCAGCGGGATATGTTGGGGCGGATGTTGCCTTCACGTAATCCGCCTGCGAAAACCACACCAATAATAAAAAACCTATAATTAATATATGATATTTAATCAGTAGTCTCATTCACCATCGCTCCTTTTCTTTAATATCGTGAACAAAGACCTATTATTTTAGCTTATTAGAAAATATTCTGATAAGTTCATAGGTATTAAGGGAAAATAATAGATTATATTGATAGAAAAAAGGGAATGGGGAATAAGGATGGAGTTTAACCTAAAGGAAGCAATGGAAATCCTCGAGCAAACACCGACAACTATAGAAAGCTTTGTTGGCGGTCTATCGAAAGAATGGTTAAGTTGCACGGAAGGAGAAGGGACCTGGAATGCAAAGGAAGTCATCTCCCATTTAATAGAAGGAGAAAAGGTGAACTGGATACCACGACTCCGTTTTATTTTACAAGAAGGAAACAGCAAACCTTTTCCGGCGTTTGACCGATATTCCCATATGAATGACAAAGATAGCTCTATTACCGAAGCGTTGATAGCTTTCAAAGTGATACGCAAGGAAAATCTGGAAATCCTGAAAAAGTCGATCACGACAGATGCCCAGTTGGAGCTTAAGGGAGTTCACCCAGAGCTAGGGGAAGTGAAAGTGCGCGAATTGATATCTACCTGGGCTGTTCATGACCTTACCCATATTGCTCAAATAACCCGCGTCCTCGCGAAAGGATATAGGGAAGAGGTAGGTCCATGGAGGGAATACTTGGGAATACTAAATAGATAGGATGCAATATCCAAAGAAGGGAACCGTGCAATGCAAAATACCTCCTATAGCACGCAGAAAATGATTTACAAAAACTTTGATGAGGCAGCAGACAATATCTTAAAGATGATGAGCGGGCTTCTCGACATCAACACCTTGTTCATTGCAAAAAACGACCGCAGTACGAACAAAATAATGAAAGTACTGAACAAAAAAGATATTTTGCTAGAAGAGGGTGACACCCTTCCATTTGAGCAAACATTTTGCAAGCTCTCTGTTGAGTATGGCAGCAGGACCTTGCTTATCCCGGATATTACCCAAAGTGACCTGACAAAGAACATGGGTGTGACAAAAAAATTAGGAGGGGGTAGTTTTATCGGGATCCCCATTTATTTTGAGGACGGACATAATTACGGGACACTATGTGGACTGGACAACAGACCGCATAATTTTCGGGAAGATTTGATTGAGTTATTTGAGACAATGGGATCACTACTTACATATGTACTTGAACTGGATGAAGCCTATCAACAGATTCGCAGCCTATCTGTCCCGTTCATTCCAATAACAAAAGGAGTTGCCGCCCTTACCATCACAGGAAATGTCAATGAACAACGGGCAGACACCATCATCACCCTGGCATTAGAAAAAAGCCAAGACCTAGACTTGGACTATTTAATCATCGACCTTTCCGGCATTGGAAAAATAAATGAAATAGTCAGCTTTTCTTTACTTAAAATAGTCAATCTCCTTCAAGTAATAGGCGTGAAACCAATCCTTACAGGAATCACCCCGGACGTCGCCATTAAAGCAATCGGCATCGGCTTTGAAACGGATGATATCCCCATTCAATCCAACCTGGAACAGGCATTAAAGAAGATAGGGTTTTCTTTGTATAAGAATGATGTTAGGGGTAGTTGATTACCCTACATACTAAAAGCAACCAAATGTATGGTTGCTTCAGACTGTTGATAAACTATACAATATTTTGGTTATTTCCTATAACAGTTGATCTTCGTTACAGGAGCTTCGCTTTCCGCGGGCAGTCCGGAAGCCTCCTCGGGCTACGCCCGGCGGGGTCTTCCATGTCCTTTCCTCCCGCAGGAGTCTACGCTCCTTTCACTGCGATCAACGGGGAAACTATAACTCAAAATGACTTTGTTTACACACTGAAGCAACCAAATGTGTGGTTATTTTTAACGTTCATCTAGATTAAATTTAAGTTTAATAAGTTCATGCTAGAAACGATCACGACAGAAAGCACCATGACTAACATATCGCTTAGAGTTAAGATGGCTTCTTTGGGATTATCGGAATATTTCCATTCAAAGAATGCCTGCACGAAACGATCACCTATAATGAGTACCACAAGGCCAAACACCACTACGGATATAGAGATGTTCTCATAAAGGATCATTCCGACAAGGGTGATGTTGACAATCATTATAATTATTCTCATGGCCCAATCAACTTTCCTATGCAAATCATTAATGTGATTGTATGAGAAAAACTCCTTTTTACTCTTTTTGATTTTAAATGCCCTTCGTAATAAGAATCTCACTCCGTACACAATTACCATAACTATAACTCCAATGAATGCAAAATTCAGCCAAAACATGCCATCACTCTCCTCATATAAATAAATCTCATTGTATTCCATTTATTTCTATACTATCATAAAGAAACCCACAAATTTCAAACAAATGGAAGGAATTAGTGCGGTTTATCTTGAAATGGTAAGTTGTGTAAAAATAGCGAAATTGCAATAGTTGGAGGAATACTAGTGGAAGCAATCATGATTCTTGGGTTGACGATAGGTTCTATATTCATGCCGTTATTTGGCATTATCTTTTGTGTCAATTTGGTATCTATATTAAAAAAGGTAAAAAATGATGAGGAAACTAGAGCTAATACTTTTTGGTTGACCTCTTCATTTACACTGATTGTATGGAGTCTTGCCATGATTGGCCTCGCAGGAGTTTATTAAGGAATTTTTGTAATCTAATACTAAGTTAGCGAGGGAGTAAATTGAACTTATTTAATATCATTAAAAACAAACAGGAATATTGGCTTGTAGATCAAATTAAAAAGGACGGCATTCCAACAGAAATATATTTACGCAAATTGAGAGAAATCCTGCAGGAGTGGAATCGTCTAGAGATTGGATATTTGTCTTTACTTATGGATGAACAATTTGAAAGCTGGCTGCTTGAAAATAACTTTGGCAAAGTTTCAAGCATCGTGGAATATACAAGAAAGCTAGAGGAATTGCCGGACGCGGACGATTTAATAGTGGGGCATTCCCTAGCAGAAGGGTTGCTCGATGTTCAGAAATACGCGGAACTATATGAGCTTTGTCGTTCTGGTTCTGCCAATAAGAATACGAAGCAACCGGTAAGTCAGGTAATGAGTTCTATAGAAAATGAATTGGGACCGGAATGGCGACAGCATTGTTTTTATTTTATGAAAGATGGTGGCTTTGCCGGCATTAGTATCCCTCATATTGAGATGGGAACGGAAGATGAAGGAAGATTATTTTATTTTGGCGTCGTACCAGATCTAAGAGGGCAAGGAATCGGGGGGCAAATACATAAAAACAGTATGGCGTTACTCAAGCAATTCCATGCCACCTATTATGTCGGAAGCACCGATATCCACAATACCAATATGATAAAGATATTTGAGAAAAATGGTTGTGAGCTACGGGATAGGAAGGGGATTTATAAGATAGTTAGATGCAAAAATCAGATTTAAAGTGGAATTCTATCGATGCCTATTATATTTGAAATTAAATAATCCAATTTATAAGGGAATGACGATTTAAATGGTAGATAAGAAAGCTATTAAAATATTATATAAACGGTATTGGTCATCGGCGGGTTGGACAGATACCTTCATAAGTAGAAACGAGTTAGACTATGCAAAAGATGCAGGAGTAATGTTTGAACAAATAGAGCTGTCGCATGATGAGATTATTCAGCGGTTAATTTTAATCGTAAATAAACTATCATTAAAGGAAGTGACAGACCAGTTTATAGCTAGTTTATCTACACGAAGGCTTGATTTACGTTCAGCATTAGGTAGTTATATGGTGGGGAGACATATAGTCCATCATGTGTTTGCAGGTGACGAAAGCTATTGTACTTATTGCGGGGCATTTAGCAAGGACCGTGAAAAGCAAGATTTGAATGTTTTAAATTTTGAAAGGTTCAAGTGGGGAGGGGTTCGACATCTTGATCCTTTATATATTTTGTTTGATCTAGAACAATTTGATAAGACAGAAAAGCTTGTTCCACTCACAATGGATTATGAAATTATAAATGAAATGATTAAAACAATTATTGGTATTCCTCCAGAAGCAAAAATAAGAGACTTAGAAAAAGCACTTTCTATAGTTATTAAATCAAATAAAGAAGAAAGAGAAGTATTGCTTCAGATTTTAGGTTTTTGCTCAATACTTGCCCCAAATAAATATCCTGGCTTTACTAATCGATTTATTCCGTTTGAAGAAAGAGAATTACCTGACCATAGTAAAAATGATTGGTCATACCCTATCTGTTGGTGGAATGGAAAAGAAAAATTGAATGTCAATGCTTTAAAGGAAGTATTTAGGATGAACCTCCCATAGTTTGGATACGTAGCTAGGCATTCAAAAAGAATGGTTTATTCTAGAGCGGCTGTTGCTTCCATTCCTCCTTCCATCGGTATCCTACCAAAAATAATGGGATTACCGGATATCAAGTGATGCATATAATGAGTTATGGATTAGAAGATCTGAAAGAATACCAAGAGATTGCATTGCCATATTCGGTGACTAAACTTTTGAAGGCAATTCGAAACTTTATAAATGTTAAACCGTAAAGTAACTAAGTAATGTCCAATACCAATAAAATACAGGGGGTTTGTGATGAGAAAATTTTTGAGGTATTTTTTCTGGACGGTGGTTATCGGGTTTATCATCTATGTTGGTTCAAGGTATGAGTTGCATCTAATCGAACAAGGTCAAATGAATTATAATTTTTGGCCTACGGTGATATTTGCAACAATATTCCCGGTCTTGATAGGGATACTCCTTCGCTTGCCAAGGTTAATAAAAGAGATAAAACAGGAAAAGGCATGGTCGGTGAATTGGATCAAGCTACTGGCGGTCGGACTCCCAATCTTTTACGTAGTTTTGGTTCCCTTACTTTCACTTACTAGCCTATTTAGGTACCTCCCATTTGCGATGGACATCATACATTTTGATCTTGCAACCTTAGCTGGGGTGATTTTTGGTTATGTGTTAATGGATAGTTTGAAGGAAGATGAGGAGAATGTAGACACTATCCAAATGGCGCGTATATAGTTTTTTAAAGGACTCTTTTCAAGTAACAATGAAAAGGGTCTTTTTTTGATTAATTTAAGAAAAAGTTAAGTATTATCCCATGGTTTTTTAAAGGAATTTTATATAAAGTGGTAGATGAAAAGGTAATGCCGTTATATCCATTTGGACAGAATATGTCCAAAGAGTAATCATTCGATTAGTTGCGACGAATTAATGCAAGCCTTTTGAGAATACGATTTTATATAGGAGTGGAAATAATTGAAACGTTTATCCATTTTAATTGCTGATGATGATGCTGAAATTGCTGATCTGGTCGCTATCCATTTAGAAAAAGAAGGGTATCATGTTATAAAAGTTTCAGATGGGGAAGAGGCTGTTCTTGCAGTTGAAACTCAATCGGTTGATTTGATGATTTTAGATATCATGATGCCAAAAATGGATGGTTATGAAGTAACCCGAAGCATTCGCGAAAAGCATAATTTGCCGATCATCTTTTTAAGTGCCAAGACATCGGATTTCGATAAGGTACAGGGACTAGTCATTGGAGCGGATGATTATATGACGAAGCCATTCACACCAATAGAATTGGTTGCCCGTGTAAATGCTCAACTCAGACGTTTTATGAAGCTTAATCAGCCGAAAATAGATAATAAAAGCTCCTTGGAATATAGAGGGTTAGTGATAACTCCTGATCAGCGCACAGTAACCCTTTATGGTGAGAGCATACAGCTTAGGCCGAAAGAGTTTGACATTTTGTATTTACTTGCGTGTAATCCAAAGAAGGTTTATAGTGTGGAAAATATATTCCAGCAGGTTTGGGGTGAAGCATATTTTGAAAGTGGGAATACCGTTATGGTTCACATACGTACACTTAGGAAAAAGCTTGAAGAAGATAAGCGGAAAGAAAAATGGATTAAGACAGTATGGGGAGTAGGGTATACATTTAATGGGTAAAATGATGCACAGCTTTAGGTCAAAAATGGTACTATTATTTGGTTTAAGTATGATTTTTTCTGGAATTATAACATTTATAGTCTTTAAATCACTCCAACTGTATTATTATACCAATGTCGAGTATGGTGACCAACTAGAATATTATCGGAAGGTTATGAATCAAATTGGCGACATTAATGTATTTTTACTACTTTTTATCCCTCTTTCGTTCATGTTCTTTTACATACTTACGAAGCGATATTCTATCTATTTTTACAAGATTTTAATCGGAATCAACCAACTATCTCGGGGAGACTTTACCCATCAAATTCAAATAAAATCAAATGATGAATTTCAGCAAATAGCCCATGATATCAATTTGGCAAGTGAAAAATTGAAACAAGCTGTAGAAAGAGGCGATTTTTCGGAAAGCAGTAAGGATCAATTGGTTGTAAATTTAGCTCATGATTTGCGGACGCCGCTTACCTCTGTACTGGGATATTTAGATTTAATCCTAAAGGATGAAAACTTGACAAAAGAACAAGCAAGACATTTTTTAACCATTGCTTTCACTAAGTCTCAACGTTTAGAAAGGCTGATTGATGAATTATTTGAAATAACTAGAATGAACTATGGAATGCTTCCGGTTGAAAAAAATAGATTGAACTTAACGGACCTCCTTAATCAATTAAAGGAAGAATTGTATCCAGTCCTCAAAAAGAATCATTTGGTTGCCCGCCTGGAATGTACCTCTCACTTACCAATTTTAGGTGATGGAGAATTGATAGCCCGTGTGTTTGAAAATCTTCTGACCAATGCCATTCGTTATGGATATGAAGGTCAGTATGTCGATATCTACGGCACTATTGAACTAGATGAAGTAGTCGTTCAAGTTGTGAATTATGGAGATAGTATTCCTCCTGATGAACTCCCGCAAATCTTTGAGATGTTCTATACTGGTGACAAGGCAAGAACGAATCAAGAAGACAGCACTGGTCTTGGCTTGTTCATTGCGAGGAATATTTTAGAGCAGCACAATGGTACCATCACTGTCGAAAGTAATGTCATCAAAACAGTCTTTGAAGTTCGCTTACCAAAGGATAATGAACAAATTAATCTAGATAAATAAAGGATTTAAGAAAAATTTAAAAATTACCCTACTCTTTTTTTAAATAATTTCCCCTATTCTTTAAGAAAGAAAGAACAAGGAGGAAACTAGATAATGAAAAAGTGGGGCTTGGCATTAATAATATGTTTGGGGTTAACTTTTGTTTATATGAAACCTTTTGCTGAACCAAAAGTAGAAATACAATATGATGATTATAAAAATGATAAAGAGGATAGTTGGACTACAGAAGAAATTCAAAAAGAGATTAATGTGGAACAAATTTATCAAGGCAATCTGCTTTTGGTCAATAGTGAACATCCGGTTTACCAAGAGAGTATTAAATCGGATATAGTAAATTTATCAGCCAACAATGATTTAACACAAGGTTACGTATTGTTAGGCACTGACATATATTTATCAGAGGAGATTGCGCATAAATTCCAAGAGATGATTGCAGCTGCAGGAAAAGAGGGCCTTCAATACTTCGCCATTACAAGCGGATTTCGAGACTTCAATGAGCAAAGTATACTTTTTCAAAACATGGGTTCTGACTATGCTTTGCCACCTGGATATAGCGAACATAACCTGGGCTTATCGCTTGATGTAGGATCTACTCAGATGAGGATGACTGATGCACCAGAAGGAAAGTGGATAGAAGAAAACGCTTGGAAATACGGGTTCATTTTACGCTATCCAAAGGATAAGGTAGGAATTACGGGCATTCAATATGAACCGTGGCACATCCGCTATGTTGGTTTCCCACACAGTGCAATTATGAAGGAAAAGAATTTAGTTCTAGAAGAATATATGGAATATCTAAAAAAAGAAGAAACCATATCTGCTAATGTAAACGGGGAGAGGTATGAGATTTCTTATTACCCTGTTACGGAGAATACGTCGATTCCTGTGCCTGCCGATCATTATTATGAGATTTCAGGTAACAATGTCGATGGTGTGATTGTAACAGTGTTTTCCTCATAGGCATGCTGTCTACTCAGGATGAGGAATAAACAGAACATAAGGTATCATAATACCCTACTTTCACTTAATATAAATATATTAAGGAGTGATATGAATGAGTGGTAAAGTAAGTTGGTTTATACTTTCTTTTTTTGTAGTCATGATGACAGTCGTGGGTTTAATTGCATTTGATAATATAGCTTCATCGCTAATTTTTGGGCTAGGTGTCGGTGGGATATTTGGTTGGATATTTTCCAAAAAATCTAAAGTGAAAGAATAGTAGGTTGCATTATCAATGCCCATTGGTGTTGGCAACCATTCTAAATTGAGCACAATCCTAGGACGGGATCAGTGCTCATTTTTCATGTTGAAAAATTATCGGATGAAGACACAAGAAGAAAGGAGGAGATGGAATGCTACAAACTGAATACGTTTAAGATTTCAGTGCTTGTTTTATCAGGTAAATAATGGGAAGGGATATGCCGTGTAATGTCGAAATTATAGTGTATTCGGAAAAAGCAACCCATGGAGGTATAGACAGTGGTTAAATGGTGGAAGAACTCTTCAAAATAAAAATTTTGAGGAGGAAAAAGAAATGGAAATTAAGTTCAGTAGGGATAAAGACATCAAGCTAGAACAACTAGAGAAATTATACAACGATTTAGAATGGTATGCTTACACTAAGGATTTACATGTCCTTCATCAAGCGATCTATCAGTCTTTAGATGTTATTTCTGCGTGGAATGACGACGAATTGGTAGGGTTGATTCGTATAGTTGGTGATGGATTGACCATTATCTATATCCAAGATATTTTAGTGTTGAATGCTTATCAAAATCAAGGAATTGCTACTCAACTGATACAACAGATTCTAGAGAAATATGTACATGTTCGTCAAACAGTTTTACTAACGGAGGAAGCTCCTGATGTAAGGCATTTTTATGAAAAAAATGGCTTTGAATCTTGTGATAAGGGATTGTTAGTTGCCTTTGCAAAGTTTAATTAACTTCGAACCTTTCAAGGTACGAACTGATTATTTTGGCGCTATTCGAAATCTTGGATAGCGCTAGATTTATATTTAGTGATAGGAGAGAGGCTTCTTGATCAACCTTTTCGAGCAAATGAAGACCGGAAATATAAAGCAGCAGGAGGCTTATTCAGCAATTATGGACTTGTGTGTATTTGATGAGCTCCATGCTTACAACCCCGTCCTATGTGGAACGCTTCCCATCGGTATTGATATAAAAGGGTCAGATTTAGACATCATTATGGAAGTACAGGAATTAGATTTTTTTGCAGAGCAACTACAAACTCTTTACGCTGATAAAGAAAATTTCTCTTTGAAAAGAACTACGATCCGAGGGAAAGAAGTCGTGAAAGCGAACTTCATCTTTCGGAATTTCGAGTTTGAATTGTTCGGCCAAGCTCAGCTTGTACATAAGCAGTTTGCGTACCTCCATATGATGATTGAATATGAACTGTTGAAAAGAAAGCCCGGCTTAAAAGAGAAAGTGATATACCTTAAAAACCAAGGATACAAAACGGAACCAGCTTTTTGTAAACTCCTAAACATTGGCGGAGACCCTTACGAAGGTCTGATCCTGTTCGGAGTGAAAGAAGGAATCGTGTAGGTGCTATTCGACGTTATAGTTAATGAGCGGCTAAACTTAATAGAAAAGGTGAATATAATGTTAAATAAAATCAAAGCAGTGCCTGAAACAAAGTCGTTTTTCATTGGCTTAACCTTGGTGCTAGTTACCCCATTATTATTTCTAATATCAGATTTATTCCCAATTCCTAATTGGATAATGATTTCTGTAGTAGCATTCATCATTTTTATTTCTGGTTTATTTATATTGAATGCAGCGGATCAACGACATTCAAGGTTGGGTAAAAAGACATGAGGGTTTTGCCAATACGTTGTTTTCAAAAGAGAAACTTAGTCTATTCCGCACTTTGTAATCTCAGGCTCTTCAAATGAAATAACATCAATAATGTGATTTAAGCAAGGTATTTGATAATGGGTATATTCCTTTTCAGGAAACATTCCGTCTGCAAAAGTCTCCAATTTTACAAAATCTCTGAATCTAGAATGTTTATGAATTCTAAAAGTATCCCCTTCATAAATTTCGTTTCCCTGCATGTAACAATATGCTTCATTAGTTGTGACATACGAAATATAGGATGGAAAGAATATATGTATTTGTTTACTGGTGTCAGGCACGACTGGTGAAGCTCTTATTTCATGGTCCATCATATAAACAGACTCTTCTTCTAAGGTTGATGTAAAATTTACGATAATAAATAACGAGTTTTCCTCTGGTTCATACATTCTCTCTAGTAAAATAGGTCCCTTTAGATTCAATATGTCTCTAAAACTCATAAAAATCACCCTTTATACATAATTATTTAGATTATTCAGAAATATATAAGGATAACTATATACAAGAATTTTACATTTTACAATATATTAAAAGTTGATACAAGGAGTGAGTTAGTTTGGAAAAATACAAAGTAATTCTATTCGATTTAGATGGGACCCTTTCCGATCCAAAAGAAGGGATTACAAAATCTGTTCAATTTGCATTAGAGAAAATGAATATTGTGGAGCCTGATACCAATAAGCTAGAATGTTTCATTGGTCCACCACTCCAGGTATCTTTTGCAGAGTATTACGGTTTTAGTGAAAGGGAATCAAAGAGTGCAATTGATTTTTACCGAGAGAGATTTAAGGAAAAGGGTATGTTTGAAAATGTGATATATCCCAATATTTCCTTGCTACTAGCAAAATTAAAGGAGAATGACTATTTGTTAGTGGTTGCTACCTCGAAGCCTACCGTTTTTGCTGAACAAATTGTGAAGCATTTTGATTTAGATCAGTATTTTCAACTCATTGTTGGGAGTAACCTGGATGGAACACGATCATCCAAAACGGAAATCATTCAATACATACTAGATAAATATACTAATTATGAACCTAGCGATTTTATCATGATAGGAGATCGGAAGCACGATATCATTGGGGCGAAGAATACAGGGATCGACTCCATTGGAGTGACGTATGGTTATGGGTCGTTAGAAGAGATTAGTGATGCTAAGCCAACTAATATCGTTAATGGTGTGGAACAATTGAAGGATTTGTTGTTGGGAAGCGTGGTCAAATAAAAGATTGAATCCCTGGGATGATTGGTGAAGTGTGAAGGAGGATACCGCAGTGCTTAACGTAGAGATAAGAAGGCCAAGAGCGGAGGATATTAACGAATTAAACCATTTTTTTAGAACAGTGATAAAAGATACTTTCAATAAAGAAGGTATAGGGGATAAGTTAGAGGACCTAGAAACCGAGATCCAAGCCAAGAAAAACTACTTATCTAGTGATCTAAAGAGCAATGGAAAAGAACGATATTTTTTGCTTGCTTTAGATGGAGAAAAAATTATTGGGACAATAGAATATGGTGCAGCAAGCGACCTTATATGTAAATGCACTAGTAATGCCTTAAAAGAGATCCATGAGGTGGGTACAGTATTTGTGCATCCTGCTTTCCAAAGGATGGGTATAGGTAATGTGCTTTTGAAAAAAATAATTGAGACATTGCACAGTAAGAGGATAGAAGAATTTTGCCTAGATAGTGGGTATGTGAGTGCACAGAAAATCTGGAAAAAGAAGTTTGGAGATCCTGCTTATCTCCTAGAGAATTATTGGGGCGAGGGCTATCACCATATGATTTGGAGAATCAAAGTGAGAGTTTAGGGGGATGACCAATGATTATAAGAAAACTGCTGACTTTTTTCCTGGCTTGTATGTTGATACCGGCAATTATTGCGCTATTTAGCCTAGGTTCTGCTTTAGAATTTCTGGGGACGTTTTGGTTCCTTTTTTTTTATGGAATGCCTTTATTATTGCTGTATGGTTTGCCAATTTCTTGCCTTTCCGATAAAGTCACAAGTAAATTTTCCGCTTCTGCTAGAGCCTTAGTTGCTTTTGGCTTTCACATGTTTTTTGGGGTAATTCTAGTTTTCCTCCTCCACCTCTTCAATATAGGATTTTTTAAAAATGAACCTTGGAATGATTTGAGCCAGCTTTTTCTCATTTTTTCTACTGTTGGAGCTTTTGTTGTCTGGGGCATTGATGAAATTCTACGTAAGGTGGCGGATTGGGAAAAGATACAAAGCGGGATGTAAGAAATGGGTGAGGAGGATTTCAATGAAAGCGAAATTGACTACCGTGAAGTACATATTTTTGATGTCTTCATTGTTATTCCTGTTTATTGTCTTACAAAGTATCGTAGTGGTTTATACCCCTCATACCTTTGTGAGGATTATGAATATGATAGCTATCATAGTAGCTTCTGGCATTGTGGGGGCGTTTAATAGGGAAATGTTTATTCTAAAGAGGAACAGCAATAATCTTGCGTTTATCAAACATAGAGTGGAACGAAAACTCCTTGAATGCAAAAAAATCTCTTAAAGGCCTGTAACATCTGAAGGGATAAATCGTATATCCTACAAAGAGGTGATCGCCGTGTGGAAAAAATACCTGAATCCACTTAGAATCAGAAATGCGATTGTATGGATGTTATTTATTGCTGCATTTCTTAGTTTTGTAGGAGGGGTCTTGGAAAGTAAGTGGTTGATCTATACAACTTTTCTTCTCTTCTTTATTTTTGTGATTGTTTCTCTCGTGTTCTGGAGATGCCCTAATTGCAAGAAGAGACTACCACTCAGATACGATAGTGAAATCGAGTTATCCTACGCTTATGTATGTCCGAGATGCGAGAGACGTTTTTTTGATGACGGGACGATGGAGTAGCCCCGTTTGGTTTTACAGGAAAATCATTAAAGCAAATGGTAATCCATGTTATCCTTGAAACAGAGGAGTGATTTTTTTTTGGAAGAAAAGAAAGAAACTGTTTCCATAAGTGGGGTTATTAGTAAAGAAATGTTTCAAAAGTACATGGCTTATCATGTAAATGAAGAAAATAAATATACATTTCCTATTGTCTTAACAGCATTCTTTCTATGTTTATGGTTTGTTGCTAATATAAATCGGTTCGTTTCACTAATTGGAACCTTGTTACTAGGAGGCTTTGCTATGCTACTAATCTCTGTATTAATCAAGTTGCGTGCGACCAAGGAATATAAAAGCGACAGGCAGATCATGGGCGAGATTTTTCTTGCGTTCAGCGAAGATGGCATCCAGCAGAAGCGTCATAAGTCAGAAGCATTTTGGGAGTGGAATGATGTCCTTACCATCAATGAAAAGAAGGAAATGTTTCTGTTCTATGTATCCAAAAATAGGGCGGTACTATTACCGAAAAACTTTATGGTCAACCATGAGATGATCAAATTAAGAAAAATCATACATAACAACGCATTGACCCAGAAGGTTAAATTGTTAGAGGAAGCGGTGTAGGTATGACAAGGTCCATCTATATCATTTCTGGTCCCTGTGGTGTTGGAAAATCGACCATCACAAAAGGGCTCGCACGGAAATTAGAGAAAACGGTACTAGTTGAGGGTGACATGATTAGCGCCTTGTTTGTCGGCCAAGTGCAGCCACCTTGGGAAGAAAAGCTCTCCATTGTCTGGCAGAACTTAAGCAGCCTTACCAAGAATTTTTTGTTGAATGGCTACGATGTTGTCATTGATTATGTGGTGGAAGACGAATTGGAGTGGTTTTGCAAAGAACTCCAACAGACAGGATTGGATATTTCGCTTCATTACTATGTCTTACTTGCTGATCCGGAAGTGCTTGTTGAGCGAATAACCAGACGGGGAGACACCAACATGATTCCTCGATCCTTGGAGCTTCTCCATCAGCTGGAAAATAAAAAGGAAAACGCTCTCCATCTATATGACACGACCAATAAAGATCCGAAAGTCATCATAGAAGAAATTGCAGGCAATAGTACACATTATTATCCTTGACAGATTCCTTTGAAATTCTTACCATAAAGAAAAGAGATGGACGGAAGGGGAATCGAAAGCCTAACAATGTGGAAAAACCTTTAATGAAAACAGAGTAATTGGATAGAGTCAGCGGTTCCGACCAAGGGATTAGTCTGTCCGTCAAATCATTTCATTAAAGGGATACACATGTTGTGGAGTCGATACCCCACTGGAAACAGGTGCCTTTGGTGCACCTGTTTTTTTGTGGAGAAAAAACATCTCTTTCGACCACAAATGAATATGCCCTAACACTAGGAGGGTCATTTTATGAATAGAATAGCAATCGTAACTGGCGCAAGCCGTTCAAAGGGAATAGGAGCTGCCGTCTGCAGAGAGCTTGCAAAAGCGGGGCACCCTATCTTTTTTACGTACTGGACGCCTTATGATGAAGAGATGCCGTGGGGGTCTAATGCCAATGAACAGACTCTTTTAAAAGAGGAGCTGGAGGGTTTCGGTGTTCCGGTGAACATGATGGAGCTTGATCTAACAAGCCCGGAAGCTCCAGAACAATTGTTTCAAAAAGTGAGAGAGGATCTTGGTCAGCCAAGCATTTTAATCAATAACGCGACCTATTCAACCAACGATGATTATAGCACCATTACAGCAGAGGACTTGGATAAACATTATTTTGTAAACATCCGGGCTACCACTTTGCTAAGTAGCAGGTTTGCTCAGCAGTTCAACCTTGGGAGCGGTGGGCGTATTGTCAACCTGACATCTGGACAGTTCCAAAGGCCAATGCCTGGCGAGCTTTCGTATGCAACAACTAAAGGCGCAATTGATGCCATGACCATCACCTTGGCAGCAGAAGTGGCTAAGCTTGGGATTACTGTCAATGCCATTAATCCTGGTCCGACTGATACGGGGTGGATGACAGAGGAAGTCAAGTCTGGTCTATCTGGCATGTTTCCTTCCGGCAGGGTAGGTTTGCCGAGTGACGTTGCTCGGACTATCAAGTTCCTTGTCAGCGAAGAGGCCGAATGGGTGACAGGACAGATCATCCATTCTGAAGGCGGATTTAGGAGGTAGTGGTGTGAGAGAGTTGAGTGTACAATTGCAATTGGTTAAAAGCGCAAATCGTTCGGAGTTTTTACCGTACTTGCTTTTAGCGGATGAGAGCGAGAGTGTGGTGAAAGAGTATATCGCGGACGGTGAAATGTTCGCGATTATTGATGATAGTGGTTCGGTAGCGGGTGTAGCGTTGTTTATGGAAGAATCCGAAGGTGTGGTCGAGCTGAAAAACATTGCATTGGATCCGCAATTTCGCGGGCGCGGACTTGGTAAAAGGGTAATAGCATTGGCCTGTGAACTATATCGTGTGGAAGGCTTCCATAAAATGATTGTAGGCACCGCTAACTCCAGCATTGCCAATATCGCATTCTATCAGAAGGCTGGATTCAGGATGGCCGAAATCAGGAAAGACTTTTTCTTGAAGTATCCGGAACCCATTTTTGAGGATGGAATTCAGGCAGTGGATATGGTGATGTTTGAGCTGGTGTTGTTGGAGATGAAATAAAGTAAAGTTTGAAAAGCGCCCCATAAATCTGGGGTAGACAGAGTCATTTGGAGTAATAGTTCTAGTTGATCGCAGTGAAAGGAGCGCAGACTCCTGCGGGAGGAAAGGACATGGAAGACCCCGCAGGGCGCAGCCCGAGGAGGCTTCCGGACTGCCCGCGGAAAGCGAAGCTCCTGTAACGGAGATAAACTGTTACAGGTAATAACCTAACTAATCTATAGAATGTGCGCCCCATAAATCTGGGGCGCTTTAACATGCGCTCAAACAACACTTGCTTTAAATGTGACAAATTGTAAACAATATCCAACTTATTTTTAACAAAATTTTCAAAAAGTAATTGAGTAATCCGAACTATTTTGAAATAATTGGTGATAGAATATTGGAGCATAAAGGAGCATTCCTGTTAGAAGGATTTTCGGGGACTTGAACAAAAAAGAGCCCTCTTGGTATGATACGGGGTGTCAAATCGTGCACCGAATTGACCCCTAACTTAGGTAACCAAGGAGGACTCCAACATGGATTTTAAACAAAATCAGAAGATAAATCAAGTCACCGAAAATACACTTGTAGTCGGAATCGATATTGCAAAGCGGAAACACTTCGCCTGCTTTGTCGATGACCGTGGGCGTGTGCTTCAAAAATCTTTTTCGGTATTACAGTCTAGCGACGGTTTTGATCGTTTTTACGAGCGTATTTTGGCTGCCATGAAAGAATACGAAAAGACGGAGGTCATTGTCGGGATTGAACCTACCGGCCATTACTGGCTTAATCTAGCCTATTTCCTTGAGGAACGAGGCATTCCCCTGGTGATGACCAATCCTATGCACGTTAAGCGGTCAAAAGAATTGGATGACAACTTGCCAACCAAACATGACCGTAAAGATGCGTTAGTTATCGCTCGCCTGATTAAAGATGGACGCTTCAGTTATCCTCGTATCCTAAAGGATGTGGAGGCTGAACTCCGTGTGGGTTCAACGTTCAGAAGCAAGTTGACAGAGGAACTGGGTGCCGTCAAAAACATGGTCATTCGCTGGCTGGATCGCTATTTTCCTGAGTTCACCCAGGTCTTTCCGACATTCGGAAAGATGGCAATGGCTGTCCTGGAGTGCACACCATTTCCGGCCGATCTTCATCAGAAACAACCGGATGAAGTATTGGCACTTTACCGTAAGGTCGAGGGGCTCAAATCCCCCCAAAGGCCGAAAGCCATACGACTGATAGAACTCGCTTCAGACTCGATCGGGGTAACAGAAGGACGGGAGATGGCCCGTATGGAAATTGCCACACTCGTTCGCCGTTACCACCAGTTAGAACAAGAGATTGAAAGCATTACGCAGCACCTGGTTGAACTTATCCAAACATCAGTAGAATACGAATGGCTCTCAACGGTTCCTGGACTTGGAGATACCACGATTGTCGATTTACTAGCTGAAATCGGAAGCTTTTCTCACTATGAAGATCCACGCCAACTAATCAAACTCGCGGGATTGACATTACGGGAAAATTCCTCCGGCCAGCACAAAGGACAAAAGCGAATCTCCAAAAGGGGCAGAAGAAAGCTTCGTTCCCTCCTATTCCGAGTGATGATGCCGATGATTCGCCATAATGAAGCTTTTAAAAGGCTCCATGATTACTACACAAACCGTAAGGATAATCCGTTACGCAAGAAGCAATCCATCGTGGTCCTATGCGGAAAACTCTTAAAAGTTCTCCATGGAATCAGCACGAAGCACAAAGCGTTTGACGCAAAGCGAATGATGAGGGATATTCCTAGTCTCGCAGAGGCTATGTAAAGTCCTGCATCCCCTTTAAAGACCTAGACAACAGGATGACACGGAGAAGCTGGCACTATTTTTTCCATTCGACCTCGAGTCCCTAAAGGAGCTTCGCTAGCCTCTGCCTTATGACTAGACCGAACGAAGGAATGTAGGCACACTGATGCCCAGAGACATGGGAGGGTACGTCATCATAAGCTACGCAGAGATCCATTGTGCATCGTATATCCAATGATCACTACTTTACCATCATTACCCAGTAGTGACCGCGTAGCGTACCCACCAAATGTAAGAGAATCACAAATTTATTAATATCTGTTAGGGAGTATGTCGAAAAATATTTTTTTGACATCCCACCAACGGGTCAAACCGTTGATATATCAATATTTATAGAGGGAGGAAGCGGATTGGTTTGGAAGAGTTTTCTTATTCTCACCATCGTTGTCTACCTATCATTATCCTTACCTAGTATGTTGGGTATTGGATATGTAATTGACTGGGTCCCTGAAGCAACGGCTTTTCAAATGGCCAAAGGGTATGTGGGGCAAGGATTGAAAGCAAATTTTCCTCTAAAACTTCTTATCGCTGTGATAGTGGCTTTGATTGCCAGCTTGTATAGAAGGAAAAGAACCTCAGATTAATAGCCCCTTGCAACCTTCCATACATACCAACCGTCAAATGCTTGGGTGATATTGTGGAAAAAAACTATATTGAAAAGCATCTAGATAGCAATTCCCTACCGCCCGGGACACCACTCTATCAAAATACACCGAGAACAACAGCAACATCCTATACGAGCTGGATGACAAATACTATATCGCAGAGAAAAAAGACTGAATGTTAAAAATTTTTTAGGGGGATCCAATGGATTTAAAAAAAGAATCACTCAAATTGTCTATTTCCGTTTTTTTGGCTTTGCTCTTTACCATCCTGCTCATTTTTTTCCCAAGAGGAGGGTACTATGGGGAAATTCCCATGAATTTAGAAGACGGGGCATTTCCAGGTTTTCAGCTTTCTCTTTTCTTTGAAGTATACCGAACAAACATCACCCAATTCTTTCAGCATATTTGGGAGCACAAGAGTCTTGGCGAAACCATGTTTTCACAGACTTCCGTGGAAAAAGAACTAGTCCGCTATTATCCAAAAAGTTTGCTTATCATTGTCATCGGATTTGTGGTCAGTATTATTTTTGGAGTATTAAAGGGGATTTTTGATTATCGCAATACATATACAAAAAAGAACCTGCTTGGGAACGGGACAACTTGGCTTTTCCAGTCCATACCTGACTTTTTCATCGTGATTATCGCATTTTATCTAGCGTTCTATTATTTACCGATGGGACTGATTTTCAGTAATCGGAACTGGTACAGCTTTGCCGCGCCAGCCTTACTCGTTTCCATCTATCCGACTATGTATGTTGCACGGATGACCTGTGTGTCGCTTTTAAATCAAGATGGACAGGACTATATCCGCACGGCTTTTGCTAAAGGGTTTAAAGTCAAACAGGTGATAAACCGTCATATTATAAGGAATAGTGCACTTGATTTGATTGCCCACCTGCCGACCATCATGATGGTTGTCATATCAAACATGTTGATGGTGGAGTACTTGACTGGCTACGCCGGGGCAGGTAATAGGATGTTTGTGGCGCTAGGAGGAAGGCAGGAGACGGTCGGGTTTGGCACTACCTCTATTGAAGCGGGACTAGTCTTTGGTTATGCCCTCTGTTTCATTGCGACCGTGCTTATCGTCCATATTGTAAAAATGATTCTGCTGACAAGACTCAGCCAAAAGGGGGAATAAGGGATGTTGAAAAACAAAGCGCTATGGACCGGTGGACTTTTTCTATTGCTGTTAATCCTGGTGGCTGCATTTGGCTCCTATTTTCCATATGTGAAAGAGGGACTAGAGGAAAAGCGTTTGATATTCCCAGAGTCAGGTGGTCTCGAGAAAGCACCCTTTGCTCCATCCGCGGACTTCCCGCTTGGCTCTGATCATGAAGGCAGAAACATGGTGAGTCTTCTCGTCATGGGGGCCAAGGATACATTGTTACTCATTTTCTTGATCACCACCATCCGTTATCTTGTGGGAGTAATGCTTGGTGCGATTGCATCATTAGGAGGTCGGTTCATCTCAAACGTTCTCAATGTGTGGGATCAGATTTTCTCCAGCATGCCTGTGATTTTCTTTGCCATTCTTGCCTTCAACCTGCCACTTTTAATTTATGCCGAAAATAGGTTCTGGATTGTCATTTTCAGCATAGCATTGGTGGAAGTGGGGCGCGTTGGGGTGACCACCAGGGATCAATTGATCCATGTGAAAAATAAACCGTATATAGATGCAGCTCGCACTGTGGGTGTCACAAATTTCGGCCTTGCCAAAAACCACTACCTGCCTACACTGCTCCCGACCATGCTTGTTAATTATTGCTTTGATATTGGTAGAGTTGCTTTAATTATCGGTCAGCTCGGGATTTTCTCGATTTTTATTACGATGCAATTTGTAGAGGTTCCACCGGGAGGAATGTTCCAGTTGGTGAATACAAGCTTCAACTGGCCGACTATTTTGGGAGATGCCCGTAAAGATATCTATACGGCCGTGTGGATTCCGGCAGCAGCAGCGTTTGCCATTATGTATGTTATTTTGACGTTCAATATTTTAGGGGAAGGATTGAGAAGGCACTTTAGTCGTTTTGGGGTGTGATGGATGAAGAAATTTCTTGTGGTATTCCATAGTATTTGGCTCCTGATTTTCGCATTATCGCTGCTTGCGGCGGGGACCAATCCGAGTGAAGAAGAGTATCTTGAACTGTTCGATTATCCATGGTGGTTGGAATTGTTTAATTGAACCCGTGAAAAGGAGGAGGGCAATGGATTACAATGACTATCACTATCAGCAATCAAATCACATAAACCATGGGACCAGTCCTACGCGACATGACTGGGATAATAGTGGAGTAACGATCGGTACCTGGATTGTCGTCTTGCTCCTTATAGCTATCCCTCTCATAAATATAATTGTTTTGCTTGTTTTGGCTTTTGGTGATCATAACGTAAACTTGAAGAATTTTGCGAAAGCATCCTTGATTATTATGGTTGTGGGATTCATGTTTGCTTTATTGGTGAGTGGATGTAGTTTTTAAGGTTCTTAGCACAGAAAGCACTTTTTTTCATCCATTTAAACATGGAACTTTTCCCTTATCCATTTCGTTTAGTTAATAGTAATAGCGGGAGGAAAGGGGCCATCATAAAGTGATGGAATGGATAGTGAGTTCTATAATATGGGGAGGGTTGATGCTGTACTTTATCATTCCTTTTAATAAAATCAGTGAAGACCCCGGGAACCTTACATCTATAAAACTAGCCATGAAAATAAGCCTTAAGAGGGTCACTTTTCATCGTAAGGTCTCCCTTGCGTTTATCTTTTTATTACTTACATATCTCGCAATATGGTACTGCAACAAAGATCTGGCCTGGTATAACGAGGCACATGGAGTTCCTCACACATCAAACACAGTAGAAAAACTACCTTTTTATTTCGCAGGAGTCACCACTTATACCCTTTTCCTCTATTTCGCTGTTGTCGTAAAGCGAGCTCTTTCCTATATGAAAACGGAGGACTGACTAGTGTATACTTATTCCACATTTGAAATAGCAGGAGCATTTGCTTTGCTGAGACCTATTCTATATACAGTATTAGTGTCATCAATCTTACTTTTTATAATCATTGTCGTACCCAAATGGAAAGCTATGAGACTATCAACTTTAACTGTGCTGATCATTTCCCTTATAAATGTGGTGGTTGCCGGTCAAGTGCTATTCTTCAGTGCCATAGTGGCCGATGAACTAAATCTTACAGGGGATAGTGTGGGAATGATTTTGTTCATGTTCATACTTGGGGTCAGTGCTTTAAATATCTTGCTTTACTTAATCAGAGATAGAAGCTAATAGGAGTTGTACTAGATGGGATTGTTTTTTGAAAAAGTAAAACGTAAGAAAAGTTCGAAGCCGGTAGCGGCAGTTAGGATAATATTCTTTATAGGGATGATTGCTCTTTTGATACTAGGGTATAGGGATGATTTTAATGGGGTGTATTTAGGGTATGCCTTTATTGTAGTGGGACTAATGAATGTCATGAATGGTGTAGAATCGCACTATCACAGAGATGAAAAGAAGGTCTATTTGACTGATTTTTTTCTAGGGGTTTTGTTTTTATTTATGGCAATCACACAGTTGTGGGTCAGTTAATGTGGGTCAAGGTGCCTGTCTTAGTGCCTTTCTTGATTTACTTATAACCATATCTGCTTGCAGTACTATTTACTGGACAGAAAAAACAGATAACCAGATTGAACGTCTAAATCAAGCCAATATAAATGATGAAATTAGAGATGGAGAGATTTGGATTAGGGAAGAGGGTATAAGAAAAGTAGTGGCGTGTTGTAGCTAAGGATGGCTATAATGCAGTTAGAGTGTAAATCTTCTAACATTCACTGAATTAGAATGGTAGGTGACGAAAATGAATAGTTCTGTTCCACATTCTGAGACGGGAAAGCTAAATAGTAACGCTATTCTTTCTTTAATTCTTGGTATCTTATCAATATTATGTTGCGTCATCAGTTTTTTGAGCATGCTCTTTGCGGTTCCGGGTTTTGTCCTCGCTCTGATTGGACTTAATGAAATCCAGAAAACCGATCAAATAGGGCGAGGATATGCCAAGGCAGGATTAATATGTAGCATTCTAGGTATGCTGCTGCCACTCATCATTATCCTCGTTAGTTTGTTATTCTTTCAATCGACAGACTTCATCATGGACTTGAGCTAACAATGGAAAAGGACAGCCCTTATTGGAAAATGGGTTGTCCTTTTCTGCATTCTAAAATAGTAATTTTTAAACAAACGTTGGATTAAGAAAAGTTCAAAGCTATGGGGCAGTAAGGAGGAAAATATATTTAAAAGATTAACTTTTAAAAAAGGTGTAGTGGTATAATTCACAAACCTATCATTTTTCGTATTAAAGCGACAAATTTCCCGGGAAACATTTATCCTGGAATAGAATTTTTTAAACAAACGTTTGTTGAACAAAATAATAGCCCCTTGAGTGACAAGGGGTTCAGCGAAAAAATCTTAATTAACTTTTGAAAAAGGTATGGTGGAAAAACATCCTTTTCCTAATTGGAGAATTTCCATGTCTTCTTGTCGAAATCTATGGTGCTTGAAAACCGAAAATCGCTACAAATAGTAATAATACCCATCCACAAATACTAAGTAAGTTTGCCGCAATCAGCCAACCCTTCTGCCAGCCTTTTACTCCAACTATACTTACAATTAAACCTACTAAACCACAAACTATGGGAATAAAGATAGTCACTTTGTTGAACAGTTCAATTAATGCAGACCCCCATGAAGTCATAAAGGCGACCAAAGGAATGGCGGATAATAGGAAGAATAGTGTCCCCATTATAGTGCTCTTTTGCATAAAGTCCCCCCTTGTTCCATAATAGTATGCTGTGGACTGAACAAAAACACCGATTCTTACGAAATCAGTGTTTTTCATTTTCTTACACAAACGGGTGGGTAAAGTGGCCAGTTTCCTAAGCCCGCAATATCTTCTCCATCGCTTTTCCCTTGGCTAATTCATCAATCAATTTATCCAAATAACGAATTTCACGCATGGTTGGTTCTTCAATGTTTTCCACTCGGACACCGCAAACAACGCCTTTAATCAAGGATCGTGAAGCATTCATTGTGGGAGCTTCCGCAAAGAAAGTTTCAAAATCTGTTTTCTTTTCCAGTACCATTTCTAAACTCTTCCTGGCTATAGCCCGTCAGCCAACGGATGATCTCATCCACTTCTGCTTTGGTGCGTCCTTTTCTCTCTGCCTTTGATACATAGTGAGGGTAGACACCTGCGAAACTCATAGTGTAGATACGATGCTTTTCCATTTTATATCCTCCCTTAAAGGTTTTTCTTTTATTGTAGCATGGAAAATTGAGAATGATGTACAAACCATCGCCAGTATATATAACATGTGAAGATTAAGGAAGGGTGGAGATGTTTTGTTTTTTCACATAAAAGAATTACAATATGAAGCCAAACCGGATAAGCCCGATCCCATATTTGCCACAAGATTACAGGAGATTTTGGGTGGGCAATTCGGGGAGATTTCCGTTGCTGTTCAATATCTCTTTCAAGGCTGGGGAGCAAGAAGGCACGATAAGTACCGGGATTTGTTGATGGACACTGGTACGGAGGAGCTTGCCCATATTGAGATGCTTGCGACAATGATTGCAAGGCTACTAGATGGGGCACCGGTAAAAGCGCAAGAGGAAGCGGCCCAAAATCCAGTCATGGCAGCGATCATGGGTGGGATGAACCCGCAGTATGCAATCGTATCAGGCCTTGGCGCGTTACCGGTCAATAGTGTCGGGGTGCCATGGAATGCCGGATATGTTATTGCAAGTGGGAATTTGCTGGCTGATTTCAGGGCAAACCTAAATGCTGAAACGCAGGGACGCCTGCAGGCAGTAAGACTATATGAACAAACGACGGACCCAGGAGTAAGAGACATGTTGTCATTCCTTATTGCCAGGGATAGAATGCATCAAAACCAATGGTTGGCAGCTATTCATGAGCTTGAAGCACAAGAAGGCGTCATTGTTCCAAGTACATTCCCTACTTCCAAGGAAAAATCGGAAGTTTCTCATACATTTATAGCTTTATCAGAGGGTGAACAGAGCAGCAAAGGGAAATGGGCAAGTGGCCCGGCGCCAGATGGATTGGCCAACTTCCAATACTTAAGCATGCCAGGTGCCTGGGGAAGCAAGCCTTTATTGAATCCTGCACCACCAGCCTTTCATAATACTCCACCATCGGTAAAATAAATAGGCTTTTTATCTAGCCATGTACAAAATACGTAAGAGATACAGGCCTTACGAAAATAAACAATAAGGAACGTTTCGATCCACAGATTATGATCGAAACGTCACTTTATTTTATCCTTTGGATATCTCTACAATTCCTTCTTCCTTCAATGAAACTTCACCTTGCTTATTCAGCTTCACCTTTTCATCGTCCTTAAGGTTGGTGAACACGATTGGTGTTATCAACGAAGGAGCATTCTTACCGATGAAGTCCATATCAAACTTTAGGAGCTCTTGCCCCTTCGTCACGGAATCTCCTTGGGCAACCAAAGCTTCGAATCCTTCGCCTTTCAAGTTCACTGTATCAATACCGACGTGGATCAGGATTTCGTGCCCCTCGTTCGACTCAATCCCAATTGCATGCTTGGTCGGGAATAGGTTCACGATTTTTCCGTCAACAGGGGAGACGACAAGTCCTTCTGAAGGCTCGATGGCAAAGCCGTCCCCCATCATTTTTCCGGAGAAGACTTGATCTGGCACATCATCGAGTGGTTTTATTTCCCCCTTGATCGGAGCGATAAATCCGCCTTCTGTCGATTTGGTCTGCATCGCATCTGGATTAATCTCTTCAATCTGCTGCTCGACTTCTTTGTTGGCGTCCGTTTTAGCAGGACGAGGCGTTTTACCATCCATAATGTCTTTCATCTGAGATTTTAAGGTGTCTGATTTTGGTCCGAAAATGGCTTGGATGTTGTTTCCGACTTCCAGGACACCAGAAGCACCAAGCTTTTTCAGACGAGCCTTATCAACCATCGAAATTTCATTTACCGATACACGAAGCCTTGTTATACATGCATCAAGGTGGGAGATGTTCTGCTTTCCTCCCATTGCCTCTAACACATCATGCGGAAGATCACCGGCAGTAGAAGTGGAGGCTCCATCCTCATCCTCGTCCACATCTTCACGACCAGGTGTGGCAAGGTTGAATTTTTGGATAGCGAAACGGAAACCGAAGTAGTAAATGACCGAGAATACAAGCCCCACCGGTATCACCAACCACCAAGCAGTCCGGTTAGGCACAACCCCGAACAGAAGGTAATCGATGACCCCACCAGAGAAGGTCATCCCGATTTTTACATCTAAGATATGCATGACCATAAAAGATAGCCCCGCAAACACCGTGTGAATCGCAAACAGAACAGGTGCGACAAACAGGAAGGAAAATTCAATAGGTTCTGTGATTCCTGTCAGGAAGGAAGTTAGGGCAGCAGATGCCATGATTCCGCCGACCACTTTCTTTTTCTCCGGGCGTGCTGTGTGATAAATGGCAAGCGCTGCAGCAGGTAGTCCGAACATCATGAACGGGAACTTACCTGTCATGAATGTACCGGCAGTCGGCTCGACACCATCACGCAACTGCGCAAAGAACATGGCCTGGTCCCCACGGACAATATTCCCGGCTTCCGTCGTATAGGATCCGAACTCAAACCAGAACGGTGAGTAGAAAATATGATGCAGTCCGAATGGAATCAAGGCTCGTTCAATCACACCGAAAATAAAGGCAGACACCGTCAGGTTTGTGTTGATCATACTTTCGGAAAGTGTGTTCAATCCACCTTGGATTGGCGGCCATACAAAGGACATGAGAATTCCGAGCGCAACTGCCGAAGCAGCTGTTACAATCGGAACGAATCGCTTACCGGCAAAGAACCCAAGGTAAGACGGTAATTCAATATTGAAATACTTATTATACATGAATGCCGCGAGGATACCGACGATTACTCCGCCGAACACCCCACTCTGAAGCGTGTTGATTCCAAGTACATTCGCGTATGCCGGGTCTTCCAGCATTCCGTCATCGACCCCAAGCACGACACCCATCGTCGCATTCATGATCAGGTACCCGATGATGGCGGCAAGCGCGGCAACCCCTTCACCACCGGCTAGTCCAACTGCAACCCCAACGGCAAAGAGCACTGGGAGGTTATCAAACACAATCCCCCCGGCAGCATCCATGATATTCGCTACCATCTGGATCCAACCCGCCCCAAGGAACGGCATCAGCTCCAGCAAATTCTCCTCCTTCAACGCATTCCCAAACGCAAGCAAAATACCCGCAGCAGGCAAAAGCGCGACAGGAAGCATCAACGCTTTCCCGACCTTCTGCAACACACCAAACAATCTCTTCACAGAACAACCTCCTAAATATGTATTAGTCAAAGTGGTTTTAATTTCCCCTAATTGAGCGGTTTTAAACAAAAAAGGAGGAGACTGGTTGAGGGGACAGACACGGTGACCCATTTGGGGCAACGTGTCTGTTCCGAAAGACCAAAAACTTGTTTTGGCACGAACTTCAAATGAAACCTTATAAATTTTACTAATATCCACATATATAGGTATTTAAATTTGGGGAGGGAGGGTCTTCGCATGGACATCGCAACATTATTTATAGATTTATGGCGCAATTTAT